>CAVANO010000015.1:0-134994 GCA_963590165.1 Anaerovoracaceae bacterium
GGGACGTAGCATCCGCCTAACCAAAGCCCGTGTCCATTCTACGGGGTATAGTTTACTTGACCCCTTCGCAATGCGCCCTCATGTTACTTGATTTGTATTGTTGCTAAGGGATTTTGTGCCTGCTGACACGACAAAGGGACTTTGCGATCGCCCCCTTGTCCCCTTCGCAATGCGCCCTCATGTTACTTGATTTGTATTGTTGTTAAGCGATTTTGTGCCTGCTGACACGACAAAGGGACTTTGTGGTCGCCCCTTGTCCCTTCGCAAACGCTCATGTTGCTTGATTTGTATTGTTGCAAGAAAACAGACGAAGTCCGTGAAAAGGAGGTCATCCCATGAAGAATAAGAACGTGTGGCAGGCGATTAAGTTCACACTGTTCAGCGCGTCTGCGGGACTGATTCAGTTAGGGAGCTTCACGCTGCTGCACGATGTGCTGCATCTGGAAGGGTATCTGCTGAGCTACCTGCCGTCGCTGGTGCTGTCGGTGCTGTGGAATTTCACGTTCAACCGGCGGTATACATTCCGCTCGGACGGCAACATCCGCCGTGCCATGCTGCTTGTCGTGCTGTATTACGTCGTGTTCATCGCGCTGACAAGTTGGTGGAGCGATGCGCTTGTCAGCCTCGGCATGCACGACTGGCTGATTGAGGTGCTCAACATGGCAGTGAACTTCGTCACAGAGTTCCTGTTCCAGAAATTCGTGGTGTACCGCGACAGTATCGACACGAACTCACTGGCGAAGGCGGAGCGCGAAAAAGAGGAACAACAGAGCGCAAATCAGCCGTGAATCTCTTGTTTCCCCTTGACGACTGTGCTATAATACATGTCGGCGGAAATTGCCGCCAAGACCCCCGCAAGCGTATGAATAGGAGATAACGGCTATGGTAAAGGTAAATATTATTTCTGGCTTTCTCGGCGCAGGCAAGACGACGCTCATCAAAAAGCTGCTGACCGGCAGCATCAGCAAGGAAAAGATTATCCTGCTGGAAAACGAGTACGGCGAAGTCGGCGTTGACGGAGCCTTTATGAAAGATTCCGGCATTATTGTGGACGAATTGAATTCCGGCTGCATCTGCTGCACGCTGGTCGGCGATTTCCAGAAGGCAGTCGATGAGCTGATTGAAAAGTACCATCCAGACCGCCTGCTGATTGAGCCGTCCGGTGTCGGCAAGCTCAGTGAAATTCTTGTTGCGGTTGAGCATGCAAAAGAGCGCCATCCTGATTTGGTCGTGTCCGGCTGCGCGACGGTTGTCGATGCCGGCAAGTGCCGCATGTATATGAAAAACTTCGGCGAGTTCTTCCTTGACCAGATCAAAACGAGCGCGACCGTCATTTTCAGCCGTACGCAGCTGCTGTCCGCCGAACGCATCGAGAAGAGCCGTGCACTGGTCGAAGAGCAGCATCCGGGCGTTCGCATCGTAACGACGCCTTGGGATGATCTGTCCGCCGACACGCTGCTGGAAGTCATCGAATCCGGCAAGCCGATGGAAATCCACATCGATGACGACGATGATGATGACGATGAGCATGAACATCATCATCACCATCATGACCATGAGGAGCATGAGCATGAGGACGGCGTCTGCCCGTGCTGCGGCGGCCATCATGACGACGATGATGACGATGAAGACCACGACGAACACGAACATCATCACCATCATGACCATGAGGAACACGACCATGACCACGAGGACGGCGACACCTGCTCCTGCGGTCATCATCATCACCATCATCATGGGCATGACGCGGACGAAGTGTTCGTGTCTGTCGGCGTAGAAACCGCGAACCGCTATGAGCAGGACGAAATCAAGGCCATGCTCGACAAGCTGTCCGATGAAGAGGAATACGGCACCGTGCTGCGCGCCAAGGGCGTCCTGCAAAATGCGGCAGGCGAATGGTTCCAGTTCGACTATGTGCCGGGTGAAAGCCAGTTCCGTCCGGGCACGGCGGATTACACCGGTCGTATCTGCGTTATCGGTGCGCACATCGACGAAAAAGCACTGCGGGAGCTGTTCAAAGCATGAGCGAGCAGGAATTTACGCCAGTCTACCTGATCACAGGCTTTCTGGAAAGCGGCAAGACCCAGCTGATCAACAACATGCTGACGGACGAGAACTTCTCGCGCGGGCAGAAGACGCTTGTGCTGTGCTGTGAGGAAGGCGTGGAGGAATACGAATCCGCCAAGAACGCGACCGTTGTCGTGCTGGACGAGGCGGACGAAATGAACACTGCACATCTGGAAGCGCTGGACAAGCAGTACAAGCCTGAACGCGTCTTTGTTGAATACAACAGCATCTGGACAATTGAACGGCTTGGTTCCTGCATGCTGCCGCGCAAGTGGGAGGTCGTGCAGATTATCACGACCGTCGACGCGAACACGTTCGACAACTACTTTACCAACATGCGGCAGATGCTGACCGACCCGATGAAGGTTGCCGACCTGATTCTGTTCAACCGCTGCAAGCCCGGCACCGAAAAGAGCCCGTGGCGCAGGCAGGTCAAAGCCGTGAATCCGCGAGCGAATGTCCTGTTCGAGAACACCGACGGCACCAGCGAGGACGGCGTTGCGGATGAGGATTTGCCGTACAACATGAAGGCGGCAGTCATCGAAATCAAGGATGAAGACATTCCGACGTTCTACCTTGATTCGCTCGACCATCCCGACCGCTACGACCGCAAAACCATCCGCCTTGTCGGTCAGGTGTTTGCGGATCGTTCGCTGCCGCGCGGCTATTACATGTTCGGACGCATGGCAATGACGTGCTGCGCAAACGACATTCAGCCCATCGGCTGGATTACGCAGGGCGTGCAGAAGCCCGGCACGAAGAACTACTTCCGCATGACGGCACAATGCAAGGCTGTTGACGCACAGGGCGAAAAGATGCTGATGCTCCAGGAGGCGCGCGCGGAGATTGTTCCGGCGCCTGCCGAGGAATACCTGAATTTCAACGCATAATCTATGGCTCCTGACAGGATGGATGCATTCTGTCAGGAGCTTTCTTTGTGCTCAACAAATTTCCTTTTTTCATTCTTATACCAATTAATTATCTGCTAAAAATTGGCACTTTGTTTATTTTACATATTGACATGTTTATTTTAAGATGATACAATTTAAATCAAGAAAGTGATGATTCCAAATGGGACATTAAATGCTACTCCATGTAACTTTACTCGACCGCTCACTTAAAAGAGAAGGAGGTTTTCTGATGAAACGAATCGTTGCGTTTTTCCTTGTATGCATTTTGATGTTGCTTGCCTTATCCAGCGCATTCGCAATCACTTCAACGCTCTCACCCTCTGGACATGGCAGTACTGCGCAAAGCGGCTCGTACACTAAAAACAATCCCTCTCTAACCATCCTGTATGAAGGCTACAACTATCCTTCCTTCAATGACTATGCTGCCGCCGGTCATGAATTCACCTACTGCTCCGGCACCTTCAACGATATTGCCACAGCCATCGCCGAACTGACCGAGGACGACACGCTTGAATTGCAGTATATGCGCGAAGCCAAGCAATCCCTCATCGACAACCCGTACGACATCACTGCGGAGGATGTCGCGCACTATCAGGACATCGCGCAATACGCATACATATACGGCGATTCACCTGTTTTTCTCGATGGCACGCTGCAGACGCTCATTCAGCGCTATCTGAACGGCGCGTTTGACGCAAATGGCTTCGCTGAAGCATGTCAGGAACATGTCAATCAGATTTATCAGGAACTCGGCATGCATCCGGTGCAAAAAATCGAATAATTGTCGCTTGTCAGGCGACCAAATCCCCCGCGATTTCCGATAGAATAAGGCTGTGCAACAGAGAAGCTGCACAGCCTATTATTCGATATGGAGGGATTCATCATGAAAAGCAACCTGACAGAACTCGTATTCATTCTCGACTGTAGCGGTTCCATGCACGGTCTTGAGGCGGACACGATTGGCGGCTTCAACAGCATGCTTGATCAGCAGAAAGACAAGCCCGGCGAGGCATTCATCTCCACCTTCCTGTTCAACACGAACTGGCATCTCGTGCACGACCGTGCACCGCTGGAGAAGGTGCATCCCATGACAGCAAAGGATTACGTTACCGGCGGCTGCACTGCGCTGTTTGACACGGTCGGGCATGCCATCGCCCACATCGAGAACATCCACAAGTACGCCCGTCCGGAGGATGTGCCGGCGCAGACCATGTTCATCATCATCACCGACGGCATGGAAAACGCCAGCCGCGAATATACGCGCACCAAGGTCAAGCAGATGATTGAGAGCAAGAAGCACGATGGCTGGGAATTCCTTTTCCTCGGTGCAAACATCGATGCTGCAGAAACGGCGGATGCACTGGGCATCGCTGCCGACCGTGCGGTGGATTACCATGCGGACAGCCAAGGCACGCGCCAGAATTTCGAATCCATCAGCGGCGCGATTGACGCTGTTCGCTGCGCCGCACCGCTGACCGCCAGCTGGAAGGAAGGCATTGAAAAGGACTTCTCCAGCAGGAAGAAGTGATTAGGGGCGCTGCTCCAAACCCAGCAGAGATGCTGTCCAAGCGCCCTGCAAGGAAGTTTCTCCCTTGACCCTTTCTATTACGTTTCGGGCAAATTTTCGTCATTTAAGCCATTGACAAAGGGTTTACGCTTTGTTACAATTATGGATAACCTACAGGTGGCCGCATTCGGCAGCGACCTGCTGATACTTCACTTTTTGGCGTGATGAGGAGGATAATTGCCCATGCTGCAAAAGGTTGTTCGGGAAGGGCTTACGTTTGATGATGTTCTGCTGGTACCCGCACGCAGCGAGGTGCTGCCCAAGGAAGTTGATCTCTCCATTCAGCTCACTCCGGTCATTAAGCTGAATATTCCCCTGATGTCTGCCGCTATGGATACCGTGACAGACTCCCGCATGGCCATCGCCATGGCGCGTGAGGGCGGTCTGGGTATCATCCACAAGAACATGAGCATTGCCGAGCAGGCGGCTCAGGTCGATAAGGTCAAGCGTTCCGAGCACGGCGTTATCACCGATCCGTTCTTTCTCTCTCCCGACCACCTGATTCAGGATGCGGAAAACCTGATGGCACGCTATCGCATCAGCGGCGTCCCGATCACCCGCGACGGCAAACTCGTCGGCATCCTGACTAACCGTGACCTGCGCTTTGAAACGGACTATACCCGCAAAATCAGCGAGGTCATGACCAGCGAAAACCTCATCACCGCGCCTGTCGGCACCTCCCTGGAGGAGGCAAAGAAGATTCTGGCGAAGCACCGCATCGAGAAGCTTCCCATCGTCGATGAGAACGGCATGCTCCGCGGCTTGATCACCATCAAGGACATTGAAAAGTCCACCAAATATCCGAATTCCGCCAAGGATGCCAAGGGTCGTCTGCTGTGCGGCGCTGCTGTCGGCGTAACGCACGACGTGTTCGACCGCATCGATGCCTTGCTTGACGCGAAGGTCGACGTCATCTCCATCGACACGGCACATGGTCATTCCGTCGGCGTGCTGCGCCAGGTGGAAGCGATCCGCAAGCGCTACCCCAACATCCAGCTGTTCGCCGGCAACGTTGCCACTGCTGCAGCTACCCATGACCTCATTTCCGCAGGCGTTGACTGCGTGAAGGTCGGCATCGGTCCGGGTTCCATCTGCACCACCCGTGTGGTTGCCGGCATCGGCGTGCCGCAGGTGACTGCTGTGTCCGACTGCGCTGAGGAAGCCGACAAGTACGGCATCCGCGTCATCGCTGACGGCGGCATCAAGTATTCCGGCGACATCGTCAAGGCGCTGGCAGCCGGCGGCTCCTGCGTCATGCTCGGCAGCATGCTTGCCGGCACCGACGAGGCACCCGGCGCGACCGAAATCTATCAGGGGCGTTCCTACAAGGTCTATCGCGGCATGGGCTCTCTGGGTGCCATGGAGCATGGCTCCAAGGATCGCTACTTCCAGGAGGACGCCAAGAAGCTCGTTCCTGAAGGCGTCGAAGGCCGCGTTCCCTACAAGGGACTTCTGTCCGAGACCGTGTTCCAGATGGTTGGCGGCATCCGCTCCGGCATGGGCTACTGCGGCGCAAAGACCATCGATGACCTCCGCAAGAACACCGAATTCATCAAGATTACCGGCGCAGGTCTGGCCGAAAGCCATCCGCACGACATTTCCATCACGAAAGAAGCTCCCAACTACTCCCGCAACAGCTAATCGCATCAATAAAAAGCAGCTCCTGAGTTTTCGCTCAAGGGGCTGCTTTTTTATTGCCACACATCCGGCAACGTTTCGATGAAGGATACCAATTCCTGCGCCATCTGTGCCGCTTCGCTGCCGCGGACATGTCCGGGCGTACCGCAACCATTTTTTTTATACAGGAAATGGCGGATTTTCGGATCATCCAGGCTGCAGCAAACCTCATCAATCGCGCGATCCCATGATGCATCGTGTCCGAGAATCGTCGTTGTCAGGAGGATATACGCCTTTGGGTAGACCCTGCGGATTGCTCCAATCCATCCGGCATATGCACGTTTCCAGTGTTCCGCCTGCGCACTGTGCTCATCCTTCGCCATGTAGTTGAGCGGATGCGCGTCATTCTGCCCGATGGCAACAATCACGACGTGCGGCGTATACCGGCTGAAATCCCACTCGGTCGTTTCGCCAAGCGGCGGATAGAAGTTCACCTTGTTCCACGCGCTCAGCATCCCGACGGTGTCCGGCATGTTGAAGTAGCCCGTTCCATCCAGCAGTGCCATGCCGCCGGTCGCGTTGTCGTGCAGTTCAGCGCCCAGCAAACGCGCCGCCTGCCACGCATAGCTCAGATAGCCGTTGCTATAGCGCCCTTCATGTCCTTCAGGGTCGGTCTGACCGCAGGCAAATTCCGCTTCGGACACTTCCCCTGCCGACACACTGTCGCCATACACTTCGATTCGCCGATTCGGGCGCGGCGGAAGCATCCGCAACTGCGCATTCTCCGCAATCGCAAGGCCGTGCAGCATCATCGCATGGCAGCAGTCCTGCCGTTTGAAAAGCAGAACGTGATTCTCTCCGTCCGTCAGCCGGTCGGACAGATCAATTACCTGTTCACCGTCCGACAAAAGCACGCTCGTTTGAACATTGTTGATGATGACGCCCAGCCGATTCTGGTAGAAGGCGCGCTTATTCTCCAGAAAGACGCGCAGGATGTGTCCCGTAACAATCATTTCCGCGGACGAGCAGACGTACACCAGCATCGGCGCATCCGGATTACGGTCATCAATTCTGCCCGTGTAACGAATGCAAGGATCTGACGGCATGACAACCTTTTCGCCTGCCCGAAGCTCGATGTTCATGCGTTTTCCTCCTGCCACACGTTTGGGATCGATTCGATATACGCCGTCAGTTCCTGCGCCATTTCGGCCGCCTCCGATGCACGGACATGTCCGGGTGTGCCGCAGCCGTTCCTTGTATACAGAAAATGATGCACATGTTCATCTGCCAGCTTCCGGTACACCTCGTCAATCGCGTCATCCCATTCGGGCGTATGCTGCATGATGGTTGTCGTCAGCAGAATATGTGCTTTCGGATATTTTGCCCGAATTGCACGGATGAAGCCTTCGTAGTCACTGCGCCACTGCTGCGCCTTTCCACCCGCATAGTCCTCCGCCATGAAGTCGCCCTTTGCCCTGTCGTTCTGTCCGATGGCAACCACGACCACATGCGGCGTAAAACGGCTGAAATCCCACGGTTTCAATGCGCCGAAATACGGATTGTACGCGAGTTTATCCCAGCATGACAGCATCCCCGTATCAAAGAAGTAGCCGTTGCCGTCCTGCAGCGCGATGCCGCCCTGCGCGATGTCGCTGATTTCAGCATCGAGCAGCCGCGCAGCCTGCCACGCGTAACTGAAGTACACGTTGTTATACCGCGCGTTGTGATCCGGCGGATCGAGCCTTCCGGCATAATCTGCCGCTTCGCTGACCTCCCCTGCCGACACGCTGTCGCCATAGAATTCAATGCGCCGCGTTTGTCTTGCCGGCGGATTGAGCAGCCGATCCGACGCGCCAATCATCAGCGCATGCAGCGTGATTTTACAGCAGCTATCCTGCCGCTTGAAGAGCATCACGTCATTTTCTCCGTCGCGCAGATAGTCAGACAGGTCGATTTCGTTTACCTCATTCCACTTGAGCAGCACACCGAACTGCTCACCGTTAATGACGACACCCAGCCGGTTTTCCCACAGATGGTGCGTGTTCGTCAGAATAACGCGCAGATGGTGCCCGACCATGCGGAAGCGCACATATGACGCAGTAAAGAGAAAGATCGGGTTGTCAGGGTCATCAAAATCAACGCGTCCCGTATACTGCAGGCGGTTGTCGCTCGGACGGATGCGCTGTTCATCGGTTTGCATATCACGGTCAGCCTTTCTATATGCATCAGAAACCTCCACCGCAGGCAAACCCGCGATGGAGGTCATTTTTACACCGGATTACTTGCCGAGCAGAGAGTTGATACCATCCTGGATGGTCTGGCGATACGTCTCCTGCAGCTGTGCGGTCGTGTAGTCGCCGTTGATGAACTCGCGCAGCGGCAGCTCATAATCGCCGCTGAGGCTGGCGTAGTTGTCCAGCATCTGATGGCGGCCCATTTCCATCATGATCTCGAAGTTGTAATCCTGCAGGTCGATGTCCTTTGCGGTCACGCCGTACCACCAGCCGAGCGTCTCAGGATCGTCGCGAATAGCAAGAGCCGCCTCGCCGCCATCCTCGCTGTCGGCATCGTAGCCGTACCAGTTGAGCAGATCATAGAGCACATTGAAAACAAGCTCAGGATCTTCCACGCCGACCGGGATGACGTAAGTGGAGTTCTGCGTCACCTTCTGGGCGTTGGTTTCTGCGTTGCCGTGCGGTCCGACAGGCCACGGGATGAAAATCATGTCGAAATCGAGCGTCACGCCATCGGGATTCTGATAAGCATAGTCAGCATTGGAGTCCATAATCCAAGCGGCAATGGGCGTGAAGGCAACCTTGCCGTCGCGATACAAGTAGCGGCAGACGTCCCAGCCGTTCTCTTCCGGAATCGGGTACATGACCTTGTCCACCAGGTTCAGATCCTGCATGAACTGCAGCACTTCGCCGACTTCAGGCGAGGACAGGTTCTCGGTCGCGGTCGCGGCAATATTTGTGCCGTTGGACATGACCAAATTCAGGAAGTAGTCGCCCGGCCAGCCGCCGAAGCCGTACACGTCGATGTTGCCGTCGCCGTCGGTATCCTTCGTCAACGCGATGCAGTATTCGCGGAACTTATCCCACGTCCATTCGCCTCTTTCGACCAGGTCACGCGGATCCTCAAGGTTCGCGTCCTCGATCATCTGCAGGTTGAACGCGAGCGGCATGGTCGATCCGACCATGTTTTCGGCGTTGTTGGCGCAGAGCAGCTGTACAGCGCCGCTGCCGGTGTCGATGTAGGACATGACAGGGTCTGTGCCCTGCAGGACGGCGTTGTCGCTGGGCAGCACGTCGCGCAGGTCAACCACGTAGCCGTTCGCCGCGGCAGGCGCGGAAATCGGCAGGTCGAGCATGTAGATATCAACGTCCGGCGTACCGGCCAGCACGGAGGTGTTGATGGATTCCTTCGCGCCCGCGTACGTCAGGTTGATATATTCGAACTTCACGTTCCACTTTTCTTCGATCTTCTTCACGTTCGCGAACTGCATTTCGTCTGCGGTCGTGCCGCTGTAGTAGGGGTTCGCATCGATGGATTCGTCAAAGGAGTCCCAGTAAAGATCCCATGTCGTACCGATGGTAATCACGCGCGTCTCCTCGGCGGAGGCGGTGATGACGGTCATGCTCAGCACCATGGTCAGGGCGAGCAAAAGCGCGGCAAACTTTTTCATTGAATATGAGTCCTCCTTGCTGCTTATTGAGTAACGTCTAACATCTGCGGAGGAAGGTCAGGACGTATCCCGACCTCCTCCGTAAGGTTCATAGGAATTGGATGGCAGAACAGCCTGCCTTTAGTTGCTCTGACCGACCGTCACTGCGTAGACTTTCCACGCGCCGTCAGATTCGAACTGCATCCGGTTGCCCCACGTGGAAACGTCATCACCGCAAACCGCAGCGATCTGCTCGAAGGTGATCTGTGCCACAGAGCCGTCCGTCACAGCCGTCTGCTGCTGAATGCGGGACCAGCCGGCTGCCGCGTCAGGCATGACGATCCAGATGTTGTTCGTCTCGGACTCATAGGAGATGTTGATGACTGCGCCGGGCACGAGCGCCGCGATGATGTTTTCAGGCATCTCGGTGCCGTTCTGTCCCCATGCGCTGCCTTCGCACGCCGCGCCATCGAACGTGATGTTGTCGTGAGAGCCGACCATGTAGTCGATGCTGACGACGGTCACCGCATAGACCTTCCATGCGCTGGCGGCTTCGCACTGCATGCGGGTGCCCCAAGTGGACTTGTCTTCGCCGCACGCCGCCGCAATCTGCTCGTACGTCACATACGCCTTGCCGCCGGAGATGGTTGCTTCACCCTGCGCGACACGCATCCAGCCTGCCGCGGAGTCAGGCATGACGATCCACATCGTGCCGTCCTCGGACTCGAAGTCAATCTGCACCGCTGTGCCGGGCACGAGCGCGTCGCGCACCGCCTCGGGCATGTCGAAACCATTCTGTCCCCACGCGCCGCCTTCGCAGGCAAAGCCGTCAAAGGACACGATCTCGGATGCAACCATGCGCGGCGCCTTTTCACCGACCTTCACAGAGTAGACCTTCCACGCGCTGGCAGCCTCGCACTGCATGCGGCCGCCCCACGTCGTCTTGTCCTCGCCCAGCAGCGCAGCAATCTGCTCATAGGTAATCTGGCAGACCGTGCCGCTGTTGTTGATTGCCGCCGTACCCTGTGCAACGCGCGTCCAGCCCGCCGCAGCATCCGGCATGACAATCCACATCGAGCCATCCTCGGATTCGAAGGAAATTTCAATCACAGAGCCAGGAACGAGCGCATCGATGAATTCCTGCGGAATATCGAAGCCATTCTGACCCCAGCTGCTGCCCTCGCACGCAAAGCCTGCGAATTCAACCGCATTCTTCACATCGTAGAGGTTCGTGCGATCCTCGCCGGTTTCCGGAGCCGTCCAAACAGCCGTCGTATCGATGGGCAGCGCATTGCCGTCCGCATCGAAGAACTGGATGTTGGTGATGTACACATCGCGCGGCGCCTCGCCGTCAAACTTGCCGGAAGCGGTGAAGTTGTCCACTTCTTTGCTGATCTGAAGCGTATCGCCGCGGCCTGCCACGAGTGCCCCCTCAGGAATGGTCACCGTTGCAGTCTTGGGATTCTTGCGCTCCATGTATACCGACCAGTCAGCCTCATTCTTGGAGCTGTCCTCGCCGCTGACCATGTAGACCTTGCCGGACTGCGCGTAGAAGGCTCCGTCCGTGCCCAGCTCCACACCGACATCAAAGGTCATCTTGACGGCCTTTTCAAGGTTCTCGCCCAGCAGACCGTCGATGTTCAGGGAAACATACGGCACCTTGCCGACTGCAGCAGGGCTGATGCACAGCGCCTTGCCGTTCTGATAGTCAATCACGCTCAGCTCTGCAGCATCCGCGTTGCCCAGGGTCATGTCCAGACCGAGGAACGCAGTGTTCTCATCCGCAAAGTCGATGATGGTCTTGACCTCGCCCGCCACCGGCGATGCAACCTCTGCGAAAGCGCAGCTCATCACCAGCATGCACGCAAGCAGCAGAACAGAAACGACCTTTTTCACTTGGATAACCTCCTTCATGTCCCTTTCCTAAGGACTTGGTTCCGTTTGTGCAGCTTGTTCACCATGGTTCTCTTTGGGACAGCAGGCAGCAGCCTGCCATACCGGTCAGTTTTGAGCCAAATACGCCATGGCTCCTCTGATCCCTATCATAGCACAAACCCGCACTGTAAGTCAACTAGTAAATCACGAAAATTCCATCTTTTTTGACCGAAATTCTCCGAAAAAATGTTTTCGAGGGATTTAATTCGCCCATAAAGTACAGTTTCGGCAAGGAGGACTCATCTGATCGCCGGTTATGTGCACCTTATGGGCGAATACATTGAAGCTAATTGTTCTGCTCACGCATGTTAACGTGTATCTTTTGTTAGTTTATCTCATTAGCCTACGATACCCGAGCGTTCAACGCCCTCAATGAAGCGGCGCTGGAGCAGCAGGTAGAGGATGAGCAGCGGCAGAATCGTCAGCACAACGCCGGCGTTGACATACAGGCGCTGGATGCGGACGTTCATGATCTTGAGGTTCGCGGAAATGTTGTTCTGCAGCGTCGAGAGGCGCTTGGCAAGCAGCATGTCCGTCGGAATGCGGAAGAGCTGGCTGTAGAAGGAATCGGTGTACTGCCAGACAAGCGAGAACACCGTCACCGTAATCACAGCCGGCATAGCATTGACGAGCATGATGCGGAAGTAGGTGTACCATGTGCCCGCGCCGTCGACGAACGCTGCCTCCTCAATTTCCTTGGGCAGTCCGCGGAAGAACTGGTTGAAGATGTAGATGAACAGCCCAGCGCGCAGACCTGTGCCGAAAACCGTCAGGACGTACATCGGGGTTGCCTCGCTCATCAGCCCCATGCTGCGGAAGGTCATGTACTGTGGCAGCATGATGGTGTGATTCGGGATGACGATCATGATGATGACGCAGGCGAACCACAGCTTCTTGAGCGGAAAGTCAAACCGTGCAAAGCCGTAGCCGACCATGGAGCAAATCAGCACCTGAATGAGCGTCAGCGCGATGGTGTAAATCAGCGTGTTGCCCAGCGTGCGGAAGTAGTCCATCTGCGTGATGACGGTCGTGTACCTTTCAAGCGTGCCCTCAATCGGGATGGTGTAGACCATCGGGTTCGAGGAGTCGGAATCAGAGAAGAAGGACTGGCTGACAATGCCGATAACCGGCGAAAGGATGACGTAGGCAATGCCAACGATCAGCACAAAGCGCAGCAGCCACAGCATGAACGCCTTGCCCTTCTTGACGGCACCGCCCTTTGCGTCCTCATAGCGAGGAGAATTGCGAAACGCGCGCCATTTTTCCATTGCTTTTCACACTCCTTCGCATTAGTTGTAGTAGAACGTGCGCTTGCTGATCAGGTAGACCACCAGCGCCAGCAGCGAGCAGGTAATCAGCGTCGAAACCACGCTGAATGCCGATGACAAGCCGTAGTTGCTCTCGGTGAACGCCGTATCATATGCCAGCTGCACCACATCGGATTGACTGAAAGCATCGACGATGGTGTAAATCGTGCAGGTAATGATATGCGGCATGACCATCGGGAACGTCACCTTCCAGAACGTTTCATAGCCCGTTGCGCCCTCAATCTTCGCGACCTCGTAGAGCGAGGACGGAATCGACTGCAAGCCGGCAATGAACAGGACGATCTGCACGCCGGACGCTTGAATGATGTCGCTGATGCGTTCGACTGCACCGGTGATGTAGTCAAGAACCACATCCGGCAATGCCAGCTGCGCAAAGAGGTCCATCAGATACGTCATGTTGAGCGTGCCGGCAGAAGAGGACGCCGCCGCCATGTCCGCGCTTGCTCCGCTCAGTCCGCCTGCCATCATCTGCGCCGCGACACTCAGCGCGTTGCTGACCGCCTCTGCGCCCATCAGCACGGGCAGGAAGAAAATTGCGCGAATCAGACCGCGGCACTTCATCTTCCTGTTCAGAATCATTGCAACAAACAGTGAGAAGAAGATGATCAGCGGCACGTCGATGAGCATGTTGCCGATGGACGTCGTCAGCGTCTGCTTGAAGCTCGCATGGGAGAAGAATGCCTCATAGTAGTTCTTCAGCCCAACAAATTCAAGCTTGTAGCCGCCTGTGCTCAGGACGGTCATGGAATTCAGGGAGAACTCCACCGTCATGTAGAGGCTTCGCACATAGAACAGCAGGAAGCCCAGCAGCCAGGGCAGGATGAAAACATAGCCGTTAATGGCGCGCTTTCCCGCCATGGAGATACGCAGCTTTTTCATTCGTTTGCACCTCCTGAGAGCAGATACGCCCGGGCAGGAATCGTCTTGCCGTCCGCCTGTGCATCCTGACTGCCGTAGTTAATGTAGATGGTCACGCCATTGTCATAGCGGACAGAACGGAGTGTGTCAGAGATGATGGTATGCTCCACCATCTGTGCACCGCTGACGGCAGACAGCGCGCCGTTCAGGTACGCGTAGTTTTCTGCCGCTTCGTCCGCCCAATTGTCAAACGTGGTTGCATAGAGCGAATTGAGTGCGGTGTACTTCATGTCAGATGCTTCCTGTGCCGTGAAGGTGTACCGCGGCGATGCGCCGTACTCAATCATGTTCAGCAGTTCACTCTGCCAATCCTCGCTCACCGCCGTATTCATCGCCTGACCGGTGTAATTCACGCAGCCGTGCAAAATCATCTCGTAAAGCGGAATCGTTTCATCAACGATGACGTATTCCGTCGCGCCCATCGGGGCATCGATGACGTGATCCGCGCCCTTGACGGCGTACAGGTTGCCGCCGGACACCATCACGTTCTTGCCGCTGTCAGCGATCTCCGCCAATTCATTCTTGACAACCATGAGCGCCTGTTCGCGGTCAATGACTTCCGTGCGGCGCTTGTCCGCATGCAGTTCGCTGCCCAAATCGCGCAGGGAAATGCCGGTAATGTTCAAATCCTTTGTGCTGTTCAGGAATCCGCTGACGTAGTACGGCAGGAACTTCGGGGAAAGCAGATCGTAGATGTTCTCATCATAACCGAGGCTCGATGTACGGCGCAGGTTTGCCGGATTGTTGACGCCGAAGCGTGCGACATAGCCGGCGCCGTAGTAGCGCGACGTCTCCTGATTCGCCATGTACCGTTTGGTGATACTCGTCACCTTCTGGAACGCCACATCTGCGTATAGCTCGCCGCCCAAGCGTGTCAGCGCATCGCTGAGTTCCTCCAGTGCCTGCTTGCCGCCCAGCTCGCTGAGAACAGACACGCGGTTTGCCACATCGTGATAGTAGCCGCCGTTCATCCAGCCCTGGAAGTTCACGACCTGATGCTTCACACCGGCCTTGTTGAGGCGCTGTGCAATCTCGTCCGCTTCCTTGAAAGTTGTCATCGCACGAACATGCAGGTACTGGATGCCCATGAAATGAGTCGTTTCCTTCACGCCGCCGATCAGGTCATAGTAGAAGGGAATGTCGCCCGATTCCGTCTGTGCCGTCAGGACGCCTTCGGAAATCAGCCGTGCACGGTAGTAGTTCGCCAGTCCGCTGTAGCCCGCGTTTTCCCCAGTCAGCAGCGTATAGCGGACGGTCAGATCTTCCGCATAGAGATTGTCCTCTACAATCGGCATTTCCGACGTTTCGCCTGCGCCGAAGAGCGACAGCAGCTCCGCGCCGCGCAGGGTGAACATCGCGTAGGCGTTGTTGTAGGAATTGCTGCGTCCCGACACGTCCGCATTGATGCTCGCCAATGCCGAACCGCTTTCGATGGTCGCCAGCACGCCGGTTTTCTCGCGGCAGATTCCCCAGAGCGGCATGCGCACGGTCTCGGTCAGCTGCGTCTGCGTGTAGTCGCCGTCAATCAGGTCAATGTCGTAAACATACTGGCTGTACACTGCCGCAGTGTTCTTGCCGTTGTTGAAGCGGATGAGGCTGCCCGAACCGTTCGGAACAACCATATAGCCGCTTTCGGTGGTGTCCGCCGCTGCCATGTACGGCAGAAGCTGAATGCGGTAGATTTTGCCGCCGCCGCGCTCCTCAATCGCGCTGGCAGGGATGGTCGCCTCAACGTAATCCTCGCCCAGCGTCCATTCCAGCGTCACGGTGAAGCCCAGCGTTTCTGCCTGTTCCTTGCCCGCGTACGCCTCCATCTCGAGGTATTCCGCTTTCGTTACGCCCAGCGCTTCGAATTCCTTGGAAACACGCGCCATCTCACGCGTGCGGCTTGATCCCTTTTCGGAAATCCAGTAGCCATCCTCACGCTGCTCGTAAACGATGTCAGCCGCCTTCTTCGCCTGATCGCCCAGCTGCTCATACAGCGCTTCATAGCGTTCCGTCGGCAGATAGGACGGCGTCAGGTACTGAATGGTGTCGACACCGACAACGTAAATGAATGCAATGCCGTTCTCGATGCCTGCAGCGCTGAAATTGCCCAGCGACACGCTCATCGAGTAGCTGTCATACGTACTGCTTGTCAGTCCGGAATTGTAGTAATCCAGCAGGAACTGACTCTTCAGGTAGTTCTTGTTCGTCTTGTTTGCCGTCTTATCATGATCAGCATCCGGCGGATTGGAGTAGACCGTTTCACCGGTGCGCTTATCGTAGACGGCAACGCTTGCCGTTTCGATATCCGCGTAGAGCTTCAGGTTTTCGTTTTCCGCATAGAGTGCGTACGGTGCCGCGACATCCGGATTTTCGTCCGTAAGCGCTGTTAACTCCGTCTGTGCGGACGCCCCAGCCGGTGTTTCAATCATCTGCTGATATTCCCGCCGGAACTCGAAGCGGAACAGATACCAGACAACAGCCGCCGCCACGATGATGACAATCACCGCGAGCACAATCCACAGCCAGCGGCGGGACTTGTGCTGAGCCGCATCCGGCTGGACTTTCGATTTCTTGCTCATCTTTCCACCTCCGCTCAAGCTCTGAAAATCAGCTCGGTGTAGATGCTCTTGAAGAAGCCTACCACCTGCGTGATGAAGTTAGCGACCAGCATGACCAGGAAAATGATGATGAACACAGCCACGAGCGTCAGCAGCAGCGTCAGGAGCGTCTTGCCCAGCGTGTAGTTATGCACCTGCATAATGCCGGTCAGCGCCATGATGAAGGTGTACGCCGTGCCGATGAAGATGATGATGGAATAGAACGCTTCCTCATTCTCCGCGACAAACTGGCTGACAATGGTCGCCACGATGTAGCAGACAATCATCGGCACGAGTGAGTAACCGATGGCAATGGCGATATCCTTCAGGCGCCCCTCGCCGTCCATCAGGCACGTCACTGACCAGTTGCCCACGCACAGCAGAAAGTAAAGAATCAGGACGCCGCTCATTTCCCACAATGCATTGACGGTGCGTTCATTGATGTTGTTGACCACGAAACCCGCCAGCAGACGGTTGAGGGTGAAGCAGATGCCGAAAATGATGACCATCAGGATGGCAATGGCGACGCTCCCCTTTTCTGCGTGACGGATCCAGTAGAAGCCGTCAGACGGGTGCGAAACGGTATAGAAAAGCTGCTGCCATTTTTCCTTGCTGAACAGTGCTTTCATCGCCTTAAGCCCTCCTTCCGTTCTTCTTGCTCATTCGCGGGCGGATGACCTTGACGATCAGCACAATCGCGATAATTAGCACGATCACGCCCGTAAGAATGTAGTTGATGTTTTCCTTCAGTACTTCGTTGCGGTAGCGCTTGAAGGCGACCGAGTAGTAATCACGGTTCTGTCCGCGTTTCAGGTACATCATAGCGAGCTTATTTTCGCCTGCGGACAGGTAGGCCTTGCCGATGCCGGTGTTCGCCAGCTCGTTGTTTTCATCCAGCCGGAGCACCTCCTGCCAGAGCGCGACTGCCTTCGTTTCATCGCCGTCATAGCGCAGCCCGACTGCCTCGTTGATGAGCCTGCCGTACTCCGTTTCACCGAAAACGACGATTGTGCCCTGCTTCGAATCCAGCGCAAGCATCTTATTGCCTGCCTGCTCGATTGCCACAGGCGTATCCATCGTGCCTGCCTGCGTGCCGAGTCCGCCGAAGATATAGAGCAGATTGCCCTCATGGTCGTAGGTAATAATGCGGCCGCGCTTGGAGTCCAGCAGGGAGTAAATGCCCTTGCCACGGTAGACGACATCAACAATCGTGCTCGGTCCCGCATAAAGCGAAGTCCCGCTGATTTCAAGGTCGCCGCCGAGGTTCTTGGACTGACCCATGCGGATGACATCCTCGCCCTTCGGATTCAGGCGGCGCACAGCCTGCACGCCGGTCGTGTCCTTGTTGGACGCGTACACGAAGCCTTCGTCATCGATGTCGATGCCGGTGAATTCCGTCGGGATATAGAGCTGCTGCTTTGAGCGTTCCTCCTTCGTTGCCAGCTTGCGCCAGAACTTTTCCCACGCGGTGATTTCAACGGAAATCGTGCCGAAGAAGCCGGTAAAATCGCCGTTCGTCTCGAAGACCATGATGCCCTCGAACATGTTCTGCGCAATGCAGTACACGCGTCCTGCGTAGTCCACGGAGACCTTCAGGGGCGTAAACATGAAGTTGTCATCGAGCACCTCGCTGTCGGGATTCACCGTTGCGCGTGCAACATTGCCTTCCGCATCCAGCACAATCAGTTGATCCTCACTGTCCGCAATGCAAAGCTGATTGGCGCTGTTGAGTGCGACACCCTCGACGCCGCCGATTTCCGCGAACTTCGCGAAGCCGCTGCCTGCGTCCACGCCGAGAATCACATCCGTCACCGCGCCGGTGCGGTCCTGCACCTCCACGCAGTTGTTCTGCGCCGTATGCAGCACGGCGTATCCGTCATCCAGCACCAGCACGCGTCCGCTGTTTTCCTTGACGCACAGGCACTGCATGCCATTCCAGTCCGTCATGCCGACACCCGTGACATTCGCCAGCCGTTCTGTCTGCTTGCCGTTTACCACTTCCGACACGCTGCTGACCGTATCTGATGCCGTATCGAGCACAAGCAGCGCATCATTTGTCATCGTGCCGAGCAGTTTGCCGGATGTCTTCATGACATTGACCTCGCCGCTCTTTTCGCCGACAATCAGGTAATCACCCGTCAGCTCAATGCCGATGATGCTCTTGAATGCCGTTTCTTCATCCGGATCGGATGCACCTGCCATGCCCGTCATGCGGGTCAGCGTCCCGGAATCATCCGTTCTGCTGATGCAGTTGCTTTCGATGTTGCGAATCGTATCGCCCTGACGGTTCATTTCGGCGATGTGATTGTCCGCATCGCGAATCATCAGGTTTTCGCCGCACAGGGCGAATTCGGTAATCGACCCGAAGGAGGACAGGGTACCATCTTCGCTCTTATAGTTGCTGATTGCCGAAACCATGTTACCCTTCTGGTCGAGGATGACCACGGTTTTCGCGCTGATGCAGTAGAGGTTATCCTCCTCATCCAACGCCAGACCAATCAGACCGGACAAGTTCGTGATGTTCTGGTTGCCCTTGAGCAGGCGGCCAATCAGGATGAACAGATCGATGTTCGTTGTCGCGTCGTACTTCTGATAGGTGAAGGTCGTTCCGTCCGCGTTGGTGCGCACGACCGACTTGCCGTCCGATGCGATGGTGTACGTTGCGCCCTTGCTGTCCGTCACGGCCGTTTCGAGCGGCTTGAGTGCCTGTTCGTAGGCGCTGACCTGATAGGTTACACCCTGCTCGTCCGTAAGACTCATGCTGCTGCCGTCCGTGAAGCACACGGTGCGGTACAGAATGCCGTCTGCATTCATTTCATTTGTAACATTGCTGAGCCCTTCCACATGCGTACCGACCGCGTACTTGATGCCGCCGACCACGCTGACGCTTTGCGACATTTGCGGAATCTCGATAATGCGGTTGAGCGTGTCATCCGTGTTGAGCACAACAATGCGGCGGTTCAGGCTGTCGGCAATGTAGAGCTTGCCGTCATTGCCCAGTGCAACGCCGGTCGGCGTCTGGAATGTGTCCGACACGCCATAATTCTCAAACCCGGTAATGATGCGCTTGACGCTCGCCATGTCCTCCGACAGGACAACAATGCGGTTGTTGCCGCTGTCCGCCAGATAAATGGTGCCGTCATCCGCTACGCAAAGATCCTGCGGGTTTTTGAACGCACCGACCTCCTTGCCGTTGCAGCGGAGGCTTGAACCTGTCACGGTGCCTGCAGGCACATACGCTGCAGGCGTGTAAACGATGTTTCCCCAGTAATCGTAATTGTAGGTGATGTAGGGCAACTCGGTGTCTGCCTGCGCATACGGTGCAAAGGAGGAAAACAGCATCAGCACCGCCAGTGATGCGAGGAGGAGCCGCTTCATTTTCTTCATGCTTTTATCCTCCTTTAGTCCTTCATGCCCGATGTTGTCATGGTTTCCAGAATGCTGCTCTGGCACAGCAGGAAGAACAGCACAGGCACTGCCATGATAATGAACGTGACTGCCGCCGCCGCGCCCGCACGGGACACACCGCCAGCCGTAATCTGCTGCAGAGCATACTGCATAGGCTTGAGCTGCTCATCGCGCAGGAAGAGAGAGCCGGTATTGCCCCACATCTGCTGGAACTGGAAGATGGCCAGCGTCAGCCAGGCAGGTTTCACGTTCGGCATGACGATTTTCCAGAAAATCTGCCATTCGTTTGCGCCCTGAATGCGTGCCGACTCCATCAGGGAATCCGGCAGCTGCTCCATGAACTGCTTCATCAGGTACAAACCCATACCGAAGCAGAACGCCGGCAGAATCAGCGCAAAATACGTGTTGTTGATGCCCAGCCAAGAAATGATGGCATACTGCGGAATCTGCGTGACCGTCCAGGAGAACATCATCGAGAGCACGACCATGCCGAACAGCAGGTTCTTGCCCGGGAACTTGTCCTTCGCCAGCGGATACGCTGCCCATGATGCCACGATGACGTGACCGACCATGCCCGTCACGGTGATGATCACCGTGTTCATCATGTAGCGGCTGAAGGGCACCCACGAGTCGTTCATGAGGATGAACAAATCCGAGAAGTTGCGCAAATTCGGGTTGCGGACGAAAATGCGCGGCGGATACTGGTACAATTCGTCCAGCGGCTTCAGGGCGTTGTTGATAATCATGACAAGCGGCAGCGCCATGAAGATGCCGCAGATGAACATGAGCGTGAACAGCAGCGCGTTGCCCGCCATGGAGCGGTTCAGCTTGCGCGCCTTCTTCGGCACAATCTTCTGCCGGCGCAGCTTCTTCTGGAGCTTCGGCGGCAAATCCTTGAATGCCACCTGTCCTCTGCGTTCTGCCATGCTTATTCACCCACCCTTCTCAGGAGCCGCTGCACCAGCTTGTTCGTACCGACCATCAGCAGGAACAGGATGGTTGCAATCGCGCAGGCGTAGCCCATCTCCATACGGGTTGAGCCGTAGTCCAGCAAATGGGTGACGATGGTCGCACCCGCGTAGTTGACCGACGGGTTGCCGGCAAGGTTGATGGAGATATCCGCAACCGCGAAGGACTGCGTAATCTGCATAACCGCGCCGAACATCAGCTGGGGCTTCATCGCCGGAAGCGTCACATACCACAGCTCCTGCCAGCGGTTCTTGATGCCGTCAATGGCAGCCGCCTCATACATGCTCTTGTCCACCGTCTGCAAGCCTGCAATGAAAGACAGGAAGCCCGTGCCAAGGCTCAGCCACAGCTGAACGATAATCAGCATCGGCATGACATACGCTTCTGTCTTCATCCACAGAATCGGCTCGTTGATGATGTCGAGGTTCAGCAGGATGCCGTTCAGGTAGCCGTACCGGTCGCCTGTCAGAATCAGGTTCCAGACCATGTACGCGTTGCCGCAGATGGACGGCGCATAGAAAATCAGCGTCAGGAACGTGCGCATGCCGCGGTTGAACTCGTTGATAATCCATGCGAACAGCAGGCACAGCATATAGCTGACAGGTCCCGTGATGATGGCGAAAATCAGCGTGTTCTTGAGGGAGATGATGAAGATGTCATCATCCAGCAGAAGCTTGACGTAGTTCTGCCAGCCGACAAATTCCGGCGTTTCGAGCATGTTCCAGTCCGTGAAGGACACGCCGATTGCCATGACCACCGGCAGTACCGTAAAGAGAAAGAACAGAATGAAGTACGGCGCCATCAGCAGATAGGACGCACGATGCTTCCAGATGGTTTTGCTCAGGGAGGCGCGCTGCACATGCACCGCGGGGGAATGGCTCGTGCTCATCTTACTCCTCCTTTACCGTGTTCGTCTCCGACTGATGCAGCGGCAGACCGAACTCGGTGCGCTTGTAGTCAATCTCAGCGTTGATGTAGTAGACCTTGTCCATCAGCGCCTCACGTGGGGTTGTATTGTTCGTTGCGGTATCCGTTGTAATGGTATAGAAGGCATTGCTGATGTTGCGCCACGTGTAGTAGCCGCCCGGCACCTGCGGAATGCCCTTGACGCTGTTCATCTGCTCAATCAGCGCGCGGTAATCGCGCATCGGCCAGGACAGGTTTGCCAGCGCCTCGACGTTTGCCGTTGCGACACGCGCCGACGCGCCCATGAGCGATTCCATCTCGCGGCCGTAGAGCGTCTGCGTTTCCGTGCTCGTCCACCACTTGAGGAATTCCCAGCTCTCGTCCGGATACTCCGTCGCGCTCATGATGATATCCGCCAGCCCCGTTGAACCGGTCGAGCGGTCGATGGTGCCATCCTCCCGCACCGTGCCTGGCACGCAGGTGAAGTCCCACAGGCCGAGAATATCCGGTGCGGACACCTGCAGGTTGTTATAGGTGGTGTAGTCGGAAATGATGATGGGGCACTCACCCGTGCGGAAACGCTCCTCAACGGACGTTTCCTTATCCAGCTTGTAATCCGTGTAGTATTCACAGTATTTCTTGAACACGTTGATTGCCACATCCTCATCAAGTGCGGACGCAGCCTCGTCATCCGTATAGTACCTGCCGCCATTCTGGTAAAGCAGCATTGCGAAGACCTGCTCGGACGGCAGCATACCGAATTCCATCTGGTTTTTGCTCAGTACCGACATGGCAACCTTGACCTCGTCCCACGTCTGCGGCACTTCCAGCCCGATTTCCGCCAGAATGTCCTTGCGGTAGAACATCATCAGCCATGTCTGCGTATCCGGCAGCGCGTAGGTTGCGCCGTCAAACGTGAAGGGCACGATGGCACTCTCGTTGAAGCGCGCCGCGACCTCCGCGAAGTCCTCGAACTGCGTCAAATCCAGCACGGCGTTGCGCAGACCGTAGTTGACCGGCGTATCGTTGCCCGTGTTGAGCACTGCACCGGCGATGCCGTTCGTATTCGCAACCTGAATCGCGACATCGGGACCTTCGCCGGAAAGTGTCGCACGAAGCAGCGTGTTCATGTCAACAAGCTGCACGTTGACGGAAATGCCCGTCGCCGGCGTGAACTTCTCGTCAATCAGCGACTTGATGACGTTCGCCTGATCGCGGCCGGTACCAATCCACAGCGTCAGGACGACATTCTCACTGTCGCCCTCAGCAACATTGCCGACCTTATTGTAGTCAATGATGAAGGAGTAATACAGGCGCTCCGCCTCATGTACAACGCCGTCCCACCAGCTGGCATTGTCGAGTGTCGGCTGTGTATCGGCAGAATGAATATAGAAGCGGTCGACCTGCAACGGCTGATCAAGCACCTGCGTAATCCAGTTGCCGCACGCGCGGACATTCGTCTTGAAAGATGAAAGCACCTCGGTGAAGCGTTCCTGATCCTCAATCAGCTCATCAAGCTGATCCGTCATCGTGCGCAGCACCGTCAGCTTGTCCGAATCGTTGCCAGCCGTCTTTTCCAATGCGGCAATGGCAGCATCCAGATCATTCTGTACGCTGCGAAGCTCCCCTTCGAGCATGGGCAGTGATGCCGTCAGCTGATAGTCGCGGTACTGGTCAGGCGCAACACCTGTGATGTAAATGACCTGACGGTAGATGGTGTTGAGCTGCTGCACACAGTCCTGCACCTGTGAAATGATGTCTGCCATATCGCCCAGCACGACTTCCATGCGCAGCGTATGCTCGCCGGCGGTCAGGTAGATGCGGTACGGCTCATCATTTTCATCGGAGATGGTTTCCATGCGCCATGTCTGGCTGTAGGAGAAAGGCTGTGCGCTGAATTCCGCGAACGGAACTTCGCCGTCAATCATGATCTTACGATATACATCGATGCCGCGGACGAAGTTCTGCTTATCCACCATGGTGATTTCGTAGTAACCATCCTCCGGCACCTCGAAGTTCCACTCAATCCACTGTCCGGCGCTCTTCCAGCTGCTGCCGATGGAGTTGTTGAGCAGATAACGCGCCGACATCGGGTACACAACCGCGCTTGACTGATCCTGCACCGGGTACAGCATCTGAGAAGACGTCTTGACGGCGTTTTCCGCCTCGAAGCGCACCGAAACGCCGGTCGTGTCCTGCTGCCCCGCCGCATCGCCTGCCGCCTTGACTTCAGCATAGGACGATGGACGTGTGCTGTTGGACAGCGTGATGGAGCGCAGCAACATCGGTTCGCGCATCGACAGGAGCGTCAGCGTGTGCTGACCCTTCTCCAGGTAGATGCTCATCTCCTCGGAGATGTAGCCGTTGGAGTCATGCAGGCCGCGCGTGCACCATTCCGGCTGCTCGATGGCAGACGGCTTCAGGTCGTTGCCCTGATTATCCTTCTCCCACACGCGAACGGTCACGCCGTTTTCATCCACCACGGACTCGTACGTACCGTTAATCCAGATGCGGTTGAAGTCCACCATCGCCAGCTCGCTGTAGGGCAGCTTGCCGTCAATGAAGAACGCACGCTGGATGGCACTGTTCTTGCCTTCGTATGGGTAGTACAGCAATGTCAGATCGTAGAGACCGCTTTCCGGCACATCCACGACCCATTCCGTCAGCGACTCCTCGCCCGTCAGCACGCTGTTGCCAGCCATGCCCTCGTAATCGGTGAAAATCTGAGGCTCGGCAGCGACGCCATCATCCTCGTAACGGACGAATGTATCCGCATCCACCGTCACGACAGCATCCGGACGTTCAGCATCCTCATAGGACGCCAGATAATCCGTATAGCCGGGAATCGATGCGTCAATGGAGTAGGTACTCACGATCTGCTGATAGTCCTCGTTCGTCAGCGTCGTCGCGCCCACGGTTTGTTCTTCCGCAGGAGCTTCGGCGTCCGAGAGCGTATCCTCTGCCAGCGCAATGCCCGCGAGCATCAGCACCAGCGCCAGCATCAGGCTCATCAGCGACTTCTTTCCGCTCAACACCGTTCACCTTCCCATCCTTTGTTTTGTTTTTATCTGCTTCGGCTGCTTCAGCCGCGGGGGACATCGTTCATTCCGCCTCATCAGTCAGCGGATAATTCCGCAAATCCGGCAGCTCCTTGCGCGTGATGACCAAGTCGCTCTGATACGCCTTCTTGAGGATGGTCTTCTCCGTGTACGTTTCGCCGTACTGGTTGAAGCCTGCACTCTTGAGCACGAAGTCGCCTTCCCACGTGCACCAGTAGCTCCAGAAGATACCGTCGCGCTCAAGCTGCTCCGGGTCGGGGATGCAGCCGTTTTCCGACAGCGCAATCAGCTTGCGCGTGCTCGTGTAGCTCAGTGCCTTGATAAACCGTGCCGCCTGCGAGGTGTAGACGTGTGTGCCGGGGTAGACGTCCTCGCCGATGATGTCGACGTACTCATCGCCCGGATACCATGCCGCGTCCTGTCCGTTCCACACCCAGATCAGGTTGTTCAGCCCATGCACGTTCGTCAGCCGGTCGTACATCAGCTTATAAAGTTCCAGATACGCCTCTGCACCGGACGCACCCCACCAGAACCAGCCGCCGCTTGCCTCATGCAGCGGACGCCACAGCACCGGCACGTCCGCATCCTGCAGCCGCTTGAGCTGCGCCGCAATCGCATCGATGTCATCCAGCAGCATCTGATAGCCGTCCGGGTCTCTGCCATCAAGCGCCTTCGCGAGGTTGAAATTCGTGCTGGAAGTGTAGAAGGTCGACCACGGATCATTTGCGCTCTTGTTGTACCGCGCGTCCGGGCACCAGTGCCAGCAGAGCGTCACGATGCCGGGTAATTTTCCCTCATCGGCAGCATGCCAGTAGCTGATGGCTTGCTCGATGACGTTCGATGTGTCACCCTTTGCCACGCGTGCCGGCGAATAGGAGATGAGATCCATACCGACAACTGCTGCGTACTGTCCGCCTGTGCCGCGCCAGATGGCGGCATTATCCAGCCCATAGGGACCTTCCTGACACTGCTGACCCGACAACACTGTCTTGCCGTACTGGTCGCACAGGTATGTCATGAGCCGCTTTGCGCTGTCCGTTGCGTTGGGATTGACCAGCGTCGGCTCCACATCGTAAATGTCATCCGGCAACGGTGCCGATTTCGTCAGCGTAAACGAATCGATCGCAATCCAGCCGTAGCTCTTCGTGACGGACACCGTATTCTCGCCTTGCTCCAGCCACACGTACGGCACAGTCTCCTCCGACCAGTCGCCCGCGTTCGTGATGTCGCCGACATGCTGACCATTCGCGTTCACTTCGTTGATTTTCGTGCCGCTGCCGATAACCGCCGCACGCACCGTAATATCATACCAGCCAGCCTCTTCGAGCGTTACGGTTACCGCAATGCCATCGCCGTCACGCTCCAGTCCGGAAACGCACATGCCATTCTGCGCAATCTTCGCCTGACCGAGCAGCGTGCCAGTTTCCGCCTCGAATGTCAGCACAGCAGATGCTTCCTCTGCACAGACCGCCGTGCCGGTGAACAGTACAGCCGCTGTCAGCAGAGAACATGCCGTTTTCCGGAGCCATGAACGATGCGCTGAGAATTTTCGCATTATCTTCGCTTCCTTTTCGTTAGCTTCTTGTTAGCTTACGTTTCACCTTTCGATTTGATTATACTACATCAGCGCAGTTTACGCAATACCTTTTTGCGTATTTTGGCGAATTTTCAACAAATTTTTTTCATTGTAAATTCACAATTAGTTTCGATTATTTGTCTTTTTCGTTCGTTTTTCTACCATTTTGACCGTTGTGCTATTTTCACCTGAATTTTCGTTACTCTTTATTCGTCCTTTTATCACCCGAATTGTTAGTTTACAAGTTAGCTAACAGCATTTTTCTTCTATTATACAGGTGTACAAAAAAGAAGCAGCTGTAGCTGCTTCCCATGCAAATCCTATGTTGTTTATGCTTCGGGCAATGCCAGATGACCTGCAGCCAGCGTCCCCTGCCCTTCCATCGCGTCAAACTGACTCGACAGGTAGATGATATGCGTCACCGCAATGATGGTTGCGCGCAGCATTTTTTCCGGCGTGCTGCCCGTACCGAAGCGCTCCAAGGTGTCCGTCAACCCGAAAGTATACTGCAGCGTTGCCTCAAGTGCATCGCAGAAGTAATCATACGCATGCTGCACCGTGTATTCCTTCTTCTGCATTTCAAACAACCGCACGATGTTTTCCATTGACAGCGCAGACTTTGCCACCGCGATGAACAGCAACTCGGCAATCTGCTCGGCATTGTACTGCTTGCGCACCGGATTGGCGATGTACCCCTTCTTGACATAGTTGCTGACCATCGCCGACGTGATTTCCAGACACCCCAGCGGCGACAGATACCGATTGATGTACTTCACCGTCTGGTCAAGATACAAGCCAACATCCGGGATCTCCCGATAACGCGGCATCCGGAACTCGCTGATGTTTGCAATCATGCTCTATTCCCCCTCATGGTTATCATATCACAGGTTTCGCATCTCGTCAATTAAAATATGTGTACCTCTTGACAAGTTTCTTAAAAACTGATATCATGTTTTTCGTAGTCCTGATATCTTCAATCTGAAGTTCGCTTCGGATTTTTATATTCCGTCTTTCAGGAAAGGAAGGTTGAGCATGATGATGAAAATTGTTGCGGATTCCTCCGCTGATTTGCTGACGATCCCCGATGTCCCGTTTGCTGTCGTGCCGCTGCTTGTTCATGCCGGCGACAGGACGTTTGTCGATGACGAGCACTGTGACCTTGAAGAATTGCGCACCTTTTTCCAGCACTACAAGGGCAAATCGAGCACATCCTGTCCGAGCCCGCAATGCTGGCTGGATGCTTTCGGCGATGCGGACGAAGTTTTCTGTGTCACCATTTCCTCTGCCATGTCCGGCACGTACAACGCCGCCTGCATGGCAGCGAAGGAGTACATGGAGCAGCACCCGGAGCGCCGTGTCCATGTGTTTGACACCCTGAACGCCGGTCCCGGCTGCACGCAGATGGTGGACAAACTCGCTGCCTGCATCCGCCGTGGGCTTGACTTCGATGATATCGTCACCGCCGTCACCGCCTATCGCAGCCGCACAAACCTCGTTTTTTCGCTTGCTTCCATCCACAATTTCGTCGCAAACGGACGCGTCTGCGCAGCAGCAGGCGCCATTGTCGGTATTCTCGGCATCCGCGTCATCTGCAAGGCCGGACAAAAGGGCGAGTTCGTCATCTCCGGCAAGGCGCGCGGCGAGCACAAGGCGCTGCAGAGCATGGCCGACACCATGATGAAGCAGGGCTGGAACGGCTCGAAGGTATACATTCACCATTGCGGCAATCAGACCGGTGCGCTCACGCTGCGTGATGCGCTGCATGCGAAATTCCCCGATGCTGAAATTGAAATTGCGCCGCTTCGCGGTCTGTGCTCCTATTACGCCGAAAACGGCGGCATTCTGGTCGCGTACGAGGGCAATCTGCGCGCATAATGTGTCTTTTCCCTGATTTTTCGATGAACCATTCTTTATTGTCGGTATAAGATTGATGATTTTATAAATTCTGTTAATCTCACTCTTGCTTTTTGCGTTTGATTATGTTATGATAACGATAGAATATGATGCAACAAGCGGGAGGTTTCTTCTACCATGCTACCTGTTTTGAAGGCGCTCAGGATTAACCAAGGGTTAAGTCAGCGTGCGTTGGCTGAAATCTTAGAGGTCAGTCAGCAGTCGATCAACCAATACGAGAACCGCGATACCGAACCAAACCTGACCGTGCTCAACCGCATGGCGAACTACTTCGGTGTTTCCATTGATTATATTGTCGGGCGGTTGCCGCAGGAGGGTGTCACGACCGTCCTTACGCCCGACGAGCATCGTTTCCTTGTCAATTTCCGTGCACTGCCTGAAGATCAGCAGCATTCCTGTTCGCTGCTGATTGAGCGCATGCTCCGCGACAACGAAGTCAACATGAAGAAGTAATCAACAACGCAGCGTTTCTCGCACATCCTCCCAGACGACATAAAGCCGGGCAAAACCGGCTTTTTTCGTGCGCAAAAAAGAGCCGTCCGATAATGGACAGCTCCTTTTTTGAGTGGTGATATTCGTTGATATTGGAATCCAATGATGAAAAACAACGAAGTCGGCGAAGAAAAAGAAGAAGAAGAAAAACCAACGAAGTTGGCGAAGTTGGCGAAGTTGGTGAAGTTGGCTTATGGCTCGTAGAGCCAGCGGATTGCCTTGACAACGCCGTCCGTGCCGGTCTCGTAATCGAGCTGCCAGATGTGGCTGTCGCCTGTCTCGACGCGGTAACGGATGATCTTCGTGCCGTCCTCCTGCTTGTAGATTTTGCCCTTATTCGTTTCGTCCTCGTACAAACCGCGGTTGCCGGACGGGCTTTCCACCTGACCGTAGTCTTTGTAGACGCTGACAACCTCGTCCTCGGTGTTGCCGATTTTCGTGCTGCGCGGCGCGGTGAATTCGTTGGACGTCATGTAGAGCTCCACCAGCACATTCGCTGTCTTCAGGCGTGCAAAGCAGGCGTATCCCCAGTCGTACGTAACCTTTTCCGTATCCATGCTGATGGTGTAGCTGTACACGGTTTCGGTGCTGTTGCCTTCGCCGCACGTCGCTGTGAACGCATCCTTCGAAGTTGAACCGAGCTTCCAGTTGCCGATGACATCATCGACCGTCATCATTGTCTTTGTGTACGGTTTCTGCTTGAATTTGTATCCAACTTCCTTAATGGTGCTGGACTTGCCGTAACCGTTGACGGAAATCGCCTTGAGCGTCACATTGCCGCCGGGCATGGTAATCCAGTTGCCGGTGGTGTAAATGGGACTGTCCTCATCAGGTGTTGAGCCGTCAATCGTGTAGTAGATGGTGATGGTCTGCGCAACCTCGTCCGTCAGCGTCGCTGCATAGCCCGGATTCTGTTCCAACTGCGCATCAGTCAATGAACCGGGCGTCAGACCGACCTTGATGCGTTTCTCGTACGTACCGGGCGCAAGTGAAACATCCGGCTGAAGCGGCGTCGGCATGTAAATCTGATACGTGCCTTTCATCTCATCGCTGACGAGGTCCCCGCTGACGCTGACCGCGCGCAGTGTCCATTCGCCTTCGCCCAGTTCAAGCGGCTCAGTATACAGGATTCCCTCATCCGGCAGGACATTCAGTGTGTTGAACGTGTAGTAAATTTCATAGTCGTCCGCGATGTCAAACGAAATCGTCTGCTTTGCGGTGTAGTAGCCAGCCGTAACGCTTGCGCCAGGTGTTGGCGGCAGGATTTCGCTGCGCTGCGTGCTGAAGGACGATACACCCGTGTTGGTGTACGCCGTCGCAAGCAGTTCTGCCGCCTCCTTGTCGCGCCCCTGTGCCAGATACAAGCGCACCTGATTTTTGTATGCGTCAGACGCGCTCGGCGCAATGTCGGTATACAGGTACGCGTAGACTTCCTCCGCCTGATCGAGCTGGTCATTCGCCTCGTAGGCGCTGCCAAGCATCAGCAAAGCGGACACATTCGCGTTTTCCGTGCCGTCCAGCTCATTCGCCTTCTCGAAATAGTCAATCGCGCCGGTGAGGTCACCGTTGTTCATGCGTTCCTCGCCGACCTGCCAGAGCGCCGCGGACGTCGTTTCGTCATAGCCCATGCGCGCCAGAAGAACCTGACCGGAATCGGTTTGCGTCAGGAAAAGATACGTGCCGGCAATCAGACAGATGACCCCGATGACCGCGCCCACAAGCACTGCCATCCAGTTGATGTGGCGCTTCAGATACTGATCACTGCGTCTTTCCGGATGCTCATTTTTTGCACGCTTGCCATAGGAAATCGGTTCATCCGGCGTATAGCTCGGCGAAAGCATCTCGCTGTCAGCCAGCATTGCCTCATCCTCGCCGTACACATGCTCCGTTTCTTCGCGCCCATAGCTGCCGGCAGACGGAATATCCTCCTCATCATCCTGCGGCGCACGGGAACCGCTTCTGCGGCGGCGTGCGCTCTTTTCAGGCGGCGTCGGTGCCTTCTGATGTCCCTGAAGATGCCGTCCCTGACGGAAGCTCAGCAAGTCGCTGTCTTCCTTCTTCTCGCCGTCATCCGGCAGATTCAGCGGCATGCCGCACTTCGGGCAGCGAACCGCATCCGGCGCGGCATAGCCATGGCAATTCGGACAAATCATGCTTCCGCCTCCTTCCGCAGGTGCATGCGGTTACTGCTGCGGCTCATCCGCGTCGTTCTCCATGCCGTGCAGCAGATCAAATTCCGGGTCATCGTAAAATTCGCGCTCCGGCGCCTCACCGCCAAGCTCCTCAATCGCCGCGCGCAGCTCGATGTAATCGGCATAGCGGCAATTTTCCTCCATTGCCGCCGCCTTCAGCACAGGCAGCGCACGCTCGTCGCCCAGTTTCGCCAGATAACTTGCAAACAGTGCCCGACGGTTGGGATTCTTGTCGAACAGGCGAACCGCCAGCTGATAGACGTTCTCATTGCCGGGGAAGTTCGCCAGCACATCCAGCAGCGCCTCCTGACCGGCTTCGTTCGCCTTGGACAGGTTCTCCAGCATCGGCTGAAGTGCCTCCTTGCCCATGTCGCGCAGGCTATCCAGCGCGTTGTCTGCCAAATCATCCTCCGCCTTTCGGTTCAGCTGCCATGTGATGTAAAGCATTTTCGGAAGCGTGCTGCCCATGTCGCGCAGCAACCCGATGGCGGTCATCTTTGCTTCTTCCGGCACATCCGCCTCATCATCGCGCAGCAGCGTCAGCAGGCGCTTTTCACACGGACGGCCGACTGCCTGAATCTGCTCCATGAGCATGTCCGGCACAGGGATACCCTTGCGGCAGTACGCCACAAGCCAATCCACCAGATCCTTCGCATCCTCAAACTGCGTGAAGTACGCGCCGGGTGTCACATTGTCGAGCCACTTGGCAGGCGTATTCAGAAATTCGGTATACACGCGCGGCAGATCATCCTCCATCTGGTCGTACGTCTTGTATTCGCTGCGGTGTGCCTTCATCCAGCTCGATGTGAACTCCGCAAAATGGTCGTCAAAATTGATGCACTTCATGAATGTCGTGTCTCCTTTTATTCGCGCGTTGCCTGCGAGAGCAGCTCCTTGAGCTGTTCAGTCGTGAACTGATACTGCTGATGGCAGAAGTGACAGCCAAGCTCCGCCCCTGTATCTTCATCAATAATGGTTTGCAGTTCCTTGCGTCCGAGCGAGATGAGTGCCTTCTCCATGCGCTCCCGGCTGCAGCCGCAATAATAGCGCAGCGGCGTGCGGTCAAGCAATTCGGGCTTCATGCCGCGGAACCAGTCTTCCAGCAACTGCTCCTTGTCCGTTTCGGTCAGTTCGCGGCTGATGTCGGCAAACATGGGGCTGCGGAGTTCCAGCTGCTGCAGGGTTTCCTCCTCGCATCCCGGCATCGGCTGAATGAGCAGGCCGCCCGCCTTGAGCACAACATCGCCGCTGACAAGTACGCCCAGCGAAACGAGCGACGGCTGCTGCTCGGACACGGTGAAGTACTGCGCGAAGTCGATGCCCAATTCACCGCTGACAAGCTCGATCGTGCCGATATACGGTTCCTTCATGCCGAGATCCTTGATGACGGTCATGCGTCCGGTATGGCCGATAGCGCCGCCGACATCAAGCTTGCCATCCGCACGCAGAGGCAATTCGGCATGCGCATCATCCGCGCAGACCTTCACATCACCATGATTTGCGACCGCCACGAGCGTCCCCATCGGACCATCGCCGTGAATATTGACCGTGACGGACTCGTTATCACCCTTCATCATCACGCCGAGCATGCTGGTCGCGGTCATTAAGCGACCCATCGCCGCCGTGCAGACAGGCGTTGCGTGATGAATATCTGCAGCGCGCTGCACCATCGCCGTTGTTTCGCACATCATGACGCGAACCTGTCCGTCCATGAGGGTCAATCGGAGCATTTCATCGCCTGCACGGCGCTCGATTTTCGTTTCTGTTGCTTCTGACATTGTTTAAGCCTCTTTTTTGATTGATGGACATCCGTCGTTCGACCTTTGTTCATCCTTATTACTTTTTTTCGCGGACTTCGTCCGATTCTTCAGAATCTCTTCGCAGCGTGTTCTTCCACACCTGATCTGGTTTGCGGTTCTCGGGGGCTTTGCGGTCGCCCCCGAACCCCTTCGCATTGCACACTATCATGCTTGAGCGATAATGCAACCATATATATGGCGCTGCATTGCCCTATTACAGCGTGTTCTTCCACACCTGATCTGGTTTGCAGTTCTCGGGGGCTTTGCGGTCGCCCCCGATCCCCTTCGCATTGCATGCTATCATGCTTGAGCGATAAAGCAACCATATATATGGCGCTGCATTGCCCTATTACAGCGTGTTCTTCCACACCTGATCTGGTTTGCAGTTCTCGGGGGCTTTGCGGTCGCCCCCGATCCCCTTCGCATTGCATGCTATCATGCTTGAGCGATAAAGCAACCATATATATGGCGCTGCATTGCCCTATTACAGCGTGTTCTTCCACACCTGATCTGGTTTGCAGTTCTCGGGGGCTTTGCGGTCGCCCCCGATCCACTTCGCATTGCATGCTATCATGCTTGAGCGATAAAGCAGCCATATGAGAAGTTGCATGACCCAATTTCTATAAAGTAGTGCACTGCGAAGCAGTCCAGAGGGCGATCGCAAAGCCCTCTGGTCGCCTCCGCAGAGGCGAAACTCCTGTCAAAGCAAAACAGTTTTTTCGTTCATTGAAAATTCTTCTCACTCGAAGAATTATTCAATCGGCTTCCTTGCCGCAATGTGCCAGCGGTGCTCCTCCGGATTTGGCTTGCTCAGTGAGGATTTGCCGAATATCCGCACATCGCGAAATCCGGTCGATTGCAAGAGACCAACGAGTTTTTCCGCCGTGTACGCACGCTGCGTCTGATCCTCATCGATGCGCCGGTAGCGTCCGTCCGCCTCCTTGACGAAGATTGCCAGATGCATATCCAACAGCTGCTTCTCCGGATGATAGCGATTCTGCCAGAAATATGTGATATTCGGGCGATCCTCGCCAAGCAGCTGATCACCGAGCGCATGCTCCAGCTTGTACGGCGTGGATACATCGAAGAACAATCCGCCGCCGGGCTTGATGGCATCCCATGCCGCCTGAAAGAAAGCCGCCGCATCCACATCCTGCAGCAGGTAATTCACGCCGTCGCACGTCGCGAGCACCGCATCCACCGGACGATGCAGGCGCAGCTGACGCATGTCCTGCCGAATGAAGGGAATGCCGAAGCCTGCCTTGCGTGCCTTCTGCGCTGCCTGCCAGAGCATCTCCTGCGACAGGTCGATGCCCATCATGTCGTAGCCCAGCTGCGCCAGCGGCATTGTCAGTGCGCCCGTTCCGCAGGCGCATTCACAGACCCTACCGTTGCGGGGAATGCCGTAAGCCGTCATCATTCGGGCGTACATGTCCGCCCATGCGCCGTAGTGAACATCGTTCATCAGCGCATCGTAGACCTCTGCAAATCCAGTGTACATGCTTTCAATTGCTCCATTTCTTTCAACAATGCGTGCTGCCCGGCAGAGATTTCGCGTCTGCAGACGCGATCAAAGGGCTTTCCGGTCATCCTTGGGTGACCTTCGGACTGCATCCATATTGAAAGTGTATATGTTTCCTGTTATTTCTGGTCGGTGTAGCCGTTTTCCCACGGCTTCAGCGGACGATTGGTGTCCTGCGTGTCGTCGTCACCATCGTCCTCATCATCGTCGTCATCCTCTTTGGCGAGGCCGCGGTTGACCTCGGCGCCCTCGATGCGCGAGTTGATGTACTTGTCAAACACCGCATTCGTGTAGCTCGCTGTAATAAAGCGGCTGAATGCGAAACCGAAAATCAGATAGTACGCAATCAGCAACAGCATCACCCACGGCTGATACGTCAGGAAGAAAATGAGCGTGAAGAGAACCACCGGCACACAATGCAGCAGGCGGATGCCCACGCTGCCCGGCAGACGCCCGATGGCGAGAATCATGCTGTTGCGCAGCACAGTACGGAAATTCATCTTATAGGTGATGAGCATCGGGTACGTGTAGCTGACCGCCAGCGACCAGAGAATGCCCAGCATGAGAATCAGAATCTGCGGGAACACCCACAGGACATTGTCCGCCGACATGCTGCCGTAGAATCGCCAGCAGATGTACACGAAAAACGGCACGCAACCGGTAATCGCGCTGATGCCGAGTGCCTGCTTCCAGTTCGCTTTGATGGCATCCTTGTAATCCGACCACGCAAAGGCATGCTCGTCACGCGCCCAGTTGCGCGTCACGTAGCTCAGTCCTGCCGTGAACGGACCCGTCAGCGCGATACACGGAATCAGGAACAGCAGCGTCATGAAAATCACATCATTGCACGTCTGAAACGCGGTCGCCAGCACCGTCTGGTCAATCGTCTCGATGACTTCGCCGGCCTCATCCACCTCCACAGAGTTGATCAGCGTCGTCATGACCGACAGGATGCCCAGAATCAGCACAATCATCGCCGGCAGCCATGCCAGCACATACGTCAGGTTCAGCCGGCACAGTCCGCTCAGGCGCGTCTTGAGCATCTCAAGAAACAGTTGCCAGCGCGTTTTCGGCAGATCATCCGGCGTATAGTCGCCCTTGCCGCTCTTGCCGTAATAGTAGGAATTCATCAGTTTGTTGAACATTCCTTCGTCCTCCTTCGGGATAGATCGTACCTGCCGCCTCCTTGCAGGAACGATAAGTCAGTTTATTATAACATATCCGGCGGAAAAAGCAAAGACAAACGAAGTGTTCTTTGCAAAATGTTCATCACATCAACATGCGGAACCTGCATGAAATATCGCTCAGCTCAATCGCGCAGCCGAGTGACGGAAGACCGCATCATAAGCCAAAACCCCGACCGGCATGCGTTTTCTGCCGATCGGGGTGCATATTGGCTGATGCGCTTACTCGCGCCGTTTCTTGCTTCTGCCGTAAACCTGCGTGCTGTCCGCCTGAGCGTCCTGCATGTCATCCATGTCGTCCGCCGTCAGAATATCCTGCGCGGCACCGGACTGTTCGCTGCTTTCTGCCGTATCGTCGGACGTGCTGACGGGCTGCTGCGCCTCGTCCTTTGCCTCTTCCTCGCTGATCAGCACGCGGTCATCATCCGAAACATTCTGCGTGTAATCACGGCGCATGTTCAGCTCGTACTGCTCCTGCCCGTCCTTGGGGCGGTTCACGAAGCGGCCGACCAGGCTGACAATCAGCAATACCGCCGCAATAATCGCCAGCGCACCGAAGACGTAATACAGGATGGTCAGTGCGTTCTGCGCCTGCGTGACGACAGCAGGGAGATTGTCCTGCGTGGGCAGTTCCTCCTGCGTAAACATCTTCGGCGTTGCTACCGGCACCGCAGTCGGCACTTCGGTCGGTGCAGCCTGCGAAATGCGAATGGTCTCGCCCTCGAACGTCACGGTTTCGCCGATATCGTTCTTGTAGGCGGCATCAAAGCGGAACTGACCCGTCATCTGCACCTCGATGTCGCGCTTGATGGTGACAGACTTGCCAGCCGCAAGCGTGCCGATGCTTGCCACCGTTGTCCCGGCGGATACCACCGTCACATCCTTCGCGTCAACCGCGCCGTTGTTCGTAACGGTCGAGGTGATGCTCAGCACTGACGGCAGCGTATAGACCACATCGCTGGTGATTTCCGTTTCAATCGTCAAGGACGGCGCATTCGTCGGATCCATCGCGATAACATTGATGCGCCCGGTCGCGGTTTCAATGTCTGCCGTGCCTTCCTTACCGCTGATCGTAAACTGGTAATCCGCCGTCTTTGCCACATTAATGGTCGTCTTTTCCGTCACGGTTTTGCCTGCATCAACAGACAGATCGGTGAAAAGCGTGCCGAGAGCATCGTCCGTCACGGTCAGACCGGTCATGTTCTTCTTGCCGGTATTCTTGAGCGTCAGCGTCAGTGTGACCGTGTCACCGATATAGCCGCCGGTTTTGTCTGCGGTAAGCGTCGCGGTCAGGTTGCACTTGCCGTACTTGATGGTCGCGTTCTCGACCTTCGTCGTATAGCTCTTGGTACCGGCAGTGTAAGTGATGGTCGCGTTGCTCGTCAGGTTCTTCGTGCCCATCTTCACCGTGAACACATACGTCGCCTTCGCACCTGCGGCAATCGTGCCGACAGAAGCCGTTTTCGAGGAGACAGCAGAGCTTTCCTTAATCTGCACGCCGGTAATGTCAACCGTGCCGACGTTGCTGATTTCATAAATCACGCTGACTTCCTGATTCTTGCGTGCGGTGGCAGGCTTAATGGTGCGCGTCACCTCCACCTCAGGCTCTGCCGCAACGAGCGTCAGGCGCTTAGCGAACGATGAGCGCGCATTGGACACAATGCCGTTTTCGTCCGTCACGGGATAACGCACACGGAAGGTAATTCGTCCTGCATCCAATTCCGCCTGCGTCACTGCCCACGTGCCCGTCCACGTTGCGCTTGCCCCCGCGTCAAGCAGAGGCGTGCCGAATTCGTCAATCAGCTGCCCGTTCGGATCCTCCAGCGAAACAGGGCTGGTGAATGCCGTATCCGTCACGTTCGTCACGCGCACCGTGACCGTAATTTCCTCCGGTCCGGTCAGCTGCGACTTGGACAGGTCGATTTCCACCTTAATCGGCAGGGTGGACGTGCTCTCCGCGCCTGCTGTCTGGCACATGCCCAGCAGCATCAGCAACAGAACAAATACCGAAATCACACGCTGCTTCATACTCATCCTTTTTTTCGGGCGGCACACGACCGTCCATCCCCCTTCCGCCGGCTGACAACGCAGCGGGCAGAATTCATGCCTGTCCGCTCCAGTCAGAACGGATACACATATTCAGTCTTATTTTACTCGGTAACAGGGCTTTCTGTCAAGGTACAAGGCGCCCTTAAATGTAAATTGTTCCTCGCAAATGTGACCGTGCGGACTTTTTACCGTTTTTTCTGCGTTCTATTTCACGTTTTTTGTTCTTCGACCTTGAAAAATCGCTTTAACAACGATATAATGTTTTTATGGAATTACTAAAGGAGCATGCCGCTCCCCTGCGGCCTCTGTGTCCGATTCACAAGTTAAGAGGAGGTACTTTTCGTATGGATGTCCGGACTGCTTATGAACAATGGCTGCATGATTTCGCGTCCGATGCTGATACCGTCGCCGACCTGAAATCCATCGCCGATCATCCCGCTGAAATCGAAGACCGTTTCTATACCGAGCTGTCCTTCGGCACGGCAGGCATGCGCGGCGTGCTCGGTGCGGGCACGAACCGCATGAACCGCTACAATGTCCGCCGCGCGACAAAGGGTCTCGCGCTCTATCTGCTTCAGAAGCCTGAAGAAGCCAAGCGTGGTGTTGTCATCGCGTATGACAGCCGCCGCTTCTCCAGCGAATTCGCCCGCGAAACCGCGCTCGTGCTCGCGCAGGAGGGTGTCCCGGCTTTCCTGTTCGATGCGCTCCGCCCCGTCCCGATTCTGTCCTATGCGGTTCGCCATCTCCATGCCATTGCCGGCATCGTCATCACCGCAAGCCACAATCCGCCGCAGTATAACGGCTATAAGGTCTACGGCGAGGACGGTGCGCAGGTCGGTCCTGAAACGGCTGACGGCATCACCGCGTATATCCGCTCCACCCCTTACACCGCCTGCACGCTGATGGATGAAGACGAAGCAAAAGCAAAGGGACTGCTCAAAATCATCGGCAACAAGGAAGTCGATGATGACTACATCGCGCAGGTCAAGACGCTCTGCATCCAACCCGAGCTGCTCGCAAAGGAAGGCAGCACACTGTCCATCGTCTACACGCCCATTCACGGCTCCGGCAATGTGCCTGTCCGCCGCATCCTGCACGAGGTCGGCATCAGCAACGTCTCCGTCGTGAAGGAGCAGGAGCTGCCCGACCCGAATTTCTCCACCGTTAAGGTGCCGAACCCCGAAGATCCCGGCGCGTTTGTACTTGCCATCAAGCTGGCGGATCAGGTCGGCGCGAAGGTCATTTTTGCCACCGACCCTGACTGCGACCGTCTTGGCGTTGCCGTCAAGACCGGTTCCGGCGAATGGCAGCTGCTCACCGGCAACCAGATTGGCTGTGTGCTGCTGCATTACATCCTGTCCACCAAGAAGGCACAGGGCACGCTGCCGGCTAACGGTGCCGCGGTCAAGTCCATCGTGTCCACCTCGCTGGCAAACAAAATTGCCGCGTCTTTCGGTGTCGAGATGTTCGAAACGCTGACCGGCTTCAAGTTCATCGGTGAAAAGATTCAGCAGTTCCAGGACACCGGCTCCAACACATTCCTCTTCGGCTTCGAGGAGAGCTACGGCTTCCTGTCCAGCACGTTTGTACGCGACAAGGACGGCGTCAATGCTTCCCTGCTGATTGCCGAAGTCGCCTGTGCCTGCGCTGCCAAGGGCATCACGCTCTACGATTACGTCCAGTCCATCTTCAGCGAATACGGCTACTATGTGGAGAAGGTCGTCAGCAAGACGCTTCCTGGCAAGGATGGTCTGACCCGCATGAAGGAAATCATGAAGGATCTGCGCGACAATCCGCCGACGGCGCTGTGCGGTCTGAAGGTGACGGCTGTCCGCGACTACCTGAAGGGCACACGCATCGCAGACGGCAAGACGACCCCGACCGGTCTGCCGGCCTCCGATGTGCTTTACTTCGAGCTGGAAAAGGGCAACTGGGTCTGCGTGCGTCCGTCCGGCACCGAACCGAAAATCAAGCTCTATGTCAACACCAATGCCGACACGAAGGATGCCGCAGAGAAGCTCAATGCTGACCTGCGCACCGCCTCCGAAGCATTGCTGGCATAAGCTCGTATATTCCAACGGCACAGCGCCCGTCCTGCATGGGAACTGTGCCGTTTTTCTGTAAACCACCCGTTTGTGTGGGGCTTTCCGGTCGTCATTGCGTTATACTGGATGTATGGCATGAAAAAGGAGCGCAATGCCGCCACCCACATCATCCGCCGCGCCATCGACACGGACCCGGACAGCATCTGCTTTGCGGCCGCCGGCGGCGCGTTCTCCAGTCCCAACTCGGGATGCTGAGCGTCAGCTTGTAATCGCTGCCGTCAAAGCTCGGTAAATATTCTTCTTCATATTGCAGCCTCCCCGATTGTCTGCCGAAGCGCTATTCCCCCATTAATTGATTTTATCATGCAAAAACAAAATCCGCCCCACACAAAAATAGTTTTTGTGCCGGACGGATTTTATTGAGCTGTTTTCCTTTACTGCTTTATGAATCTCATGCCGTTAATGTAGATGGAGTCGCCGGATTTCGAGAACGACTGCCGCCACGTGGTTTCAACGCCGAGGAGCGTATACGTGATGGCAATTTCGTCGTCCTCGATGACATACGTGCCGGTTGCATTGATGCCGAATGCGGAGATCGTGACGAGGTCGTCCTTGAAGGTGAACGACTGCGAAACGAGGTCAAGTGACGTGTACGTGCCGCTGAGCCTTTCGCTGCAGGATGTCAGCATCACCGTCAGCAGTGCCATCAGCAGACACAGGCATACCGTGCGTACAGTTACCGTCTTTTTCATTTCCCTTTTTCTTCCTTTCCATCAGAAAATGCTGTGCTTTGTCCGGAGTTTCTGCGGCGCCTCGCGCATCTGCACATTGGGGTCAATCGTCAGGAAGATTTTCTCCACCGCGGTCTGCAGCTTGTTCATGTTCATCGCATCCTGCGGCTAACGATTTTGCCTTCACTGACCATCTTATTGTGTGCCTGACTGGCCAAGCAGCACGCCAGAATCACAATTGCCGCTACTGCAAGAAGCAGACAGATGGCGCAAATGGGATATTCAGCAACGCTGCCGAATTGTGCAGTATTGCCTTAGCTTACATCAGATATTTCCGCTTGAAATAGCCGTCCAGATTGCCGTACTCGCTGACCGTGATTTCATCAATGCCGAAGCGGCGCATCACGGCGCGAAGGATGCAGATGCCATGGACGACAATATCCGCACGGTTCGGCTGAAGACCGGGCAGCTTCCTCCGCTCCTCAAGCGACATGTCCGCAAGCGACCGTTCCAGCCGCACGATGTCCGCCGCCTTGAGCACCGTTCCGTGCATATATGTCCTGTCCGACCAGTAAATCCCCTTCACCATCGCCGCAAGCGTCGTGAAGGTGCCGCCGGTTCCGCGCCAGTTAGACGGCATCGTCAGCGCCGGAAAATCGAGCAGCTTATCCGCGAGAATATCCGAAGCGACCTGTTCAACCGCATCGAGATCGCTGTGGTCGCGAATCGGCAGCTGACAGAACAATCGCACCGCACCCATCTGACAGGAGAAAGCACAGCGGATACTCATGCCCTGCCCGACGATGATTTCCGTTGAGCCGCCGCCGATGTCGATGACACCGGAATCGCCGCCGTCCGTCGCCCCGAAGAAGGACAGTGCCGCTTCCTCATTGCCGGAGCAGATTTCCAGCTCAAGCCCCGTTTCCTGCCTGAGCAGATCGGCAAACTCCTGCCGATTCGCCGCGTCCCGCGTGGCGCTCGTCGCAAACAAATCGATGTGCTCAGCATTTTGCCCTTTAGCAGATTCCGCCATCCGTCGGACAGCATCGCATGAAACGAGCATCGCCTCGGCGGAAAGGCGCTTCTGTTCATCAAGGCCGGCGAAGAGGCGCGTGCCTGCACGTTCGCGGCTGATGCGGTTCATGTCCTGACCGTTTGTTTCGGCAACGAGCATTCTGACTGAGTTGGATCCAATGCCGATGACTGCTGCTCTCATGGTTTTGTCTCCTCTTCATCATTGCGAAAAAGGAAAAAGGGTCCTGCAAAGCGCAGAGACCCCCCTTATTCTCTGAATTCCTCCAGCAGGGCATTCCATTCGGACTCTGTGTAGCCTTTCAGCACGTCGATGCTGGCAAAATGAAACTGAATTTCGCCGTCGCGCACGTATCCAAGCTCGCTTCGCGCCGCTTCCTCCACATACGTATCCGTCGACACATACTTCAGTTCGCTCTGCAGCTCCTTGTTCTCCTGATCCAGCGATGCATACGTCGCCTGCAGCTGCTCTGAGCGTGTCTGCAGCGATGCCAGCTGCTGCTTTGCCTGCGACATCACGATATAGAAGATTATGCCGAGCGCGAGAAACAGAATCACAACAGAACGCCAGCGGACAGACCTGTGCTGCACGGCATATCTCCCCTTTCATGATGATAACTTTACATATTCTTGATTTATCCCCGGATTCCTTCCTTGTTTTGAAAGAATTTAAGGGAACACCTTATGCATTTTCTTCCTTCTGCCATTCTGCCAGGATGCTTTCCAGATTTGCCAGCCACAGATGATTGTGCACTGCGTCCCACAGCACGGTTTCCGCAACCTGACATTGCACGACAAACAATCCCTGATAGTCATGCTTCGCGGCGCATTCGTCCATCAGCAGACGCAGCTGTTCGGGCTGCTTGGTGTGTGCATCGATATCGTGCAGGTGGTCAATACACGCCTGCAGCAGTTCCGGCACGGTCATGTCGAAATCATTCTTCTTCATGATTTCCGCCAGTTTCCGCAAATGCTGTACCGCTTCCTCCGGCGGATTGCCGATTTCGTACTGCTCCATCAGCCAGAGCCAGATTTCCGCCATGTGCGACCATTCATCCATGACCTGACCGCCGGTGAACACCGTCATGCCCTTGTCCGCGCCGAAATCTTCGCACGCGTGAATCGCCAGCATCGGCACGCGCCGCGAATGCTCATGCAGGTACAGCCAGTCCTCGCTCTGGAACGGCGTTTCGCTGTCGTAATGGAAGCACGCCGTCCAAAGTCCGCTGGGCTGCAGCGCGATTTGCAACCGGCACGTCTGGTTGATTGCGTCGCCGTAGGTGTACCGTGCGACCATGCCGTAATAGAACTCGCTCTCCGCGCCGCCCAGCTCCTCCGCATGCTGATGCACCTGCTCCAGCAACTCCGGCAGGGAGTACGGCGGGCGATCCTCCGGCATTTCAAGCCAGTCGCAGTTCGCCAGCATGGTTCGGCAGATGGCAAGCATGTCCTCCTCGCTGCCGATGGCAGCCACGCGTGCCCGATGCAATTCCTTCTTCATTTGTTTCTCCTCCTGTTATCTCAGAACATGCTGATCTGGCTTGTTTCGCTCATGCCCTCCAACGTGCCGTGCGTGCGGAGCAGTTCGATGACCGCGCCGGACACGTGCGCACGCTCTTTCAAGTCCTCGATGGACATGAACGGTCCCTTTTCGCGTTCTTTGACAATACCGACAGCAGCCGCCTCGCCCAGTCCGCCGAGAGACGTGAACGGGCATCGCAGCGAATGCTCATCCTCCATGCGGAATTTCTTCAGATCGCTCTTATACAGGTCACACGGCAGGAATTTGAAACCGCGCATGTTCATTTCCAGCACCAGTTCAAGGCTCGTCATGGCTTCCTTGTCCTTCGCGGTTGCCTTCGGGTCATTCTTGATCTGCTTGATTTTTTCCCGGATGGTTTCCGGATCAATCAGCATGGTCATCGCGTCAAATCCATCGCCGCGGACAGTGAAATACGCGCAGTAATATGCCAGCGGTTTATGCACCTTGTACCACGCAATGCGCAGCGCCATCGTCACGTATGCCACAGCATGCCCCTTGGGGAACATATACTTGATCTTCTTGCAGGAGTCCATGAACCATTGCGGAACATTCTGCTCGATCATTGCCTGTTCCATTTCAGGCTTCAGACCACGTCCCTTGCGGACGCTCTCCATCGTCGTGAAAGCCATTTTCGGGGCGACGCCCTTGTCAATCAGGTAGTTCATGATGTCATCGCGGCAGCAGACGCATTCGCTCAGCTTCGCCGTGCCGTTTGCGATCAACTCCTGCGCGTTGCCCAGCCACACGTCCGTGCCGTGCGACAGACCGGAAATGCGCAGCAGCTCCTCCATGGTCGTCGGCTTCGTTTCATCCAGCATACCGCGGACGAATGCCGTGCCGAATTCGGGTACACCGAATGTGCCGGTTGTACAGCCAATTTGCTCCTGCGTCACGCCGAGCGCCTCAGGCGAGGAGAACAGGCTGCGAACCGCCGGATCATCCAGCGGCACATCCTTATAGCCGATGCCCGTCAGTTCCTCGAGCATATGCAGGACAGTCGGGTCATCATGACCAAGGCAGTCCAGCTTCACGAGGATATCATGCATGGAGTTGAAGTCGAAGTGCGTCGTGGTAAAGTCAGAATCAAGGTCGTCAGCAGGATGCTGCACGGCGGTAAACTGGTAGATTTCGTACTCCTTCGGCACGACAACCATGCCGCCGGGGTGCTGACCGGTTGACTTCTTGACACCCTCGCAGCCTGCCGCAAGGCGCTCCTTCTCCGTGTTGCCGACCTGAATGCCGCGCTCCTCGAAGTACTTGTACACATAACCGTACGCGGTTTTTTCCGCCAGGCCTGTAATCGTGCCTGCGCGAAAGACGTGATCATGACCGAAGAGCTCCTCGACATTATGGAACGCGCGGTTCTGATATTCGCCGGAGAAATTCAAGTCGATATCAGGCACCTTGTCGCCTTCAAAGCCGAGGAACACCTCGAACGGAATATCAAAGCCGTCCTTGACCAGCTTCTGCCCGCAAATCGGGCAGTCCTTATCAGGCAGGTCAACACCAACTTTGTATTTGCTCTTGTCCACATCGAAGAAGCCCTTTCGGCAATGCGTGCAACGGTAATGCGGCGGCAGTGCATTGACCTCAGTGATGCCGCACATGCGCGCCACAAGGCTCGAACCGACCGAGCCGCGGCTGCCGACAAGGTATCCGTCGGCATTCGAGCGGCTGACGAGGCGCTGCGCAATGTTGTACAGCGTCGCAAAGCCGTAGCCGATGATGGATTTAAGCTCCTTGTTCAAGCGGTTCACGACAATTTCCGGCAGTTCATCGCCGTAGAGCTCCTTCGCCGTACTCCACGTCATGTTCTGGATATTGTCCGCCGCATCCTCCCAGAACGGCTGGAATGTATCCTCGCCCTTGGGGTGTTTAGGAAACAATTGCAGCTTTTCGACCTGGTCGGCAATCATCCGCGGATTGTCAATGACAACCTCATGGCACTTCTTTTCGCCGAGATATGCAAATTCCTCAAGCATCTCGTTCGTGGTCTTGAAGTACAGCGGCGGCTGCAGGTCTGCGTCATCGAAGCCCATGCCTGCCTGAATGATGGCACGGTTGATGGCGTTATGCGGGTCGAGGAAGTGCACATCCCCTGTGGCGACAACCGGCTTGCCGAGCTCTTCGCCGAGGCGGACGATTTTCCGGTTCAGCTCGCGCAGCGCCTCCTCATCCGCCGCATACCCTTGCCGAATCAGGAATTCGTTGTTGCCGATCGGCTGAATCTCCAAATAGTCATACCACGAAGCGATTTTCTTGATTTTCTCCCACGGTTCTTCGTGCAGCACCGCACGGAACAGCTCGCCTGCCTCGCATGCACTGCCGATAATCAGCCCCTCGCGGTACTGATCGATGATGCGCCGCGGCATATGCGGACGGCTGCGGAAGTAGTCCAGATGTCCGATGGACACAAGGCGGTTCAGGTTAACCAGCCCCTGCTGGCTCTTGACGAGCAGAATCACATGATAGCTTTCGCCGATGGCGCCGCCCTTGAGCGTGTTCAAGTCGCTGAGCTTCGTGAACTGCTTGTCCTCTTTGAGGGATTTGAGCATTTTTGCGAGGCAGAACGCCGTTGCGGTCGCGTCATGCACAGCGCGATGAGCGTTTTTCAGGCTGACACCGAGCTGCTTGCAGACGCTCTTGAGCTTGAACGAGCCCAGATCCGGGAACATCCGCCGCGACAGCGCCAGCGTATCAAGCACGGGCGTATCGAGCGTCCGCCCGAGACGGCGCAGTTCCGCCTTGAGCAATGCCGCGTCAAAGCTGGCATTATGCGCGGCAATCGCGGAGCTGCCGATGAAATCCATCAGCTTCGGAATTGCCGTTTCCGCCGTTTCCTTGTCGGCAAGCATCGTGTCGTTAATACCGGTCAGGTCGGTGATTTTCGGCTTCAGCGGCTTTTTCGGATTGACCAGCAGCGACAGCGAATCAACAACTGTATCGCCGACCAGCCTGACCGCGCCGATTTCGATGACGCGTTCTGTCGCCGTATTCAGACCGGTGGACTCAAAGTCCAGCACGACAATCGGCTCCTCAAGCGAGCGGTCATCCGCGTCCGTCACCGTCACCGATTCATCAATCAGATAGCCTTCGCAGCCGGGAATCAGCTTAATCGGCTGCTTCTTGACGGCATTAAACGCTGCCGGGAACGACTGCAGTACGCCGTGGTCGGTAATGGCAACGGCAGGATGACCCCACTCGATGGCGCGCTTAATCAGCACGTCCGCAGGTGTCAGCGCATCCATGGCAGACATGTTCGTATGCATGTGCAGCTCGACGCGCTTTTCCTCGGCCGTATCCATGCGGACAATTTTCTCCATCGGCACGAGATCACGCACGCTGATGGACAGTTCATGGACATAATTGTCAAAGAGGCATTCGCCGCGCACCTTGACATTCATACCGACTTTGATCTGGTCGACCTTGTCCATGACTTCCTTGCGTTCCTCTTCAGTGATGGGCGGAAGTTCCTCGCCTTCCTTGCGCCTGCCGAAGGAATTACGGCGGAAGCGCATGAACGACTTGCACAGCACCGACGATGTATAATCCGTGACAGCAAAGGTCACCAGCAGCATTTCGCCGCCCTTGAGTTCCTTCGTTTCGAGCTTGAAGATATCGCCCTGCACAACCACAAGCCCGGCATCGCTCGTCAGTTCCTTCATCTCCATCGGGCGGTCGGCAATGGAACGCCCCATAATGGGCTTGCCGATGGCGTGATCCGTCATGACGGGCATGAGCGGATCGCGCGGCGGCTCCTTCTCCTCCTGCTTTTTCGGCGCGGACGGCTTGCGTTCGCCTGCCGGCTTGTCGGATTTTTTCTTTTCCTTCGCAGGTGCCTGATTCATCATTTCCGGCGTAGCGGCAGTCATGTGCTCGCGCATACGTTCCTCGCGGATTTCCGCCAAGCGCTTTTCCTGGTCGCCCGCCACGGTCAGTTCCACCTGTACCTCCGCAGAGAAGATATCCTTCACCGCCTGCTCCAACCGCGCCGCGACGTTTTGCCGTGCCATATATTCCAGCGAAAATGCGTCCGGGAATGTCAGCGTGATGCGGTCACCCTCGCAGCGCCAGTCGATTTGATCCATCCAACTGACAGATGCCGGATAATTCCGGCGGAGGAAGTCCGTGAGCACCTGCTTATAGGCACCGATGTTCAGCTTGAAATCGTCCTTCAGCCCCGGCGAAACGACGCGCAATGCCAGTGCACGCTTCGAAAACACGCGGCGGAGGATTTTCTCCATCTTCAGGAAGGTTGCTTCCTCGACCAGCACATTCGCCTCGAAAGTGATATAGACCTTCTTCTGCTCCTGCACGTAGACCGCGCGCGGCATATGCAATTGTCCCTTGAGGTGCGGCAGCTCCGCGTAGATTTGGGCAAGCAGTTCATCGTAGCTCATTGATTTCCTCCGGACTTCGCGGACTTCGTCCGTTTTTCTTTTTCAAACTCCTTCGCATGCATACTTTCTTAGTTTAATTGCAACTTTCGTTGGCTGTGCAATCGCGGACTTCGCGGACTTCATCCGTTTTTTTTCTTTTTCAAACCCCTTCGCATACATACTTCCATGTCACTTGATTTGTTCCAAGGCAGAAAAGAAAACTTGCCTTTTGCTGTTCAACCGATGCTTGCTTTCTTTTCCTCTGCAATTTTCCTTGCAGTTTCAATCAGTCTGTCAGCAAGATTTTCCTCCACCACAATGGGTTCCTGTCCCTTGACAAACAGCACGCCGCCGCGTTTGCCGCCAGCCATGCCGACATCCGCATCGCGCGCCTCGCCAGGACCATTGACAACGCAGCCCATGACAGCGACCTTCAGCGGCACATCAATGTCCGCCAGCTCACGCTCAACCCTCGCCGCGATGCCGGACACGTCAATGCATGTGCGTCCGCAGGTCGGGCAGGACACCAGCTGCACACCATGCGTCCGCAGATTCAGCGCACGCAGAATATCCCACGCCGCCTTTGCCTCTGGAATCGGGTCACCCGTCAGGCTGACGCGAATCGTATCGCCGATGCCCTGCGCCAGCAAGGCGCCGATGCCGATGGCGCTTTTTATCGTCCCTTGCCCCGGCAAACCTGCTTCGGTCACACCGACATGCAGCGGATACGAGCAGCGCTTCGCCGCCAGCTCATACGTATCAATCGTCAGCCGCACGTCTGATGCCTTCATCGACAGCACGATGTCCTCAAAGCCGACCTTCTCCAGCATTTTCGCGTGATTCAGGGCGCTCTCAACAAGCCCTTCCGCGCACGGACCGCCGTACTTCGCCAGAATATCCTTCTCGATGGAGCCGGTATTCACGCCGATGCGAATCGGGATATGGTGTGCCTTTGCCGCTGCTGCCAGCTCGCGCACATGCGCCTCGCCGCCGATGTTGCCGGGATTGATGCGCAATTTATGGATGCCATTCTCCGCCGCAGCGATAGCAAGCCGGTGGTTATAATGAATATCTGCCACCAGCGGCACAGGCGAATGATCCACCAGCGTCCGAACCGCCTTCGCACATTCCTCATCGTAGACGCTGACGCGGACAATGTCACATCCTGCCTTTGCCAGCGCGCGAATCTGCGCAAGCGTCTTCTCCGCATCGCGCGTATCGGTATTGGTCATGGACTGCACCCATACAGGGGAATGTCCGCCGAGCGTCAGCGAACCGACACGAACCATCGATGTTTCGTACATGCTATTCTCCTTATTCTGCCTGCAAATTGTGCATAAAATGCCGTGTTTGCCCTTGACGCCTTCAGGTTACCCGCCAATCAGTGTCCAGACGTCCTTGAAAACGAGGAAAATCATCAATGCAAACAGCAAACCCATGCCAATCAGGTTGACGGTCGCCTCATACTTCTGCGGAATCGGCTTGCGGCGGATGGCCTCAAGCAGCAAAAACAGGAAGCGTGCGCCGTCCAGCCCTGGAATCGGCAGCAAATTCATGATGCCCAGATTGATTGAGATGACCGCCAGCGCGTTGATGAACGCTTCAAAGCCGTACTCAGACACCTGCTCGCTGACCATCGCAACCGTGCCGACCACGCCGCCGACCTCGTTCAAGCCTGCACCGGTCGTCACCATGCTGCGCAGCGTCTGCCAGATGACTGTACCGGCATATACGCAGCTGTTCCACGAGTAACTGATTGCCGAGCCTGCAGAAATCCTGCAATTTTCGCCCGTCGCGGCACTCGCGACATACACACCCATCCGGCTGCGCGACAAGGATTCATCGTATTCCGGCGTCACCGTCAGCGCCAGCTGCTCATCGCCGCGCTGCACCGTCAATTCGACCGGCTCATTGCCTGCAGCAGCAATCAGCTCCGTCAGCGAGGTCGCGGCGTTCTCCTGCGGCACATCCACGCCATTGACCGTAAGAATGACATCGCCGCTCTGAATGCCTGCTGCCATGGCAGGACTGTTCTCCTCAACGTTGGAAATGACTGCCTGCGTTGCAGACACGCCGCCAATCCAGAAATACAGGAACAACACCAGCAGCGGCAGGATGAAGTTCATGCCTGGTCCCATCAGCACGGACAGCATCCGCTTCCACACCGGCTGACGGTAGAACGCGCGCGGGTCATCGACTGCCTTGCCGTTCACGTCATCCTCGCCGTAGAAGGCACAGTAACCGCCGAGCGGAATGCAGCGCAAGGCGAACTTCGTGCCGGACTTGCCCGTCCAGCCGACAATTTTCGGACCGAAGCCGATCGCAAATTCCATCACCTCAATGCCGGTGATGCGCGCAAAGAAATAATGTCCGAATTCATGGACGGTGATCAGGATTCCGAGCAGCAGAATGGCTGCCAGCACTGAAATAAGTGTCATGATGTACCTCTTTGTTATGCTTTGATGCTTGCAGCAACGCGCCTTGCCTGCTGATCCGCCGCGAAAATATCCGCCAAAGTGTTAGCCGGAAGGTCACCGCAGCGGTTCAGCGTTTCCTCCACAATCCGGCTGATATCGCCGAAACGGATACGGTCATGCAGGAACGCGTCCACCGCCATCTCATTCGCGCCATTAAGCACCGTGCAGGCAGCGCCGCCCGCGCGGAGACATTCGCCCGCCAGTCGCAGCGCCGGGAAGCGCACCGGATCGCCCGGTTCAAACGTCAGCGTGCCCACGGAGAACAGGTCAAGCGGCTGACTGCCCGTCGGGATACGCCGCGGATATGTCATCGCATATGCAATCGGGACGCGCATGTCCGGCACGCCCATCTGTGCCAGCACCGCGCCGTCCGCAAATTCCACAGCGGAATGGACAATGCTCTGCGGATGCACAACGACCTGAATCTTCTCTGCCGGCATATCAAACAGCCAGCGTGCCTCCATGATTTCCAGCGCCTTGTTGAACATGCTTGCGGAATCGACCGTGATTTTCGCGCCCATTGACCAGTTCGGGTGCTTGAGTGCCTGCGCACGGGTTGCATTTTCCATCTGCTCGTGCGTCCATGTGCGGAAAGGTCCGCCGGATGCCGTCAGCAAAAGGCGCACAGGGCGATTACCGCCGGCAGCCTGCAAGCACTGGAATATCGCCGAATGCTCGCTGTCGACCGGCAGAATCGGCTTGCCAATCTTCTGCGCTGCGTCCATGACGAGGTGACCGCCGGTGACAAGCGCCTCCTTGTTCGCCAGCAGCACCTGCCGATTCGCACCGATCGCGTCCATGACGCTCTGCAGTCCGGCAATGCCGACCACGCTGACGAGCACCAAATCCGCCGGAACCTCCGCCGCTGCTGCATGAAGCGCCTCCTCACCCATCACCCAATGGCAGAAGCGGACGTCCTCCGGAATATCCGCCATCGGAATCGGTTCGGTCAGGCCGGCTGCTTCCGGGCGGAATTCGCGCACCTGCTCGAACAGTTTCTCCGCATTACGGTGCGCCGTCAGCATCTTCACCTGAAATTCATCCGGATGCAGGCGCACAACTGCAAGCGCCTGCGTGCCGATGGAGCCGGTGGAACCGAGGATTGAGATCGTCTGCATGGGCTTTTGTTCCTTTCCTTCAAATCGGGCAAACGAGGCGGTTCGATCGTGTCGGTCGCACCACCTCGTTGATACCTGTATTATATTCCGGCAAGCAGCCGATAGCAGAGCATCAGCACCGCCATGAACAGCACGCTGTCCAGCCGGTCAAGCATGCCGCCATGACCCGGGAAGAGGTTCGAGAAGTCCTTCATGCCGCAATGCCGCTTAATCAGCGAGAAGAAGAGGTCGCCCATCTCCCCTGCGATACCGCCGAGGATGCCCAGCAGCACATATACATACCACGCCGGCAACAGCGAACGGTTCTGCCCGGACAATGCATAGGCAACCCCGCCGATCAGCAACGACATCAGCAGTGCGCCGATCATACCGCCGATCGCGCCGGAAATCGTCTTATTCGGGCTGACCTCGGGGCACAGTTTCGGTCCCTTGACCGCTTTGCCGACCCACATTGCGCACGCGTCCGCCATGCACGGGATGCCGATGGTCAGCGCAAACATCGTGATTTGCAGCGATTTCGGCTCGATAAGTGCAAAGGAAATGGCACTCATGCCCGGCAGCGCGATGGTCAGCAAGGGCAGCATACTCATGACAGCATCCTCGAGCTTCGGTTCGGCACGGAAAACGACGCAGATGATCGTCAGCAGGCAAATCGCCATAATAACAGGCAGAATAACTTTGGTGCCGAAGAAGAGCGTCAGCGGAATCGACACGACCATACCGATCCATGTCGGCCACGCGACCGGGCGGTGACCCGCCTGTGCCAGCGCATGGAATTCCTCCTGCACGCCGAAGCAGACAATAATCAGGACGCTAATCGCCATGACCCAGCCGCCGATAATCATCAGGACGGCGATGCATGCCGCCATCAGCAGACCTACAATCGTTTTTTTCTTCACGGAAGTGTTCCTCCTCTTGTTTGTTGCACTGCCGCTGTTAGGGGAGCTTTCATATTATAATCGTGAATTATGTTTTATTTGTGAATTCAGACTTTGCCTTTGTGGATGTTCCAGTGTAATTGCAGTCGCAGACTTCGTCTGTTTTAAGGCACTTCTTCGCATGCACTCCCATGTTTCTTGATTTGGAAAGCAACTTATATATTGTTCCACTTTAAATCAACTAAGAAAATAGAAACTGCATGCCCGAAGGGGGATAAGGGTGGGGACTGGAAAGCCCCTTGAACTACTTCAGGCGACTGCCGAACCTTCTCTCGCGGCCGCCGAAAACGGTCAGCGCAGCGTCGTAATCCGCAACGGTAAAGTCCGGCCAGAGCACCTTCGGGAACTCAAATTCCGCGTAGGCGCATTGCCATAGCAGGAAGTTGCTCAGCCGCATTTCTCCGCTCGTGCGGATCATCAAATCCACATCCGGCTGACCGGCGGTATACAGGCTTTCGGACAAGCGCTCCTCATCGATGTCCTCCGGCTTGATGGTGCCCTGCTGCACCTGTTCCGCCAGTAGTCGCGCCGCACGCGTCAACTCCGCACGTCCGCCGTAATTCAGCGCGATGTTCAGATTCAAGCCGGTGTTGCCGCACGTCCGGCGTTCCGCCTCAATCAACGTTTCGCGTTGCTTCTGGGGCAAGGCACTCTTGTCGCCCATAATCAGGATGCGGACATTCTTCTCGTCCAGTTCATCAATTTCCGACTGGAAGAAATCGAGAATCAACTGCATGAGCGCACCGACCTCCTCCGGCGAACGCTTCCAGTTCTCCGTCGAGAAGGCGTAGATGCTCAGCGACCCGATTTTCAGATCGTCCGTATGGCGGATGATTTCGCGGAGCGTTTCCGTGCCCTGCCGATGCCCCTTCGCCACGCTCAGACGGTGTTTCTTCGCCCACCGGCCGTTGCCGTCCATGATGATGGCGACATGCTTGGGCAAGCGCTGAAAATCCTCGCGCGTCATTTTCTTCTCGTGGTGATGCACAGGTCGGGAGAAAAGGCTCTTCAGCCGCTGAAAAGCTTCGTTTGCCATGGTTTGCTCCTTAGTAAAGGAAATGCGCAGACTTCCGCCCGGAAGGCCGCGCATCGCCTTGTATTTGTCCTGTCAGGCCTTCGTCAGCTCTTCCTGAAAGCGGCTGACCGTCAGAACGCCTTCCTGCGCGCGGATGACCCGGACAGTGCCGAGTTCTCGTCCCTTCGGCGGTAGCGTCATGATGACCTTCGGCTCGATCTTCTGTTCCCTGCAAATCCGCAGTGCGTCCTCAAGACGCATGCCCAGAAGCTCCTGCATGTTCATGAAGGCATCAGACCTCCATGATTTCCTTTTCCTTCGCGGCGCAGACAGCATCGATGTCCTTAATCGCCTTGTCGGTGATCTTCTGGATATCTTCCTCGCCCTTGTGCTGATCGTCCTCGGTAATGAGGGAATCCTTTTTGAGCTTTTTGATCTGCTCAACGCCGTCACGGCGAATGGAACGGACAGCCACCTTCGCGGCTTCGGCGCTCTTGCGGGCGGTCTTCGTCAGTTCCTTGCGGCGCTCCTCATTCATGTCGGGGAACACAAGGCGAATGACCTCGCCGTCGTTCGTGGGGTTCACGCCGAGATCGCTCTTCTGAATCGCCTTTTCGATAGCGGACAGCATCTTCTTTTCCCACGGCTTGATGATGATCAGCTTCGCCTCGGGCACATTGATGTTGCCAACCTGCGGAATCGGCGTCGGCGTGCCGTAATAATCCACGGTAATGCGATCCAGCAGACGCGGATTCGCGCGGCCTGCGCGCAGGCTCGACATTTCCGTCTGATAAACGCCGATGGTCTTGGACATTTTGTCCTTCGAAGTGTCAAGAATTTCCTTTACGGTCATAAAAACAGCCTCCTTTTTCTCGGGGGATTTGATTCGGTTCTATTGTACTTTGTTTTGCCGAAAAAGGCAAGGGGTCACGCCGATTTCCTTGTCAGGGGTGGACGAAAGTCCCCATGTCGCTGCCTTCAAGCACCTTAATCAGGTTCTCCGGTTCATTCAGCCCGAACACGCGCACCATCGGCACATGGTTCTCCGCGCACAGCGCAAATGCCGCGGCATCCATGACCTTCAGCCCCTTCTGCAGTGCCTCCTGATACGTGATGTCCTTGATAAGCACAGCCGTCTGGTCGCGGTGCGGGTCAGCGGTATACACACCGTCAATGTTCTTTGCCATCAGGATCGCATCGACCTGCATCTCAATGGCACGCAGTGCAACAGCCGTATCGGTGGAGAAGAACGGGTTGCCCGAACCTGCCGCAAACAGCACAACGCGACCCTCGGACAAATAACGGCGCGCCGTCATCGCATTGAACGGCTCACAGAAACGGTTCATGTCCACGGCAGACATCACGACCGCATCCACACCCGCCGTACGCAGCGCATCCGCCATACACAGGCAGTTAATCACCGTGCCGAGCATGCCCATCTGATCCGCCGTGACCGCGTCCATATTGGCAGCAGGTCCCTGACGGCCGCGCCAGATGTTGCCGGCACCGATGACGATGCCGATTTCCGTGCCCATCGATGCCATTTTGCGGATGACCTCCGCTGTATGCCGAACCTGCTCGAAATCAAACAGGTCAGTGCCGGTTTTCAGTGCCTCGCCGGAGAGCTTGAGTAAAACGCGATGATACACCGCCATGGTTGTTCCTCCTCGAATGTCGATTACTCCATTCCTTATTTTACTCCATGACGCGATATTTGGCAAGAGGGCGAATAAAAAAGCACTGCCGACGAGTGTGCTCGGAGACGGCGAGAATGCATCGTATGGCAATGGGGCTGCACACAAGGGCGAGCGCGTGCTGATTCCCATCAACATGCGTGACGGCAGCGTGCTGGCGGTCGGCCGCGGCAATCCTGACTGGAACTACTCCGCACCACACGGTGCCGGACGCATCCTCTCGCGCTCTGATGCCCGCGATTATCGCAGTCAATCCCCTTTCTGCATAGCACGAATCAGCAAGTTGCATCCGCGCGTAAAATTTGTAAATTTTGCATGCGGGTGCGATTTTTGCTTTCAAGGGTGTTGACAGATAAAAAAGCGTTTGTTATAATGACGGCGAAATCGAGGAGGCAGACCGTCTCCATCGGTTCATCCACCATCAGTCAAGGGAGGCGAGCGCATGGATGGCAGTCAAGGCAGTTTACGATATTGCATGATGATCCGCAGAATGCAGGATGGCACCATATTCCGCACGCGTTCGCTTTTTGTGAGCTGATGCCTGCCTTTTCCGGTGACGCTGCCCATTTTGACGGGTGAAGTGTCCCTTGGCAGGACGTGTTTTGTATGCCGTCTGTTTTCCGCCGTTTTGCGAATCATCGCAGGACGGCGTTTTTGTTTGCGACCAAAAGAAAGGATGTGAGACGCATGGATGCCGGAAGTTATCCCTTATGCTGGTTTTTTGAATTGCCGCTGCAGTCGCTGTGTCATGTGTCTTGCTTTGATCAGGGGCATTCCGGTCGCCCCTTGACCCATTCGGGCGTACACTGCAACGAATCATGACATAACGTCAGCGGCGGGATCACACGAAGGAGGTATACCGCCATGACGCTGAACCTGAAGAAGAAGATCAAGCTGAACGCCTCTGAGATGATGAAGAACACCAATCAGGAGGCAACAAACCGCCTGACGCTCGCCGCAACGAGCGCTGAGGAGACCATTTTTACGGCGCTTGACACCACTGCCGCCGGACTGACCGAAGAGCGTGCCGAGTCTGCCCGTGACCGTTTCGGCAGCAACATCCTGCCGACAAGCAAGCGCACCCCGCTGTTCAAGCGGCTCGCGTCTGCGTTCATCAACCCGTTCACCGTCGTCCTGCTGATTCTCGCGCTCGTAAGCGTGCTGACGAATGTCGCCATGGTTGACCCGGGCGACGAAAGCTGGGCGACCGTCATCATCATCACCGTGATGGTGCTGATTTCGGGCGTGCTCCGCTTTGTGCAGGAAACGCGCAGCGGCAATGTCGCGGCGAAGCTCTCCGAAATGATTCACACGACCGCATCCGTCCTGCGTGACGGCGAGCGGAAGGAAATTCCGCTGGAGGACATCGTTGTCGGCGATATCGTGTACCTGTCCGCCGGCGACATGATGCCCGCCGATGTGCGCATCCTCACGGCAAAGGATTTGTTCGTCAGCCAGGCAAGCCTGACGGGCGAAAGCGAACCGGTCGAGAAATCCGGCATCATCGCCGAGCAGGTCGGCAGCCTGACGGAATGCACAAATCTCGGATTCATGGGCTCGACCGTTGTGTCCGGCAGTGCAACCGCTGTTGTCCTTGCGGTCGGCTATAACACGATGCTCGGCGCAATGGCTGACGCGCTGAACGTCAAGCCGCCCAAGACCACCTTCGAGAAGGGCGTCAACAGCGTTTCGTGGGTGCTCATCCGCTTCATGCTGCTGATGGTGCCGCTCGTACTGGTCATCAATGGGCTCACGGACGGCGACTGGGTGCAGGCAGGCCTGTTTGCCATCTCGATTGCCGTCGGGTTGACACCGGAAATGCTGCCGATGATCGTCACGACCTCGCTGGCAAAGGGTGCCATGGCCATGAGCCGCGAACGCGTCATCATCAAGGACTTGAATGCCATCCAGAACCTCGGCTCAATGGATTTGCTCTGCACCGACAAGACCGGCACGCTCACGCAGGACAAAGTTGTGCTGGAGTATCACCTGAATGTGGACGGCAAGTCGGATGACCGTGTGCTCCGCCATGCCTTCCTGAACAGCTATTTCCAGACGGGGCTGAAAAACCTGATTGACCTTGCCGTCATCGATGTGCAGCGCAAGCAGGGTGCCGATCAGCTGATTGAACAGTACGAGAAGATCGACGAAATTCCGTTTGATTTTGAGCGCCGCCGCATGAGCGTTGTTGTGCGTGACCGCTCCGGCAAGACGCAGCTCGTCACCAAGGGGGCTATCGAGGAGATGCTCCGCTGCTGCTCCTTTGCCGAGGTGCATGGCGAGGTGCTTGCCCTGACCGACGAGGTGCGCGCGCGCGTGCTCGCCAAGGCGGATGAGCTGAACGACCGCGGCATGCGTGTCATTGCAGTTGCCCAGAAAACAAATCCGGCACCGGTCGGACAGTTTTCCGTAGCAGATGAGGCGGATATGGTGCTCATGGGCTTCCTTGCGTTCCTCGACCCGCCGAAGGAAACGACCCGCGATGCCATTGCCGCCCTGCATGAGTACGGCGTCGGCGTCAAGATTCTCACCGGCGATAACGAGAAGGTCACCTGCGCCATCTGCCGTCAGGTCGGGCTGTCTGCCGACCGCGTGCTGACCGGCGCAGATGTCGATGCGCTCAGCGATGAGGAACTCGCCGAAGCTGCGGAGCAGGTTACCGTGTTCGCCAAGCTTTCCCCTGCCCAGAAGGCGCGTGTCGTCAAGGTGCTGCGCAGCAACGGGCATTCCGTAGGCTACATGGGTGACGGCATCAACGACGCCGCTGCCATGAAGGCGGCCGATGTCGGCATCAGCGTCGACACCGCGGTTGACATCGCCAAGGAAAGCGCTTCGGTTGTGCTGCTGGAAAAAGATTTGATGGTGCTGGAGAAGGGTGTGCTGGAAGGGCGCCGCATCTACGCCAACATGATGAAGTACATCAAGATGACGGCCGCCTCGAACTTCGGCAACATGTTCTCCGTTCTCGCCGCCAGTGCATTTCTGCCGTTCCTGCCCATGTCCTCCCTGCACCTGATTCTGCTGAACATGATCTACGATATCTCTTGCACCGCCATCCCGTGGGACAATGTCGATGCGGAGTACCTGCGCATTCCCCGCAAGTGGGACGCATCCGGCATCAGCCGCTTCATGCTCTGGATGGGACCTGTCAGCTCGCTCTTTGACATTCTGACCTATCTGCTGCTGTATTTCGTCATCGCACCGATGTGCTGCGGCGGCATGACATTCACCCAGCTGACCGACCCTGCCATGCAGGATGTATTCGCCTCCGTTTTCCAGACCGGTTGGTTCATCGAATCGATGTGGTCGCAGACGCTCGTCCTGCACATGATCCGCACGCGCAAGCTGCCGTTCATCCAGAGCCGCGCATCCCGTCCGGTTCTCCTGCTGACGGCGCTTGGCATCGGGATCGTAACGCTGCTGCCCTTTACGCCGCTTGCCGCGCCGCTCGGGCTGACGGCGATGCCTGCTGTGTACTTTGCGTATCTCGCGCTGATTATCATCGGCTACATGGCACTCGCCACACTGATGAAACACGTGTATGTGAAGAAGTACGGTGAGCTGCTGTAAGGAACCTTCGTGCTGATTGTGGGCGTTTGCCTTGCCAAACTATGCCTTCTTATGCTATAATGCGCACGGTGAAAGGAGCATCTCATGAGCAAGACGAAGGAACGGATTCACGACAGCAATCTGCGCTATAAGCAGGGTTTGGGACAGAATTTTATCTACGATGATGACCTGCTGCAGGCGCTTGTGGCGGCGAGTGAAATCACGAAGGACGATGACGTGCTGGAAATCGGACCCGGTTCCGGCAGCATGACGAAGCATCTGTGTGATGCGGCGCACCATGTGCTGTCGGTAGAGCTGGATGAGCGGCTGATTCCGCTGCTGCGGACGTTTCTGGCGGACCGCGACAATTTCTCGCTCGTACAGGGCGATGTGATGAGCCTCGACCTTACGGAAGTAACGGAATCGCTGCGCAAGCCGCTGTCCGTCGTGGCGAATATTCCGTATTATATCACAACGCCGCTGATGACAATGCTGCTCGAAACCTCCGTGCCCATCCGGCGAATGGCGCTCATGGTGCAGAAGGAGGTTGCGGACAAGGTGCTCGCCAAGCCCGGCGATGACGGCTGGGGCATGCTGAGCGTCCGCAGTCAGTTCTACTGCGAGCCGTATCTGGCGATGGACGTGCCTGCAGAATGCTTCACGCCCGTGCCGAAAGTGGACAGTGCATTCATAGTCCTGCCGAAGCGTGATCATCCGGCAGTAGAGGTTCTCGATGAAGAAGACTTCTTCCGTGTTGCGCAGGCTGCCTTCGCGCTTCGCCGCAAAACAATGACGAATGGGCTGTGTGCTGCGTTCCATATGGACAGGCCGACGGCGCTTGGACTGATGGAGGCTGCCGCGCTTGACGAGAAAATCCGCGGCGAACGCCTGACGCTCAAAGAGCTGGCACGGCTTGCGGATGCCTACACGACTTGGAAGCAGGAGCAAAACAGGCAAATTTGCAATCAAGAAAAGGAGTAATGACCATGTATATCTCGAACATCGACCATGACAAAGTCCAAACCCTTACCGACCTCATCAATGTGATGCCCGGACAGATCGTTTCCCGCACGCTTGCACAGAACAAGGCAGTCAGCATCACGCTTTTCGCCTTCGACAAGGACACCGAGATCAGCACGCATGACTCCACCGGCGATGCCATGGTGCAGGTGCTCGAGGGCACCGGCTGCTTCACCGTCAACGGTCAGGAGCGCCTCGTGCATGCCGGCGAGGTTCTTGTGATGCCGGCAAAGGTGCCGCATGCGGTCTTTGCGCCGGAACCCTTTAAGTGGGTGCTGACGGTCGTTTTCCCGGACGGCTTCAAGAAGTGATGGCGCAGGCGGAATTGCAGCCGCTTCGCGCGGAACTGCTCGGCAGCGTCATCGGGCTGGCACGCACGTGCACGACGCGTCCGCCGACGGATTCGACCTACGGGCTGATTCTGGCTGGATTGCATATGGCGGACGACAGCACACCGACTGATCCGCAGCGCCTGTCCTCGCTGATTGCACGTGTCCGGCAGAACAAGTTTGAGGTCAGCCCGAACTGCGCAACGTGCGAGAGCCCCTGCGGCAAGAATGCGGATTATGACGTACACAAAATTGCGGAATCATCCCCTGATGTCCGTCAAGCGAAGGACAAGTTGCTTGCACTGCTCTTTCAGTGCGGACACCGCGGCATAATGGCGGATTGCGTGATGGATTCGCTCTTCGCCCTTGCTGAGGACTGGGACGCGGCGGATTTCACGGTCTATCAAGAGCAACTGACAGCGCTGCTTGCGCAATAAAAATGCACCGTGCCGGCAAAAAATCGCTGGCACGGTGCTTTTTTTATGGTTGCTTTTTCAACATAATTTCGATGTTCTCGTTCAGCTTCTTGAGCACCTGCACGGCCTCAGCGAGCATGGCGCGTTCGCCGAGCGTCGGGTCGACAAGCAGCAGCACATCCGGCGCGGTTGTCGACGGCATGAAGCGCTTGTCCGTTTTTGCCATTGCCTGAATGAACACGGTCTGCTCCGGCATATACGCAGCGTTCAGGCGCATGACCATAAATCCGCCGCGCTTGTAGGAAACGAGCGAAATCCCCAGCTGATTGGCGTTAACGCGCAGCTGTGACACATCCAGCAGCGTCTCCACCACGTGCGGCAGCGCGCCGAAGCGGTCGAGCAATTCGTCGGTGATGTCCTCGCGGTCGGCCTGTGTCGTCAGGCTGGCGATCCGCTTGTACATTTCCATCCGCTGACGGTCGTCCTGCACATAATCGTTGGGCAGATACGCATCCACCTTGAGGTCGACGCGCGTTTCGAGATGCGGCTTTGCCGGCGGCAAGCCTTCCTGTGCGGCGCGTGCCTCCTTGAGCGTCTCCTCCATCAGTTTGCAGTACATCTCATAGCCGACGGCCGCGAGATGCCCGTGCTGCTCAGGCCCTAAGATGTTGCCTGCGCCGCGAATCTCCAAATCGCGCATAGCGATGCGGAAGCCTGCGCCGAATTCCGTGAACTCACGGATGGCCTCAAGACGCTTTTCCGCCGTTTCGGACAGATTGCGCTCCGGGCGAACGGTAAAGTACGCATACGCCTGACGATTGCTGCGCCCGACACGTCCGCGAATCTGATAGAGCTGGCTGAGCCCGAAGCGGTCGGCATCGAAGACAATCAGCGTGTTTGCCGTCGGCACATCAAGTCCGCTCTCGATGATGGTCGTGCAGAGCAGCACATCGTAGCTGCCGCCATAGAAGTCCATCATCACGTCCTCAAGCTCATGCTCGCGCATCTGTCCGTGCGCGATACCGATACGCACCTCCGGCACAAGCTGCTTGAGCCGGTCGTAGAATGCGCCGATGCTCTGGACCGCATTGTAAAGGAAGTAGACCTGTCCGCCGCGCGATACCTCACGCAGGATAGCATCGCGGATGAGCCCGTCGTTGTAGTCGATGACGCGTGTCTGCACAGGCAGGCGATCTTCCGGCGGCGTTTCCAGCACGGACATGTCGCGGATCCCGACCATGGACATGTGGAGCGTGCGCGGAATCGGCGTGGCGGAGAGCGTCAGCACATCCACCTGATGCTTAATGTGCTTGATGATTTCCTTGTGTTGTACGCCGAAGCGCTGCTCCTCGTCGACAATCAACAGACCGAGGTTCTTGAAATGGACATCCTTGCCTAAGATGCGGTGCGTGCCGATGAGAATGTCGATTTTGCCTTCGCTCAGGCGTGCGAGAATGTCTTTGACTTCCTTCTGCGTGCGGAAGCGGCTGAGCACCTCGATCCGCACCGGAAAACCGCTGAAACGCTTGACAACCGTGTTGTAATGCTGCTGTGCGAGAATGGTGGTCGGTGCGAGAATGGCGACCTGCTTGGTGTCCATGAGCGCCTTGAACGCGGCGCGCAGGCTGACCTCTGTCTTGCCGTAGCCGACATCGCCGCACAGCAAGCGATCCATGTTGCGCGGCGATTCCATGTCCGCAGTGATTTCCTTGACGCTCTGTTCCTGATCGGGCGTCAGTTCGTAGGGGAACATGTCCTCGAATTCGCGCTGCCACGGCGTATCGGGACTGAAGGCAAAACCGGTTTCCTGCGAACGCTGGGCGTAGAGCTTGACGAGGTCAAATGCCATCTTCTGCAGGCCTTCCTTGACCTTCGCCTTCTGCTTCTGCCATTCGCCGCCGCCGAGCCGGTTGATCGCAGGCGGCGTGCCGATATAGCGCTGGACACGGCTGAGCGCCTCGATGGGCACATAGAGCTTGTCGCTGCCGGCGTACTGAATCTGCAGATAATCCCGCCGCGTGCCGCCGTTGGTCATTTGTGCCGTACCCATGTAGATGCCGATGCCATGCTCCTCATGGACAACATAGTCGCCGACCTTGAGATCCGTGAACGCGGCAATCTTTTCGCCTGTCGTCTGGCGTTTTTTCGCCTTGCGGTAGCCCGAACCGTACACATCGGTGTCGCTGATGACGACGAGATGCGCTTCTTCCCAGATAAATCCGTGGCTGAGCGTGCCCGGCAGCACCTGAATACAGTTTTCAGGCAGCGCATCGGGATGCTCGGAGAATGTCGCCGCGATATCATATTCCTGCAGCGAATTAGCCAGACGCTGACCGCGTGCCACGCCGCCGCACAGCACTGCAATCCGGCAGTTCTCGCGCAGCCAGCCGTCGCAATCCTCCGCCAGTGAGCGCAGCTGCGAGGAATAGCCCGCAACGCGCTGAATATTTAACGTAACGGCATCCTTGACCGGAACGCCTGCCATGCCGTCCAGAAACTCCGTGACAGCAACAACCGGATAACGAACGAGCGCCTTCAGCAGCGCCTCCCAGTCCATGAGCAGAGACTCCTGCTCCTTGACTGCCTCACCGCGTCCGATGGCACTGTCAAGATCCTCCGCAAAGCCTGAAATGCGCTCCTGCGAACGCTTGCGCAGCAGATTCGGGTCGGACAGCACAACAAGGTCGGGTGCAAACCAGTCTGCAATGGTGCTTGTATCGTCCGTCAGCACGGACAGCCATGCACGGATGCGCTTGAACGGCAGCCCTGCTTCCAGCAAATCGGCATCGGCAAGCAGCTGCGTCCGGCGGCGTTCCAGCTCAGCCTTGCGTGCGGCGCTCTGTTGCTTTTCGCGGAGCTTGGGCGAAATCGCCTTGTCGAAGAACGCCGCGTCCTCCTCCTCATCTTCCGGCAACGGCGGCAGATTGGAGAACAGGGACGAAGACGCAGGGATTGCATTGCCGCTGATGCGTTCAATGGCATCGCGCATCCGCCGTGCCGCCTGATGCGACTGCGCTTCATCCAGCAGCACCTCTGCCGCCGGTGTCAGCGTGCAGTCATCGACGGCATCGAGGCTGCGCTGGCTGATGCAGTCAAACGCGCGGATGGAATCCACCTCGTCATCGAAAAACTCAATGCGCAGGCTCTGGCTTTCCGCCGGCGGATACACGTCCACAATGCCGCCGCGCATGGCGCACTGTCCCTTGCCTTCAACCATGCTGACGCGCTCATAGCCCATGGCGGTCAAGCGGCGAATCAGTTCGTTCGGGTCGATGACGCTGCCCGGCGCAAGGCGAATCGTCTCTTTGCGAAAATGTGCCGCGCTGCCCATGCGCTGCATGGCGGCATCCATGCTTGTGCACAGCAATTGCACCTCGCCAGCCTGCACGTGTGAGAGCGTTTCGAGGCGCCGCCATGCGCTTTCGTGGCTGGATGCACCGCGTGTCAGGTCGATTTCGCCGCCGGGCAGGCAAGCCACGCCGCCTTCCAGCAACTGCTGCGCATCATCCGCATCATGGGAGGCCTTCAAGTCGTTGGCAGAGAGCAACAGCACCTTTTTGCCGGTTTCGGCGCAGAGCTTCGCAGACAGAAACGCTGCCATGCTTTCCGGCAGACCCGTCACGGCAATGGACGTGCGGTTCGTCACGGCCTTCAGCAGCTTGTCATACGATTCCGAGCGAACGGCGGATAATAATGCCTGATTCATAGTGACTCCTTACACAGGTGCCTTGTTGTATTCCTGCATCGCATGCTCAATGCCGCTGATGACCCAGTCCTCAGCGCAGTCCGCCGCGCGGTTGAACGCGTCCTGCATGGCCTGCTGTTCCTCGCGGATGGTGTATTTGCTCAGCACCCAGTCCGCCAAATCCCAGCCATCCGGCTTCGCGCCGACACCGACACGGATTCGGGGAAAGCCCTGCTGTCCGCCGACATTGGCAAGAATCGAACGCATGCCGTTATGCGTACCGGCGCTCCCGCTCTTGCGGACACGAAGGCGGCTCGCCGGCAGGTCGATGTCATCATAGATAACCAGCAGATTCTCCAGCGGCACCTTATACCAGTTCAGCAATTCCGCAACGCATTCGCCGGACAGGTTCATAAACGTCTGCGGCGCGCAGAGCACCACACGCTTGCCGCCGACTGTCGTTTCTGTCAGCATTCCCTTGCACTTCGACTTGTTCAGCGTCACATTCCATTTCCGGCAGAGCATCTCAAGCGTATCAAAGCCGGCATTATGGCGCGAATGGGCATACTGCGTGCCGGGATTGCCGAGCCCGACAATGAGAAGCGTTTCCTTTTCCATGGGTCATTCCTCTTTTCCAAAACAGGTCATGGCGGAGAAGGACGATGCCCCCTCCGCTGAAAGGATATAACAGGTGATTCCCTGCCTTCTGAATTTGTTACCTTTTCTCCTGATTTTTGATGCGCTCGATTTCCGCATCCACCATTTCCTTGGTGCAGAAATTCAGCGGCGAAAAGCGCCCGTTCGAGGCGGTTTCGAGCTTTTCAAGCGCAGCGTCAGCATTGCCTTCCTTCAGGTCATAGCGCGAGAGGAACCACAGCGTGTCAATCTGGCTGGGACGCTCCTCATGTGCCTTCTCGAACCACTCGCGCGCCTTGTCCTCCTCGTGGGTAACGCGGAAATACGCCTGACCAAGGTTATCCAGACAGATGGCATCTTCGTCATCATAATCAATGGATTCCTTGATGAACGCGAACATGTTCTCAATGCCTGCCTGCCACTCCGCGTCCAACTCTTCCTGCGTCTTGCGGACTTCGTCCGTTTTATTGACTTCGTCCGTTTTATTGACTTCGTCCGTCTTTTCTTCATCCGTTTTCTCTTCCTTTTCGGAAGGAACTGCTGCAATCGGTTTTTCGCCCGCGTACTTCTCGACATACAAATAACCCAGCGTCTGATAGGTCAGACCGATAGGAGCGCGGCGATGCTGCTTCTCCAACAGGCGGATGCCCTTTTCCAGCTCACCCTTCTTCTCGCAGCACGCGGCATAGTCCACATACAGCTGACTCTTCTGCTCAGGCGTGAGGTCAGGGCAGTTCTGCGTCTTGAGCAGCAGGGACATTGCCTTGTCGTAGCTGCCCTCGCGAATCAGCAGCAACGCATAGCCCAGCATCGGGCGAGCCGAGTCAAGTCCCTTGGCGAGTGCCTCCTCATAGAGCATCTTCGCCTTTTCCAGATCGCCGTTTCCATGCGCACGCATTGCCTGTTGCGCCTTGATGGTTGCCATTAGTCCCATAATATTTTCTCCTTCAGCGGTCTTTGGCTGCCTTCCTTTTCAGGCGGTCATACCGATATTGTAGCGCAATTTGCTCCTCCTGTACAGAGGAGGAATGAAAGAATGTCGGCTCAGCGAGCAGCATCATGGCTTTGCGGGTCAAATCCAGTGCAGCATCGAAGTCACATGCTTGATGCTCGTAATACTTTGCCAGTTCGACATACGGTGTAATGCCGCCCTCATGGCTGCTGATCATCTGCTGCCAGATTTTCACTGCCTCCTGCATTTCGCCGCGTCTGCGGTAACTCTGTGCCAGACGCAGCTGACCCTGTGCATGCATCGAGCCGCCGGAGAGCGCATAGCACTTGCGTGCCTCCTCGACATGGTCGAAGCGTTCAAGCGCGACGCCCATCGAGTACACATCCTCGTCATGATGCACCTGTTCAGGCGACGCATACATCTCCGTCATGGTGTTAAGCAGCACGCAGAGGCTTGCAACGTCCTGCGCGTTGTGCTCAAGCACATCGGTCAGCAGGTCAAAGTCACCCGTCTGCAGATAATCGAAGTATCGTTGCGGCACGAGCGCGCCGGGCAGGTCATCGAAGCGCGGAATGCCCAGCACAGCCTCCTCGAGCGTGCCAAGGTTGCAGCGCTGCAGTCGGAGCTTGAATACGCGCCGCGCGATATGAAGCAAATCAATGTGCGGCTTGTCAAGGCAAGCAGGGTTCATGCGGTTCATCAGGAAACGGCCGCGCAGCAGCGGAAGGTCGAACGTGCGCCCATTAAAGGTGCAGATGACATCATAGCCCATCAGCGTATCCGCAATGGATTGGAGCAGAAATTGCTCCTCCGGGTAGTCGCGCATGATGAGCTGATGAATCTGAAAGCCCGCATCGGTCAGGCATCCGAGCCCGACCTCGAATGCAACGGTGCCCGACCCTGCCAAGCCGGTCGTTTCCGTATCGAGATACAGGATGCGGCGCGGGTCAAGGTCTTCCGGCAGATTTTCCTGCGTCATGAGGCGGAGGATGTCCGGGCGCAGCGAGAACGCGCCGGGGAATTCATCGAGGTTGCGCATTTCGCGCCCATGCCAGCAGTCCGTATAGACCTTTGCAGGTTTTGACGGCTTCTTCGATGCACGGTCTATGGCGTTGAGCTTGTCACGCAGATTCATGCTGTCAGCTCCTTCAGCAGTGCCATCGCTGTTGCCTTGCCGTCCTCTCCGACCTCGCCGACCGGTCCGACGCAGCTCGGACAGCCGGAAAGGCATGGACAGCCTTCGACGATTTGCAGTGCCTGTTCCAGCAGCAATCCGCGCATGGCATACGCCTTCTGTGCCAGACCGATGCCGCCGGGGCACTGGTCGTAAAGCAGGATAGTCGGCTTGTCCGTCAGCGGACTCTTGACCTGATACACCACGGCAACATCCTGCGGCGCACACATCAGCGACAGCGGCGCGACAATCCGCAACAGATTCGCGATGCCCATCATGCCATTTTGAAGTGTGTCGCTCGCATAGCGCGAGGACAGCACATCGGGCAGTGTCCACCACATGGCGGTCGTGTGCATGTCCGTTTCAGGCAGGCGGACATGACCGAAGCCGATGGTTTCGTGCGTATCGAACTTGATTTTTTTGAACATCGTCACGAGCGTCGATACGCGGATTTCGCCGAGTACGGCAATCATGCCGTTTTTCTCCTCCTCCTTCTCCTTGTCCAGCAGGGAGATGGTGAGGTTCAAGTCCGCATCGGTGTAATAATCGACATTCACGCGGCGGATGTACGCCTTGCACGCTTCAAAATCGAGCTTCTCAACCTGATACTGCTGCGCCTCGTGCATATAAATCGCATTTTCGTGCAGCAGCATCGGCACGGTGTAGCGATCCATTTCGCCGATGACGCGGTGGTGCGCCGGGTCGGAAATGTCGATGATGATGAAGTTCTCCTCCGCGCGGGCACTGCGCAGTGAGATTTCGCTCGCCGGGAAATCCTCCGCCGACCAGTGGTATCGTCCGCCGACATGCCGCAGAATGCCTGCATCCTCGAGATATGCCAGCAGCTCCGAAGCGCCCGGCGCGTTGCCGAGCCCTTCACCATCCTCAAACGGCAATTCAAATGCGGCGCACTTGAAATGATTGAGCAGGATATACAGATTATCAGGATTCAGCAGCGCGTTTTCAGGGGATTTCTTCATCAGATAATCCGGATGCGACACGATATACTGATCGATGGGCGCAGACGAGGCAACATAAAACACGATGGACGTGCCCTTGCGGCGTCCTGCTCGCCCTGCCTGCTGCCATGCGCTGGCGATGGTGCCGGGATAGCCGCAGAGGACGCATGCATCGAGCGCACCGATGTCGATGCCTAACTCAAGTGCATTCGTAGAAACAACCGCATCGATGCGTCCGGCACGAAGCCCCTGCTCAATGTCGCGCCGTTCGGTCGGCAGATAGCCGCCGCGGTACCCGCGCACGCGTCCTGCACTGCCGATCGGGTCATGCGCAATATCCTTCAGATACCTCGTCAGCACCTCGACATTCAGTCGTGAACGTGCGAACGTTATCGCCTGAATACCGTTTTGCAGCAACAGCCCCGAAATGCGCCGTGTTTCCTGCACAACGCCCTTCCGGATGCCGAGCTGACGGTTCACAACCGGCGGATTATAGAATACGAAGTGACGGACTCCCATCGGGGCGCCGTTGTCGTCAATCAGCGTGATGTTGCGCCCGGTCAGCGTCTGCGCCAGCTCCTGCGGATTCGCGATCGTCGCGCTGCACAGGATGAACTGCGGATGGCTGCCGTAGAACTGGCAGATGCGCATCAGCCGTCGAAGCACGTTAGCGAGGTTCGAGCCGAAAATGCCGCGGTACATGTGGATTTCGTCAATGACAATATAACGCAGGTTCTCGAACAGCTTGACCCACTTGGTGTGGTGCGGAAGGATGCCGCTGTGGAGCATGTCCGGGTTCGTCACAACGATATGCCCTGCCTGCCGAACCGCCTTGCGTGCCGCGCCGGGCGTATCACCATCATACGTGTACGTCTTGATGTCAACACCCATTGCCTCAATCAGCTCATACAGCTCGCTGACCTGGTCGGCGGAAAGTGCCTTTGTCGGGAACAGGTACAGCGCACGCGCATCATCATTCTCCAATATGGCGGACAGCACCGGCAGATTATAGCACATCGTCTTGCCGGACGCGGTCGGCGTCACGACAACGACATCATGCCCGTTCAGAATCTCGCGGACAGCATGCGCCTGATGGCGGTACAGCTGATGAATACCGCGTTTTTCCAGCACATCCTTCAATCGCTGGTCAATCTGCTGCGGAAACGGCTCATAAGCAGCCACACGCGCAGGCAGTTCATCCCAGCGGACGACATTCTGCATGAACATCGGGTCGCTGCGCAGGGAATCTGCAAGCTGGTCAACATTCATCGAAGCACACACCTCCTCTTTGCTCAAATGGATAGCTTCATTATAACGGATTTCCGTTCGCTTGTAAAGCAACACAGTAAAGCCGTATGCAGTTTGTTACACGAAAAGAGCCGGGGATTCAATCCTCGGCTCTTTGGGTAACGCAGTTATTACGCCTTCTTCATGGCCGCGATTTCCGCAGCCAGGTCGTCCTTGCGCTTTTCGATGCCTTCGCCGCGCTCGAAACGTGCATAGCGCACGATATCCAGCGTGGTGCCGGCAGCCTTTGCGGTCTCGTTCATCAGAGAAGTGATGGTCTTGTCGCCGTCCTTGACGAACTGCTGGTCAAGCAGGCACACTTCCTTGTAGTACTTCTCGATCTGGCCGGCAACGATGCGGTCGACGATCTTCTCGGGCTTGCCGGATTCGAGCGCCTTTGCGCGCTGGATTTCGGCTTCCTTCGCCACCTTTTCGGCGTCAACTTCTTCGCGGCGCACAGCCTCGGGCTTCGCAGCGGCGATCTGCAGGCACACGTCATGCGCAAATTCCTTCACGAGGTCGGAATTCTTGCCGGCTTCATCGGTCGCAACTTCGACCAGAACACCGACCTTGCCGCCCATGTGGATGTAGGTAGCAACAACGCCCTCGCTCTGGAAGCGGGCAAAGCGGCGGACAGAGATCTTCTCGCCGATGGCAACGGTCGCGTCGGAAACCATGTCCTCGATGGTCTTGGACTCGTCGTCGACATACTTCTGCTTCATCAGTTCGTCGAGGTCAGCCGGATTCGCCATAGCGACATGCTTCGCGACGGCATTCGCAAAATTCTTGAAATTGTCCGTATTGGCAACGAAGTCGGTCTCGCAGTTGACTTCGACCAGCGCAGCGGTGCAGCCGCAGGGCGTGGTATACGCCACAACAGCGCCTTCAGCCGCGATACGGCCGGCCTTCTTGGCAGCCTGTGCAAGTCCCTTTTCACGCAGCCAGTCGATGGCCTTGTCCATGTCGCCGTCAGACTGAACAAGTGCCTTCTTGCAGTCCATCATACCGGCGTTGGTACGCTCACGGAGCTCCTTGACCAGAGCAGCGGTAATATTCGCCATAGGTTTCACCCTCCTAATAATGTTATTTTCGCACAATCGGGGAGATTAGGCTTCCGTCTTCTCGGCGGCGGGCGCTTCCTCAGCGGACTGCTCGCCCTGCTTGCCTTCCAGCACAGCATCAGCCATCTTGCCGGCGATCAGCTTCACAGCGCGGATCGCATCGTCATTGCCGGGGATGACATAGTCGATTTCGTCCGGATCGCAGTTGGTATCAACAATACCGACGATCGGGATGTTCAGGATGCGAGCCTCGGTCACAGCGATGTGCTCCTTGCGGGGGTCAACCACGAACAGCGCGCCCGGCAGCTTCTTCATCTCGCGGATGCCGCCGATGTTCTGTTCGAGCTTTTCACGCTCGGCCTTGAGCTTGATAACTTCCTTCTTGGGCAGGAGCTCGAACTGACCGTTCGCTTCCATCTTGTCGATGTCATTCAGGCGGCGGATACGGGTCTGAATGGTGCGGAAGTTGGTCAGCATGCCGCCCAGCCAGCGGTTGTTGACATAGTACATGTTGCAGCGCTTCGCCTCGGACTCGATGGACTCCTGCGCCTGCTTCTTCGTGCCGACAAACAGCACGGTCTTGCCCTGCATCGCGATGTCGCGGACGAAAGCGTACGCTTCGTCAATCTTGCGGACGGTCTTCTGCAGGTCGATGATGTAGATTCCGTTACGCTCCGTGAAGATGTACTGAGCCATCTTCGGGTTCCAGCGGCGGGTCTGATGACCGAAGTGAACGCCGGCTTCGAGGAGCTGCTTCATGGAAATGACTGCCATAGTGATAATCCTCCTTGTTTTTCACCACCCTTTGCCTTTTCGCGATGCCCACTGCGGAACCGCTCCGCAGAACAAGGTCGCATGGCAAAGGTGCGTAGTCTTGTAGATTATAACACATCGCGCTCTGTTTTTCAACTGCTTTTTTCGCTTTTCACGGGCATTTGCGCGGAAAATTACGACAATTGCAGCTCATAGAGCTTGCGGTAGATGCCGTCCATCGCCAGCAGTTCCTGATGCGTGCCCGATTCGCGGATTTTTCCATGGTGCATGACGATGATGCGGTCGGCATGCTGAATGGTCGACAGGCGGTGCGCGACGATGATGGACGTGCGTCCCTCCATCAGGCGCTCAAGCGCTTCCTGAATCCACTGTTCGGTTTCGGTGTCGATATTTGCAGTCGCTTCATCGAGAATCAGGATGGTCGGGTCATGTGCAAGCGTCCGCGCGAACGACAACAACTGCCGCTGGCCGGATGAGAAGGTTGCGCCGCGCTCAGTAACGTGTTCGTCATAGCCGTCCGGCAGACGGTTGATGAAGTGCGACGCGTTCGTGTACTCCGCCGCCTGACGCACCTGCTCGTCCGTGATATTCTCATCGCGCAGCCGGATATTGCTGGCGATGGTGCCGGTGAAGATGAACACATCCTGCTGCACCTGCCCGATGGCGGAACGCAGTTGCTCACGCGTCAGATCGCGGACATCAACGCCGTCAACGCGGATGCTGCCCTTCTGCACATCGTAATATCGCCCGATAAGATTTAATATAGAAGATTTGCCTGCACCCGTCGCGCCGACAAACGCCACCTTCTGTCCGGGCTCGATGGTGAAGGATACGTCACGCAGCACCCAGTTCACACCGTCATACGCAAACCAGACGTGGTCGAACTCGATTCTGCCTTTGACAGCAGGCAGCTTTTTTGCATCGGGGCTGTCGTTTACAATAGGTTTGACATCCAGGAGCGTGAAAATCTTCTCTGCCGAGGCGATGGCGCTCTGCAGGGTCGAAAACTGCTCCGCCAGTTCCTGAATCGGCGTGAACAGCTGCGAAATGTAATCGGTGAACGTGTAGAGCATGCCGATGGAGATGACGCCATTCAGCACGAGTGAACTGCCGCCGCCCAAGATAATCGCCGTCGCGATAATCGAGGAGAAATAGATGCTCGGGCGGAAGATGGCAAACACCATCATTTCACGCAGACCGGCACGGTAGAGCGATTCGTTCTTTTGCTCGAATTCATCGCATTTTTCCTTCTCGCGCGCGAAAATCTGGATGACACGCATGCCGGAAAGGTGCTCGCTCAAGAAGGTGTTCAGTGTCGTCAGACGCGTCCTGACCGTCTGATACGCCTTGCGGCTCAGCTTACGGAACACGACCGTCAGCGCCGCAACAACCGGCACCATCACGAGCGAGAGCATCGCCATGCGCGGGTTCATCACGACCATAATGGAAATCAGCGCAATGATTTTGACGACGTTGCGGAACAGGCGGACAATCGTGTTGGCGTACAGGTCATTGACCGCCTCGGTGTCGTTGGTGATGCGCGTGACAATCTTGCCGACCGGCGTCAGGTCAAAAAAGCGCATAGACAGGCTTTCGACATGCGCCATCACCTCATTGCGCAGCGTGCTGACGATGTTCTGTCCGGTTTCCTGAATCTTCATGTACTGGACGCGGTTGCACAGGAACTGCAGCACGAGAATCAGGATATACAGTCCGGCCGCCTTCAAAATGCCCTGAAAGCGAACATCCGGTGCAAGCTCCTGCGCGCTGTCCTGCGTGATGTACAGGTCGATGGCATCGCCGATGATGCGCGGCCGCAGCACGTCAAACGCCGTCAGGAAAAGCACCAGCACGCAACAGAGTGCAACCGTCTTCTTGTACGGCTTCAGGTACTTCATCAGGCGCAGAAAGGCGTTTCCCTTATATTGCAGGTCGTTTGCTTCCTTCTTATTGTTCGTCTGCACTGTCGGCGCCTCCCTTCTCCTTGAGCTGCTCCTCAAGCTGCTGCTTGCGGTACAGGCTCTGATACAGCCCGCCGTTGTTGATGAGTTCCTCATGCGTGCCGTATTCCTCCACCTTGCCGTCATCGAGGACAAGAATGTGGTCGGCATCCTGAATGGTGGAAATACGGTGCGCAACGATGATCGTCGTGCGTCCCTCGCGAAGGCGGCGCAGGTTGTTGAGAATCTGCCGCTCCGTGTCCGTATCGACGGCAGACAGCGCATCATCAAGCAGCAGAATCGGTGCATCCTTCATCAGCGCACGGGCAATGGACGAGCGCTGTTTCTGACCGCCGGAAAGTGTCACGCCGCGTTCGCCGACAATCGTCTGATACGCATCGGGGAATTCGATGATGTTATCGTGAATGCAGGCATCCTTTGCCGCCTGTTCAACCGCTTCGAGGGACTTGTCCTCCGAGCCGAACGCGATGTTGTTCTGCAGCGTGTCCGAGAAGAGGAAGCTGTCCTGCGGCACACAGGCGATGTTCCTGCGCAGCACCTTCAGCGGAATCTCTTTGAGCAGATGCCCGTCAATCGTAATCATGCCGTCCGGCACATCATACAGACGCATGAGCAGGCTCGGCAGAGTGCTCTTGCCGGAGCCTGTCCGCCCGAGGACAGCCAGCGTTTCTCCTGCCTTGACCGTCACGGAAACATCATCAAGCACAGTTGTTTCCGGCTGGTCGGGATAGGCGAAGGTCAGGTGATGGATGGCGATGTCACCGTGCAGCGAGGTCAGGCTGCTGTCCGTCCGATCGCTGTCGACAATGTCGGGCTTCGCGTCGAAAATGCCGCAGAGGCGGCGCAGACTCGCCAGTCCCTGACTGACACTCGTAATGCACTCACCCACTGCCATCATCGGCCAGACGAGCATCGTCACGTACGAATTGAACGTGATGAACTGTCCGACATTGATTTCGCCGTAAATCGCCAGATAGCCGCCGTAGACGAGCGTCAGCAGGCTCGACAGACCCACGACAAGATCCAGCAGCGGCATAACGAGTGCCTGCAACCGCACCACGCCGAGGTTTTTCTCGCGCGTGAAAGCGACTGTCTTGGCGAATGCGTATAGTTCCTTGCGTTCCTGCACGAACGCCTTGATGACACGGATGCCGGAAACCGTCTCCTGCACCTGATCGGTCAGCGTCGAGAACGCCTCCTGCTTGGCAATGAAGCGCTTATGCATCAGCTTGCCGTAAAAATAATCGCCGAAGATAATCAGAATCAGCGGAATGACCGCCACAAGCGTCAGTTTCGGGCTGACATACGTCATCATCTGCCAGAGCACAAGCACCATCATGACCGTCGCGTCAAACGCGCTGATGACCGTCATGCCCAGCAGTGCACGCACAGCCTGCAGGTCGTTGGTGAAATGCGCCATCAGGTCGCCTGTCTTGTGTTCATTATAATAGCGTGCAGACAGCGTCGACAGGTGCGAAAACAGGTCGCTGCGAACCTCCTTCTCGATGGAACGCGCTGCGCCGAAAAGGAAGATACGCCAGCAGAAGCGCCCGATTGCGATAATCACGCCGATGAGCACAATTTTCCATACCAGCGCCATCACGCCGTCCATGCCGAGCGTGTGTTGGTCAAGCCCATTGGTGATTTCGCCGGTGAACTGCGGCACATACACGTTGACCGCATCGACCACGAAAAGTGCCAGAATTCCCAGAATGTACTGCCACCAGTGACGGCGAACGTACCGCCACGCCAGCTTCAATTCCTTCATGGATGCCTCCTCAAGAACGAATACATTTTATTTTATCAGATTTTATACCGCTTGTGCATCCTTTCGCTGAATTTTTCGTCCAGCTTTACAGTCCGCATGGGAAATTGTTGAAGCATGGGCAGACTTTTCATTGCCTTCCTGACGAAATTCAAAAAAAATTAACAGGAAAGCACGGAAACATGCTTGTCAATCGTGCCATGTTGGGGTATAATGAACGAAGTATCCCCGGAATGAAAATGGTGGAATGGAGAGTATGTTTATGCAGAAAAAGACGTTGCTGGCGCTGATGCTGGTTCTGACGATGCTGCTCAGCGGCTGCTCGCTGATTGTCAAAGACGAGGCTGTTGATGAAGCCCGTGTGGTCATCCGCGTCGGCGATGACACGTATACCAAGGCTCAGGTACAGGCGAATATCGATTATACCATTCAGCAGTATGAATATATTTACTCCCTGTATGGTCTCACGTTCGATTCGACCGATGAAGAAACGATTTCCAGCATCACCGACAGCGTGATTGATGGCCTGGTGGAACGTTCCGTGCTGATTGCCAAGGCAAAAGAGCTCGGTCTTGATGAACTGACTGACGAAGAGAACGCGCAGCTCGATGAGGATGTGCAGTCCGAGCTGGAAACGCTGCGTGAGAGCGCCGCAACCAACTTCAGCCTGTCCACCGAAACGCAGTTGGAAGAAATTGAGGCGAAGCTGACGGAATACGGCTACACCGAGGAATCCATCCGCGAAAGCCTGCTCGAATCCCTGCTGATGGAAAAGGCAGAGGAATACACCATCAAGGACGTCACGGTAACGGAAGAGGAAATCACGGCGGAATTCAACAGCAGGGTTGAAGAAGCCAAGACGAGCTATGAGAGCGATCTCGATGCATACGGCGAAGCGGTGCTGAACGGCGATACCATCTACTATCGTCCGGCAGGCTACCGCTATGTCAAGCAGATTCTCATCCAGTTCAACGAAGAGGACACCGACCTGGTCAGCGAGATTCAGTCCGCCCTCACGACCGCGCAGAGCGAGCAGACCACGGCTACGACTGCTTTGAACGATCTCAACGTAGAAGATGCGGAGAACCTTGTCGCGCAGGTGACTGTCGCTGTGAATGTCACATCCGATACACCCACCACCACGTTTGAAATCGCAAGCACGACCACAAGCTTCACCGAAGAACTTGATGAAGCCACTTCCGCAGCCGTGATTGCTGTCGCCGAGGCGAATGCCAAGGTGGCGTACCTCCAGCAGCAGCTCACTGTTGCCGAGGCGCTGGAATGGGCAAACATCGTGGACGAAGCGGACGAAGTGCTCACTGCGTTGGATAACGGCGAGGATTGGGATACACTGGCTGCAGCGCATAACGATGACCCCGGCATGGCGGAAGGCTCTGAATACGCCGAGACCGGCTATCAGATCTGCGAAGGCTTCTCTTCCTTTGACTCCGCGTTTGTCGACGCTGCCATGCTGCTCGAAAAAGTCGGCGACCACACGACCAGGATTGAGGGCAGCTACGGCTACTACATCATCAAGTACGTCGGTGACGTCGAAGAAGGCGCGGTTAATCTCGACACTGTCCGCGATATCATCGAGCCTGATGTCCTGAGCACCAAGCAGGAAACTGTGCAGACCGAAACCATCGCCCAGTGGGTTTCCGATGCAAATGCTCAAATTGACAAGAGCGTCCTGGACGACTGATTCACTGTGATCATCAGCGGCTGTCTCCCCTAAGCGGGAGGCAGCTGCTTTTTATACCGTTGACATACTGCGTTGTATTTGCTACAATAATGGAAACAGCTGAACGGTTTTATAGTGGAGAGGAGCGAAGCGCATGCGTTTGTTGATGATTGCCGCGATTGGCGCCCTCATTCTGCTTCTTCTGCTCTTTCTTCTACTGCACCACCGGAATAAGCAGAAAGCGGAACGTTTGCTTGTCGAGCGTGTCCGCACGACGGACGTGTATCAATCGCTCTATCCCGTCTTGCGGACGGCAAGCCGCTGCTGTGTTGACCGCGTCATCATCCGCCGGAATGAGGTGCGCATCGTGCTCTTTCGTCCGATGAACACTGTTTGTCGTTTTATTTTCGAGGAGCGCGGCTTTGACCCCATCGCGGATGAACGTGTGCTGCATGCGCTGGCGCTGGCAATTTCCGCCGACATGGAGCAGCTGCGAGATGAGCACAATTATTCATTCGCCGTACGCGAAGAAACCACCATGAACGGTCAGCGCGATGTCTGGTTTGAGTACAATATTCAGCCGCGCTATAAGGACATGATGACGAAGCGCTGGTATGAGAAGCCTGAAATCGAAGACGGGATTATTCGCTGACGCGGCAGGAATCCGGCGCTGTCCATCGAATAAGAATGATGTTCGCATCGGAATCGATGCAAAATAAGAGGAGGCAATTCCAATGGAAATTCTGTCTGTATTTGACGCTGCATTCAAGCCCTACGGCCGTGTGGTTGAAGGCTATCCTGTGGACGGGCTGCTCAAGGCGCTTGCCGAAACGCCCTGCCCTGCCGGCACCGTTTATGTCCCGCGCGATGAAGCGATTCATGCAGCCCCCAACGCCGAAGCCATCGGCACAGGTCTCTTCGGCGGCATGCCGTTCCAGCTGGGCTATTGCAACGGCCACAACACGAAGCTGAACTGCCTGGAATATCACCGCGACAGCGAATTCAACCTCGGCACGGAGGACTTTATCCTGCTGCTGGCGACGCTCTCCGATCTGGAGGACGGCGAGCTGGACACCGCGAAAGTCAAGGCGTTCCGCGTGCCTGCCGGCGTGATGGTCGAGGTCTATGCAACGACGCTGCACTACGCACCCTGCCACACGGATGCTGCGAAGGGCTTCCGCGTGCTGGTCGCGCTGCCTGACAAGACGAACACTGACTTCCGTCCGGCTGACGGCGCGAACAAGCTCGACCGTACGCTGTGGGCACGCAACAAGTGGTTGCTGGCACATGCGGACAGCAGCGAAGCGAAGCAGGGTGCTGCCGTGCTGCTCAAGGGCGTCAACATCGACATTGCAGCAGATCTTTAATTTCGCCTGACACGATTTTTTCTCGGAAACACTTGCTTTTCCTTGCAGGATATGTTATACTGGACAAGCTTGATGTGTGCATACTCCAACAAGGAGGTGGATTTCCATGGGTAAGTTTTGCGAGATCTGCGAAAAGGGTACGCTGAACGGCAACAATGTCAGCCACTCCAACCGTAAGACCCACCGTACCTGGGCGCCCAATGTGCAGAGCGTTCGCGTGGTGGTCAACGGTTCTTCCAAGCGTATGAACGTCTGCACCCGTTGCCTGCGCAGCGGCTATGTTGTGCGTGCGCTGCCGAAGACCCACGAGGAAGCGTAATTCACCTGTTCGGGTGAAAAGCGTCAGCTTCTCAAGTAGAGTTTGCATCATGTTCCCCTGTCTGTTGTGCGACGGACAGGGGATTTTTAGGTTTCGGCATTATCCCAATCAGCAAGCAGTTTTTCGGTCGCAGGCTTCGTTTGATCATTTGATTCCTTCGGCACAAAACAAATCTACGAAGGAAATGTGTACCGCGAAGGAGTTCGGACAGAAATCAGACGAAGCCTCTCACGTGTTTCGCTGTCAGAAGCTTGCATTTTGGGGCGCATTCCGCTATAATGCAATCAATCAACCCGATGAGGAGGTTTTTCATCATGAAAATCGTTGTGCTGGACGGTGCCGTGGAAAATCCCGGCGACCTAAGTTGGGATGCCTTGGGTGCACTGGGCGAGCTGACTGTCTATGACTATACCGCCGCAGAGGATATCCTTCCCCGCATCGGTGACGCGCCCGTCATCCTGACGAACAAGACGCCCATCACCCGTCAAACGATGGATGCATGCCCGAATCTGCGCTATATCGGTGTACTGGCGACCGGCTATAATGTGGTCGACGGCGCCGCCGCCAAGGAAAAGGGCATCCTCCTCACGAACGTCCCCACCTATGGCACGCAGGCAGTCGCGCAGTTTGTCATGGCGCAACTGCTCGAAATCTGCCACCGCATCGGTCATCATAACGATGCCGTGCAGCAAGGGCGCTGGTCAGCCTGCCGCGATTTCGCGTTCTGGGATTATCCGTTGATGGAACTTGCGGGCAAGACGTTCGGCATCATCGGCTATGGCCGAATTGGACAGGCAACCGCGAAGCTCGCGCGCGCATTCGGCATGAATGTCATCTACTACAGCCGTCACGGTTCCGGCGAAGGTGCCGTCACGCTCGATGAGCTGTATGCGCGCAGCGACATTGTTTCGCTCCATTGCCCGCTGACAGCGGAAAATGCCGGCATGATTGACAAGGCTGCCATCGCGAAGATGAAGGACGGTGTCATCCTGCTCAACACGGCACGCGGCGGACTGATTAACGAGGCTGACCTGCGCGAGGCGCTTGTATCCGGCAAGGTGTATGCTGCCGCATCGGACGTTGTATCCACCGAACCGATTCGCGCGGACAATCCGCTGCTCGGTCTGGACAACATGCTCATCACGCCGCACATCGCGTGGGCAAGCCACGAGGCACGTCAGCGGCTGATGGACACGGCGGTCGACAATGTCCGGCAGTTCCTGAACGGCACGCCGGTTAATGTCGTGAATCGGTAAAAGAAAAGCAACAAGCCTACCCATCTTTCGCCATCAAAAAAGCTGTGAAGGACATTTCGCCCTTCACAGCCGTTTTATTTTTCCTTGCACACGCCAAGCGACTCGCCCTCGAGCAGCTTGACCGGAATGACAGCCGTTTCGCTGCCGGCAGTACGCGGATTTTCGATGCGGTCAATCAGGAATTCTGCAGCCTGTGCGCCGATGCGCTTCGTGTCCTGCTCAATCGTCGTCAGCCGAGGCTGAAGCAGCTGCGTCAAGCGGATCCCGTCATAGCCTGCGATGGACAGATCATCCGGCACACGCAACCCAAGCATTTTCGCCGCCTGCAGTGCGCCGAGTGAGGACTGGTCATCCGGCATCAGGATGCATGTCGGCGGCTTTTGCAGGTGCATGAGGTTCAAAACCGCCTGCATGCCTGCCGCCGGATTGTCGTACACACTTTCGACGACGTAATCAGGGTCGACCTCGATGTTGTGCTCCTGCATCGCGCGATAGAAGCCGGTGACGCGGTTTTCCGTAACGGACGAGCGCTTGCCGTGCACATAGGCAATGCGTCGATGTCCCTTTGAGACGGCATTCGCGACAAGCATCTTTACGCCGTTGATGTTGTCGGAAAGGACACATGAGCGGTTATTGAAGCTATGGTCGATGGTCACGGCAGGGATGTCGCTATCCACGAGCTCAATGACCTCCGGCGCATAGAAATTCGCGCAGACAACGCACACGCCGTCGAGATTCCGGTAGCGGCAATGCTCCAGATACGTCATGCCCGTCCAGCCGATATGGTGGTTGATGAACGTGATATCATAGCCGCGCCGCTCGCCTTCCGACTTAAACGAATCCAGCACGGAGGCAAAGAAGCTATGGGTCAGACCTGTGCCACTCTCCTCCTGGAAGAGCACGCCGAGGTTATAGGAGCGGTTCGTCTTGAGCGTACGCGCGATCGCATTGGGATAATAGCCGATTTCACGTGCGGTGCGCTGCACCAGTTCACGCGTCTCCGCGCTGATATCCGCGTAATTGTTGAATGCCTTGCTGACTGTCGAAATCGACAGACCGCACTTAGCAGAAACGTCCTTGATTGTTACAGCCACTGCATCAGCCTCCCCTCGCCTTGGCTGTTTTTGCTAAACCGGTTTCGTTCCTGTTTAGTATAGCCTATTTTTCGTAAAAAATCAAGCGGTTTTGTCCTTTTTTATAACTGATTTATCCGAATTTGCCATGCTTGCGAAACGTTTTTCGTTCATGCCTGCTTTTCCAGCTTCTCCAAAAACAACAGCGCCTGACGCGTGTTTTCGCCCTTGCGGAGCTGCATGCCCACGATGCGCGCGTTTTCCGCCAGATGAGCGTAATCCGCTTCGGTCAGCGAGCGCACTCGTTCCGGAATCTCGCGCAAGCTGTCCACCAGCAAGCCGACCTCGTGCTGACGCACAAACTGCGCAGCAGCAGCGTTGCGCCAGATCATGACCGGCATGCCTGCCGCAAGGTACGCGCTGAGACTGCGCGGATTGCTGAGCAACTGATACGCGCCGGCGGCACCGTTCACGCGGTCGATTTCGCTGCCGTCCCAGACAATGCCGTATGACCCATCCATTTCATTAGGGGCGGCATTTGCATCGATTGCGCCATGATAGACAAGTCGGCTCGAGCTTTTGCCAGACCAACTTGTGCCGTAAAGCTGCCACTCCATCGGAATTTTGCCGATACCCTTCAAATAGCCGCTCTTCTCCGCAGACAGGTTGCCGGCAATGCACAGCTTGCGGCTCTTCTTGCGCACAGGCAGCGGACCGTCCGTCACGTAATCGAAGCAATCCATCACGTGCATCGGCATCGTCAGCCCCTGTGCACGCAGATACGATTTCATCCGCTCGCTCGGCACAATCAGCGCGTCAAAGCCCGGCAGAATCAGCTGGTCGCAAGCCCTTGCATTCATGTCGTCCAATCGCTGCAGCGACGGCAGGTCATGCACCATTGCCGCCGTTGTAATGCCCTTCCAGCGCAGCATATGCAGCGCAAAGCGTGCAAGACGGTGGTGCCGCGCCGGCAGATACGGATATTGTATCACAAGCAGGTCGCCCTTATGCAGCCAGCGAAGCGCACGCAGCCAATCGCCCAGCACCTGCATCTGCGTGCGGAAGCGCTGCGGAAGGCCGCGTCCATTCTCCTCCGCCTTCATCGGCAGCACCGCGTAGCACATTTCGCGCGCAATCTTCTCCACATCGCCGCGAACCTTGCCGGCAGCCGGAACTTCTTGTACGGGCGGCTTTGTCGTCATCAGGAACCGGCGGCGATAACGGCGATTGTCTGTCAGCAGACGAAAACGCTCCGCTACTCGCGCGGATGACTGCGCAATGTCACAGCCTGCATCTGCCAATGCTTCAGATTCATCGCGCCGCGGCGTGCGGCTCTCAAGCATATTCAGCATTTCCTCCGCCCAGATGGCAGGATCCTCCGCTTTGAGGAACTTGACGCGCTTTGTCAGCTTCGTTGCCGGCGGAACGTTCGTCGACAGCAGACACGGCAGACCAGCCGCCTGCGCCTCCATGACCGTCATACCGAAGCCCTCGAAGTGCGACGGCATTGCAAAGAGGTCAAACGCCTGCAGCAGCCGATCAACATCCTCGCGCATGCCAAGGAAGAGCACTGCGTTCTCGATCCCCAGCGTAACCGCCTTTGCCTCCAGTTCTGTCAGCTCCGCGCCGTCGCCCACCATGACAAGCCGCGTCTTCGGCTCACGCTCATGCAGATGCCGAAACGAGTCGAGCAGGAACGGCAGATTCTTCTGATATTCCAGCCGACCGACATAGCCGACGACGAGGCAGTCTGTCAAATCGTACTCCTCGCGCACCTCGCGCCGAATCTGCTGCGAAAAGCGGAATTTCCGCACGTCAATGGCGTTCGGGATGACCGCCCACGGCAAATCAAGCGCCGGACATGCCCAGCGCGCACACTCCTCTGAGCTTGCCCACAGGACAGTTGCATAGCGGCTGAGCACATGATGATTGATCCGGTGCAGCAGCCCCTGCGCGCGCCCGACGGCAGAGCGGTCGCCGTTCTGCGGATTATGGCAATGCGCAATACGGACAGGAATGCCGATTTCTGCCGCCTTCTGCAACGGCGTGATGTCATCAAACACATACTCATTATCCCAGATAACATCATATTCCTTGCCATGTGCCGCAAAAAAATCATTGATTTCCCGATAATAGCGCTTCGCATTGACATTCCGCCGCGTCACGCTGTAAACCTTGCCGATTTTCTCGGCCTCTGCCTGACAGGCAATGGTCTGATCACGGCAGAGAAAATCAAACCGGATATTCTGCATGCTCATCCGCTTGCAGTAAGCCATCAGAAAATGTTCAATGCCGCCATCGGTTGCAGTCATGCCGACAACCAGCACACGAATAGGCTTCATTCCTTCGCGTCACTCCCTTCAGCGTAATTCACGAAGATTTTCACCCTTTATCATATCATGTTTTGGGCGGATGTGCAAGGGAGGGACTCCGTCCCTTTTCCTGCCCCTTGCAGGGAATCGCAGCACGCGGAACCTGTATGCAAATGTGTGTACTCTGTCGCGAAACGGGTCAAGGGGGACTTCGTCCCTTTTCCTGCCCCTTGCAGGGAATCGCAGCACGCGGAACCTGTATGAAGACGTCACCCACTTAATCGCGAAACGGGTCAAGGGTCGAAGACCCTTGTAGGGTTTGGGGCAAAGCCCCGACTCACCCGTTTGCAGCCGAACGAAGCAATGGCTGCGGAATACTGCAGCATGAGAGGCAGAAGGCAAAGCACCTTTTCTAATCAGCGTCATGAGCATGTTGCAAAAATTTCGCGGCTTTTTCGTGAAACAATTATAACACTTTGATGACGGATTGACTTGATTTTTTTCATATTTTCCGGTAAAATGAAATCAGCCGTAATCCGGCAAATGCGATTGAGGTGAACCGGGATGGGAAAGCGAATTTTGCTGGTTGACGACGAACCGCTGATGCTCAAGGGGCTGAAGTACACGCTCGAACAGGACGGCTACGAAACCGATACCGCTCTGGACGGACAGGATGCACTCGACCGTTTCCGCGAAGGCAGCTATGATTTGGTGCTGCTGGACGTAATGCTGCCGAAGATTGATGGGCTGAGCGTCTGCCAGCGCATCCGTGAAAGCTCGAACGTGCCGATTATCATGTTGACTGCCAAAGGCGAAGACATGGACAAAATTCTCGGCCTGGAGTACGGCGCAGATGACTACATGACAAAGCCGTTCAACATTCTGGAGGTTCGCGCACGCATCCGCTCGGTGCTCCGTCGCACCGGCAATCAGCCGGTGCAGGCGCAGAAAATCATCCGCGTGCATGACATGGAGGTCAACCTGCTCAAGCGCACCGTCACCTTAGGCGGCAATGAGCTTCGGCTGACTGCCAAGGAGTTTGATCTGCTGCAGCTCTTCATCACGAACCGCGGACGTCCGTTCTCCCGTCGGGAAATGCTCGACGCCGTTTGGAAGCAGGATGATTATACAGGCGATGCGCGCACCGTCGACGTACATATCCGCCGCCTTCGCGAGAAAATCGAACGCAATCCGGATGAGCCGGAATTCATCTTCACGAAATGGAAGGTGGGTTACTATTTCACCGACAAGGACTGACCGACATTTATTCGCATCGCTTCGCCGCAGCGCATCATCGCTCCGCTGGAAGCTGATGCTGACGTTTCTGCTCGTCATCGGCGCATCGTTCGCCGTAATGGCCTCCATCATGATTCAGCTTGTCAGCAACACCCTGTATGAACAGCGCACCCGTCAGGCCACCCGCTCGCTTGAGCAGCTGGCTTCGTCGGTTGCGCCTTTTTTTGCTTCGGCACAGACGGAAAGTCTGTCCGAGCTGCTTCGGACGCAATCTGGTGAGCTTGGCGGCCGTCTGCTCGCGGTCGATGCAGACGGCAAGGTGCAACTGGACACGTTCGGCGAAAAGAGCGGTCAGCGGCTGAGTCTGCCGGAGACGGTTGCGGTGCTGGTGCACGGCGAAAGCTCCGCGTTCGGCCTCCACCGCACGGAGGATTCTTACATCGCGGTTGCCGCAGCCGTCATGGTGTCGGACGGAAATCGGCTGGGAGCGCTCGTGCTGTCGCTGCCCGTAGATGAACTGCAAGCGGCGCTTGAAACCATCACCCATCAACTGCTTGCGATTTTCATCGTGACAGCAGCATGCGCAATGGCGGCGGCGCTTGTGCTGTCCGGCAGGCTGACGCGGCCCATCAAAGCACTGACAGCGACCATCCGGCGCATGGGGCGTGGCGATTTGAGTGCACGTGTCAGCGTCCGCACGTCGGGCGAGCTCCGCGAACTGGCAGACAGCTACAATGTCATGGCAGAGCAGCTTGAGCACCTCGATGCCAGCCGCAGCCAATTTGTTTCCGATGCCTCGCACGAGCTGAAAACACCGCTCGCAACCATGAAGGTGCTGCTGGAAAGCATGATTTACCAGCCGGACATGCCGGATGAGCTTCGTGCGGAGTTCATGCAGGACATCAACCACGAAATCGACCGGCTGAACACCATCATCACCGACCTGCTGACACTCACGCGCGAGGACAGTCAGGGCAAGCCGCTTCATACAGAGCGCTTTGACCTGTCCGCGCTGGCGGAAGAAACCGTCCACACTTTGCGCACAAACGCCGAACAGAAGTCGCAGGTGCTGACGGCTGATATCGCACCGGACATTGACCTGCTCGGCGACCGCAGCAAGCTGGCGCAGGTGTTCTACAATCTGACCGACAACGCCGTCAAGTACACCCCCGAAGGCGGTCACATTGCTGTCACGCTGCGCAGAGACGGCGCACAGGCGGTTTTTACCGTGCAGGATGACGGCATCGGCATTCCGTCCGAGGATCAGAAACACATTTTCGAGCGTTTCTACCGCGTGGACAAGGCACGTTCTCGCGAAACCGGCGGCACCGGTCTCGGGCTGTCCATCGTCCGGCAGATGGTCACGCTGCACGGCGGCACGGTCGAAGTATCCTCATCGGTCGGGCATGGCTCCACCTTCACCGTGCATCTGCCGCTGTCTGGAAAAGGAGGCGAGCAGGCATGAAGAAACTCCGTTTCCTTGCGCTGATGCTGATTTTGCTGTTGCTGACCGGCTGCACGTCTGAGCCGCTTGCGTCCCTATCCGTAACGAGCGCACCGCAGGAGGATGACGTGCCTGAACCTGAAAGCAGCACTGCCGACATCGAGCAGCATTCCGTCCTCTGGTTTCGCTTCCTGGATGAACCGCTTCTTGCTGCCGAGGAGCGCACCGTCAGTCGATTGCCGAATGAATCATACGAAACAGCACTGCTGAAAGCGCTTCTCTCCGGACCAAGTCTGACCAATGCAAACCTGACAGCGCTATTTCCGAGCGGCACGCACATCGTATCCACCGTCCGGCAGGACGACATGCTGTTCGTCACGCTCTCCAGTCAAATCATGAACCGCCTGAGCGATGAGCCGGACAATTGGCAAAGCGATGCATCCTGGCGGACAGAAATCCCGCTCCGGCGTCAACTCGCCATGCAGAGCATTGCCGCGACCATCACTGAAAACACGACCGTGCAGCAGGTCGTCATCCTTGTCGAACCAAATGGCGATGTGACCGACTCCATCCGTCTGCGGCAAAGCTATTACACGCTGGACAGCAGCGACTCGTCGCTTGCCGACCCGCTCGTGCGCGACGAATCGCTGCTGCTGACGCCTGCGAACACGCTGAACGTCATCCTGACGCTGCTGAAATCACAGGACTACGCGCGGCTGTACCGCTATGTTGCCGAAGAAGACCCTGATACCGGCAAAGATAAGCCGTCCTCCGATGAATTTGCCGATGAACTTCGCGCATCCGCCGCACTCGTGTCGTTTTCCTTCTCCTGCGGCAGCATATTCGGTTCGCAAGCCGCATTCACCCTCAGTGGGCTGACGACAAAGAACGGCATGGATCAAACGATTTCCGGCAGGGTTGTGCATCTCGATCGGCAAAACGGCATCTGGCAGATTCCGCTTTCTCAGCTGCTCGCTCTTGTGGAGGGAACGACATGACACGCACTTATTTCCGTCGGACGCAGCTCTGCGCGATGCTGCTTGCACTGCTGCTCGTGCTGACCTCCTGCACGCAAAGATCATCGCTGACAACATCCGAAACGCTGCCGCCGCCGAGCAATCCCTACGATGCCCCAGCTGACTTTTCCGGCATGACAACATCGCAGCGCGTTGCCCTGTATCTGCCGGATGCACTGGGCAAAACGCTCCTTTGCCGTTATGAGACGATTGATCTGAGCCGGACAGAACATCCGGAGGAAGCTGTGCTGAATCTCCTGCTTTCAGCAGAAAGCGATAACGAAACAATTGCCCTGTCCTCATACGGTTCCATTGCACTTGCCGCCGAGCACGCCATCACAACCGCCAATCAGGTCTGCACAGTGAATCTGTCCTCGTCCGTCCTGTCGCTGGAATTGGAGACGCTGTACACCGTCTGTCTGTCCATTGCGACAACACTCTGTGCCCTGCCTGAGGTACAGTATGTCAACATCCTCGTTGCCGGATATCCCATTGCCATGGACATTCAAAATCTGCTTCCGCCGGGCGTTCTTTCCTCCGCTGCAGGAAAAGACATTGCCAGCCTATGGTCACAGTTGACTGCGCAGCGAACCGGCGCTGGCGGCATTTCGGCGCGAACTCCGCTGACAAGCGCTGCCGTGCTGTACTTTCCGCTCGAGGACGGCAGCGGCCTGACCTGCGAGGTGCGTCAGCTCTCCTTTGACGGGCAAAATGTGCAGCAGCTGGTATATGGGTTGCTTGATGCGATGTCCGCCGGAACCACCGAATCCGCCGCGGCAATCATGCCCGACATCCGTTCACTGCTCCTGATGGCGCCGGAATGCACCGTGCTCGCCAATGGTCATCAATCCGTCACGCTCTCATTGGTGCCGGATGCCTTGACGCGCATCGCCGAAGCCGGCATCGATCCCGTCTGCTTCATTGCTGCCGTCACTTGCACGCTCACGAGCTATGTTCCCCTGCTGGAGCGCGTCATTTTCTCGCTCGGCGACACGCCGCTTTCCGTCCTGACTTCCAGCCTTCACGGCACCTGCGACCTGCCCAGCGGCATTGCGTCACGCGCCGACTTCACTTCCCTGCTGACGGATTCTGCTGCAGGCTATGTGCCCAACGGCAAGCGGCTATCGTACTGTACGCTGCCGCTTCCGGCGGATTCATCGCTTTCGCCAGCCGCCCTGCTGAATGCACTGTGGTCGAAACTCTCCCTGACGCTGGATGAATCGGATGTGCTCGGCGCCGCCGTCACGGACGATACGCTGCTCATCAGCCTGAGTGCGCACAGTGCGGAGATCATCCGAAACGCTGATTGCTCCCAGCGGCTCATCGCCTACAGCATGGTGTCAACGCTGACGTCACGGTATTCTGTCCGCCGTGTGCGGTTCTTTTTCGGCAGCGAGGCGGTCGATTCTTTATCCGGCGATGTGCTCTGGTCAGGCGAATTCATGACTGACCCGTCCCTTCTTGCCGAGTAGACACGCCTTGTTCACAAAGTGTCGCACACCTTTCACTTATTTCTACCGATTGTTTAAGAATCGTTCATGCCTCTGTCATAATCTCTGATTATAATATAAGCATAGTCAGTCAGAGAGAGGCTGACCGGAAGGAATCAGAAAGATTCCTGATTGAAGGAGGGTATTGATCATGAAGTTCCGTAAGGTTATGGGCGGTATCGCCCTTGGATTGACCTGCGCAATGATCGGCGCGGGCGTCACAGCAACAACTCGCAACATGTCTGCCAGTGCAGAAACAACCACGCTTTCCTCTTCCACGACCACAACGGTCGTGACGAGCCCGTTCACCGAGGCAGTCGCTAAGGTTCGCGACAGCGTCGTCGGCGTGAGCAATTATCAGAAGGTTCGCTACAGTACCTACGGCAACAGCTACTTTGGATACGGTTTCGGCTACGGCAGCGGCCGCGGCAACAATGATGTCGAGGAAAAGGAAGAGCTGAGCTCGACCGGCTCCGGCGTTGTCATTGGCGAAGGCTTTGTCCTGACGAACTACCATGTGGTTGAGGATGCCAGCAGCCTGCGCGTCACCGTCACCGACGACAGCAACAACACTACCGAGTATGCAGCAACGCTGGTAGCATATGATGAATCGCTTGATATCGCCATCGTGTACGCGACCGACCTTGATCTGCCGGCTGTGACGCTGGGCGACAGCGACTCCCTGCAGGTCGGTGACTGGGCGATCTGCATCGGCAATCCGCTTGGCTTCTCCAAGACCACGACTGCCGGCATCGTCAGCGCCCTGAACCGCTCGGTTGAATCTTCTTCCACCGACAAGTACGGCCGCAAGTCCACGACATCCAACGCCATGATTCAGGTTGATGCGGCCATCAACTCCGGCAACTCCGGCGGCGGCATGTTCTCCGTGACCGGCGAGCTGATGGGCATCCCGACGCTGAAGTACACCGGCAGCTACTATTCCGGCTCCACGGTTGAAGGCATCGGCATGTGCATCCCGATCAACTCCGCAAAGCCCCTGATCGAAAAGGTTCTGAACGGCGAAATCACCTTCACCGCTGCGGAAGCGCTCGATTCCGATGACGATGAAGACAGCACCAGTTCCTCCGGCACGAACCTCGTCGGCAAGCCTCGCATGGGCATCACCATGAGCAACCTCGCCAACAGCGCTGCGCTGCAGAGCGGTCAGATCCCGAAGGGCGTGTACGTGGTCAACGTTGAGGAAAACAGCCCGGCTGAAAAGGCTGGCATGCAGGTCGGCGACATCATCGTTGATGTGGATGACACCGTCATCACCTCGACCACGGAGCTGTCCGCGAAGGTCGCTGAGTACGAAGCCGGCGACACGCTGAAGATCAAGGTCTATCGTGTGCCGGGCATCACGGATCTCACCGGCAGCGATGATATCCCGGATGGCGAGTACATCGACCTCGAGGTCACTCTGGAAATCATCGACAATGTGAAGCAGTAATTACACACACAACAGCCGCCGCAGATGGAAATCACCTGCGGCGGCATTTGTTCGTTGGTTTGTAATCAGCTGGCAGTGCCAATTGCAAAAGTGAGAAATTTCCCGTCACAAAAGCGCTTGAAGAATGAACATTCATTCCTCATCCGCTTTAGGCAATGTCGTTTGCGGCGGAACAATGCTCAGGTCAAGCTCATCCGTGGGCTTGGCCTTTTCCTCGCGTTTCGGCGGGAGCTGATGCACCCAGTCCTTCGGCAGCTCAACAGTCTTCTTTTTACCGAGCTTCTCATCCGTCAGCGTCACCACATCATTCCACTTCGCCAACAGAATCGGCAGCGACAGCCGCATCCACCACCGCGGCGAATACAGCAGCATCATTCGCTTCTCCGTCCAGAGCTGCACACGGGCGATGTCCTTCCAAGCCAGTTCCTTTTCGCCGAGGATGACGCGTCCTTCCAAATCAGCCGTGTCCATAAGTGACGCCGGCTTACCGTGCAGGCGGATTTTGAGCTTCGTCGCGTCCGGCAGTACCGTGCGCACGTGAATGCCCTTGCTGTCTGCCACGCAGAACAGCTCATCGCGTCCGCCGAGGAGGAAAATCAGCAGCGTCAGCAAGGATGTCAGCAGGAGCAGCGCCGCCGCCGCGAGCAGAAATCCGCCTTTGATGAGGTTGACCACACCCGCGAATCCACCCAGCAGCAGCTCAATCAGCAGTCCGAGCAGCACGACCGCCGAAAGCACCGGTACGGCAATGCGCATCACCTCGTTCCAGCTCATCCAGTCCGCCGCGCGGTTTCGAGGCATTGCCCATGCGATGCGCGCGGTATTTGCCGGCGGCGTTTTGCCGCAAACCGGACACGGCTCACCGTCCGGCACATCGATGCCGCACTTCTTGCAGTAGCGCGTTTTCGCCAATTTGTTTTCCTCCTGCAGTTATTTCAGGCGTTCAAAGTAGTTCAGCAGATTCTTGCCGCAGATGTTTTCGATCGCCTCATCCTGATAACCGTAATTGCGCAGCGCCGTCAGCAGATTCGGGATTTCACCCGGATGGCGCACATCGTCCGGCGACAGACTAATGCCGTCAAAATCGCTGCCGAAGCCGACAATGTCCGCGCCGCCGAGTTGACAAATGTGATCAATATGCTGGGCGATGGTCACGCTGTCTGCCTTACTGTCCGGCGAGAGGAACAAGGGATAAAAGTTCACGCCGATGTACCCGCCGTACTGAATCATCGCGCGAATCTGGTCATCCGTCAAGTTGCGGACATGATCGCACAGCGCACGGCAGCAGCTATGGCTTGCCATCGGCGGACGTTCGCCCTTGGCAAACAAATCCCAGAAGCCTGCCTCATTCAGGTGCGACACGTCAACGCTGATGCCGAGCCACTGCATCGCCTTCACGGTTTCAATCCCCTTTGCCGTCAGGTGCGTATCTGCATCGACTTCGGCAGGCGTCGCGAAATCGTTCGGATGATTCCACACGAGCGCACCGATGCGGATGCCGCGGCTCCGCCACATTTCGATGGCTTCCCTGCCCTTCTGGAACACCTCGCAGCCCTCCAGGGACAGCATGAAGGCGTTTTCGCCGATTTTGACAGTTGACGGATCATCGACCTGACGCAGTCCGGCATCCGTCATGATGTGCACTGCGTCGTATTCCGCCGCTGCAATCGCCTCATAGTCACCGTTGCTGCCGTCAGGACCGCTCCACAAGGCAAACGTCTGCAGGTTTACGCCGCCCTGACGAAGCCGTTCGGGGGTAATGTCCGTCTGTTCGAGGGTGCGTCCGCCTGCGCCGAGGCTGAAGAGCGTATCTGAATGCGTGTCTGCGATGAACATGAGGACAGCTCCTTTTCATTGCGTAATAAATCAGACAGAACTCGGACGAAGTCCGCGAAGTCCGCGAAGTCCGCGAAGTCCGCGGGGCATTGAGAGCGCGGCACGGCCGTTGCCGTTCACATGCATTTCCGGCACCGTATGCGGAATGTAGGCGCTTTCGCCCTTGCGCAGATGCATCGTTTTGCCGGCCATGGTGACGGTCAGTTCGCCGTCCAGCGCGGTCAGCAGCCCAAACGCGGTAATCTCCGGCAGCACAGCGCCGCCGTCTGCTTTCACAAGGTCGAGCGTAAAATATTTTTCATCCAGCACGCGGGCAACCGGTGCATCCGGCGCAGGAATCGGGTCGAGCGAGAAGGACAAATCCGTCACATCGAGTGCCTTCTTCAGGTGCAGTTCGCGGCGGTTGCCGTTCTTGTCCACGCGGTCCCAGTCGTAGAAGCGGTACGTGATGTCCGAGGACTGCTGAATTTCGTAAAGCATGATGCCTGCGCCGATGGCATGCACGCAGCCTGCCGGAATGAAGCACACATCACCCGGATGGACATTCACCCGGCGCAGCAACGGTGCCACGGCGGCACCCTGCTCGCAGGCATGCTGCAGCTGTTCGCGCGTCGTGCCGGGCAGGATACCGTACACCAGCTGACTGCCCTCGGGCGCGTCAAGAATCAGCCACGCCTCCGTCTTGCCGAGCTTGCCGTTTTCCTCGCGGGCAGCGTAATCGTCATTCGGGTGCACCTGCACGGACAGCGGTTCAGCAGCGTCAATCAGCTTGAGCAGCAGCGGAAATGGCTTTCCGGCGTACTCGCCCGCGAAATCCTCACCATATGTTGCAATCAGTTCGGGCAGCTTTACGCCGGCGGAATCGGTTGACTCCAATCCCGGAATGCAGGAAATTTCAAGGCTCTCACCGGTCGGCACCTCGTGAATGTCCTTTCCGTAGACCGTGCGCAGCTTCTCGCCACCCCACGGGGTGAGCTTGCCGCCGCGGAACGCCGGATGCATCTTCAGCGGCAGCAGCGGACAATCCGCTGTCAGGCGAAACTCCAGCGCCGTGAAAGCCTTGCCGTCCTTGCAGCATTCGCCGCAGACGCGCATGCCCATCCGCTGATACAGGCGGAGCGCCGGTTCATTGCCCGACAGTGTCCCGAAATGGAGCGCTGTGCAGCCCATGCCGCGCAGGATGTCCAGCACATCCGTCAGGATTTGCTTGCCGAGCCCCTGCCCCTGATGCGATGCGTCAAGGCACAAATGATGCAGCGTCCCCGGCACGCCGCCGAAAAGCCAGTCTGCCTCCCTGTAGACCGGTTCAACCTGCGTGTCGACCGCCACTGCGCCGATGATGACGCCTTTCTCCTTCGCGACGCACATCGTGCCGTCCGTCAGCTCACGCTTCAGGCTTTCTTCGCTGATGTCCGTGCCCCACGTCCACTGGTTGATGCCCTTTGCCGCCATCTCCTCCACCGCGCTGCGGTACAGCGCGCAGACAGCAGCAAAATCAGCCGGATTCCCCTTTGTCAGCAGCATTGTGATTCCTCCCCTTTTGTTCCTGAAACCTGCTGTATATTGCGAAAACGGTCTTACACCGTTTCGTCCAGTGTGGTGTACATCGCGTAAAGGTGCGCGTACAAGCCGCCCTTTTGCAGCAGCTCACGATGCGAGCCCTGCTCTTCCACGCCCTTCTCCGTCAGCACCCAGATGCAGTCTGCGCCCTTGATGGTCGTCAAGCGATGCGCGATGGTGAACACCGTGCGGCCCTTCGCCAGCTTTTCGAGCGACTGCTGCACGATGTGTTCGCTCTCGTTGTCCAGTGCAGAAGTTGCCTCGTCCAGAATCAGAATCGGCGGATTTTTGAGGAACACGCGCGCAATGGAAATGCGCTGCTTCTGTCCGCCGGAAAGCCGGACGCCGCGTTCGCCAACATACGTGTCGTAACCGTTCGGCAATGCGGAGATGAACTCATGCGCACCGGCCAGTCTCGCTGCCTCTTCGACTTCCTCACGCGATGCGCCGGGCTTGCCGTAGGCGATGTTGTCCAGCACCGAGCCGGAGAACAGGTACACTTCCTGCTGCACCATGCCGATGGCTGCGCGCAGGCTCTTCTGCGTCAGCGTGCGAATGTCCTTGCCGTCAATCAAGATGCGTCCGCCGGTCACATCGTAGAAGCGCGGCAGCAAATTGCATAACGTCGTTTTGCCGGCACCGGACGGTCCGACCAGCGCGATGGACTGTCCCGGTGCGACGGTCATGCTGAGGTCATGCAGCACCTCGGTCTCGTCATCCTTGTAGTGGAAGGACACATGGTCGAACGTGACCTCGCCCTGCACATTCTGCAATTCCTTCGCGTCAGGCGCATCGGTGATTTCCGCCGGTGCATCCATAATTTCCAGGAAGCGGTCGATGCCGGTCATGCCGCGCTGGAACTGCTCGGTAAATTCAACAATCCGGCGGATGGAATTCAGCAGCACGTTCGCATAGAGCAGATACGCCGTGAAATCCGCCGCGGACAGCTGCCCTGCCTTGATGAACAGCGCACCGCCGACAACAATCACGATGTACATCAGCCCGTCGAAAATGCGGTTTGATGTGCCGAATGCCGCCATGACATGGTATGACTGCGCTTTCAGGTCGAGGAACTTCGCGTTGCCCTCGGCGAACTTGCGCTCCTCAATCTCCTCATTGCCAAAGGACTTCACCACGCGGATGCCCAGCAGCGAGTCCTCCACCTGCGCGTTGATTTCACCGACCTGGCGGTTGCGTTCCTTGAATACGCGGCGCATCCGGCGGTTATAGTGCTTGGCGAAATACAGCATGAACGGCAGCACGGCGAACATCATCAGCGTCATCGGCACATTCATGGTGCACAGCACGGCAAAGGAAACGATGATTTTCACCGCCGCGATGAGAAATTCCTCCGGACAGTGATGCGCAAATTCCGTGATTTCAAACAGGTCGGACGTAATGCGCGCCATAATCTGCCCGACCTTCGTATCGCTGTAATAGCCGAAGGACAGCTGCTGCAGATGATGGAACAGGTCATGGCGCATATCCGTCTCCAGCTTGCTGCCCATGATATGCCCGACAGACTGCATGTAGTAGTTTGCGGCAGCGTCTACAATGCGAAGCAACAGATATAGTCCGCCCATCATCAGCACAAACGGTACCGTGATGGATTCGATATCATTCGTCGCGTGGCTCGTAATCGTGCGGACAATCATCGGCAGCACCAGTTCGCACACCGTCGTGCAGGCGGCGCAGCACAGGTCGAACAGCATCGTTTTGCGATATTTGCGGAAATACGGCAGAAATCGCCGCACAAGGACAGATGTTTTGAGCGTATTGCGCTCCTGAGGTGCTGCCATGGGATCCCTCCTGTTGCGTTATGCCCCTATTGTACCACGAAGGGCAGTCCGTTTCAAGCGCTATCCAAACGTCTGCCGGCACATCCGCTCTTGTTTCTTCATGCCGAATCGGTTGCGCATCTGCTGAATTTATGCTACAATATACCCGTATTGTCTTCGGACGTTCGCGATCGATGTGCTGCTTCGCCTGCCCGATTGCGTCGGCAATGCTGTCGGGACTTTTCAGCATCCTGTGATTTCGACCAGATAGGGCATTGACAAACATGCCTCTGATGGTGTATCATGACATTCGTTCATACCTATTCAGGCACAACATATTGAGCAGTTCCCGCATGACATGCACAAATTGTGCCATGTGATGCGATTGGAAATATCATCCCACTCGGAATCGGTAAGGAAGGAAGACGGAGTATGGGGATTGACAAAATCAGGAAGCGTGACGGACGCGAGGTGCCTTTTGAGGTCGACAAGATCGAACATGCGATTTTCGCCTCGTTCCAGGCGTCCGGCAGCGCGCGCGGTCACGAAACAAGCTGCAAGCTGGCTGACGATGTCGTCAAGCAGCTGGAGAACAACGAGAATATCAGCGCTGTCCCCAGCGTCGAGCAGGTACAGGACACGGTTGAGCAGGTGCTGATGCGCAACGGCTTCACGCGCACCGCCAAGGCGTATATCCTCTATCGTGCCGAGCGCAGCCGCGTCCGCGAAATGAATTCCCGTCTGATGCGTACCTTCGGCGACATCGTGTTCAAGGATGCCAAGGAGTCCGACATCAAGCGCGAGAATGCCAACATCAACGGCGACACCGCCATGGGCGCGATGCTGAAGTTCGGCAGCGAGGGCGCGAAGCAGTATTATGAGAAGTACGTCATGGATCCGCGCTTCGGTCAGGCACATATGGACGGCGACATCCACATCCATGACATGGACTTCTACACGCTGACGACGACCTGCTGCCAGATTGAGCTGAAGAGCCTGTTCAAGGGCGGTTTCTCGACCGGTCACGGCTACCTCCGCGAGCCGCAGGATATTACGTCCTATGCAGCACTGGCATGCATCGCCATTCAGGCAAACCAGAACGACCAGCACGGCGGTCAGGCGATTGTTGACTTCGATTACGGCATGGCACCCGGCGTCAAGAAGACGTTCATCAAGCGCTACCGCCAGAATCTGTCCCGCGCGCTGGAACTTCTGCTGAATGACACGCAGTGCGACGCGCACGCGAAGTCAGCCGTCGATGCCGCAATCGATGCTTCCCTTCCGCCGATCCTTGCAGGCAGCGAGGACAGCCGCAAGCTGATTGCCGAGCAGCTCAAGCAATACACGAACGACGATGCTGTCATCAACCGGATCCTCGATTTCACGCAGGAACGCTCCGAGCAGGAAACCGATAAAGCGACCTATCAGGCGATGGAGGCACTCATCCATAACCTGAACACCATGAACAGCCGCGCCGGCGCACAGGTGCCGTTCTCCTCCATCAACTACGGCATGGACACGTCTCCCGAAGGACGGCTCGTGATGAAGAACGTGCTGCTCGCAACCGAGGCGGGTCTCGGCGGCGGCGAAACGCCGATCTTCCCCATTCAGATTTTCCGCGTCAAGGAAGGCATCAACTTCAACCCGGGCGAGCCGAACTACGACCTGTACCGTCTTGCCATCCGCACGAGCGCCAAGCGCCTCTTCCCGAACTTCTCGTTCGTTGACGCGCCGTTCAATCTGCAGTACTACAAGCCCGGTCATCCAGAAACAGAAATCGCCTACATGGGCTGCCGCACGCGCGTCATGGGTAACGTTTATGATCCCGACCGTGAGATTGCACCCCGCCGCGGCAACCTGTCCTTCACGTCCATTAACCTGCCGCGCATCGCCATCGAGGCAAACGGCAATGTCGATACCTTCTTCAAGATTCTGCAGGAGCGCATGGAGCTTGTCATCGACCAACTCAACGAGCGCTTCAAGATTATCTCCCAGAAGCGCGTGATGAATTTCCCGTTCCTGATGGGCGAAGGCGTCTGGATTGACTCCGAGAAGCTCAATTGGGAGGACACCGTCGGCGAAGTGCTCAAGCACGGCACGATGACCATCGGCTTCATCGGTCTGGCAGAAGCGCTCGTTGCCCTGCGCGGCAAGCATCACGGCGAAGATGAGGAGAGCCAGAAGCTCGGCCTGCGCATCATCGGCGCGATGCGTGAATACACCGACCAAGTGTCCGCAGAGATGGGTCTGAACTACTCCGTTATCGCCACGCCTGCCGAAGGGCTGTCCGGCCGGTTCGTCCGCCTCGACAAGCAGCGCTTCGGCATCATCCCCGGCGTCACCGACCGCGATTATTACACCAACTCCTTCCACGTACCGGTTTACTATCACTGCAGCGCGTTCCATAAGCTGAGCGTTGAGGCACCCTATCACGCGCTGACGAACGGCGGCCACATCTCCTATGTGGAAATGGACGGCGACCCGCTCAAGAACCTCGACGCGTTCGAGAAGATCGTCCGCTACATGCATGATATCGGCATCGGTTACGGCTCCATCAACCACCCTGTTGACCGTGACCCGCTGTGCGGCTATAACGGCATCATCGATGATACGTGCCCCTGCTGCCACCGCGGTGAGGCGACCCGCGTCACCGAGCGCATGAAGCGCATTCAGGTCGATGAATAACAGATCGTCAACACGCCTTCCTCTATCAGAAAGGGGAAGGCGTGTTTCACTAAATGGGAGAAAGGAAGTCACCCATCATGAACATCCGCATTTTCGGGTTGGCGGACGACAGCATCGTCGACGGCCCCGGCATCCGCTTCACGACCTTCGTGCAGGGCTGTCCGCACCACTGCCCCGGTTGCCATAATCCTGGATCGCATGATTTTTCCGGCGGCACCCTCATGGACACGGCGGACATTATCCGCAAGCTCAGCAGCAATCCCCTGCTGGACGGCTTGACGCTCTCCGGCGGCGAACCGATGTGTCAGCCTGAGGCATGCCTTGAGCTGGCGAATGCCGCGCATGCGCATCACCTGAATGTCTGGTGCTACACGGGCTTCACGCTCGACGCGCTGCTCAAGGAGAATAACCCTGCCCGCATGGCGCTGCTCCGCGCGGCTGATGTACTGGTGGACGGACGATTCGAGTTGGCGAACCGTTCGCTGTCGCTGCTTTACCGCGGCAGCAGCAATCAGCGCCTGATTGACCTCAAGCAGACGCTTGCATCCGGCAGCATTGTCCTCTGGCAGCCGGAAAAATGGTGTTGATCATATGCAATTCAAAAAAGGTGAAAAAAAGGCTTGACAAAACTCCGTCCGGATGATATAATTCATACTTGTCAGCACGATGGTTCAGCTGGCAAGTCCCGGACGGGGTCAGGCCTCCGATCGAGCGGCTCTTGCGCCTGTAGCTCAGTTGGATAGAGCAACGGCCTTCTAAGCCGTGGGTCGCGGGTTCGAGTCCCTCCAGGCGCGTATGTGGAGGATATAGTTCAGTTGGTAGAGCGCCAGATTGTGGCTCTGGATGTCGTGGGTTCGAGTCCCACTATTCTCCCTCCTTCTCTTGAGTGCTGCGGATGCGGCTTGAGCCTTCTGCGATGGGGTGTAGCCAAGTGGTAAGGCACGGGACTTTGACTCCCGCATTCGCAGGTTCGAGCCCTGCCACCCCAGCTTTATGACCCATTAGCTCAGTTGGCAGAGCACTTGACTTTTAATCAAGGTGTCTGGAGTTCGAATCTCCAATGGGTCAATCCCATCTGCCTTCTGATTTCGCCTCTCGTGCGGGCGTGGCGGAATGGCAGACGCGCCAGACTTAGGATCTGGTGCCCAACGGCGTAAGAGTTCGAGTCTCTTCGCCCGCACATTTTCTTCATCACCATGCAGTCGCGTGGTTATGCGGTAGTAGCTCAGTTGGTAGAGCGCCACCTTGCCAAGGTGGAGGTCGCGAGTCCGAGCCTCGTCTACCGCTCCACATGCGGGTGTAGCTCAATGGTAGAGCTCCAGCCTTCCAAGCTGGTCACGTGGGTTCGATTCCCATCACCCGCTCCAGCTTGAAAGAAGAGCACTTCATGAGTGCATTCGAATTACCGTCCGAAAGGGCGGTTTTTTTTGTGCAATGTTTTCAACAATTTAAAAACGCAGGGACGTCCGACGCATTTCCGTCTTTCGTCCCTGCTTCTTTATTTCTGTACCTCTTCGATCATTTCCAGCACGCGCTTCGTGCCGTCGGCAGGCGGTGCGCTCTTGACGACCGCCGTCAGCGTGTCACGGTCACGCCACGTGTCCAGCAGCGCCTGCGTCAGCGTATCCGCTGTCATGTTCTCCTGCAGCAGCACGCGGCACAGACCGCGCTTCTCCAAGCTCTGCGCATTCAGAATCTGATCGCCGCGCCCGGCTCCCTTAGGGTACGGCACGAGCAGCAGCGGCACCGCCAGCGCCTGAAATTCCATCAATGCGTTGCTCCCTGCACGGCTGAGCACGATGTCGGCGCAAGCCAGCACATCCGGCAGATCCTTGTCGAGGAATTCCATCTGCGCGTAGCCAGGCGTATGATTCAGCACATCGTCAAGGTTTCCCTTGCCGCAGATATGCGCAACGTCGAACGTCTTTGTCAGCGCAGGCAGCGCCTCACGAAGCGCCTGATTGACCCTCTGCGCGCCCAGCGAGCCGCCCATCATCAGCAGCACGGGCTTTGTGCCGTCAAAGTGCAGAAACGTCAGTCCCTTGCTTCTGTCGCCATGGAACAGCTCCGGTCGCAGCGGCGTGCCGACTGCCTCCGCCTTCGCGCCAAGCGCCTCCGCGCATTCAGGGAAGGTCGTCGCAATTCGCTTCACGAATGGTCGACACAGCTTGTTCGCCAGACCCGGCGTCAGGTCGCTCTCGTGGCAAACAACCGGCACGCGATGCAACCACGCGCCAAACACGACCGGCACCGCCACAAAGCCGCCCTTGCTGAAGCACACATCCGGCTTGATTTTACCAATCAGGTGTGCAGACTGCACAGCACCGGCGATGACGCGGAACGGGTCGGTAAAGTTCCGCCAGTCGAAATAACGGCGGAGCTTGCCGGTCTTGACGCCGTGGTAGGTGATGCCTGGCATGCTGCGGAGTTTTTCCGCCTCCATGCCGTTTTCCGTGCCGATATAATGCACCTCATAGCCGCTTTCGAGGAGATGCGGCAGCAGCGCGAGATTCGGTGTGACATGCCCCATCGTGCCGCCGCCGGTCAGGACGATTTTTTTCATGCTGAAAACCGCCTTTTTTACTGTATTAAAAAATCCTCCGCTTGTTCAGCGAAGGAAAGCACCTCCGATGGGATTCGAACCCATGTTTTCGCCTTGAGAGGGCGGCGTCCTAGGCCTCTAGACAACGGAGGCAAATCTGGGGAACTAGGATTTGAACCTAGACAATACGAGTCAGAGTCGTAGGTGCTGCCATTACACCATTCCCCATCAGCAACCGGCCGAATGGATTTCTTCGCCCGACTGCATGGATTATTATATCGCAATTCTGCTCTCTTGTCAATACCCTTTTTGAATTTTTTCTCTATTCTTCTGCACAAAAAAACTCCGGCATTTTCAGCCGGAGCAATCGATTCGATTGGAATTATGCACCCAGATATGCCTTGCGGACGTCATCGTTGTGCAGAAGGCTTTCAGCACTGCCGGACATCGAGATTTTGCCGGTTTCCAGCACATACGCGCGGTCAGCCACAGAAAGCGCCATCTGTGCATTCTGCTCGACCAGCAGAATCGTCGTGCCCGCCTTGTGCAACTCGCAGATGATGTCAAAAATCTGCTCAACCAGAATCGGAGCCAGACCCATGGACGGCTCATCGAGCATCAGCAACCGCGGCTTGGACATCAGGGCGCGCGCCATCGCAAGCATCTGCTGTTCGCCGCCGGAGAGCGTACCTGCAATCTGCTTCTGACGTTCCTTCAGGCGCGGAAAACGTACGAACATTTCCTCGATGCTCGCTGGGATTTCCTTGTCCGGACGAGAGAAGCCGCCCATTTCGAGGTTCTCCTGCACCGTCATCTCCTGGAAAATACGCCGTCCCTCCGGACAAAGCGCCATGCCGTGCTTGACCATGTCAGACGCATGCACACGTGCGAGATCCTTGCCTGCAAAGGACACAGAACCGGTGCGCGGGCGGAGCAATCCGGCTATGGTGTTCAGCGTGGTGGACTTGCCCGCGCCGTTCGCACCAATCAGCGTAACGACCTCGCCTTCCTCCACGGAAAAGGACACGCCCTTTATCGCATGAATGGAGCCATAGTAAACGTGAATGTCATTGACCTCCAGCAGACTCATGACTCCGCCTCCTTTTGCTTGCCCAGATACGCTTCGATAACGACCGGGTTGTTCTGAATCTCCGCCGCCGTGCCCTTGGCAATGATCCGCCCGTAGTTCAGCACGCAAATACCCTCGCAGATGCCCATAACGAGATTCATGTCATGCTCAATCAGCAGGACAGCAATCTGGAACTGGTCGCGGATTTTGATGATGTTTTCCATCAGCTCCGCCGTTTCGTGCGGATTCATGCCGGCGGCCGGCTCATCGAGCAGCAGCAGGCACGGGTTCGTTGCCAGCGCGCGGACAATCTCCAAACGGCGCTGTGCACCATAAGGCAGCGAGCCTGCCTTCACGTCGCACATGTGCTCCATGCCGAAGATGCTCAGCAGCTCCAGCGCCTTCTCGTGCTGTTTCTTTTCTCCCGCCCAGTACTGCGGCAACCGGAAGATGCCCGAGAACATACCGTATTTCACCTGATTATGCAGACCGATGCGGACGTTTTCCTCAACGGTCATGTTGTTGAACAGGCGGATGTTCTGGAACGTGCGCGCAATGCCGAGCTTCGATGCCTGCACGGTGTTCATGCCGGCGGTATCCTTGCCGTTAATCAGGATGGTGCCGCTCGTAGGCTGATACACCTTCGTCAGCAGATTGAACACGGTCGTCTTGCCGGCGCCGTTCGGTCCAATCAAGCCACAGATTTCCGTGCGGCCAATGGCAAGATGGACGTCATCGACTGCCTTCAGACCGCCGAACTCAATGCCCAGATGGGTTGCCTCCAGCACGGGCGACTGATTCACATCACGCTCAGGAATAATGCTGCGTGAGGGCACCGGCACCATCTTGGTATCCGGCTTGAATTTCTTCATCAAATCCGTCATGCTGCTTCACCTTCCTTCACCGTATCGTGATGCTTCTTCCGCGGATGAATGCGGTCAAGCACCTGACGGACAACCGGCGCGTTGCCCAGCAGCATCACAGCAATCAGCACAATGGCATAAATCAGCATGCGGTAGTCGCCGAATTCACGCAACACCTCGGGCAGGACAACCAGCAGCGCCGCCGCAATAACCGAGCCGCGGATGTTGCCGATGCCGCCCAGCACGACGAAGACCAGAATCTGAATCGATGTGTCAAATTTGAACTTATCCGGCGCAACCGAGGACATGTTCAGCCCATACAGCGCACCTGCCATGCCGGCAAGCGCTGCGGACGTCACGAACGCCATCAGCTTGTATTTCGTGACGTTCACGCCCATCGCCTCGGCGGCAATGCGATTGTCACGGCTCGCCATGATGGCGCGGCCAGAGCGGCTGTTAATCAGGTTGAGCACCACAAAGAGCGTAAAGAGCACCAGGACAAAGCCAGCCTCGAATGTTGCAATTTTCTCCACGCGCACGGAGCCTGCAGGACCGTTATAGAGGATGTTGCCCGCAATATCCGGGTCATTGAACGTGACGAGAAGCTTGCCGTCATTCACGGCGAAGTACAGGCAGTTCATGACATTGCGGATGATTTCGCCGAATGCCAGCGTCACGATGGCAAGGTAGTCGCCGCGCAGGCGCAGCACCGGAATGCCGATGAGCACGCCTGCAATCGCCGCACACACGCCGCCAGTTACCATCGACAGCACAAGGCGCAGCGTCTCATTCTCCATCTGAAAGGCATTCAGCAGCCAGCCGGACATGATGAGACCGGAAAATGCACCGACGCTCATGAAGCCCGCATGACCCAGCGACAGTTCGCCGGAAATACCGACCGTCAGGTTCAACGAAACTGCCATGACGATGTAAACGCAAATCGGAATCAGCTGACCCTTCAGCGAACGGCTGATGGTAAAGCCCGGAATGGCCTTGTTCAGAGCAAGCTGCGTCACGATGAACGCAACGATGACAATTGCGTACGTAATCAGATTGTTGACAAAGTTCTTCGTTTTCTTCCTCATCATACGTTACACCTTCTCTCGAATCGGCTTGCCCAGCAGACCGGTCGGCTTGACCAGCAGAATGATAATCAGCACAGCGAACACAAGCGCATCACCCAGCTCGGTCGAAACATACGCCTTGCCGAGGATTTCGATGATGCCCAGCAACAATCCGCCGAGCAGTGCACCCGGAATCGAGCCGATGCCGCCGAAAACAGCTGCCGTAAACGCCTTGATGCCGGGCATAGAGCCTGTCGTCGGCATCAGCGTGTGATACGTCGAGCAGAGGAGCACGCCGGCGATGGCTGCCAGTGCACTGCCGATCGCGAACGTCAGCGAAATCGTCGCATTCACCTTGATGCCCATCAGTTCTGCCGCGCTGCGATCCTCGCTGACGGCACGCATCGCCTTGCCCATCTTCGTCTTCGAGGTGAAGAAGGTCAGCGCAAGCATAATCAGGACATTCGCAAGGACGGTCACGATGGTTTCGCCGGAAATGAGCATCTGTCCGTCAAACAGGCTGATGCTCGGAATGTTGATAACTGACGGGAAGGACTTCGTATTCGGGCCGAAGACAAGAAGCGCCACATTCTGCAGGAGATAGCTCACGCCGATTGCGGTAATCAGCACTGCGAGGCTCGTCGCCTGACGCAGCGGCTTATAGGCAAGGCGTTCGATGATCATGCCCAGCACCGTGCAGACAACCATGGCCAGCAACACGCCCACAATCGGAGACATGCCCCAGTACTGCGTGGCGCAGAAGCAGATATATGCACCGATCATGATGACATCGCCGTGCGCGAAGTTCAGCATCTTCGCAATGCCGTAAACCATGGAATAACCGAGTGCAATGATTGCATATACGCTGCCAAGGCTGATTCCGTTAATGAGGTAAGACAAGAATTGAACCATTCGGCGGCACCTCCCAGAGTGATTGCGTTGCTTGTTGGAATCCTATACTTCATTTTCAGCTTTCCAAAGAGCTTTGCGATCGTCCCTTGAACCCTTCGCATGCACCATACAGAAGCTGAAAATGTGCTTTTTCAGAAACACAGCAAGGCAATCAGCAGCAGTCCGTTTGCTCCGTTGCACCAACTGTTGCTGATTACCTTGAATGTGTTCATAGCCCTGTCCCGATGCCAGATTGCTCTCGCATCGGGACAGGGACAATGTTTGATTCGGTCGATTACTCTTCCGTCGCAGCCGCGGCAGCAGCGCCGACATACACGCCGTCCTTGATGATGACAGCGGTCGGGGTCTTGCTGACTTCGCCATTGGTACTCCAGACCATGGTGCCGGTCAGACCGGTCACGGTCAGTTCCTGCATGGCGGCGATCATCGCGTCGCAGATGTCTTCGGGCGCTTCGTCACCCTTCACGCCAGCAACCTCAGCAGCCTTCACCAATGCATAGATGCCGTCATAAGCATCCGCAGCGAACTGGTTCGGGGTCTCGCCGAATTCCTGCTGATACTTCGCGACGAAGTTCTGGGTCAGCTCATCGGGAGCGTCAGCAGAGAAGGGGGTCAGCAGCATGACATCCTCCGCCAGAGCGGTGTCGAAGCCAGCCAGCGTCAGGATGCCGTCCATGCCGTCAACGCCGAAGAACGTGGGCTTGTAGCCGAGGCTGTTCGCAGTGTTGAGGATCATGGAAGCGGGGGTGTAGTAGATGGGCAGGAACACCACGTCAGCACCTGCATTCTTCGCCTCAGTCACCTGCACGGAGAAGTCGGTGGTGTCGTTCGTGAAGGTGGTCACAGAGACAATCTCCAGACCCAGCTCTTCTGCGCGGGCAACGAAGGTCTGATAGATGCCGGTGGAGTAAGTGTCGGCATTATTATAGATGATGGCAACCTTCTCGCCGACCTTGTTGTTGTAGATGTACTCAGCAGAAGCGGTGCCCTGCGCCGGATCCGTGAAGCAGACCTGATAGATATTGTCCTTGTTGGCAGTGACTTCCGTAGAGGATGCGGAAGGCGTCAGCATGAACACGCGCTCTTCATACGCCTGGGCAGACACGGTGATGCAGGGGGTGGTGGTCACGGTGCCAAGGATGACCTGCGAACCGTTATCCAGCGTCGTGTTATAAGCATTGATGGACTTCTCAGCATCGTTCTCATCGTCCTGAATGTCCAGCACGATCTGAATGCCGCCAGCCGCATTGATTTCATCAGCAGCGATCTGTGCGCCGCGGGCAACAGCAAGGCCGTAAACAGCAGCAGCACCGGTCATCGGGCCGATGACGCCGACATGAAGGGTAGCGCTCTCCTCAGCGGTTGCGAAGGACGCCATGGTCAGAACCATGGTCAGAGCGAGCATCAGGCTAAAAAACTTCTTCATCATTCCAAGCCTCCTTATTCAAGCGGCGAAGCGAGGAATCAGCGGATGTCCGCTTTTCGCTTCGTCTTGCATCAATTATACGCATCCGCGGCGCCTGCGTAAAGGGTTTTTCTGAATTTTTGCTGTTCTTTTGATGCACTTCTGATGTTAATGTTCGGAAATTAAAAAAACCGTGAGCGCAATGCCCACGGTGATTCAGCCGAAATCAGCCCTGCTTCTGCTTATGCTTGGGATTCTCGCAGATGACCATGACCTTGCCCTTACGGCGAATGATCTTGCACTTTTCGCAGATCGGCTTCACGGACGGACGAACCTTCATGTGCTGTTACCTCCTGTTGTAAATGAGTCCACGAGGGCGAGCAGAAATACCGCGCGCCCGGATGCGTCTGATGCGATTGTGCTTGTCACACAGTGCATCTTAAATTATACACCAGAGTACCCCTTCCGTCAAGAGGAAATCTGGCGGATTCAGCACTCTTATTCCCCTGCTAGTCCCCTGATGATCAGGTTTTGCTGCGCCAGGTGATGCGGCCGCGGTTCAGGTCATAGGGCGACAGCTCGATTTTAACCTTGTCGCCGGGGTAGATGCGGATGAAATTCATGCGCATCTTGCCGGAAATGACGGCGGTCACGATATGACCATTCGGCAGTTCCACCTTGAACATGGCGTTGGGAAGAGCCTCAGTGACCTTTCCTTCCAGCTCGATGACATCGCTCTTGGACATGTCAGTCCTCCTTGTTGATCCCAGCCGCGGCAGTGTCCGAGCAGGGATGATCGGTCTTGGCGGTCAGCGAAAGCCCGTGCGCTGAGAGCGCAGTGCGCAGATCGCTGTCCTGTAGATGCTGATTGGGCAGCGCCTGACTGTCCACGTTCACCAGAATGGGCTTCGGGCGCAGATGCATCGTCTTTTTCTTCTTCGGGTGATCGATTTTGCGGCTCAGACCGTCCGCCATCAGCACGTACCGGTCATCGAGCACCTCAAGCACCACGAAAAACCGACCTGCATCGCGTCCCTGAACCGATTGCACAACGCGCCCCGGTTCCATCGTCAGCCGTTCCATCAGGCTTCCTCCCCCCAGGTGAAACCCGGGTATGTCAGCACCTCAGGCAGCCCGTCCTCGCCGATGGCGATGGTGTGCTCGTAGTGCGAAGCGAGGCTTCCGTCCCGCGTGCGGCAGCACCACTGGTCGGGGTCGCAGGTGATGCGGTAGTCGCCCATCGTTATCATCGGCTCGATCGCGATCGTCATCCCCTTGCGAAGACGAAGTCCGCGATCCGGCGTGCCGAAATTGTACACAGGCGGATCCTCATGCATCTCCCTGCCGATGCCGTGCCCCGTGAGGTCACGGATGACGCCGTAGCCGTTCTTCTCAGCGACTTCCTGAATGGCGTGACCGACATCACCCAGACGCTTGCCGGCAATCGCCTGCCGTGCACCAGCCCAGAAGCACTGCTCCGTCACATCGATGAGGTGCTGCGCCTCCGGCGTGATTTTGCCGACACCCATGGTGAAGGCGCTGTCAGCCTGCCAGCCGTCCAGCACCAGACCGCAGTCGATGGAGAGAATCTGACCTTCCTCAAGAATCTGCTTTTCCGAAGGAATGCCATGCACCACTGCGTCATCGACCGATGCGCAAATCGTTGCCGGATAGCCCTCGTAATGCAGGAAGGAAGGAATCGCATGATGCTTGCGGATGAGCTGCTCGGCATAAACATCGAGCGCAGCCGTGCTGATGCCAGGCTTCACAGCCTCGCGCAGGCGGCAGAGCACCTCGTAGAGGAGCGCTCCGGCATCGCGCATTTTGCCGATTTGCTCAGGATTCTTCAAACTGATCATGATGTATTAGCCCTTTACAATGGCCATGATGGATTCGAAAATCGTATCCATGTCCTGATCGCCGTCGATAACGCGTAGCAGACCCTTGCCGCGATAGAAATCAACCAGCGGCGCAGTCTGATTGTGGTACACGGTCAGGCGGTTCAGGACGGTCTCGGCCTTGTCGTCAGCGCGCTGAACAAGCGTTTCGCCGCACGAAGCGCACTTCGTTTCGTTGCCGAGACGCGATACATGGTAGGTAGCGCCGCACTTGAGGCAGACGCGGCGTCCGCTGAGACGCTCGATGAGCTTCTCGTCCGCCACATCCAGGTCAATGACGGCGTTGATTTCGGCAATACCCTCAAGCGCTTCCGCCTGCGGAACAGTCCGCGGGAAACCGTCGAGGATGTAGCCGTTCTTTGCATCGTCCTGCGCAAGACGGTCACGCACGATGTCAATGATGACGTCGTCCGGCACCAGCTGTCCGGCATCGATGTAGCTCTTTGCCTTCAGTCCGGTGGGTGTCTGCTCCTTGATGGCACGGCGAAGAATGTCGCCGGTGGAAATCTGCGGGATGTTCAGGGCACTGCAGATGCGCTGCGCCTGCGTCCCTTTCCCGGCGCCGGGAGGTCCCAAGAAGATGATATTCATCCGGATGCTCCTTCCTGCTTGTTTCAATCAGCGCGAATGGTAATTTGTTCAGTGAAGAACACAAGCCATGCACCGGAAAACGCGTTCCAACGGTGCATGGCTTGCGTATGAATTACATGAAGCCGTTGTCTTTGTCGGTTTCAATGCCGCGGATGGACAGCTCGCCTTCCACCGTGCGCATCGTTTCAAGAGAAACGCTGACAGCAATCAGGATGGAGGAGGCAGCGAACGGCAGGCTCGTGACCCAAGAGGTCAGCAGCGTCGGCACCACGGCCAGCACAGCGAGGAACAGCGCCGCAAACAGATTGAGGCGGTTCATCGTGCGGGCGAGGTAGTCGCGGATATTCTTGCCGCGCTGTCCAGGGATGGTCGCACCCTGCTCCATGAGCTGCTTCGCCTGCTTATTCGGATCAAAGCTGATGGACGAATAGAAGAAGGTGAAGCCGATAATCAGGAGCGCGGAGAGGATCATGTACACCCAGGAGCCGCTGGACAGATACGTGTTGCACCAAGACGTAAAGCCGCTGTTGGGCGCCACCAACGCACCGATCGTTCCGGGGAACGCCAGCAGGCTGTAGGCGAAGATCAGCGGAAGAACGCCGACGGACACGACCTTCAGGGTCATGTGGGTGTTCTGACCGCCATACACGCGGCGGCCCTTGACCTGCTTAGCGATCTGCAGCGGAATGCGGCGCTCGCCAAGGTCGACATAGGTAACAGCGAAGGTCATGACGAGCAGCATCACGATGATCACCAGCACAGACAGCCAAGAGGTCGTCGTGCCGTTGGCAACCGCAGTATAGATGTTGCTTGCCACACCATTGAAGAGGTTGGATACGATACCGGCGAAGATCAGCAGGCTGATGCCGTTGCCGATGCCCTTGTCGGTGATGCGCTCGCCGATCCACATGGCCAGTGCAGCGCCGCCAGCCATGCTCAGGCCGACCAGCACCGTATTATACCAGCCATCCTTCACGTAGCCGGCCGCGTTCGCCAGACCAATGGCCTGGAAAACAGCGAGACCAACCGTGACATAGCGGGTGATGCGCGCCATCTTCTCCTGGCCGCCTTCTTCCTCCTGCATACGCTGCAGGGACGGGAAAGCGACTGCCAGAAGCTGCATGATAATGCTGGCGTTGATGTAAGGCGTGATGCCCATTGCCATGATGGTCATCTGACCAAAGGCATTACCGGTCATCATCTGCATCATGCTCAGCAGAGGCAGCGACATAAAGCTGTTTTCTTCGCTCAGTTTGCTGACGTCAATGCCGGGCGCCGGAATGACGCCGACAAGACGATAGATAACGAGCATCAGGAACGTATAGAGAACCTTTTTGCGAAGGTCTTCGATCTTCCATAGCTTGCGAACTGTCTCAAGCATGTCAGATCACCTCGGCAGTGCCGCCAACGGCCTCGATCTTCTCCTTCGCGGAAGCGGTGAACTTCGCAGCCTTCACGGTCAGCTTCTTCGTCAGCTCGCCGTTGCCCAGAATCTTCAGGCCGCCCAGCTCCTTGCGGACAAGACCGGCGTCCTTCAGGGTTTCCAGATCAATAACGGTGCCGTCCTCAAACACGTTGAGGTTCTCGACGTTAACCGTTGCATAATCCGTGCCGAAGATATTGGTGAAGCCCTTCTTCGGGATGCGGCGATACAGAGGCATCTGGCCGCCCTCGAAGCCGGGGCGCTTGCCGCCGCCGCTGCGGGCCTTGGCACCCTTGTGACCTTTACCGGAGGTCTTGCCCAGACCGGAACCGACGCCGCGGCCAAGACGCTTGGCAGCCTGCGTAGAGCCCTCGGCGGGATGCAGCTCGTGCAGTTTCATGGCTTACCCTCCTTTACTCGTTGACTTCTTCGACCTTCACCATGTGCTTCACAGTGAAAATCTGACCGCGGATTGCGGCATTGTCAGGCTTCAGGACGGTCTGGCCAACCTTGCGAAGACCCAGCGCCGCCACCGTCGCCTTGTGTACCGGCAGAGTCGCGATCGGGGACTTGATGAGCGTAACTTTCAGCATTGTCCTCTTCCTCCTCAGCCAAGCAGTTCTTCCACGGTCTTGCCGCGCATCTTAGCGACCTGCTCAGCGCTGCGGAGCAGCTTGAGGGCTTCCAGCGTAGCCTTGACCATGTTAATCGGGTTGTTCGTGCCGAAGGACTTGGTGCGGATGTCGCGGACACCAGCCAGTTCCAGCACCGCACGAGCGGCGCCGCCGGCGATCACGCCGGTACCTTCGGGAGCGGGCAGCAAGACCACCTTGGAGGTGGAGAAGTAACCCGTCGTATTGTGCGGGATGGTGGTGCCGTCCATCGGCACGGTCACGAGATGCTTCTTGGCATCCTCAGTGGCCTTGCGGATGGCTTCCGGGATCTCAGCGGCCTTGCCCATGCCGGCGCCGACGCGACCCTTTTCGTCGCCAACGACCACCAGCGCGGAGAACCGCATGTTGCGGCCGCCCTTAACGGTCTTGGAGACGCGGTTGACAGCAACCAGACGATCCTTAAATTCGCTTTCCTGTCCGTAGCGTTGCATTTGCTCTGCTGCCTCCTTCAATTAGAAATCCAGACCCGCTTCACGGGCCCCCGCAGCAACCTCCGCAACGCGGCCAGTGTAGACATAGCCGCCGCGATCGAACACCACGGTCTTGTAGCCAGCAGCGAGGGCACGCTCACCGATGAGCTTGCCCACCAGCTTGGCAGCGCCCTTCTTGTCCAGATCACCCAGCTGCGCCTGCACGTCCTTCTCCAGGGTGGAAGCGGAGCAGAGGGTCTTGCCAGCCACATCATCGATGAGCTGAACCTGGATGTGCTTCAGGCTGCGGTAAACGGACAGACGCGGCATGTCGGGGGTGCCGCTGATCTTCTTACGAACGCGGGCATGACGGATCTCGCGGATCTCATTACGGTCGCGCTTTGTGAACATATGCAGTCACTCCCTCTCTTACTTCTTACCGGTCTTGCCCTGCTTGCGGCGGATGTGCTCACCGGTGTACTTGATGCCCTTGCCCAGGTAGGGTTCAGGCTTGCGGATGGCACGGATGTCGGCCGCAAGATTGCCGACCTGCTGCTTGTCGATGCCCTTCACGATGATGGTGTTGGCGTTGGGCGTCTCGAAGCTGATATTTTCGGGTGCGTCAAGGATGACGGGGTGAGAGAAGCCGATGTTGATGGTCAGCTTCTTGCCGCCTTCCGCAGCCGCACGATAGCCGGTGCCGACGAGCTCGAGCGTCTTGGAGAAGCCGTCCGTCACGCCGACAACCATGTTGTGCACCAGCGCACGGTACAGGCCGTGCAGGGCGCGGGTTTGCTTATTATCATCGGGGCGGGTCAGGGTCAGCGTGTTGCCTTCCTGATTCACGGTAATAATGTGATTCACCTGCAGGTTCATGGAGCCCTTGGGGCCCTTCACCGTAACGAGGTTATTGCTGTCCACATTGACCGTCACGCCCGCGGGAACAGTGATCGGAAGTCGTCCGATACGAGACATGAAATCACACCTCCTACAAACGTGTCGGTATTACCAGATGTAGGCCAGCACTTCGCCGCCGATGGCGTTCTTGCGAGCCTCTTTGTCCGTCATCAGACCCTTGCTGGTGCTGATGATGGCGATGCCCAGACCGCCCAGAACCTTGGGCAGCTCTTCGCAGCGCGCGTACACGCGCAGGCCGGGCTTGCTGATGCGCTTGAGACCCGCGATCACCGGGGTCTTGCCGTTGATATACTTCAAAGTCACCTTGATGGAGCCCTGCAGGCCGTCATCAATGTAGTCCACAGCCTTCACGTAGCCTTCCGCCAGCAGAATCTTGGCGATAGCCTTCTTGGTGTTGCTGGCCGGCAGCGTCACAGCCTCGTGCTTCGCGACCTGTGCGTTGCGGATTCGGGTGAGCATATCGGCGATGGGATCATTCACAACCATGTTGGTACCTCCTTCCGTTTCTCTCCCCGATTACCAGCTGGCCTTGCGCACGCCCGGAATCTCGCCCTTGTAGGCCAGCTCACGGAAGCAGATACGGCAGACGCCGTACTTGCGCAGGACAGAGTGGGGACGGCCGCACAGACGGCAGCGGGTGTAAGCGCGGGTGGAGAACTTGGGCGTCCTCGCCTGCTTGAGCTTCATACTCAACTTTGCCATAAGATGTTCTCCTCCTTATTACGCCTGCACGAAGGGCATGCCCAGGAGACGCAGAAGCTCCTTGCACTCTTCGTCGGTCTTGGCGGTGGTGACAAAAATCATCTCCATGCCGCGAATGTGCTCGACCTTATCGTACTCGATTTCGGGGAAGAGCAGCTGCTCACGGATGCCCAGGGCGTAATTGCCGCGGCCGTCGAAGGCCTTGTCAGAAACGCCGCGGAAGTCACGGACGCGGGGCAGCGCAACGCTGACGAGCTTATCCATGAATTCTTCCATGCGAGCGCCGCGCAGGGTAACCTTCGCGCCAACGTTCTGGCCCTCACGGAGCTTGAAGTTTGCAATGGACTTCTTGGCCTTGGTGATCATCGGCTTCTGACCAGCGATGGTGGTCAGCTCATTGACTGCCATTTCGAATGCCTTGGCATTGTCCTTGCAGTCGCCCAGACCCATGTTGATCACGATCTTTTCGAGCTTCGGGATCTCCATGACGTTCTTGTAGCCGAACTTCTGCTGAAGAGCAGGAACAGCCTCGGCCAGATACTTTTCCTTAATACGGGTAGCCATCAGACTTTTCCTCCTTCTCAGTCAATATCAGCGCCGCACTTCTTGCAGACGCGGATCATGGTGCGGTTCTTCTTGCCGTTGGCATCCACAGTCTCATTGATCTTGTGGCTGACGCGGGTGGGCTTGCCGCACTTGGTGCAGATCAGCATCACGTTGGACGCATCGATGGGGGCTTCCTTCTTCACGATGCCGCCGGGCTGCATCGCGTTGCGGGCCTTCTGATGACGCGTGACCATGTTGACACCCTCGACGATGACCTTGCCGGTCTTGGGGAAGGCGACCGTGATCTTGCCCTGCTTGGACTTATCCTTGCCGGTGATGACCATCACCTGATCATTCTTGCGAACGTGCATCTCTTCCGCCTCCTTACAGAACTTCGGGAGCCAGGGAGACGATCTTCATGAAGTCCTTCTCGCGCAGCTCACGGGCAACTGGTCCAAAGATACGGGTTCCGCGCGGCAGCTTGGCATCGTTGATGATAACGGCAGCGTTATCGTCGAACTTGATGTAGGAGCCGTCGGGACGCCGCTTGTTCTTGCGCATACGGACGATAACCGCCTTGACGACATCGCCCTTCTTCACGGTGCCGCCGGGGGTCGCGGTCTTGACGCTGGCCACGATGACATCACCGATGGAACCGTCACGCCGGAAAGAACCGCCCAGCACGCGGATGCACATGATTTCCTTGGCGCCGGAGTTATCGGCGACCTTAAGCCGGGTTTGCGGCTGAATCATAGGGTTTTTCCTCCTTACATGACAGCGGGATTACTTGGCCTTCTCGATGATCTCGACCAGGCGCCAGCGCTTGTCGCGGGACAGCGGACGAGTTTCCATCACGCGGATGGTGTCGCCGATGCCGCACTCATTGTTTTCGTCATGAACCTTGAGCTTCGAGGTCTGGTTCATAATCTTGCCGTACAGGGGATGACGAACACGCGTCTTGATCTGAATGGTGACGGTCTTGTCCATCTTATCGGACACGACGACACCGATACGGGTCTTGCGCAGTCCGCGCTCCTGATTGTTGTTCGTTTCAGACATGGCAGCAGCTGCCTCCTTCCAATCTCACTTACGCCTGCTCCATCTGGCGCAGCACGGTCTTGGCGCGGGCAATGTCGCGCTTCACCGCAGTAATCTGCATGGTGTTCTGCAGCTGGCCGGTAGCGAGCTGGAAACGAAGGGTGAAGAGATCCTTCTTCAGCTCAGCGACCTTCTCGGTCAGCTGTTCCTTGCTCATGGACGTGAATTCATTCGCTTTCATTACTCTTCACCACCCGCTTCTGTCACGGCTTCGTCAGCACGCTTGATGAACTTGGTCGTCAGGGGCAGCTTGTGGGCAGCAAGACGAAGTGCCTCGCGTGCAGCATCCTCAGGCACGCCTGCGATTTCAAACAGGACGCGGCCGGGCTTCACCACAGCAACCCAGTATTCCGGCGAGCCCTTGCCGGAACCCATGCGGGTCTCAGCGGGCTTTTCGGTCACGGGCTTATCCGGGAAAATCTTGATCCAGACCTGACCGCCACGCTTGGTGTAACGGGTCAGGGCGATACGGGCAGCCTCGATCTGCTGAGAGGTGACCCAGCAGGGCTCAGTGGCCTGAAGGCCGTAATCACCGTAAGCCAGGAAGTTGCCGCGATGGGCAGCACCCTTCATGCGGCCGCGGAAAACCTTGCGGCGCTTGACTCTCTTGGGCATCAGCATGGATTACTTAACCTCCTTCGCAACCGGCGCCTTCTTGGCCTTGGGCAGGATCTGACCCTTGTAGATCCAAACCTTCACGCCCAGACGGCCATAGGTGGTCTTGGCTTCAGCGAAGCCGTAGTCGATGTTGGCGCGCAGGGTCTGCAGCGGGATGGATCCGTCATGATAGTGCTCGGTACGGGCAATGTCCGCGCCGCCAACACGACCGGAAACACACGTCTTGATACCCTTAACGCCCGGAAGCTTCATCGCGCGCTGCTGTGCCTGCTTGAGGGCACGGCGGAAGCTGATGCGCTTCTCCAGCTGCTGGGCGATGTTCTCCGCCACCAGCTGTGCATCGGCATCAGGCTGCTTGATCTCCATGACGTTGATCTGAGCCGGGTGGCCGAGCTGCTGGGTGACTTCGTTCTTCAGCAGTTCGATGGTGGCGCCCTTCGGACCGATGATGATGCCAGGCTTGCTGGTCTTAATGTTCACGGTCACGTCCTTGGCGGTGCGCTCAATATCGATGCTGCTGATGCCGGCAGCGTAATACTTTTCCTTGATCATCTTGCGGAGCTTGAAGTCCTCAACCAGGTAATTGGCAAAGTCCTTCTTCTCGGCATACCAGCGGGTGCTCCAGCCGAAGATGACGCCCACGCGAGCTCCGTGGGGATTGACTTTCTGACCCATGGATAAACCTCCTTACGCCTTCTTCTGGTCCAGCACCACGCTGATGTGGCTGGTGCGCTTGAGCATGGGGGACGCGCTGCCGCGGCTGCGGGCAACGTAGCGCTTGAGCGTCGGGCCGGGATTTGCGTAAACCTCAGCGACGTACAGCTCCTTGCGATCCATGTCCTGATTGTTCACCGCGTTGGCGATGGCGCTGTTGAGCACCTTGAGCACAACGGGGGAAGCGGCCTTGGGGGTGTAGGTCAGAATTGCGGCGGCTTCGTCCACATTCTTGCCGCGGATCAGATCGACAACGATCTTCACCTTGCGAGGAGAGATGCGAACGTACTTAGCAATTGCCTTCGGGCGCTTGTCGGCATTCTCATGACGAACCAGCGTCTTTTCCTTCGAACGGGTTGCCATATCGTTTCAGCTCCTCTCTTACTTGCGGACCGTCGCCTTGTCACCCGCGTGACCCTTGAAGGTGCGGGTAGGCGCGAACTCGCCCAGCTTGTGACCGACCATGTCCTCCGTCACGTAGACCGGCACGTGCTTGCGGCCGTCATGCACAGCAACAGTATGGCCGACAAATTCCGGGAAAATCGTGGAGGAACGGGACCAGGTCTTGACCACGTTCTTCTTACCGGACTTGTTCATTTCAACAATGCGCTTCATCAGCGCAGATTCAACATAGGGGCCCTTCTTAATAGAGCGGCTCATTGGTTGGCTGCCTCCTTCCTGTAGGATGCGCGATTACTTGCCAGCGCGCTTCACGATCATCTTGTTGGAGTACTTCTTGTGCTTGCGGGTCTTCAGGCCCAGAGCGGGCTTGCCCCACGGAGTCACAGGAGCGGGCAGACCAACGGGGCTCTTGCCCTCGCCGCCGCCATGCGGGTGATCGTTCGGGTTCATGACGACGCCGCGGACGGTCGGACGGACGCCCATATGACGGACGCGGCCAGCCTTGCCCAGGCGGACGTTCTCATGATCGGTGTTGCCGACGGTGCCGATGGTCGCCTTCGCGTTCAGCGGCAGCTTGCGCATTTCGCCGGAGGGAAGACGGACAGTCGCGAAACCGTTCTCCTTCGCCATCAGCTGAGCGCTCAAACCGGCGGAGCGGACGAGCTGACCACCGCGGCCGGGCTTGAGCTCCAAGTTGTGGATCAGCGTGCCGACCGGGATGTTGCCAAGCGGCAGTGCGTTGCCGGGCTTGATGTCAGCGTTTTCAGAGGAAACGACCGTGTCGCCGACGTTCAGGCCAAGCGGCGCGAGGATGTAGCGCTTCTCGCCGTCAGCGTAGAACAGCAGAGCGATGAAAGCACTGCGGTTCGGATCGTACTCGACTGCAGCAACCTTCGCCGGGATGTCCAGCTTGTTGCGCTTGAAGTCGATCACGCGGTACTTGATCTTGTTGCCGCCGCCCTGATGACGGACGGTGATTTTGCCCTGCTTGTTGCGGCCGGCATTCTTCTTGAGGTATTCAACCAGGCTCTTCTCAGGCGCCTTCTTGGTGATTTCCTCATAGGTCAGAACCGACATAAAGCGCCGGGCGGGCGAAGTCGGCTTGTAAGTACGGATAGCCATGTTTCTTGTCCTCCCTGCTTTACTCGCCCATGCCTTCGAAGAACTTAATCGGCTTAGAGTCCTTCTTCAGCTGAACATAGGCTTTCTTGACTTCCGGGGTGCGGCCCTCGGTGCGACCCTGGCGCTTGATTTTGCCCATCGTGCGCAGGGTGTTGACCTTTTCGACCTTCACGCCGTCCTCAGCGAAAACAGCTTCGACAGCCTGCTTGATTTCCGTCTTGGTTGCATGGACATCAACTTCGAAGACATACTTCTTATCGGCCATGCTGTTGTACGCCTTTTCGGTCAGCACCGGGCGGATGATTACGTCATGCACGGACTTCATTATGCGTACACCTCCTCAACAGAAGCGACGGCAGCCTTGGTCAGGACGACCTTGCCGGCGTTCAGGATATCGTAGACATTCAGGGTGTTGACGTAGGTGGTCTTTGCCTGCGGCAGGTTAGCCGTCGCGCGAACCACGTTCTCGTCCTTCTCAGGCAGCACAACCAGCGCCTTCTTCTCAGCACCGATCTGCTTGAGCACCTTGTCCATCAGCTTCGTCTTGCCTTCCGCAAGGGTCAGCTCGTCGAGCACGATGATGTCGCCATCGTTGAGCTTGGAGGTCATCGCGCTCTTGAAAGCGAGGCGGCGAACCTTCTTCGGCACAGCGATCACATAATCGCGGGGCTTCGGCGCGAACACAACGCCGCCGTGACGGAACTGCGGAGCGCGGTTGCCATGATGGCGAGCATTGCCGGTGCCCTTCTGACGGTAGATCTTGCGACCGCCGCCACGGACCTCGGTGCGGGTCTTGGCACTCTGCGTGCCCTGGCGCTGAGCGGCCAGATAGGAACGGACGACCAGATGCATAGCGGCGACATTAACGTCGGACGCGAAGATCGCATCGCTCAGTTCAATCTCGCCAATGGCCGTGCCTTCCATATTGTAAAGAGCAGTCTTAGCCATTGTTCAATCCTCCTCGCGGCATCACTTGACCGTGTCGCGGATCACAAGCACACCCTCGTTGGCACCCGGGACAGCGCCCTTGACCAGCAGCAGGTCGCGCTCTGCATCCACAGACACGACTTCCAGGTTCTGAACAGTCACACGATCCACGCCGTAATGGCCGCCCATGTGCTTGTTCTTGAACACGCGGGAAGGATCGGAGTTTGCGGACATGGAGCCGACGCCGCGGTGATACTTAGAGCCGTGCGCCATGGGGCCGGTGTGCTGATTCCAGCGGGCAACCGGACCGGCGAATCCGTGGCCCTTGGAGGTGCCGGTCACGTCGATCTTATCGCCAGCGGCGAACTGGTCGACCTTCAGCACGTCATTGACCTTGTAACCGGAGCAGTCATCAAAGCGGAACTCGCGCAGCACGCGCTTGGCCTCGACGCCAGCCTTCTTGTAGTGACCCTGAACCGGCTTGCTGAGCAGCTTCTCAGCGCGCTTCTCGGTCAGCTCGCCAAAGCCGACCTGGACAGCGTTGTAACCGTCAGACTCGACTGTCTTGGTCTGCACAACCGTGCAGGGGCCGGCCTTGATCACAGTGACCGGAACAAGACGGCCATCTTCGGTGAAGATCTGCGTCATGCCGATCTTCTTACCCACGATCGCTTTCTTCATTGTTTCGTCCTCCTGCCTTACAGCTTCATTTCGATTTCGACACCAGCAGGAAGTTCAAGCTTCGACATGGCGTCCACGGTCTTGGCGCTGGCGTTCATGATGTCGATCAGGCGCTTATGGGTGCGGCGCTCGAACTGCTCGCGGCTGTCCTTGTACTTGTGGGTAGCGCGCAGGATGGTCACGATTTCCTTCTCCGTGGGGAGCGGAATCGGGCCCGACACGCGGGCGCCGGTGCGCTTGGCAGTCTCGACAATCCGTTCTGCGGACTGATCGATCAGGGTGTGCTCATAGCTCTTGAGCTTGATGCGGATTTTCTGGGTGGCCATTGATTTACCTCCTAATGTCGTCTCGTTGGCGCCGTCCGGCTTCCACTGCAGGTGCGGTCGCCGCTGCGCTTCGAGTCCGTCGCCCGATTGACGGGCTGGTCCGCGCTAATTACCCGCCATGGCCTGGCGGCAACTTAGCGCATCATCCCTATACAGACAACACTCTGATTATAGCAGATATGCATCAAATAATCAAGGGGTCTCAGCACCTTTTTTGAGAAAATTTCCGGCTTTTTTTGATTTTGCGATTCGCAAACCTCCCTTTTTTCGCGGATTTGCAATCTTTGCACCTGTACACGCCTCCCTGTGTGTCCTTAATTTGGTCTTTCCCTTCTCTTTCGACAGGTTGATTTCGTGATTCCGCTTTTTGCAATCTGCAGTTCGTTGATTTTCCTGTTATTGCAAGCAAATTTGTGAATACCGCACCGTGTGTGTCTATGATTGACGGACTTCTGCTGCAAGAAAAAAGGCATCCGGCGCTTTGCCGAATGCCCTCGTCGTTTATGGAATTCGCGCGTAAAATCCGCCTGCTTCTCCCTGATACACGCCGAGCGTACCGTCTTCGTCCAGATCAATGTGATAGCGAGCGTACAGTCCGTCGTCATTATTGCCGATCAGCAAATCGTGTGCATAACCGTTTGTGCCGCCGATGACCTGCCATGTCCATTCTTCTGACAGCACTGCCTCTTCCGGAATGCCAGCTGTCAGATTATTCACGGATTCTGCTGCTTCCTCCGGCAGCGATGCAAATTGCAGGGTACCGTTTTCATGCAGGATGAACGCAGTTCCCATCAGCTCGCCGCCGCCCGTGAAGCCCCAAGTGCCGCAAAGCGATGATGCCGTTGCAGCATCGGCCGTCATGTCAAGCAGCAGATCCTTCAGCGGAACAAATCCTTGAATGGCAGTGCCGTCAGCCGTATGAGCATCACGTTTCCTCCTAAAAAAGCAATCTCCCATTCAACGATTGAAAGAGTGCTTTTCTTCCCGTTTGCAAATCGTTTTACAGCTTAATCATCGCTTCGACCGGAAGCGCGCAGACGACTGTCTGTGCCTTGCTGTTCAGACCGTGCTCAGCGTTGATGGCATTCATAATCGGCGCGCGGAGAGAGGTCGGAACGACAATGACCACAATCTCGCGGTTTTCCTCCAGCTCGATGCTGTACGTCTGCTCCAGCTCCTCCAGGCCTGCCATGCGCGCCCTGATGATGGTGCCGCCGCGCGCGCCGTTGGCCTTGGCGGTTGCCATGATGTCACTGGTATAGCCGCGGCCGCAGATGGCGAGAATCATGCTATTCTCCGTACGTTCCATCGTATGCTCTCCTCTCAATTCAGCTTTGACCTGCTCCTCCTGATAGGCGGCAAGGTTCGCAACCAGGTTGTTGATCCCCGACAGCGGCAGGGATACTACAATGCCGGCAGCGTCAATGCTTCCGCGCAGGTCATTGTTCAGTGCCTGCAGCAGCCATGAAATCGTGTTTTCCGTGCCGAAGCTGAACACAACGTCCTTCTCAGTAGAGTCGAGGTTCAGGATGTCCATGATTTCGGATGTCGCCGTGCCTCGCCCCGAGCATTGAATATGGAAGGAAACCTGATACTCCCCGTAGACCTTCTGGATGTTGGCACCCTGTCCGCGCTTGACAATGGAGAGAAGCACATTCATTCTTTTCATCTGTCATTCCTCCATTAATCGAAGTAGACGACCGTGTCTTCCACCTGCTCCAAGCGTGTATGCAGGCGGCGGCGTGCAATCTGATGGCGCAGCACAGCCGACAGACCCATGATCTGAATCGTGACAAGCGGTGTCATGGCGACCATGGCAACGATGCCGAACGCGTCCGTCATCATGTTGCCGCCAAGCGCCCGGCATGCGCCCTGCGCGAAAGGCAGCAGGAATGTCGCAGTCATCGGACCGCTGGCAACGCCGCCGGAGTCGAATGCGATACCGGTGAAGATGCTCGGCACAAAGAACGTCAGTCCCAGCGCAATGGCGTAGCCCGGAATGAGCAGCCAGAAGATGTTCAGCCCCGTCAGCACGCGCAGCATCGCCAGCCCGACAGACACGCACACGCCAATGGACAGTGCCGTGCCCATAGCCTTATGCGAAATAGCGCCGTTGGAGACTTCTTCGACCTGCCTGTTGAGCACCGCGACTGCAGGCTCCGCCTTGACAATGAAGAAGCCGATAATCATGCCAATCGGGACGAGCAGCCAGCTGCTTTCGCTCGAGGCAATTGCTGCACCGATAACCTGACCAGCCGGCATGAAGCCAACATTTACACCGCAGAGGAACAGCACCAGCCCGATGTACGTGTACACAAAACCGGGACCAACCTTCAGCAGATCGCTGCCCTTGAAGTGGCGCGTGATGATCTGGAAGATGGCAAACAGCCCGACGATGGGCAGCAGGGCGATGGCAACCTCGGAGAAGTAACTCGGAAACGCATCGCGGAAATACGTGGCCGCCTCGGCGCTTGTCGAAATCGCCGGGATGACCGTTTCGGTCACCTCCGCCGATTCGGGCTGATAAATGATGCCCAGCAGCAGCACAGAAAGAATCGGTCCGACGGAGCACAGCGCGACAAGACCAAAGCTGTCGCTCGCGGAGTTCTTGTCCGTGCGGCTCGATGCAATACCGACACCAAGCGCCATGATGAACGGCACGGTAATCGGTCCCGTCGTCACGCCGCCGGAATCGAACGATACGGCGATAAAGTTGCCCGGTGCAATGAACGCAAGCGCAAATACAATAAAGTAAAAGATGAGCAGCAGCCGGCGGAGCGGAATCGCCATGCGGATTCGCTGCGCCGCGATGACGAGGAAGATCCCTACGCCTGCCGCAACCGTCCAGATGAGCACGCGTGAGTTGATTGCAGGCACCTGCTCGGCAAGCACCTGCAAATCAGGCTCGGCAATCGTGGTCAGCATGCCCAGCACAAGGAAGACGATGCCGGACAGCCAGACGGATTTGTGATTGCTCAGCACCTCGCCGACGCCCTCGCCCAGCGGCGTCATGCACATATCAACGCCCGTTGTGAACAGACCCATGCCGACAATCAGCAGCACCGCACCGAACAGGAACAGCACCAGCGTGCCCGGCTCAAGCGGCGCAATCGTTACAGACAGAATGAACACAATGACCGTAATCGGCAGCACCGCCGCAAGTGATTCGTTTGTTTTTTCCTGCAGTTTTTTAACCAGATGCAATGGGCAGACTCCTTTCTCGCAGAAAAGCGTCAGTCAAGCACAATTTTCTCCGGCGCATGCGTGAACGATGAGAACACCGCCACCGCATTTTTGAAATAGAACACTTCGGTATTGCCGTCGTTCTCGTCATACATCTTCCGCAGCGACGGATACGCATCCAGCATGGACTTGCGCGCTTCTACGCGGTCATCCTCAATCAGCTCGCCCGACAGCCGCAGCCATTCGCCGTCCATAAATGCACAAATTTCCGCTTTCGGATTTGCATGCAGCTGCTTCGAAACGTCCTTCACCTTGCCAGTCTGGATATACAGCTTGCCCTCAAACACATGTGCCGTGCCGAAGGGACGCACGCGCGGCTGGTCGCCGTCAACGGTCGCCAGATAATACGTGCCCGCCTTCTTCAGGAATTCCACAACTCGTTCCACAGATAATTCCTCCTAACTGATGGATGGACGACCCATCCGATTTGGCATACCATATTATACAACATTTAAAATACACCGGTCAAGGGATAAAATACCAAATTATAATGCTCTTTTCATGGGCAACGTACTTTTTATAGACCCGTCACATTTTCTTCATGCTGAGAACATACTCAAACGATATCATGTTCTTGACAGGCAGAAACAGCCGCTGATGGTGCGGCAAACGAAATGACGCAGCCGGAAAGGAGACGTTATCATGAAGCTGATTTGGGAACCAATGGTGGTCGCAGCCATGTTGATTGAATCAATGCCGGAAACGCAGAGCAGCCGCGATGGGGATGATGATCGCAGCGCTGACAACGTCAAGGAAGATTCCGATGCACAGGTGGCTGCATCGTAAGAGATCATTTTATTAAAGATAAGCTTTTTCAGGGGGCTTTCCATTCGCAGGCTTCGCCTGTTTTCTACCCCTTCGGCATGCACACTCTCCCAAACTTGATTTGTATTGTAACTTTTTCTGTGACATTTTATACCCAGTGGCGAAAATGTGCATTGCGAAGGAGTCCAGCCGAAATCAGACGAAGTCCGCGACCGCAGGCTTCGCCTGTTTTCCTTGTTTTCTTTCTGATACCATGCAGTTTTCATTTTCATAGCAGATTTTAATTGCGACCCAGGGGGCTTTCCGTTCGCCCCCTTAAACCCCTTCGGCATGCACACTCTCCCAAACTTGATTTGTATTGTAACTTTTTCTGTGACATTTTAAACCCAGTGGCGGAAATGTGCATTGCGAAGGAGGCAGCCGAAAATAGACGAAGTCTGCGACCGCAAAGTTCCAAAACCTTGACATGCGCCGCCGTGCATGATATGATGAGTAAAACAAGAAAGGCGGCAGCTTGGGATATGCTCAAACGAGTTCATCATCGCAGCGAGATGCTTTCTCACCTGCTGCAGGGGTTCTCCTGCATCGGGTGCTTTTTGCTCTTTTACGGCCTGATGGCGATACCGAACTGGCCGCTGCGCCATCTGTCCAGAACGACCGCGACGACACTCCTGACGTGGTTCGCGATGGGCAGCGCGATGCTGGCGGTTTTCGGGCGGATGGAGCTTCGCTGCGGCAAGCTCAGCCAGCAGGCTGCCGGACAAATCGCCGGTGTCCTGATTACGGATGGGGTCACCTACGTTCAGCTGCAAATCATGAACGTCAATCCGAACAATAACGCGCATCTGACCCTGTTCGGGGTAGACTTCTGGTATCTGCTGCTCGCAGCATTGCTTCAGTCGCTGCTGATTTTTCTGCTCGTTCGCGCAGGTGCCCGAATGCTGCCGCGTGTCGAAAAGCCGGCGCAGGTGTTGCTGATTACCGCAGGCGATGGCGAAAACTGCCGGCAGAAGCTGATCAATCAGCATGCCTTCTGGCAAATCAGCACCGTGTGCTCCTGGGATTCTCCCACGCTGCGAGAGCTGCTCAAGGAATTCGACACCATCATGCTTGCGCCCGATGTGCCGTATACCACGCGCATGCGGCTGATGAAGACGTGCTATCATCTGCGCAAAACGGTACTCGTCAGCCCGAAGGTGCAGGAAATCATGCTAACAAACGCACGCCGTCTGATTCTCGATGACATGGCGTTTCTTGAGCTGCGCGACGGCAGTATGACCATGTGGCAGGCCGCCGTCAAGCGTGCCGCCGACATCGTGTGCTCCTTCCTCGCTCTGGTGATTCTCTCTCCCCTGCTGGGCGTGATTGCGCTCGCCATTCATTTCGAGGACGGCGGCAGCGTCTTCTTCCGTCAGCAACGGCTGACGCTGGACGGACGTGCCTTCACCATCTACAAATTCCGCACGATGCGCATGGGTGATGAACACATGTCCGCGATGCAGGACGACGACCGGATTACGCGCGTCGGACGTGTGCTGCGTCGCTGGCGGCTTGATGAGCTGCCGCAGTTCTGGAACATCCTGCGCGGTGATATGTCCATGGTCGGACCGCGCCCGGAGATGCTGGAGAACATCCGCCGCTACAAGAGCGAGCTGCCGGAGTTCGAGTTCCGCGAACGCATGAAGGCTGGGCTGACCGGCTACGCACAGATTGAGGGGCGCTACAACACGTCACCGGAGGACAAGCTGATGCTCGATTTGTTCTACATCGAGGGCTTTTCGCTTTGGACGGACGTGAAGCTGCTCCTGCGGACGCTGACGGTCTTTTTTCGTTCAGACGCGACAGCAGGCTTTCAACCGCCTGAAAATCAGCAGGGCAAATAATCACGGGTTTCCTTCATTATCATTTATATATTCATAAGTACATTCATCGCTAAGGAGGCAGCAATGAAAACAACACTATTGATCATGGCAGCCGGTCTCGGCAGCCGCTATGGCGGAAACAAGCAAATCGACCAGATCGGTCCGCACGGCGAAATCCTGCTGGAATATTCCATCTTCGACGCTGCGGCGGCAGGCTTTGACAAAGTCGTCTTCGTCATCAAGCGCAGCATGGCGGACACATTCCGCGAAATGATCGGCAAAAAGCTCGAAAAACGCATCGAAGTGGAATACGCATTTCAGGAGTACGATTCCCTGCCGGACGGATTCGTTCCGCCGGAAGGACGCATCAAGCCCTACGGCACAGTCCATGCGGTGCTCGCCGCAAAGGAACTGATTCACGAGCCGTTCGCCGTCATCAACGCGGATGACTACTACGGCAAGGACGCCTTTGTCACAATGGCGAACAGCCTGCGCACCCTGCAGGGCAAGACGAACGCCGCCTCGATGGTCGCGTACCGCTTGAAGAACACGGTTTCCGAGAACGGGCACGTCACGCGCGGTGTCTGCCGCTGCAATGATGCCCATCAGCTGCTCGCCGTGCAGGAAACATACAAAATCAAGCCGTTCCCAGACGGCACGATCCGTGATGTGAACTTCCGCGAGGAGGGCGACATTCTCGACAGCAACGCGCTTGTTTCCATGAATTTCTGGGGACTGACGCCGTGGTTCTTCGATGTCGCTGCGCGCGATTTCGCCGCCTTCCTGCACAATGGCGAGGGCGACCCGATGAAGAAGGAATTCGTCCTGCCGACCGAAATCGACAGCTTGATGCACTCGGACGGTTTGACGGTGGATGTCCTCTCGACGGACGCATCATGGTTCGGCATCACCTACCGCGAGGATAAGCCGCTCGTCATGGCGGCACTCAAGAAGCTGCATGAGGACGGACAATATCCCGAATCGCTCTGACAAAACTTTCACGCTGAAAATTCTCGTGTTCCCCTTGCAAAACTGTTGTTCGCTGTGATACCATAGAGGCGAATGAACCGCCGGATTATTTCGCAGCAGGCGAAGCAATCCGGCACATTGGAAAGGAAGCAAAACCATGGCAGCAAAGAAGCCGGCGAAACCGGAAAAGGCGGCCCCTACGGCAGGTACGCCGGATGAAAAGCTCAAGGCGCTTGAACACGCATTGGCTGATTTGGACAAGCAGTTCGGCAAGGGCGCTGTAATGAAGCTCGGCGAACATGCGGATCAGAATATTCAGGTTATCCCGACCGGGTGCATCACGCTGGACGAGGCGCTGGGGGTCGGCGGTATTCCGCGCGGCCGCATTGTCGAGATTTACGGACCGGAATCCTCCGGTAAAACAACGGTCGCACTGCATATTGTCGCGCAGGCACAGAAGATGGGCGGCATCGCGGCATTCGTCGATGCGGAGCACGCCCTTGATCCTGTCTACGCCAAGAAGCTCGGCGTAAATATCGACGAGCTGTACGTATCCCAGCCTGACACGGGTGAACAGGCACTGGAAATTGTCGAAGCGCTCGTTCGCTCCGGCGCGCTCGATGTCGTCGTGATTGACTCCGTCGCCGCGCTTGTTCCCAAGGCGGAAATCGACGGCGAAATGGGCGACTCCTTCGTCGGTCTGCAGGCACGCCTGATGAGCCAGGCACTGCGCAAGCTCGCCGGCATCATCAGCAAGACCGGCTGCGTTGCCGTGTTCATCAACCAACTGCGCGAGAAGGTCGGCATCATGTACGGCAACCCCGAAACGACTCCCGGCGGCCGTGCGCTGAAATTCTATGCGTCCGTCCGCCTCGATGTCCGCCGCGGCGAGCAGCTCAAAAACGGCAGTGATGTCGTCGGCAACCACACAAAGGTCAAGGTTGTCAAGAACAAGGTCGCACCGCCGTTCCGCGTCGCCGAATTTGACATCGTCTACGGCGAAGGCATCAGCCGCGAAGGCACGCTCCTCGATGTTGCTGTTGAGCGCGACATCATCCACAAGAGCGGCGCCTGGTTCAGCTACAAGGATCAGCGCATCGCGCAGGGACGCGAAAACACACGCCTGTACATGCGTGAGCATCCGGAAATGACAAACGAAATCGAAGCACTCATCCGCGAGCAGATGTTCACCAACAAACCTGCCGCGCCTGTTGTGTCCGATGAGGATCCCGGCGAAATGCCCGAGGAGGAAGAGGACGACCTCGCCCTGCTCGAGGAGGATCTTGACACGGATGCGCCGCTGGATGAGGAGTAAGACAACCTGAATATACAGCAGCCTCCCGATCATTGTCTGGAGGCTGCTTTTTTTTGCTGGACAACGAAAATAAAAAAACTGCATTCAAAGGTTTTTATGATTTGCTCGCATTGATGCAGGATTCCTCTGTCAATCCATCGAAATGATCAAAAGAATAAAGGTGTTTCCCGAAAGATTATTCAACTCTGGAGGCTAAGCATATGGGACTGAAAGAAGCATGGAACGCATTGTTCTCTACCCCCAAAAATGACAGCGATGTGACATCAGCCGTTGCACCCGCAAGCGAGGAAAATGCCGTACAGCTGGCCAGCGACCTTTTCCCCGTAATCAACGCCGCAGAAGTCAATATGGCACAGTATAAGAAAATCCCATTTGCTGACATCGGTGTTCTGGGGGCTGCTTTCGCGCAGCTTCCTGCGGGCGCACGCACCCTTGTGCAAAGCGTTGAAACAACCATCAAGGGCGGTCAGCAGCTGTTTGTAGGGGTCAATCCGAAAGGTGTGCAGGGATTTATCCGCATGAATGCCGACGGCACGGTTGGCAACATCATGCGCTATAACGGTCACGGCGCACAGCAGGTCATTGCAGGTCGGCTCCGCTTTAAACCGTTGAACGGAATCGAAGGTCTTCAAACAACCACCACTGTCATGCCCATCGATCCGGTAGCCATGATGGTAGCAGTCGCGCTCATTACCATTGAGAAGCGCTTTGACGATCTGCAAAAGAGCGTGGATCAAATTATGCAATTTCTTGTGCGCGACAAGCAGGCCGAGCAGCGCGGAAATCTGAACACGCTGACTGAAATTCTTTCCGAATATAAGCGCGGCAGCATGGACGAGAATCGATGCAATACCCTCGCCGTCCAAGTGCAGGCCATTCATGCCGATGCAAACAAGGCCATTCTTTTCTGGGAAAGTTCCCTGAAAGATTTGCTTGCCAAGCCGTCGCAGCATCTGCAGGAGTTGCTGAACAAAATTCTCGATTCAATGGCCGAATATCAATTAGCCGTCTACCTCTACGGTTTCTCTTCTCTGCTGGATGTCCTGCTCCAGCATCTTTATTCGGCTGAACACCTGAATGAGATTGAATCGAAAATGTCCCTTCATGCTGGTCGCTACCGTTCTCTGGTTGAGCAATGCCGCAGTTTTCTTGCCGACAAACAGCGCGCAGGCGTGATTCCGGCGGCTCGCGGCACACTGGGCGGTCTGCTGAACCATGTCGGAAAGGCAATCGAGGCGAATCCTGTTCTCGGAAAAGGGCAGGTCGATGAGTGGCTGATTAAGCAAAGTGAAAATCTCGGCGCGATGAACCGTCAGGATGCTGCGCGCATTGTCGATGCTTTTGCACCATTGGAAGAGGAAAAAATGCAGCCTTTCCTCGATTCCATCCATACAATGAATGTCATCCACAATCAGCCCAATGGGATGTTGATGGATGAAGAAAATATTTATCTTCTCTCTGCTGTCTAATGCTTGAACAATCTTAAAACATATGCAAAAGCAGGCGGATCCGGAGCTCTCACCCCGAATCCGCCTGTTTTTTATGCGTTTGCCTTGGCTTTCTTGGTCTTTTTGACATCCGCGATGATAACGATGACACCCCAGATGACGAGGATGGCACCGAGCGCAATGTCGACGATGTACATCAGTTCCGTCCACAGCGGAATCTTATAGCCGACGACCTCGGCATTCATGGCATTGCTGTTGACGAAGGTGTACAGGATGTTCTTGATGGCACTCATCAGCACGACCGCGTCGCCCGTGGAGGACATGTCGCAGTCCTCCCACATGCTCGTCTGGAGCGTAGCGAGGTCAAGGTCGCCGCCGGCGTAGGCCATCTGGCGCGGGTTCATGTACTGCGGAATCGTGTTGAAGTCGCAGATGACCGTGCCCTGGAAGCCCCATTCGTTGCGGAGAATTTCCGTCAGCAGGCGATAGTCGCCGCCGGTCCAGCGCGTGCCGATGCGGTTGAAGGAACTCATCACGCCGCGGCTCTCGCTGCCCTTGATCGCGATTTCAAAGGACTTCAGGTAGATTTCGCGCAGGCTCTGCTCGGTCAGCCAGGAGCTGTCGCCGTTGATGGAGCGGTGCGTTTCCTGCTCGTTGACGGCGAAGTGCTTGATCATGCAGATGACACCCTTTTCCTGCAGGCCGCGGACTTCAGCCGCCGCCATCAGACCGGTCAGCACAGGATCCTCAGAGAAGTACTCCGAGCAGCGGCCGCCGAAGGGGCTGCGGTGGATGTTCACGCCCGGCGCATAGATGGAGGAGTACGGCATACCCGTACCGCTGTCGCCGAAGATGCCCTCTTCGCCCATCGTACGGCCAAGTTCTTCCATCAGGTCGACATTCCACGTTGCCGCCATGACCGGCTCGCTGACAAACTGGCACGTTCCGTTGACCTGCGTGCGGTTCAGGAAAGACGTGAAGCCCGCAGGGCCGTCGCCGTGCAGCGTTGCCGGCATGCCGATGGCATCGAGTGCAGTGGTGCGATAGGCGCCGTAGTTGAAGGCGTTGATCATTTCTTCCTCGTCGCACGCTTCAAGGATGGCATCCCAGCGTTCGTCGTCGTAGGAAACAATCGCCTTGTAAGTCGTTTCGGGGGTTTCGTCCGGCAGCAGGTCACGCACCGTGATGGTCGCTTCCTCGCCGAACCACGGGTATTCATACTCGCTGTCGTAGTCAATGGGATTGTTGGTCTCGATGTCCTGCAGTTCCTCGTAGAGACGGTCGGAACCGGCACGCTCCTCATCGGTCGGCGCAGTCGGCCAGGTGCCTTCCCAGTCCGCACGGGAGAGGACGGTAGAAAGCTGCGCATCGCTGTCCATCACGCCGTCACGGTCGGTGTAACGGTTCTCGACCTCACTGCCGGTCGTCGGGTCAGTCTCATAGCGGATATCTGATGCAAGCTGGCAGACAACCTCGCCCACGCACTCGTGCGCATTGCGGCTCACGGACAGGATGTATTCGCCCTGTTCCAGCTCATAGCCGCTGAAACCGTTATTGTTCGCATCGCGGTAGTCGTAGCTCGCCGCGTAGTACGGGTCGAAGGAAACGGTAACTGTCTGCGTTTCGCCGGGTTTGAGTTCATTCGTCTTGGCATAGCCGACAAGCACCTTGTGTGCCTTTTCGATGCCGCCGGTGGTGTACGGCGCGGTCACGTAGAGCTGGACAACATCCTTGCCCGCGACGCTGCCGGTGTTTGTCACATCAACTGACACGGTGATCGTGCCGTCCTTGGTGATGGTCGTGTCAGACGGTTGATTGACCGTCCAGTCGAACGTCGTATAGCTTAGACCGTAGCCGAACGGGAACACGACATGCTCGTTGTACCAGTCTTCGCCGTCGGTGTAGCCACGCGTCTCGTAGTAGCGGTAGCCAACGTACACGCCCTCTTCGTAGTCCACGAAGTAGTACATGCCTTCGTCGTACTTGTCGGAGTCAGACGGGGTGGAGCCGGTGCCGAAGTTCACGAACGTCGGATCCTGCGTGAAGTCAGCCGACCACGTGTCGACCAGTCGGCCTGACGGGTTGACTTCGCCGTTCAGGATTTCACCGAGCGCCATGATACCTGTGCTGCCGGTGAAGCCGACCCACACCGCTGCATCAATCTTGTCGGCGTACGCCGCGGTGTCAGAGTTGACAAGGAAGCCAGCCTCGAAGCTGGACGGGATATTGAACAGCACAATCACGTGCTCGAAGCCTGCATCGCAGACTGCCGCGAGCAGATCCTGCTCGTTCTGGTCTAGCTCGAGGTAGTGGCTGTCAGCGCTCGCTGCACCCTCGGTGTCGCCCTGATAGCGCGGCAGGTCGAAGCCCTCGCCGCCGATGCGCGTGATGACCACGATGGCCGCATCATTATAGCTCGCGTAGGAGCTCTTGACAGCATCGGTGTACTTGCTCTGGGGCGTTTCCGCCGTGCCGATAACCTGATTGCCGCCGCTGTCGAGGTCGCTGGAGTTCGCCGTGCGGACAGGACCGGACGCATTGGTGTCCTCATAGAACTTCTTCAGCGTCTGGTTCGTCTGGAAGCCAGCTGATTCAAGGCTGTCGTAAAGATCCTTGTTGTTCGTGGAGTCAAATCCGCCGGAGCCGGAGCCGCCGTAGGACAGATTCACGCTGTTCTTGCCGAACACGCTGATCTTCGCGCCCTTCTTGAGCGGCAATGCGCTGTCGGTGTTCTTCAGCAGCACGAAGCCTTCTTCGGCAACCGTGATGTTGAAATCCTGCGAATTGTTCAGCGCCTCTTCCTTGCTGGAGGCGTTCGTTGCCGGATACATCGATGCGGTGTTCTCATCGTACACCGGGCGCTGTCCGCCGAACATCGTGTCGAGGAAGCCGTTGTACGTCGTCGTTGCCAGCACATTCACGACGATGCCGACCACCAGTACGAGCGCCGTCACGACTGCCCATACCTTCACCGCACGATGCTTCTTCACCTTTTTCGGCTTCTTCTGCTTGACCGCGCTGTCCTGTGCCTGAATTTCTGACATGTTTTTCTCTCCTTTTTGAATTGCAGCCCTGCAAGCGGTTCATGCAGAGCTGCAAACGGATTGTTTTTTGCTTACTTCTGGTAGTTGCCCGTTGCAGGCTCGCCGAAGTTCTCGTCCCAGATTACAACGCCGGTCGTCTGAATTGTCAGGCAGTCAGCCAGCGGTGCATGCGCGACCATGGTCGTTCCGGTATAGGGAATACTATTCAGGGTTTCGAGCTTGATGACATTGCGTCCCTTGTTCAGGTGGACATTCTGTGCAATCACGAAATCCTGGAAGGGGGCAGAAGCAGCCACATAACTACCCCAGTCCATCGCGGGAACATCCTTGATTTCGATGGTGCCATACTGCATATATTCGCCGTTGACGCTCACGCCGTATTCGGCAGGAGTCAGGGACAAATCTTCCATTTCAGCAGACAAGCGCAGAATGATGGTCACATCATCGAGATCTTCATCCGCCGCCAGATAGAAGTCAATTGTATTGCCAATCTGGTACATATAACCGACAAAGCGGTCATTACTTGCTCCGACGCCTTCGACCTGCTGAATCATGCCAATTTCGTTCGCTGTACCGGAAACAGCCGGACCAGTCTTGCCCGTCAAATTCGTGTCCTCAGCTTCAAAGAGCCAGCTATTCACGCCTTCTGTCGTTTTCGTCCAGGTAGCCTTGATAACCGTGTCTGCTGTGACAGATGCAGAAAAATCGTAAGCTGTGCCGTCTTCCTTGACCCATTCGTTGAAAGTGTAGCCTACACGCTCAGGATTGTTCTGCGGACGCTGCACTGTCGTGCCAGCCTCAATCGGATAGGTGTAGCTGCTCAGCAGCACACCGTAGTAATCATAGTCAAAAGTCACATTGACCTGGTCTGCGCCTTCCTTCATCCAGAGCGCATACAGAGCAGTGTCTGCAGTAATTTCGGTCGAGAAATCAAACGCCTGAGTAAAATCGGGATCGGTGTACCAGCCGACAAGCGTATAGCCATCGCGAACCGGCACTTTATTTTCTGCCTTTTCACCCTTCACCGTGTCAACCTGTTCAGGTTCGGGGGCACCCTCGTAGTTCTGATTATAGGTCACAGCATAGGAGTTGTTCGCAACGCTGATGGTGAAGCGCGCATTCTTTCCGCCGACTTTCAGCGTAACCGTCTTGGTGCCGCTGGCCTTCATGCCGGGTTCCTTTACGGTGACGCTCGGTGCAGTCATAGGGATTTCATCCGTCGTGTCATCGCTGTAGGTCACCAGCAGCATGCCGCCTTCCATCGAGAACGTTTCACCGATCACATATGCCGTCTTGTCAGGAAGCTGAGAAACTTCCACCTTGCTTACCTTTTTGCTTGTGTCGATGTCATCTGCCGCATAGGCTGAGCAGCACAGCAGCATACACAGGATCAGGAATAATGCCGTAATTCCCTTTTTCATCGTTTTCATCCTTCCTTTCTTCAGGCGGAGCATTCTCTCGCTCAGCCCTCCCCTCAAGGCAGGATTGCTCCTGCCCTGTGGGGAAGGGGGCTGCCGTAGAGCAGCCCTCTGCCAATGGTTCTAAGCTTATTTTACCACAATCGTGAAGGTTTGTTCAACAGTCATCTCTCCGCTGGGCATCAGCCAGATACCAGCCAATGCACGGCAGTACGGGATATTTGCCTTCACCGTCACGGTGTACTCGCCGGCAGCTGCGGTCGTACCGGTGATTTCGAGACCAGTCACGATTTCGAACGGCTTGTTCGTGCGCAGACCGTAGGCAGTGCCAGTCGTCTCAACCCAAGTCAGGCCTTCCGGCAGATCACCCTCGATCGCGTAGGTCACTTCATGCTTCTCTTCCACATCAGAATACGGGATGGTTGTGCCGTCAGCATGCGTCTTTTCCTCGTCACGAAGGTACTTGCTGCCTTGCTTGATGTACCAGTTTGTAATCTGTCCCTGAGAGATGAATGCCTGATAGGCAAACGGTTCAGAATCGATCTTCAGGTCAACCGCTTCACCGCTGGTCACATTGATCACAGGGTTGTTCTCCGAATCGCCGGAAACCTGCGCATCGTTCACCTGGAACGGGCTAACCACGTTGATCGTCAGCTTGACATTCTCAACGCTGATGAAGCCGTCGCAAGTCATATTGACAAGCACTTCGTAGGTACCCTGCGGAGCAAAATCGCCATAGACATTATTGTCAACGCCCCAACCGGTCTGATAGCCTTCGTCGCCTTCCTGCAGCGTCTTGAGAATCGGACGGCTGTAGTCAACAACGAATCCGCTTGCAGTCAGACCAGCAGGCAGTTCCTGACCTTCTGCCAACGTGACAGTAAAGTCGGACGTGCCTTCGCAGGCGATCTCAGCAGAGTTCGCAGTACCATAGTAAACAGTAGCGGTCAGTTCATAGTCGGAAGCGAAGTTCTTATAGCGGTTAGAATTGACCATGGTCTGCAGGTGATGCTGCGCGCAGCGGCGGACAGCGTAGTAATGCGTGGGCGAAGCCACCATTTCGTCGCCGTCTTCCGTAGGCACCATGATCATACCCTTGTTGTCACGGGCAGTAGCATCCCATTCGCCGCGCGTCAACGCGTTCTTCGGGAAGCTGGAGTCGCTGCCAAGCAGCATGTCATCGCCGGCGCGAACCATCAGGTCAACAGACACGAAGTCCTTTGCCCAAGCGTCGGTCACGGTAGCGCCCTTGAAGCCCCACTGATTGCGCAACAGTTCTTCATGGACAGCCCAGTTGTTAGAGTTAACGACATAGCCCACGCGGTTGAAGGAAGTCATCAGACCCATGGAGCCTGCCTTTACCATCATTTCGAAGGACTTCAGGTAGATTTCACGGAAGGTCTGTTCAGTAGCGAAGGTGCAAACGCCGCCGTAGTCAGCACGGTTGTGTTCCTGCACGTTGGCGAAGAAGTGCTTTGCGTAGTTGATAACACCCTTCTGGATGCACTCAGAAACAACGATCGAAGCACAGGTGCCGCTCACGAGCGGATCCTCAGAGTAGTACTCAAACGTACGGCCATTGAAGGGACTGCGATGAATGTTGCACGCCGTACCATTGATGGCATAAACGCCCTTGAGCAGGCAGTAGTTTGCATACTGACGGCCCTGCTCCTGAATCAGTTCCTTGTTGAAGGTTGCCGCCGTAATCGGTGCAGACTGCCAGCACGTACCGCTTGCCATCTGAACCGGGCCTTCAGAAGCGCCGTTGCCAAGGCACAGATCAACCAGATCGCTCCAGGAAAGGCTGTTCATGTACTCGTCCCACAACGTGGTGCTCTCATCGTCAGCAGCCGTTGCAACGCCATCCACGACGGTCGCTTCGGTGTATTCTTTACCAGCCAGCTGAGCGAGCGTAACAGTCGTTTCAGCATCCTGCGTCCACGTCGAGGGGACCTCAGTCATGTACCACGGTTGTCCCTCTTCATCGTTGTAAGGTTTGTAGGTCTCTTCGCTGTCCAGCACAGCAGCTTCCCAGTCTTCCAGCACACGCTCTTCCGCGGTCTGCGCCTTCGGCTGAGTCAGACCGTCCGCACGGGAGATCATGTTGTCCAGCAGGGAATCACGGACAGTGGTATAGTCATCCACGAAAACAGGGGTCACTTCGTTGCCGCTCACATAGTCTGTCTCACAGAGCATGTCTTCGGCAACATTGAAGGTTTCTTCCAGCACGACTTCGTTGCTGTTGCGACGAGCGGAAATGACGTAATCGCCATGCTCCATTTCCCATCCGCAGAAGCCGTTGCCGTTCATGTCCTCGGAGTCGAACGAAGCCATGTCCTGTGCAACGAATTCGATCGTAACAATGTCCTTTTCGCCGGGCTGCAGCAGTTTGGTCTTCTCATAGCCGCCCAGAACGACTGCAGACTTCTCGATGCCGCCCTTGTAGTACGGAGCAGAGTAGTAAATCTGCACAACATCCTTGCCAGCCACATCGCCGGTGTTCTCAACTTCCACGGAAACACTGATGATTTCCTTGGAGTCAGAGATAGTCTTTTCGGCATTGATGTCCACGAGCTTCCACTCGAACGTGGTGTAGCTCAGGCCGTAACCAAAGGGATACATGACATTTTCCGCATACCAAGCATCGCCGGAACCGGGATTGGCTGCATTCAGATCAGCCGCAACGGTCTCATAGTAGCGATAGCCCATGTAAATGCCTTCACGGAACTCAACAGAGGAATAAACCGTAGAGCTGCCATCCGGGTACACGAACCAGGAGTTCATGCGCTCGCCGTTTTCATCCTTGTTCTGGCTCATGTCAGAGAAGTTGGTGAAGGACGGATCCTTGGTGAAATCAGACGGCCAGATATCAACAGTGTGGCCAGACGGATTCACCTTGCCGGTCAGAATCTCAACTGCCGCCTTGGTACCCTGATCGCCAAGACCGCCAACCCACAGAATAGCATCAACGCCATATTCCGTGTCCTTGGCTGCGTTCAGTTCAGGCACCTGCATGATCATGGAGGAGTTGAGCACAACGATGACCTTGTCGAAGTTGGCCTTCGCCAGCTTGATCAGTTCCAGCTCATTGTCATCCAGTTGCAGGTAGTGATCATCCTCGTTGGAATGACCTTCCACGCTGTCCATTTCGAGATCCATGTTTTCACGGCCGAAACGGCTAAGGAATCACCGCACAATTCAACAATCCCCACAAAAAGAAAGCGCCTGACCTCAACAAAGGTCAGACACCACCTCAAAATGCTTTCGCGGCAACACTGAATCAAGCCGCCAGGCCAGGCCTGTCAGCCAGAATCAGGTTT
>CAVANO010000016.1:0-20419 GCA_963590165.1 Anaerovoracaceae bacterium
AGCCAGCCGACCTCAAGCGCACACAGCTTTTGAATCTGGTCGGCGCGATGATTCAGAGCAAGATGGTCATCCTCGACGGCTCCGGGCTCTACGCCGCCATCGGGCATTTCTACGCCGACAAGGGACTGCTCTACAGCAACCTGTACCACCGCTGTTGAGCTTTCAAATCAAGCATTGCCGCTGCAGGGCGGCTTTTCTTGTGCGCCAATCCACCAGCGCATGACATCTTCGCCGTCTTTCCACTCGGTCGGCAGCCCACGCTCGCGACGCTTTTCAAGCAGCATCCGGTCGAAGGCTTTCACATACAGCGCACGGTATTTCGGGTACGCTTCAAAGGCGCGTTTCTGCCCTTTCGCTTGCGACAGCGGGCAACCGATGCAACCGATTCTGTCCCAGCCACGGTCATACAGGCAGCAGTGCGGCACTTTCACGACTTCGTTCAAAAACTCCCACACATCCTCGTCTTCCCAATCAACGATGGGATTGACGAGCGTTTTTTGTGTGCGGTAGCAGAACTCCACCATGCGGCGCTCTTCCGCGTTATCGTCGTTGAGAATTACGCTGCCGGATTTGTTCACACGGTAATCGACGCCGAGCTCCTCCGCGCGCTTCTGTGTGGTTTTAGGCTTGCCGAAGATGTCCGCAACGCCATGCTGTGCCTTTCGCCGCGCCGATTCTGCCCAACGCACACCTGTGACGGTCACACGCTCTTTGCCGCTCGACTCTTTCAAATACGTGCAGCAGTAACGCGCGACGCGTGTCGGCGGAATCTTGTTCTTGCGAATCAGCGACCACATGGTCACAGGCTCGCCCTTGCTGTCGGTCGGGTGAACGAACTCCACGTCTGGGTAGTGTTCGCGGATAAAATAAATCAACTCCGGCGGGTCGACGCTCGTGACGTTGTAGTGTGCATCGAACTTCACGCCTGCCATCTGACAGAGGTGGTACACACACTGGCTGTCTTTCCCGCCGCTGAATGCGACGTAATACCCTTCCGGCGGTTCGAACGACTTCAGCCGTTCAATCGCCATGTCAATTTTCTCTTGAATCGCCATCCGGCGTACCCTCCCTGTTTCGCGCCACGTTGCGCCGTGTCCGCTTTGAAATCAGCCTCGTGGAAACGCTCCACCCGTGCCGTCAGCCGTTCGTGCGCGCCCGACAATGCGCAAAAACCGGCAGAGAAAAAGCGCCCTGCTGTTTCCAGCCTGACGCTTATTCCTCAGAAAAGTGTTATCGCGATTGCCCCGTCCGGCGCGCCCTCGATGACGTTCGCGTGCCGCTCCAGCCAATCGGCGTGATTCTTGCGCACGTTCGCCGCAATGTCGCGGACGATATCCGGCTGGAAGAAGATGATCAGCTCTTGCGACAGGTGCACACGGTCGAGGATGTCGCGCAGCGTCACCTTTGCCTCGACGGTCGGCTGCGTGTCGGCCGTGTGTGCGGCGCTGTAGTACGCCAGCCATATTTCGCTGTCCACGGGGTGGGCGTTCATCTTCGTGCGCAGTTCCTTCACCAGCGCGTCTGCGTCTATCAGTCTCATGTGCATTCCCGCCTTTTGCTTGCGTCCGTTTGCCATGTTTGATGGTGTTTTGGTAGGCGCTCAGCTCTTTTAGCCTTCTCCTCGTCCGAGAATCCCATCTTCTTCGGAAAGCGCAAAAGCACCCAGTCTTTTGGGCACCAGCCGTAGATGCAGCCATCGTTTTCTTCCGGCTGCTTGAGGATGGTCACGTCATCGGGGTGTGCTTCCTTGAGCTTCCGAATCCGTGTGATGGTCTTCCGCTCGTCGGAGGAAAACCAGCACTTGCCGTCCTCTGTGTACGTGTAGCATGTTTCCATCTGTTTCGCCCCTTTTAAAAACTGCGCTCGACTTCCAGGCTGTCATCGTCGTAGAGGACAACCCGGTCGCCTTTGCTCGCCATCTTCGCGCCTGCCGGTGTGGGAACGAGCAGCGTTTGGCTCTCCATGTAGACGGCGATTCGTGTTCCCAGCATCCGCTGGAGCCGAAGCCCCGGTGTGCTCGGACCGGCCTTCGTGCCGCCGACCGTGAAGGAATCAATCTCGTGTTTCATCTTCGTCCTCCTCCGGCAGTTCGGGCGCCGGCATCCAGTGGGTAACCTCGCCGCACGGCGCAGCCAGCGCAGGCATTGTGAACCAGCGCTGGCGTGTGGGTGAATAGTATGCAAGACGAATTCTGCGGTCTCCGTCCTCGTCAGCGATTACCACAAGCAGGAGCTCATCGCTCACCGGCAGCGCGTCTTCAACCTTCGTCCATTGGAACATTGCTTTTTCCTCCTTGCATCACCAAAGGCACACCACAAAAATATGCGTCGGCCGCGTTTCGGACGCATCCCGGCGGTGTTCCACCAGGGTAACGCTCAACACTCGCCGGTCAAGCACCGGATGCTCACCAGGATTGATTTGGCGCTCAACGTGGGTGAACTCCCCCACAAGCTGTGGCTCGGAGCCGTACTCGAACACACGCGCATAACTGGTTTCGGGTAACAGCTCCAGAATGCCTCTCAACGTCCAATTCCGCCCGCAGTCGAATCTGTGTTTAATCGCGCGCAGTTGCATGAAGTCGAACGGATTCGTGCTGTGGTCTGGCCACCGCACCCCGATGCATGGGCGTATGCCTGAGCCCATCCATCGGCAGTGCGGTTCGCGTTTACGGTCGTAGTACTCGCAGCCCTTGCAGCCTATGCCTTTTTCCATCGTCTTACTTCCCCGCGCTGTCCGACTTGTGGCCGACCAGCTCGGCACCGTAGTCGCCGTTGTCGAACCGGACGTGCAGCCCGCCGTCTGCACACTTGTACACCAGATGGATGGGGCTAAAGTAAATCGCCGTCAGCCCCGGCAGGCGCTCAAACGCCTCGAAGTTCAGCTCCTTCGTGTCCTCGCCGGCCTCGGCGCGGTCGCGGAGCTCTCGAATCGTGTCGCCCTGTTCCGCGATGACCTTCTTCCATGCCTCGAAGCAGCTCGTCATCCGGAAGTTCTGCTTGGGCTTGCACGGCTGAAGCGTCAGCCAGCAGTACAGGTCGTCGGGCACGTTCATCGTCTCGCGCTCTGCCTGTGCCTCACCGCAGCTCTCGCAAATCCAGATGTCCGAAATCCGACTGCGGACATTCGCGTCCAGCGGCTTTTTCATGATGTCCCTGCCGCAGCGTGGGCAAAGCGTGTACGTGCCCTCACGCTGCTCCTTCTGCAACCTTTCGAAGCGTTCCTTCACTGTTTCCATTTTGTGACCTCCTGTCGCATTTTCTTCGGCAGCGCACAGCGGCGTGTCCTCGTCGATGTAGCGCTGCAGCAGAAGGAAAGAGCGGAGCGGTCTGAAATCCTCGCCGTGGATGGCTCCGTCGCGGTCGATGGTGTACGCCCCGACGCGGAAAGCGCAGCTCGGTACACCGAGGTAACGTGCTGCCGTGTGGAGCTCGTCGGCGATTGCGTCTGCCAAGGCACTGCGGCTGGCGACGTGCGTTTGAATGACCATGTTGCTCTTCCTCCTTCGCTGTTATGTTTGCTCTAAATGCGCAGAAAGTCAAGTTGTTTTTTCCAAAATGTGTGAAAGACCGCGCCGTGCGCCGTCGACATCTCCGGCAAGTGCCTGACCCCTCAGGGTCTTCAGCGTCTGCTTCGGAATCGTGCGGCGGTAGCGCCGGAGCAGTGCGAGGAATTCCTTCATCGGCGAACCTCCGTAACAAAAAAGCACCGACTGTTCGCCGATGCTTGATGTGAATTTTCACTTTATTCACTTTATTCACTGAAAAAGGCACCAGCTGTTCGCCGATGCCCACGGATATAGCCTACCACACCTTGCCAAAAAAGTAAAGGGACAAACGGGACAATTTTCACGCAGTCTTTTCTGTGGGTGACCGCAGGTAACGGTAACAGGCTTTCTTGACACTGTCGACCGTTCGACTGTGAACGGCTTCCGCGACTTCCTCCCACGAGCAGCCGTTCACAAATCGGTGTGTGAAAATCTGGCGCAGCAACGAATCATCGATGCCGTTGATGTACTCCTCCAGCCTCTGCTGCTCCAGCAGACACAGCGTCTGCCGTGTGCTGATGGCAATCTGCAGGTTGAGGATGGCGCTGCGCTTCCGTTCCAGCTCGCTCTCCATCTGGCAGAGCCGCAGCACGGCATTTTCCACCGGGCTGCTGACCAGCCCCGCGCTGCCGTGCGCTTCGTCCGAAGGTGCCGGTGCGGAGCAGTCGCCCATGGTCGCTCGCAGCTCTGCCAGCGCGCGCTCTGCCTCCGCGAAGTCCGCCTCCAGCTTTTCCAGCTGCTTCCGGTTCAGCGCCACTTCTCTGTTCAGGTGATACAGCTTCGACAACTCTTTGACCGTCATGCTCTTTCCTTTCTCGCCTTTTCAATCCTTGCCTTTAGCGCGCACAGGAGCCCCTCCTGCGCCTTATCCTTGCCTGAGAGCGCCCGTAGCACGTCCTCGTCCACGCCGCCCTGTACGGCCAAATGGTGCAAGATTACGGGGTGCTCCTGCCCTTGGCGATGCAGACGCTTGTTCGCTTGCTGGTACAGCTCCAAGCTCCACGTCAGCCCAAACCAGATCACGTGATGCCCGCCTTGCTGGAGGTTCAGCCCATACGCACACGATGCAGGGTGCGCCAGCAGGATGTCAATCAGCCCCGCGTTCCAGTCGCGCTCGTCCTGCTGCCCTTCGTACACACGGACACGCAGGTGCGTCTTCGACAGTGCCTGAATCAGACGCTCCTTGTCGTGCTGGAAGTTGTAGAACACAAGTGCGTGCTGCCCGTTCAGCTGCTCGACCGTTTCCATGAACGCCTCCAGCTTGCAGTCGTGTACCACAACGACTTTGCCTTCCTCGTCGTACACGGCACCGTCGCAGAGCTGCAGGAGCTTGTTGGTCAGTAGCGTTGCTGATGCACTCAAGAAGAATCTTGATGAGCTGGAGTGGCGGCTGATCGTGCAGACGGGAGTGTGACATGTTTTGAATGGCTATGAAATCGCTTTGATGCATCATGGCATTAAAGGCATGAAGTGGGGTGTGCGGCGATATCAGAACGAAAACGGCACGTACACCGCAGCCGGGCTGAAGCGGTACAAGCAGGATCGAGAGCGATACAAAAAAGAGCAAGAGACATACAACGAGGATTTGCGCAAAGCCTCCAAACAGAAGAATAAGTCAAAACATGTCCAAGCACTCGAAGTAAAATACAAAAGTCAGGGCATGACTGATGAGGAGGCTTCGGTGGCGGCGTACCGCCGTGCGAGAACCGAAAAGATCCTGGCCGTTGCTCTCGGCACCGCCGTTGTGGTTGGGGCGTCCTACGGCGCGTACAAATTGTACAAGCACAACGTTGACCAAACAATCAAGTCCGGGTCGCTTCTTCAGAACATATCCACTAACTCATCGAAAGGCGTTGCTGATGCGTTCTATGCGTCAACCAATTCAAAGGATGACGCCACGTACCGAGGCCTGTACGGAGAAACACTCCGCCAGCGCGGAGGTACCGTCTACGAGACCAAAATCAAAGCATTGGACAATTTGCGCGTAGCCTCGCCTAAGAACGCTGAACGGGAATTCGCGAATCTGATGGCCAAGGATAAAGACTTCAAGAAATACGTTAATGATCTGGCGGTGAGCGCTCAATTCCAGGGGGGAAGCCCAGGTCAGCTGAAAGTCGCTCAAAAGGCATATAAGAGCCTTCAAAGAGGCAAAATTGACAAAAACGTGTACGAGATGTTCAACATTAACGGTATGGTATACAATCAGGCAAGCCTGAAAGCAAATCAGATGCGGCAGCGTTTCATGGATGCACTTAAGTCAAAAGGGTATGACGCAGTTGGCGATGTAAACGACCGCAAATATAGCGGCTATGGGACGAAGAACCCGCTGATCATCTTGGACAACTCAGCGAAACTGGCTGTAAGTTCCCGTCGAGCCGTGGACAACGCTGAGTTGAACAGCGCATATAATTCGGCATACACCAAGCTGGTGGGAAAGGCTTCTGCCAAAGCTGTGGCGTCCACGCTCGCAAAAGGTGCTGCCGGGATCGCGGTCGGTCGTACTGTTGTCAGTAAAGTCAAAGAACGCAGCGCCAATGCTCGCCGGCAGCAAGTTGTGAACGCGTACAAGCAGGAGCACCCGAACAGCAAATTGTCTGATAAACAGATTCTGGACATATTCTACGAGTAAGAGAGAGAGAAAGAAAGAAACATGTACGACTACTTGGAGCATCACGGCATTAAAGGCATGAAATGGGGTGTCAGAAGGACTGAAGCTCAGCTGGGACACGACACCAGCAAGGGCTCCTCCGCGTCCGGCGGCAGTTCTTCGGGGTCTTCTCAAAAGAAGAGCGGACTTCTTGCGCGGTGGCGTGAATCGCGGCAAAAAAAACGTGACGCAAAGCGGAACGCTGAATTAGAAGCCTATGCAAACGACTGGGTCAGCAAACACTGGACTGAAAGTTGGAATGCAGAAGCAGATGATTGGGAAAGCGGGAGCAAGGCCGAAAAGCAGAAGAAGTACAACGACCGACTCAGCAAAGCCAAGAACCGGAAAGAGTCGTCTAAGATTCAGAAGGAAATGGACACCGAGTTCCAGACTGATTTCGGCGATCGACTGGCTGCAGATACGAATCGAGCGCTTGCTGAGTATAAGAAACAGAAGAAATGGTCGTGATGCACGTGAATGACTACTTGATGCATTATGGTGTTCTCGGCATGAAATGGGGTGTCCGCAAAGCCGAGCGAGAAGCAGCGCGTACAGCAAAGAAAACGGCCAAAGAAGCAGCGAAGGACGCCAAAGAATACGCCCGAGCAAAAATGTATTACGGAGACGGCGCCGGAACTCGGCGCAAGCTGATTAATACGACCGTAAAGCAAAAGAGCAAGGATCCGGCATACAAGAAAGCTTTCGATGATGCTCTCGGCAAGCAGGACATGGCCTCGCACGCAGCAAAAGCTCGGGCAGAACGTAAGCGGGCCGATACAAAGGCCGGCATCGGAAAAACCGCCCGAGGACTAAAGAATCTTGCCGGTTTCGGCGGTGTTGGCCTGGGTGCTTTGGCCGTTTACGGCGGATATAAAACGATGAAAAACGAGAAAGTCCGAAACTTTGTCAGTAATGCCGCGTACAAAGCCAAGGCGGCCATGGGAAAAAACACGATTGACGACTGGATGAGGGGGCGAAAAGTTGTAGATGTCTGATTATTTAGCGCACTATGGCGTTAAAGGCATGAAATGGGGCGTGCGCCGAACAGCCGAAGAGCTTGGCAGCAAGCTGCTCGGAAAAAAGCACGACGACTACAAGAAAGCACACACACGCAAAAGCGTACGATCGATGAGCACACAGGAACTGCGCGACAGGACTAATCGGTTACAGGCCGAGAACCAGTATCGTGCAGCCAAGCGGTCTAATTCCGCGTCAAACCGCGCAGTGACCAGCTTCATCAAAACGGCATCACTGATCACGGCCGGTGTCGCGGCGTACAAGGTGTACGAAAAGCATGCGAAAAATCTTATCAGTAAAGCTTCAGATAAGATTGTGCCCAACTTCGTTATTGACAATGTGCACTAAAAAGCGCTATACTGTTCGTATGGAGGTGGTCGTGAATGCCGAAACAGGAGATAGACCTCAAATGCCCGCAATGCGGCGCGAAATGCGAATGGAATAGCAGCACATCCACAAAGGTGTGCCAGTACTGCGGGTACAAAAAGAAATATTCTGGGTCTACGGCAGAGCGAGTTATTAATCTTGTAGCTGATAAGGTTAAAGAAAAACGAGAGTGGGACGATGCCGTAGAACGCAGAGATCGGGAGCATCGAGAGGCAGAAAGCAGGAAAAACGACCGGCTCATGCTTGTGCTATTTTTCGGGCCGATGCTACTGTTGCTTTTGATGGGTGTCCTTGAAAAAGCGGGGCTTCTATAAACGGTTAAAGATGGAGAACGACTAATGGATAGTCGTTCTTTTTTTGTGTGTGTTTGCGCATACAGGAAAAGAGGGGTTCAATGCTGTCGAACACTGCGGTGCCGAAGTATTACAAGGCTTTTCGGGACGCCGTGATTGACGGCAGGATCCCGGTATGTCAGACGATTGCGCTGGAGATGAATCGGATCGACGATCTGATTGCGAACCCCGGCGTATATTACGACGACGAGGCGGTCGAGCGGTTCATCCTATATTGCGAGGAGGAGCTGACCCTGACCGACGGCAGCGATCTGAAGCTGCTGGATACGTTCAAGCTCTGGGCGGAGCAGATATTCGGCTGGTATTACTACGTCGACCGAAGCGTATACACGCCCGGTCCGAACGGAACAGCCGGCCGATATGTGAACCACCGGATCAAGAAGCGGCTTGTCAACAAGCAATATCTGATCGTCAGCAGAGGCGCCGCGAAGAGCATGTACGCCAGCTGCCTGCAGGCCTATTTTCTGAACGCGGACACGTCGACGACCCATCAGATTATCGCTCCATGGCTCTGGCCACCGCCGCCGTGAACGCCTTCCGGCACACTGCGCGCGTATACGGTGTGTCTTCTGCTCCCAAATAATCGATGAACAGTGTGTCCAGCCGCGGCACATTATCCCAGTTCAAGCCTTCCAGGAAGTCCCGCACTTCGTTGAAACCGTGCGCCTTCATGTGCACTTTCCATGCCGAATCGATGTTCTTGCGTCCGGTCACCGCGTACTTCTTTTCGAGGTACCAGTACAGGCCATCCGAATCAGTGTCTGACCACAGCCGGCGCTGCCCTTCCTCGGCTTGCCACGGCAGCTTTCCCAGCACCTCATTGCGCTCGGCGAACTCATTCATGCCCAGTTTTCCCTTGAGCAGCGGGTCGTTTTCGAGGATGATGAGGACGTTGTCGATGGTGCCGCGGATGTTCCCTGACGATGGGTCGCGCGTCAGCTTCCGCAGCCACGACGCGTCATCCGCTTCCAGCTTGGGCGATTCAACCGTGATGCCTTTGAAATCTGCATCGGCGCTGTCGATGCGCTCCTGCATCACGCCGACCGCCACTTCGTCGATGCTGTTGGCGAACTCGCACATCTTGACGTAGGACGGCAGCCGGTTGGTCGGTGTCGCGGGGTCAGCGGCATCGTCCTCGGCACCGAACTTGTGGAGCCGGACAAGGTCGAAGCTGTTCACCAGCCTGCCGGAGCAGGGGTCGGTGGCATGGTGGCTGTAGAGGAACTTGCCGTTTTCGTACACCACCGCACCACCTGTGGTGGAGCCGCCGAGGAACGTGTACCGCTCGTCGCTGACATGCTCGTTAATCCCCGGCAGCAGCTCGTCCATGGCGCGGTAGATGTCGTATGCGCGGCAGAAAGCGCCGACCGTGCCCGGCTTGGTGGTCGGGTCGCCTTGACGGACTGCCTGCCGGTGCCGCATCGCGTCGTACTGCTCCCTGCCGGTGCACTGCGGCCAGCTGCCGATGTCGCGCCAGTCGGTGTACGTCCCCAGCAGCGCATCGACCGAGGCAAACGGCGCGTCGGCGGTGCGGTACACGTAGTCGCTGTCGGCGCAGCAGCTCGGCCAGTACATGAGGCGCGACGGCTCGAAGGTGGTGGGGTCGGCCATCGTGATGCCGATGCGCTCTGCCACCCTGCGGGCACACGGCTCGTACTCGTCAGGGGTCATCGTACGGTCGGTGGGAATCAGAATGCGCAGCCGCGGCGCGCCGGGCATGTGTTTCCGTGTCGAGTAGACGCAGAAACCGCAGCCCAGCTCGCCGACCTTGCCCAGGACGTTGTCTGTTGCCCAGCCTGGCACGTTGTCGAAATCGAGGGTGATGATGTCCCTGCCGGTGACCGCGTCAGCCTTGCGGCGTGTGCCGGACAGCGTACCGCCGACGAAGCCGCCGACGTCTTTCAGCTCGTCTTGCTGCCCCTTCGGCAGCTTGAAGTACTGCTCCAGCGTTTCCGTGCCGCGCGCTGGCGTCTTGAGCCGCTCGTAGAGCTCCGACACCGTCAGCGTCTGCCGCCGCCACGCCGTGTCCTTACGGTTCCTGCCCACCGTGATCGCAATCTGCCGGTCGTGAATCATTGCTTTCCCTCCCATGCCTTTTTGTAGTGCCGAAGCGCGTCACGCTCGAATATACCCTGTCGAACAACTTGAAGTTGCGAAACTGGTTGTCTCGTGAAAGTGTGTTTCAAACCAGTACCTCCGAAAAAGAACGGAGCCAAATCACACGTTTCCGTTTGATTTGACCCCGATTGGTCCTTCACCGAGCACAATTACTCGGTGGTCATATTCTTTTTTCGGACTTTGAGCACCTTTAAGACCTCATTCGGCACTTTTCTAAGCTCAATCATCTCACCTCTGTATACACACCTCAAAATCTGTGGACAGATTGGAAGGTAGTGTTGAATAAACTGTTCTTCAGTCATTAGGCTTATCCTCCTAAAAATGATCGTTAGATGGTTGCCATGAAACTGTCGATGAATCCCTTCACCGTGTCGCTGAGTTCGATTTTCTCCTCTCGTGCACCGATCGCCCAATACAGTTCTCGCATGCAGTCTATGAGACCAAGCCATGCATTTGCGTATGAATTGCAGACTTCATGGACAAATGATGGGATTTCAGCTTCCATGATTACTTGATCTTCCTCGCCAGACTTCAGCGATTTCCTGTATTTTTCATAGCCTTCTTTGTCGAGCAGCATCAGCTCAAAGAAATCAACTGGTTCAGCAATTGATTCTACGCGATAACTGGCAATATACAGTTCCTTCGCGCTATCGACAGCAGGCATCGAAACATGATAAACCGAATTCGTTGCGCTCGCCGCTACTCCGCCGTAGATGCAAGACAATACCTTGTTGTCATTGTAGTGAGACGTGGAGTAATCAATCGCAAATGGATTCAATGAAAATTCCTCGTCTGTTACCTCCTCTGGCTGTCCAAAATCAGCTCCCTTGATCTTCAAAACCGGAAATTGCAAATTTGCCTTATCCTGTAGCATGTTCCGGATTTCTTCACGATCAATGGCCTTCCATTGAAGCGCACCATCGTTCGTCTGTTCTCTTAAAGAGCCAATAAACTTTTGCAGGTACACAACCGATTCGTCGACTTCTTCAATTTGTTTACTGACAAGTCTGTCTATGGTGGTACCGAAAATCCGCGCCGCTTTAAACACAAATTCAGCACTCAGCGCTGACTCGTTCTCTTTCTTCGACAGGCGAGAAAGATATCCAGCAGACACTCCAAGCCGTTTTTCCACATCACCGATCTTGAACTTGTACAGTTTCGTCAGTGTCAAAATGTTGTCAATGACGATCTGTCGGTTGAACTCGTTACTCATTTTAAAACGTCACCTCCTTCAATGAGTATGGCAATATTATAGCATCAATCAGCGTACTAGTCAATGTCCGATCTGGTAAATTTGAAATTTGCTTCTATGTGATCTTGATTTGCAGTGGCAATTTGAAAGAGTTGAAGAAATTAATCTTCTTCATTTTCAATTTATGTTTTGAAACTTATGTTAAGCTATTGTGTTGCCAGCTTTCCTTGCGTGCTTTCCTTTCCAAACAGCGCTCTCTTTTGTCAGTTTACCCCCAACATCATCCGAAACACTGCACTATACGATCGCCGGTGCGATTGTCAAACTGTCCAGCGATTCTGCCCATGCAGCTCCGAACCGCCTCGCCGGAAGGCTTCACGCGGTGGCTGCAGGCGCGCGCCATCGACCTTCCTGCGTTGGCAGCTGGCGCAGACGCTATTGCTCCACATCTTTGAGCAAACTTACGGATTAGGATGACGACCGCGCTAACTTGCGCAGGCTGGTTGATTCCTGCAAGGAACGCGCCGATCGGCAGGATGCAACAGGGACACTTCTGTATTTTCACATAATAGCATTCCCAAAATGCTTGATTTTCACCGCCAAGTCGTGTACAATAAGACTGTTAGGTGAAAATATGATAAAAACAACTGCTATGCTTTTAGAAGAACTCAAAAACTACGGTTCGCCGAAATCGAAGCTGTCGCGGATGGCGGAACATGGCGAGTGCTTTCCGATCACAAAGGGACTTTATGAAACCGACCCCCATACACCCGCGTACCTGCTTGCAGGGAGCATCTATGGTCCGTCATACATTTCATTCGAGTATGCTCTTGCACACTATGGGCTGATTCCCGAAGCCGTGTACACCGTTACGTGTGCAACCTTTGACAAGAAAAAGAAGAAAAGATATGACACCCCATTTGGAACATTCACCTATCGGGATGTGCCGTCCGGAGCGTTTCCGCTTGGTATACGTCTCATACAGGAAGGTGCATATTATTACCGAATTGCCGAACAAGAAAAGGCACTGTGCGACCAGCTTTATACCATGTCACCCGTGCCGAATACAAAGGAACTTCTTCGGCTGTTGATGGAGGATCTGCGAATCGAGATGACAGGTTTACAAAAGTTGAATGTCGGAAAAATAAATGAATACAGCGAAGCATATCACACGACAAACTTGAAGAGGCTCTGCTCGCTGTTAAGGAGACTTTGAGATGAGCACAGCGATAGAACAGATGCTGAAGAACTACTAAGTCAGCAACGTCTATGACCAAAAAAACGCCATGAAGGAGATCATGCAAGATCTGCCTATCGAGAAATACAACTGTCAACATCAAGCATCTTCAGGCGCGGCTGATTGACTCCGGCTATATCGCCGCCGATGCATCCTGTACGCTGCCGGAAATCCAGAAGATGCTGAAAGAACGATTCGACACAATTGACTACGCGCAGGCAAAGCAAGATGTGCTGCCATTTATCCACGATGCATCTGCACTGGATGTCCGGTGCGCGGATTTCTTCAAGCAGATTACCGAAGGATTGAGAGCGGAATGAAGTTTGCTTTGCAAAAAACATTTAAAAGATTTTAGTGCATGAACGAAACTTGGTGTCGAATACGATTTCATTCATCTTTACGCATCAGAAAATCTGTATTATAATAGAAGCAAGTTATCCGCCGAAATGGAGGAGCATCAATGTTAACGATAGCGGTTGTCGAGGATCAGAAGGAATTTGCCGACACGCTGGATGTATATCTGAAACGCTATGCGCTGGAAAAAGGACTGCTGATTGCGATTCAGCATTATTCGGACGGTGCATCCTTTGTGGATGATTACAAAGGGGACTGTCAGATTATCTTCATGGACATTGCCATGCCGCATATGGACGGTTTGGCGGCGGCAAGGCGTCTGCGACAGACTGATCCGGCCGCATGCCTGATTTTCATCACCAGTATGGCACAGTACGCGATTCGTGGCTACGAGGTCGCGGCGCTTGACTTCGTGCTTAAGCCGATCAGTTATGAGCTTTTCTGCATCAAGATGGACAAGGCAGTGGCACATGTGCATGTGGACGAAACATACGCCATTCATATTGCCGGCGGCATCAAGCGCATTCACCTGTCTGATTTGGATTACATCGAGAGCAACAAGCACTATCTGCATTTTCATCTGGCAGAAGAAGAATATCGGGAACGCGGGTCGCTGAAGGAGATTGCAGGATATTTCGAGGGACACGGCTTTGCCATGGTAAATTCATCTGTGATGGTGAATCTGCCGCGTGTGCAGACAGTGCAGGGCAATGATGTGACGATTGCCGGGCAAATCTTCAGCATCAGCCGTGCGCACAAAAACGCCTTCTGGGAGAAAATGTCCCGTTGCCTTGGAAATCGAGGTGTCTGAATGAGCTGGAAGGAATTATTTGCTATCACCATCAACCACGGATACATTCCGCAGATTTTTCTCGCAGAGCTGATTTTCTTCCTGCATGTTGACCGGAAAGAACATTTTGTCCGGCGTGTTGCCGTTGGTCTGCCGGTTTTTCTGCTTGCCGCTATTGTGCTGCCCAACTTGATTACATACTATGTGATTTCGTTTTTTTCATTCGTGATCTTTCTATTGTCGATGTTCTTCTGGTTCTATTGTGTGGATATCGATTTTTCACAGTTTCTTTTCCGCTGCATTGCTGCGCAATTGGTTCAAAATCTGTCCCACCAGATTGAGAATCTGTTCTATCTGCCTTTTGCCGAGCATTTTACCTACCTCGGCAGGCTGATCTGGTCGGTCACCTGCATGATAGGCGTCTATGTTGCAGCGTATCATTTTCTTGTCTGTAGACTTGATTTTTCATCCGATTCCGATGCCCACAAGATGCCTAACCAGCAGTTTATTTTCTTCTTTTCCATCGTGACGACGCTCTTTGTCTATTTGATGCAGTCCCTCTATCGCGTGTATCAGGTGGATCAGCTGTGGATATCCCGTCCGCCGCTGATTCTGTGCTGCATTTTTGCGCTGTGTGTGCAGTTCGGTTATCTGGCGCTCGGTCGGGAGCAGGAGAACAATCTGATGCTGGAGCAGATGATTGCCAAGGAGCAGCATCAGATGGAAATGACGCAGGAAAACATGGATGCCATCAACCGGAAGGCACACGACCTCAAACATCAGATTATTCGATTGCGATCAATGGCACCAACAGATGAAACGGAACTGCAGGAAATTGCGGATGCCGTCGCACAGTACGAAACCACCTTTCACACAGGCAACGCCACACTCGATACCATCTTGAGCGATAAGCAACTTGTCTGTAATCAGCATACCATCGAGCTGAGTGTCATGGCACAGGGCGAACTTCTTGATTTCCTTCGTCCCGGCGAGATTGCATCGTTGTTCGGCAATGCACTGGACAACGCCATCGAATGCGAAATGAAAATTGAAAATGCTGCGCAGCGCTGCATCTCCCTGCAACTGTTTGAAAGCAAGGGACTTATCTGCTTTCAGGTGGAAAACTATTGTCCACAGGAAACGCATTGGCAGACCGAACTGCCGACATCCACCAAGCCCGGTCGTCTCGATCATGGTTTCGGTTTGCGGAGCATTCAGTACATTGCGCAGCAGCACCATGGTTCGCTTCATGTGTCGTGGGAGCAGGAACTTTTCATCCTCCGCGTGCTGATTCCATATGTCAGCGCTTAAGCTATGTCATTTTTGCCACAAAACAGCCCGATTTTGCCATCAGCCGCACAATCGGGTTGTTTTGGTGTATTGTAATAGCAACATCCTCGTGAAAGCGAGAAGGAGGAAGGAACCATGAAGAAATCACGGATTTCCCAAAAGGCGCTTCGCTGCATCATCAGCGTAACCAGCATGCTGCTGGCACTGATGGTCGGTGTAACGTCAGGCGCCGTTTCGATGCAGTCACTTGTCTGCTCCTACATCGGCGGCGAAACTTACCGGATGGAAGACACGGCAGATGCAACAACAATCGAGCCGTATCCTGACAACGGCCTGTCCTTGGAGGATTGGAAGGACGAGGCGGATAAGTTGGTGGAGGAAATCGAGAGCGAAGGCATTGTGCTGCTGAAGAACGCCAATGCGGCACTGCCGCTTGCAAAGGGAAGCAAGGTTTCCCTGTTCTCCCGCTCCTCTGTTGATCTGGTGCTGGGCGGCACCGGCGGCGGCACCATCAAGACCACAAAGATTGAAACGCTTCTCAGCGCTATGGAAGCGGACGGTATGTTCACCATCAACCCTGTACTCTGGGATTTCTATAAGCAGTACACAGGTGCAGAATATACGCGAACCCAAGGCGGCTACGCCGGCACAAAGCCGGAAGACGTCCACGTTGCAGAGGTGCCGATTTCGGATTACACCGATGCAGTGCGTGCTTCTTACGCGGATTACGCGGATGCCGCCATCGTTGTGATTTCTCGCGTCGGCGGCGAAGGTTCTGACATGCCTTACGGCGACTTCGGTGACGGCAGCAAGTATCTGGCGCTGCAGGAGCAGGAAAAGGAGTTGCTGCTGGAGATCAAGAACAGCGGCAAGTTCAGCAAGATCATCGCACTGATCAACAGTTCGAACGCTATGGAACTTGGCTGGGTTGATCAGGAGGAATACGGCATTGACGCATGCCTGTGGATCGGCGGCGTTGGTCAGAGCGGCGCTCGTGCAGTCGCGAAGGCACTGTGCGGCGAAGTGAATCCGTCCGGTCATCTGGTCGATACCTATGCGGCAGATTCCTGCTCGTCGCCTGCCATGCAGAATTTCGGTGATCACCAGTACACCAATGCAGCAGAAGCGCAGGCTGTCATCAGCGGCACTGCCGGCAGCAGCTATGTGGTGTACCAGGAAGGCATCTATGTCGGCTATCGCTACTATGAAACGCGCTATGCGGACAGCGTAATGAATCCCGAAAGCAATGCTTCGTCCTCTGCCGGCGCCTTCGTCGGAAAGACATGGAACTACGCGGATGAAGTTGACTATTCCTTCGGCTACGGCTTGAGCTACGGTTCTGACGATGGTCTGCCTTTCACGCAGAAAATCGTTTCCGCAAAGGCAACCGACGACGGTGTTGATGTAACCGTAAAGGTGACGAACAACGGTACGATGGCAGGTAAGAGCCTTGTGCAGCTGTACGCGCAGCAGCCCTACATCAACGGCGGCATCGAAAAGTCCGCAATTCAGTTGATCGGCTTTGAAAAGACGGATCTGCTACAGCCCGGCGAATCACAGACGGTCACCATTCATGCGGCTCAGAATGAATATGCGTCTTATGACTACAAGACGGACAAGACCTATGTGCTGGATGCGGGCGATTACTACTTCGCTATCGGCAACGGCGCGCATGACGCACTAAACAACATCCTGGCATACTGCGGCAAGACTGTCGAAGACGGCATGGATGCTGACGGCGATGCCAAGAAGGCGTATGCATGGAACAACAGCGCCAAGAAACTGCTCGATACTTCCGTGCATACCGGAGAAACCATTACCAACCAGTTCGATGACGCTGATCTGAACTACTACGATCAGGAATGCGTATACCTTACCCGTGCGGACTGGACGACCTTCCCCACGACCTATGCGGAGCTGACGGCAAATGCAAAGATGCTGGAAATGCTCAATCCGCTGTACACGTATAATCAAGCGAAAGCGAATGCCGGTGAAGTGAAGACGTACTCCTACGGCGTGGATAATCAGATGACGCTCGCCAAGATGCACGGCGTTGCATTCGATGATGCTTCCTGGGACAAGATTCTGGATCAGATGACACTGGAAGATCAGATTCTCATGGTATCTCGTTCCGCGCTCAGCGCTCTGCCGAGCATTGCTTATCCGTCGGTCTTCATGAAGGACGGCCCTGCGGGCAACAGTGTGCGTAATTACGCAGAAGACGATACGGCCGCAACCGGCTTCTGCTCTGAAGTTGTACTTGCCTCCACCTACAACCGCGATCTTCTTCGCCGCGTAGGCGAGGCAATGGGCGAGGACTGGCTTCGTACGAATACGGTAGGTGCCTATACGCCTGCTGCTAACATTCATCGTACGCCTTATGCCGGCCGCAACTTCGAATATTTCTCTGAGGATGGCTTCCTTTCCGGCGAGCTTGCCTATGAAGAAGTCGTTGGTCTGCAGAGCAAGGGCACAATCAGCTTTGTGAAGCACTTTGCACTTAACGACCAGGAGACAAACCGCATGGGTTTGGCGACCTTCTCCAACGAGCAGGCAATCCGTGAGATCTATCTGAAAGCTTTTGAAAAGCCTCTGACGGTCGCACATGCTGCCGCCATGTGTGCCTTTAACCGCATCGGCGTGGTTTGGGCAGAAGCACATACCGGTCTGATGACCAATGTGGTTCGCAACGAATGGGGTTGCACCGGCATCATGGATACTGACATTGCCATTAACACGGAGCTTCAGAAGATGGAATCCGGTCTGGTGGCCGGTACCACCATGTGGGCAACCAGCGGCAGCAATTTTACTGACTATCTCACCAGCAGTGCCGAAGATGATCTGTTGCTGAAGGAAAAAGTGCGTGAATCCTGCCACTACATCCTGTACAACCTTGCCAACAGCACTGCTGTGAACGGTCTGAGTCCGACGGCGCACGCGGTGCGTGTCCTGCCGTACTGGCAGACGGCTGCGTATGCAATTTGCGGTGTGCTCGGCGCTGTGATTGTGTTCTGCGGCGTGCTGCTGATTGTCAAGTCCAAGAAGGAAGAGGTGTAATGCCATGAAGAAGACGAAATTCACGGTCACATCAATGATTTGCGGTGCACTCTCTCTTGTGACAGCACTACTGTATGCCTTCTCTGTATCGCGCGATCATTCGCCGATCATTATCGTCTGCATGATTCTTGCCGGTGCATGCTCCCTTGCATTGTGCTGGAAGAAGGTGCCTGTGTGCGAGTACGTCCCCTTTGTGCTCGTGCTGGTGTCTATTGCTGTTTTCACTCGCTTGGGCTTCGACGAGGTCGGGGATATCCTTTCCAAGATTAACCTGGATGGCCTGAGCTGGTCGTGGATCGGCAGCGCTATTCTGCTGATTGCATCGGGCGCTGCCAATGGTATCTGCACGGTATTGGCGGCAGAGAAGGAATAATGCATTGCGAAAGGAGCGGCATGGCAACATGCCGTGCTGCTCCTTCCCACCATTCTTACATGGGAGGCGTTCCATGTTTCAAACAAAAAAAATCAACAAAGAAACTGCTGTTGCCGCTTTTCCGACGTTTTGTTTCAGCTTGCTGATTCTGACTGCAGTCTATGAAGTGATTCATACCGCAGTGCTTGGGCATATTACCCCGATTCTCACGGTATCAGGCATTGAAATCAGTGTACTCCTAATTGCCTGGATTGCATGGAAGGGTCATCAGCCCTGGTGGATGGTAATTCCCTGTGCTGGTTGCATCGTGGCGTTCGGTTACATGAACATTGCTGTAGCAGGACTCTATTATACGGGCTTACTGGTAACATCAGCCATCTGTTGCATCTGGACACTTGTAGGCTGCTTCTTCCTGTACAGAAAGATGGACAAGATTGCTGCTTTTCCAAAACTTCCTGCAATCCTTTTGCTCGCAATGATGGTGATTCTCGGATGTATCTGGGGCATCAACGTGTGGTCAGACAAGCATCGGGAGGGTTCCGCCGAACACGCCATGTGGGCTGTTCCTACCTACTGGGATACCGAAGGCGATGAAGCAAAGGGCACGATCGAGGAAATCTTCTACACAACCCACGCCTATGCAACGGATCAGCGCGAGGTTACAAAGTCTGCACTGGTCTATCTACCGGCAGGATATGACGAAAGCAAGCAGTACAACATCCTCTATCTGATGCACGGCACCGGCGATGATCAATACTACTGGCTGCAGAAGTTCCCCTACAACAAGGTGATGCTCGACCGGCTAATCGATGCAGGCGAGATTGAGCCGCTGATTGTTGTGACGCCGACATTCTACTGCGAGTCGGACTGCGCAGAAGATATTCAGGGACCAGAAAAGCTGACGTATGCTTTTAAGGACGAACTACGCAATGACCTGATGCCTGCGGTCGAAAGCAAGTATTCCACCTACGCTGAAACAGCTGATGATGCAGGCTTCAAGGCAAGCCGCCATCACCGCGCCTTTGCCGGACTTTCACGTGGTGCTGTCACAACATATCGTTCTGCTATGTGCGGTGCTCTGGATTACTTTGCATCCTTCGGCACCTTCAGTGCGTCGCGAATTTCCGCCGAATACTATCAGGCACATGCGCAAAGCGATGAATTTGCCGATTATAGTATTGATTATCTCTACGTCACAACAGGCAATTTCGACCATGGCCTTCCGCGGCAATTGAAGGACTACCACGCAATGCTTGCCATCGATTCACGGCTGACGTTCGGCGAAAACACATCACTCGATGTGTTCCCGATGCGCTACCACTCCATGGGCAACTGGCATCTGGCACTCTACAACTTCCTGCAAAAGCTTTTCAAGTAAATACTGCACAATTGCAAGAACGCAGCTCCCGTTTCGGCTGAGAGCTGCGTTTTTCGTATGGCAACGGATGAAAATGATTCACTATCTAAAATTAAAATCCAGCCCCGACTTCTTCAGCATCTTGTGATATTCATCCACCGCCTGATTGCTTGCAATCTGCTCCTCCTGCACACATGTCCGGATATTTCCGCGCCTGTGCAGTAACACGTCAAACCAACGCACTACCCACATTGCAGGCAACCAAATCGGACATTTCTCCAGAATCGGATACATGCCTTTCATCTTATCAAGCGGCAGAAAAAACCGTGTCAGCCAGTTGTGAACTCTTGCTTTGCCAACCGAGCCCTGCTCGTTGACCTGTTTAAGCATCGTCGACTTCAGGCTGTTCTCGTGCGTCCCAAACACGCCGCTCGCAAACAACCGATCAGAAATCAGCTGCGATGCTTCCACGTGCTCCGCATCACCAAACCACACATCCAGCATGAGCATCGTATTCGCATAGAAACGCTCAAGTTGGAGTTGCGTCAGCGTCTGCTGAATATACTTTTCGTCCATGTCTGGATACGCCTTGTGGTAGACGTATAAGTCAAGCGCTTGACGGATGCCAGCACCGGCATCGCGGTAATGTTTCGCGTAGTGCGTGAAGATGTAAATGAACGTGTCTTCATGGCTCATTTCATAG
>CAVANO010000017.1:0-6739 GCA_963590165.1 Anaerovoracaceae bacterium
GAAAGATTGAACTGCGAAACATCTGTAGTCCACTTTTGCAGTGGCTTTTCTGTACTGAAATCTCTGCTGATGATATTGTCGGCAACTTTTCCCACTTCGCCCTTATACGAATGATATTTCTCTTTCGGCCTTTTGCCAAGCAATCCCTGTTGGTGCATAATACGCTGAACTCGTTTATGATTGACCACATAGCCGAGGCTCAGGAGTGCTTGGTGCACCCGCCTTACACCGTATCTACCCTTGTTTTCCGCGAAAATAGTTGATATTTCCGATGACAGCTCGTTGTTTCTTTCTTGAACCTTGTCTGTTTTTGCGATTTCGTAATAGTAGGTCGATTTAGAGAGCCCTATCGCTTTCAACAAATATTTTAGGGCATGTCCTTCTTCTCGGAGTTCCTGGATGAGCGCTGCTTTTTCGCCTTGAGTTGCGCCGCCCATCTTTCTTCTCTCAAGGCGATCTCTTTTTTTATTACGGCATTCTCCGCTTCAAGATATTCGATCCTCGCTTTGAGGCGAACCATTTCTTCTCGCTCGGATGGTGTCAGCTCTGCCGGTGCAGCTTTCTTTTTCATAGAAGCCTCCTTGGCCGGCCGTCCCTTTCGTAGTGTGGCCAAGCCTTCATACCCATCCATTTTATACCGTTTGACCCACTGACGCAATAGGCTGTCTCCTATTCCTGATGTAAATGCAGTTTCTTTGTATGATGCTCCCGCCAGGACTTTTGCTACCAGCGCATACTTTTCCTCCGCCGTCCATACTTTGTTCTGAGCTTTGTGTCGTAATGCTTCCGGTCCGCAGGATTCTTCGATCCTGAACCACTTGCGAATCATTTGGTGAAAGTTATTTTCTTGGATTCCCTCCGGTGTCTCCGCCCACCGACCTTGCCGATACATTTCCACGCACATTCGTTTGTATTCATAGCTGTACTTCATATAACAATACCCCCAATACCGGGTGTCCAGTATTGGGGGTACATATCACTAATGGCAAAAAGAAAACGCCGACATTGCTGCCGACGTTGTCTGCCTGATTTATACAGTATAGCACGAATTTTCTGGCTCTAAGTGGCTTCGTGCGGACAAATTTTCGAAATTGGGTGCCAAAACGGTCTTTTTTCCACATAGGTATATGGAAGGACATTATTCTTCGATTAGGAGGCAAAGAGGATGAACCGTTTTGTGACATTGACTGACGCGACCGCCGCCGCGCTGAGGTGGAGTTCAAGCTGTACCAGCCGTCCACCGGCGTCCCGACTTTCGCCGAATGGCTGACGACGTGGCTGAACACCTACTGCCTGTCCCTCAAGGACTCGACGCGCCATAAGTACCAGACCGACATCCGAACCCATATTGCGCCCGCCCTCGGACGCATTCCGCTCAATAAGCTGGATGGTGTTGCCATCCAGTCTTTTTATACCCGCGAGCATAAGAGCGGCCTTTCCCCGAAGTCCATCAAGAACTTCCACGGCATCGTCCATAAGTCGCTCGCGCAGGCGGTCAAGCTCCGCATCATCCTGACCAATCCCGCCGAAGCCTGTGATTTGCCGCACGTCGCGCACCCCGAAATGCACCCGATTCCCAGTGACAAGCTCGCCGCGTTCCTGACCGCCATCCAGAGCAGCCGCTTTGCCGACATCTACTACGTCATGCTCTTCACCGGTCTTCGCCGCTCCGAACTCATCGGCCTCACGTGGGACTGTGTCGATTTCGACAACGGGACACTTCGCGTTTACCGCCAGTGGTCTGTCAATCCCGACACCCACGTCTTCCGCTTCACGTCCCTGAAGAACAATAAGGAGCGCACTTTCCGCCCCGCCTCCAGCGTCCTTGACACCCTTCGCCGCGTCCAGCGCGACCAGATTGCCTGCTGCCTCTCCGCCGGACAGTCGTGGAACAACCCCAACGACTTTGTCTTCACCAACGCCGTCGGCGAACCCATTCGCAGCAATGCCGTCTACCGCACCTTCAAGCGTATCATTGCAGCCATCGGTCTTGACCCCTCCATACGCCTGCACGACTTGCGCCACACTTTCGCGACCCTCTCCATCCAGAACGGCACGGACATCAAGACCATTTCCGAAACTCTCGGCCACGCCACGACCGCCTTCACGATGGACGTCTACGGCCACGTTTCCGACCAGATGCAGCGCAACGCCTCCGCCCGCATGGAGCAGTTCATCCAATCCCTTTCCTAATGATGGGGTACGATTGGGGTACACCATCACCCCACCCCTCTCTCAACCTCAGTAATTCCATCGCTTTGCGCCTCTCTACATAACAAAGGGTCAAGGGAGTTCCTCCCTTGACCCCTTTTCGCGTATATTTATTGATTACTCCGTGATTGCGTTGCCCGTGTAGAGCGTGTAATAGCGTCCCTTCTGCGCAATCAGCTGGTCATGCGTACCGCGCTCGATGATGCGTCCCTGTTCGAGAACCATGATGCAGTCGGAGTTCTTGACGGTGGACAGGCGGTGTGCAATGACGAACGTCGTGCGTCCCTTCATCAGCGCGTCCATACCCTTCTGCACAAGACCCTCCGTACGCGTATCGATGGAGGACGTTGCCTCATCGAGAATCAGTGCAGGCGGGTCAGCCACGGCAGCACGCGCGATGGAAAGCAGCTGACGCTGTCCCTGCGAGAGGTTCGCGCCGTCACCGGTCAGCATCGTGTGGTAGCCTTCCGGCAGTTTGCGGATGAATTCATCGGCATTGGCAAGCTTCGCGGCGTTGATGCACTCCTCATCGGTGGCATCGAGGCGACCGAAGCGGATGTTGTCCAGCACCGTGCCGGTAAACAGGTGCGTATCCTGCAGCACCATGCCGAGGCTGCGGCGCAAATCCGCCTTGCGAATCTTATTGATGTTGATGTCATCGTAGCGGATTTTGCCGTCCTGAATATCGTAGAAGCGGTTAATCAGGTTCGTGATGGTCGTCTTACCTGCGCCCGTGCTGCCGACGAAGGCGATTTTCTGTCCGGGCTCGGCGTACATGGTGATGTTGTGCAGCACCATCTTGTCCGGCGTATAACCGAAGTCCACATCAGCAAACGTGACCGCGCCGGCAAGCTTGCGGTAGCTGACCGTGCCGTCCGCAGCATGCGGATGCTTCCACGCCCACAGGTGCGTGTGCTCCGTGGTCTCGGCGATGGTGCCGTCGGGCTTCTCCTCCACATTGACCAGCTCGACATAGCCGTCATCCGCCTCAGGCTTTTCGTCCAGCAGCGCGAAGACGCGTTCTGCGCCGGCGAGTGCCATGATGATGGAGTTCATCTGCTGCATGACCTGCGAAATCGGCTGCGAGAAGCTGCGGTTCAGCGTCAGGAAGGCAATCAGGCGGCCAGTAGACATCATGGCGCCGCCCGTCGCGATGGACAATGCGGAACCTGCCATGGCGCAGATCACGTAGGACAGGTGACCAAGGTTGTTGTTGATCGGGCCAAGCGTGTTCGCCCAACGGTTTGCCTCGTGCGAGGAAGAACGGAGCTCCTCATTCAGCCCGACAAAGCCTTCAATCGCCTTTTCCTCGTGGCAGAAGACCTTGACGACCTTCTGACCGGTCATCATTTCCTCAATGTAGCCGTTGACCTTGCCGAGGTTGCTCTGCTGGGCGGCGAAGTACTTGCCGGAACGCTTGGTGAGCTTCGAGGAGAAGAACATCTGGATCGCCAGCAGGATAAGCGAGAGAATCGTCATCGGCACGGAGTTAATCAGCATGGAGACAAACACCATGACGATGGAGATGACACTGCTGAGAATCTGCGGAATGCTCTGGCTGATGAGCTGGCGCAGGGTGTCAACGTCGTTGGTGTAGATGGACATGATGTCGCCGTGGGAGTGCGTGTCGAAATAGCTGATCGGCAGCGACTCCATGTGCGTGAACAACTCGGTGCGCAGGCGGAGCATCGTGCCCTGGCCGACATAGACCATCAATCGCTGCTGGATGTAGTTTGCGGCGATGCCTAGGCACAGGAAGCAGCCCAGCGGCACCATCGCGGCAGCCAAATCGCCCAGTGTCTTCGTGCCGTTCAGGATGCCGGCGATGTAAACGTCAATCAGATCCTGCGTGAACGTGCTGGCAAGAACGGTGGTATACGATGTGCAGCAAATGCAGATAACCACGGCAATCACATGCCAGAGGTACTTTTCAAGAACAACCTTGAGCAGGCGCTTGAGGATGTGTCCCTGTCCCTTAATGGACATGCGGGGCATCGGAGCGCCTCTGCGGCGAGGTCCTCCCATCATTGCGCGTCGCCTCCCTTCTGCTGGTCAGGGCTGTCGAAGTCGCCGCCGCCGGAGGTCTGCATCTCGTAAATCTCGCGGTAGAGCTGCGATTCCTTCAGCAGCTTTTCAGGGGTATCAAACGCCTCAATGCGGCCGTTGTCCATGACGATGATGCGGTCTGCATCCTGCACGGACGCAACGCGCTGTGCGATGATAATCTTGGTCGTGCCGGGGATGCGCTGAGAAAAGGCACGGCGGATTTTCGCATCCGTTGCAGTATCAACGGCGGAGGTGGAGTCATCAAGAATCAGCACACGCGGCTTCTTGAGCAACGCACGCGCAATGCACAGGCGCTGCTTCTGACCGCCGGACACGTTCGTGCCGCCCTGTTCGATGTGGGTATCATAGCCGTCCGGGAAGCGCTCAATAAATTCATCCGCACATGCCTGTGCGCAGACCTCCTTGCATTCCTCGAGCGTCGCGTTTTCGTTGCCCCAGCGGAGGTTATCCAGAATGCTGCCGGAGAACAGCACATTCTTCTGCAGCACGACAGCCACCTGATTGCGCAGGGCTTCCATATCGTACTTGCGGACATCAACGCCGCCAACGCGCACGGTGCCTTCGGTAGTGTCATACAAGCGTGAAATCAGGCTGACGAGCGTTGACTTGCCGCAGCCCGTGCCGCCGATAATGCCGATCGTCTCGCCGGAACGGATATGCAGGTCGATATCGTTCAGGATGGGGTCGCCCTGACCGTCCGCATGGTACTTGAACATGACGTGGTCGAAGTCAATGCTGCCGTCCGCAATGGTTTCAAGCGGCTTTTCCGGATTCTTCAGCGACGGTTCCTCCTGCAGCACCTCGGCAATACGGCGGCCGGACGCAGCAGACATCGTCAGCATGACGAAAATCATGGACAGCATCATCAGGTTGGAAAGCGCATTGACGATGTAGGTAAACATAGCGGACAGGTCGCCGACAGGCATGGTGCCGTTCGTGACAGCCGTTGCACCCAGCCAGCTCAGCGCCAGCACGCTGCTGTAGATAGCCAGCATCATGACAGGGCCGTTCAGGGCAATGATGGATTCCGCCTTCACGAACATGCGGTAGACGTTTTCCGCCGCCTTCGTGAACTTCTTGTTCTCATAGTCCTCGCGGACGAACGCCTTGACGACGCGGATCCCGCCGACATTCTCCTGCACGGACGCGTTCAGGTCATCATACTTGCGGAACACCTGGTCAAACAGCTTCATCGTCAGCTTGATGAGGATGCCCAGCACAATCGCGAGGAACACGAGCGGCACAAGGAACACCGAGGACAGGCTCGGCGAAATCGAGAACGCAGCAACCATCGAGAAAATCAGCGTCAGCGGCGAGCGGACAGCGATTCGCATAATCATCTGGAAGGCATTCTGCACGTTCGTGACGTCCGTGGTCATACGCGTGACAAGACCCGCAGTGGAATACTTGTCGATATTGGCGAAGGAGAACCGCTGGATGTTACGGTACATGCCTTCGCGCAGATTCGCGGCAAAGCCGGTAGACGCATACGATGCCGTATGGGCACAGACCGAGCCGAACAGGAGCGACAGCATCGCCATCGCCGCCATAATCAGCCCGTACTTCAAAATCGCAGAGGTGTCATTATTCTGGATGCCCTCGTCAATCAGGCGAGCCATCACCAGCGGAATCAGCACCTCCATAACGACCTCCAGCGCAGCAAACAGCGGCGTCAGCAATGCTGCCTTCTTGTACTGCTTAATCTGCGCGGCAAGCGTTTTCAGCATGGAATCATTCCTTTCCTACTGTACAGTTTATTTGACAACTTCTTCCTCGGATGACGGCATATCTTCCATGTCATCCTGCAAATTGACATATACCTTCTTCAGGTATTCCAGCAGCATTGCCTGCTCCTCCTCGCTCATTCCCGCCGTCAGGCGCTCCTCGGAACGAACGATGTCCTGAAAGCAGCACTCAAGCATCGATGCGCCGCTTTCCGTCAGCCGGACATGTTTGATGCGCCGGTCGCTTGGGTCTGTGTAGCCCTCGACCAGCCCCTTCTTTTCAAGGCGCGATACCAGCCCTGCCAGCGTCGACTGGGCGCAGCAGAACAGCTCCTCCAACTCCTTGAGCGTCTTGGTATGTTCCGGCATGTCAGACAGGCAGAACAACAGGTTGCTCTGCTGCAGCGTCAGATTGTGTGCTGCCAGATTACGGCTGGCTTCCCTTGCCAAAGCGTTGCTGATTCGCTTAATGAACCATCCGAATCCTGCCAGCTCCTTACCCATGTTGCACCTCCGTTCTGTTTGAAACAAGATGCATTATAGCAAATCAATCGCATCATGTCAATAGCATACGAACGAATTTTTATTTTGTTTGCAAAACAGGCTGCAAATCCATGCGCCATGCACATTTCCGCCGTTTTTTGACCGGATTGAAGTGCCTGAAAATTCAGCACAAAATCAAGGCAACACCGCACAAATGAGGTGGTACGATGAACAATGAATTTTGTGTCAGATGC
>CAVANO010000018.1:0-90155 GCA_963590165.1 Anaerovoracaceae bacterium
TATCTCGGCACAACGGACGATCCGACAAAACGGCGCCTACAACCCTAAGCACAACGACCGCAGCTTCAACTTGGAACACGCGGACAACATCGACCAAGACCGAACAGTAATGAATCTCTATTGGGACTGCCGCAACAGTCTGCGGACACACGAAGAGAACGCGCAGTTCCCGACCTTCACTCAGCTCGAGCATGATGAATACGAGCGTCGTTACAGTGGCTACATCGCCGGACAATGTCAGCGGAACATCAAAGCCGGTCATGCCGGCCGCAATCGCACGGTTGACGATTTGCTGGCAGATAAGCGCATTTGTCCTGAAGAAACCATCTACCAAATCGGCAAAGAAGGAGATTGTCCCTCCGCAGAGGTGCTGACGGCGATAGTCACAGAGTTCTTCGCGGAAATGGAAAAACGCTTCGGCACGCACGTGCACGTCCTCGATTGGGCGCTACACATGGACGAAACCTCACCGCACATCCACGCACGGCAGGTGTTCGATGTCACCAACCGTTACGGGGAATGCGAGCCGAAACAGGAGAAAGCGCTGGAACAGCTGGGCATCCCGCTGCCTGATCCGGACAAGAAGCCGGGACGCACCAACAATCGCAAGATGACCTTCGATGCCATGTGCCGTGATTTGCTGCTAACCATCTGCCAGGAGCACGGCTTAACCGTCGAAACCGAAGCCGTCTACGGCGGAAAATCTTACTTGGAGAAGAACGATTACATCCTTGAGAAGCAGAAGGAAGAGATTGCGGAGCTTGAACAGGCACAGAAAGTTGCCGAGGAACAGGCACAATCCGCGGAGCAGGAGGCCGAAAAGATCAAGCAAAAGCTGGATGCCTGGACAGATGAGAAGCGCGAAATTCTCGCTCAGATCAAGCAATTCGGCACCGTGGAAGAGCTGCTGCCGCCGCCGAGTTTGTTCATTCTGCAACCGCCTGAGCGTATACTCCGTATCCCATGTAGCGAAGTACATGTCCATGGTGCGCGGCATTTTCAAGACGGCTGTAGCGGAAGGCGCACTTCTCCGCAGCCCAATGGAGCTGGTGAAACGCCCCAAGTGCAAGAAGACCGAAGGGCACCGTACTTTAGAGTCGTGGGAGCGCGAGCTGGTGACGTCAACCTACAAGGAGCATGACTTCGGGCTGTGGTAAGGAATAAAAACGGCCATAAATGTCGATTTTTTGAAACTGGTTATCTCAATATAAGAAAAACTCCCGACCTGTTATTGGATCGGAACCTGCGGGCACGACAAGGTCTGCACCCTGCAAATCTACCGCGAGTGCCTCGAGCATCCCTTCGACGAGCCCAAGGCATACGAGATCCGCGAAATCCGCGAGGTCGTCAACGCCGGCATCGACAGCGGCGAGATTCAGGGGTGGAGGCGGTTCACGAACGCAAGGAATTTTGCCAAGTACGGGAGGCAGTTGGGCTGGGAATATGTTCGCGAAACCGCGCTGAACCATTGCAAAGACGAGAAAAGATATACAATCGTCGGCAATGAAAATGTTCCGTTCTGACAAGTTTGCGCCACCTAACTTGTCAGGAACTTGTCGGAAACTTGTCGGGCAAACCCTTATGGTACAAGGGTTTCAGCGTTTTGACAAGCTTGACAAGTGTTTTTTTAAAGAGTTTTAAAATAAGTATAGAATACGCAGAAAAAGGTTATAGAAATAGCTTGTCGGACTTGTCAGACTTGTCGGGCACGGGCTCGTCTGCCCCAAGGAGGACGGCGAGCAACAAAAAAAGAGGCGGTCTTTCGACCACCTCAGGCGTCTGGGTGAGAAGATTCGAACTTCCGGCCTCTTGAACCCCATTCAAGCACGCTACCAAACTGCGCTACACCCAGATATCCTGTCGCTAAGATTTCCTTGCGAACAGGATATATACTATCACATTCTGCACGGCTTGTCAAGGGGATTTTGAACTTTTCACAACTTTTCCGGTCAGTTCTTCCAAACGGACGATATCGCAGCGTTGTCTGTCCGATTCGGTCATGTTCTTTCTCAATTGTGCAATGGAAAATTTGAGACGTTTTCGTACTATTTTCGTCATTTTCCCTATTGACATTGCAATTGCGTTGTGTTACGATAGAGCCACCGGAAACGTTACCGACATCGTTTCCAGCAAGCACGCAATGAAACATCCGGAGGAGGCGCGGCGGTTGAAAATCTGTACCATCCGTGATATCGCGCGCCTCGCTGACGTCAGTGTCACGACCGTTTCACGCGTGCTGAATCACCGACCGGATGTGAGTCCGAAGACGCGCGAGAAAGTCGAACAGGTCATGTCGGCGAACCACTTCGTCGGCAATGCGAACGCGCGCGGACTGAAGCAGCCCGACACCGAGACGGTCGCGTTGATTCTCCGCGGTCGGCTCAATCCGTTCCTGAATGCACTTGCCGAGGCGATGCTGCAATACGCGCGCGGTTTTGCGCCGGCCTTCCTGACCGAATTCATCGATGAAAAGGCGGACGAATTCCAGGCGGCAGCGCAGCTCTGGCATGAGAAGCGCGTCAGCGGCTTCATCTTTCTCGGCAGCCGCATCGATGACCGTGCAAAGGTACTTGAAGGGCTCGATGTGCCGATGGTGTTTGCCACCGCCAATGCGGAAAACGCGCCGCTTGCCCGCGCAGGCAGCGTCTTCACCAACGAGCGGCAGATGGGTCATGACGCCATGCAGCTCCTGCTGGACGCCGGACACCGCAAAATCGCCATCTTCGGCGGCAACCGCTTCGGTACAGACGGCTTTGCACATCGCTATGACGGCGCGATGCAGGCGCTTGTTGAGGCAGGCGTTCCCTTTGCGGACGAGCGTTACATTGAGTGTCGCTTTTCCCTGAAGGACGCGTATGACACCACGCGCGCCTTCTTCGCCACGCATCCCGATACGACCGCCGTCTTCTGCATGTCGGACACGGTCGCGATGGGCGTGATTCGTGCGCTGGAAGACATTGGCAGACACGTGCCGGAAGATGTCGGTGTCATCGGCTTTGACGGCATCGAGATGGGCAAATACTTCATTCCGCGCCTGACGACGGTTGAACAGCCCATCGCCGAGATCGCCCGCGAAAGTGTCCACCTGCTGATGGAGATGCTCGATTCCGATGCTTCGCCGCGGCACATCACGGTTCCGGCGAAACTGCTGATTCGGGAATCCGCCCGGACATCAGCCTGATTTTTGTTCATCCTCGCGAGCTTCTGCTTTGGCGGAATCGTCCGCCATGCGGAGCCATCGCGTGAGATAGAAGAGGAGGTATTCTTATGAAAAAGCTGCTGGCTCTGGTTCTCTCTGCAGTGATGGTGCTGTCGATGTGCAGCTTTGCATCCGCGGAAGAGACTGTTTCCCTGCGCGTGTGGGTCGGCGACAACCAGGACATCGAGTGGATTAACGGCGTCATCGAGAACTTCAAGGCCGCGCATCCCGAAAAGACGTATGACATTTCCGTGGACATTCAGACGGAAGGCGACTGCTCCAAGCGCGTCCTGAACGACGTTGAAGCGGCTGCTGACGTGTTCACGTTCGCGGATGACCAGTTCAACTCCCTGTACAACGCTAATGCGCTGATGCAGGTCGTTGAAAACGCCGATGCCATCATCGAGGCGAACGGCGGTGCTGAAGCCGGCTCTGTCGTGGCTGCAACCGGTTCGGACGGCAACCTCTATGCCTATCCGGCGACCGCTGACAACGGCTACTTCATGTTCTACAACAAGGAATACTTCACCGAGGAAGACGTGCAGACCCTCGACGCCATGCTCGAAAAGGCTGCGTCCGTCGGCAAGTACGTCGGCTTCCCGATGAGCAACGGCTGGTACATCTATTCCTTCTTCGCGGGCGCTGGTCTGGACATGCATGTCCTGGATGACGGCGTCACCAACACCTGCAACTGGAACGCGACCGACACTGCCATCACCGGCGTGCAGGTTGTCGAAGCGCTGCTGGCCATCACCTCCAACCCCGGCTTCCGCGAGGCGGATTCCGATCCCTTCGTGGCCGGCGTGAAGGACGGCTCCATCATTGCCGGCGTGTCCGGCACCTGGAACGCAACCGTCGCTCAGGAAGCATGGGGCGACAACTACGCCGCCTGCAAGCTGCCGACGTACACCGTTGCCGGTCAGCAGGTGCAGATGGCTTCCTTTGCGGGCTTCAAGCTCGTGGGCGTGAACCCCTACTCCGCCAACGTCTACGACGCGATGCTCTTCGCCGAGTACATGACGAACGAAGAGAGCCAGATTTCCCGCTTCGAACTTCGCGGTCAGGGTCCGTCCAACGTGAACGCTGCTGCTTCTGACGCGGTTCTGGCTGCTCCGGCAATCGCCGCGCTGGCTGCCCAGTCCGCTTACTCCACCGTGCAGCGCGTCGGCAGCAAGTACTGGGATCCGGCTGCTGCGCTGGGCAAGATCATCGTCAACGGCAATCCTGACAACACTGACCTGCAGACCCTGCTGGACAACGCTGTTGCCGGTATCACCGCACCTGGCGACCTGTAATCCGTCTCCAAGGCAATTTCCTGCCGCTCCGCTTACTCACGCAGTTGAGCGGAGCGGCTCTCTTTTTATGAAGTATCAGGGAGGCAGATGCAGATGAGTCTGACCGAAACGAAAAAGCAATCCGGCATCGCGCGGTTTTTCTCGGCGATTGCAGGTTTTTTTACCGGGACATTCCGTGCCTTTGCCGAGGGCGACATTTATGTGAAGCTTTCCGCGCTCGTGTGCGGCACCAGTTGCTTCGCGAGAAAGCAGTATTTGAAGGGCTTCCTGATCTGCCTGGTTCAGGCGGCCATTCTGTACGTGTTTCCCGCGTTCTTCTTCCCGTACATGGGCAAGCTGTCAACGCTCGGCACGGTGCAGCAGGTTCGCGCCTACAACAAGGAAACGAAGCAGATGGAGTTCAACGATTATGATAACTCCTTCCTGATTCTGCTATTCGGCGTGCTGGGCGTGGTGCTGCTGATCACCGCGGTCATCCTGTGGATGCGCAACATCCGCAACGCGCGCGAGGTCGAGTTGACCGCCAAGAGCGGCAAGCATGTCAACTCCTTCCGCGATGATCTCAGCGATGCGCTCGACCGGAAGTTCCACCGCACCCTGCTGACGCTGCCGGTGCTGGGTGTCGTGCTGTTCACGATTATCCCGCTCATCGTCATGATCCTCATCGGCTTCACGAACTACGACCGCAACCACCTGCCGCCGGCGAAACTCTTCACGTGGGTCGGGCTGGATAACTTCAGCAAGCTCACCGCGATGACCGCCGACAGCTCCTTTGCGTATGCGTTCGTGCGCGTGCTGGCGTGGACGCTGATCTGGGCGGTGCTGGCAACCTTCACGTGCTATATCGGCGGCATCCTGATGGCGATGCTCATCAACAACCGCAACACGAAGTGCAAGCGGTTCTGGCGCACGTGTTTCATGGTCGCGATGGCGGTGCCGCAGTTCGTGTCGCTGCTGCTCGTCCGCAACTTCTTTGCTGACCTCGGCATCGTCAACACCATCTGCAAGAACCTCGGCATCACGGACTGGCTGTTCTCCATCGGTGCCATTCCGACGGCGAATTACATTCCGTTCCTGACGCATCCGGCGTGGGCGCGCCCGATGATTATCCTCATCAACATCTGGGTCGGCATCCCCTATCAGATGCTGATTGCAACCGGCATCCTGATGAACATCCCGACCGAGCTGCTCGAGGCGGCACGCATTGACGGTGCGAATGCCTGGCAGTCCTTCAAGTCCATCACCATGCCGTATATCCTCTTCATCACCGGTCCGTCGCTGGTCAATTCGCTTGTGGCGAACATCAACAATTTCAACGTCATCTGGCTGCTCAGCCGCGATGTGTACACAACATCCGACCAGCTGATGGCCAACGCAAACGCCACTGAGGTCGACCTGCTGGTGACGTGGCTGTACCGCCTGACGCAGGATCAGAGCAACTACAAGATGGCGTCCGTCATCGGCATCCTCGTCTTCGTTGTCTGCGCCATCCTGACGCTGGTTGCCTTCAGCCGCATGATTAAGGGCGATAAGGAGGAGAGCTTCCAATGAGTACGACGAAATACGATCATCTGCCGGAGCAGGAGAAGCATGCGGCACTCGCGCGCGAGGAGGCTGCCATCCGTGCCGAGGCGCTCCGCAATCACGACAAGCATCGCCTGACGCCTGCGAAGTTCGCCCGGCTGACCGTGCGCCACGTTGTGCTGGCACTGCTGGCGGCATTCTGGCTGATTCCGATTCTGTGGCTGGTGGTCACGTCCTTCGGCGTCGACAAGGGACCGAACCTGTCGACTTTCTTCCCCGAGGCGTACACGCTTGACCATTACAAGGCGCTTCTTGTGCCGGATTCTGTCAACCAGTTTCCGCAGTGGATGCTCAACACGTTCATCGTCGCATGCTTCACCTGCGTGATCTCGACCATGTTCGTGCTGATGGTCGCCTACGCCATGTCCTGCATGCGCTTCAAGGCACGCAAGCCCATGATGAACATTGCGATCATCCTGAACCTGTTTCCGGGCTTTCTGAGCATGATTGCGGTATACTTCATCATGAAGGAATTCGGACTGACGGGCACGCTGACCGGTCTGGTCATTGTCTACAGCGCCGGTTCAGGCATGGGGTACCTGATTGCGAAGGGCTTCTTCGACACGGTCAGCAAGTCCCTGCGCGAATCCGCCTATCTGGAAGGTGCGAACGAGTTCACCGTTTTCTGGAAGATTATCCTGCCGCTGTCGAAACCCATCATCGTCTACACGGTCATCAACTCGTTCCTGACGCCGTGGATGGACTTCGTCTTTGCTGACCTGATGATGACGAGCGGCACGTCCGCCAGCAAGACGGTCGCGCTGGGACTTTACTCGATGGTTGACAAGGTCAATCGGAACAACTACTTCGCGCAGTTCTGCGCAGGCGGTGTGATTGTATCCATTCCGATTTCAATTCTGTTTGTCATCATGCAGAAGTTCTATGTGGAAGGCATCACCGGCGGTTCGGTAAAGGGGTAATTTTCCCAATGAGCAGCATCATGCGCAAGATTTTTTCAATATTGCTCGTCATCATGCTGATGGTCGGCATACTTCCTGCTTCTGCCGACTCCCCCGCACTCGGCGTGACGTACGAAATTTTCGTCGGCTCATTCAGTGACTCAAACGGCGACGGCATCGGCGATTTGCAGGGGATCATCGACCGGCTGGATTATGTCGCCTCGCTCGGCGTGCGGCAAATCTGGCTCACGCCCATTCATCCATCGCCCAGCTACCATAAGTACGACGTGACCGATTACTACGCGGTTGACCCTGATTTCGGCACGCTCGATGACTTCGACCGCCTGACTGCTGCCTGCGCTGAGCGCGGCATCACCGTCATCCTCGACCTTGTGCTGAACCACTCCTCGAGCCAGCATCCGTGGTTCACCGCAGCGTGCGATGATCTGTTCTTTTCACGCACCGGCGAAACGACGGACTGGTACGTCTTCTATGAAGCGGAAGGCACCAACCGCCACAAAATCAGTGGCTGCAGCTGGTGGTACGAAGGGCAGTTCGGCAGCCATATGCCGGATTTCAACCTCGACAGCACGTCGCTACGTGCAGAATTTGCCAATATCATCGCGTTCTGGCAGTCGCACGGTGTCGGCGGATTCCGCCTCGATGCCGTCACAAGCTACTACACGGGTGCAAGTACCTCGACGGCTGACTTCCTGCGCTTCATCTGCGAAACAGCGAAGGCAAACGACCCCGACTGCTACCTTGTCGGCGAGGCGTGGACGGACGAGGCGAATATCCTGACCCTCTACGAAAGCGGCATTGACAGCCTGTTCAACTTTCCTGCGGCAGACAGCACGGGGCGCTTCGTCAAGGGTGCGCTGAACGGCAACGGCGCGACGGTGGCAAGCCTGCAGGCGGACTGGAATCAGCGGCTGCACGCAGTGTCGCCCGATTCGGTGGATGCGCCCTTCCTAAGCAATCATGACATGGCGCGAGCCCGCGGGATGCTCCGGTCAAAGGTCGGCAACGAGAAGGCTGCCGCGCTGCTGTATCTGCTGATGCCCGGCGTGCCGACCGTCTACTACGGCGAGGAGCTTGGCATGTCAGGCTCCGGCATCGATGAAAACAAGCGTCTGCCGATGGTCTGGTCGTCCGATGAGAGCACATGGTGCCGGGCACCTGCCGATGCCGACCAGGTGCAGCGCCTGACAGAAGGCGTCGCAGAGCAGACGGACGATCCAGACAGCCTGCTGAACTTCTACCGCGCTGTGATTGCGCTGCGGAATCTCACGCCTGAGCTGACGTGCGGCGAAATGCAGGCAATTGACGGCGGCAACGCGGCCATTTGCCTCTACACGGTTACGGACGAGGGCAGCACGGTCGTCGTTGCCATCAACGTCAGTCAAACGGACACGCTTGCCGTTGACCTGCAATCCCTCGGCGCATGCGCACTGATCGGCACCGTCGGCACGGCAGACTGGCGTGAATCGGACATCACGCTTGCACCGCTTTCCTGCGCGGTTCTGCGCTTGCAGTAACTGCAGTCTTCCGTCATGTTCTGTGCCTGGAAAGAAGGATTTTTCAGCGGCACAGAGAATTACCATACCCTGCGGAAGCTGCTTCCGCTTTTTCTTCATTCATTTTCGGAAACGTTTCCATTCTCTTTGCACCAACCCTTTTCAATCGAAAGGATGTTTGATTTTCATGCGACAAAGCGGGATTCTGATGCACATCACTTCCCTGCCCGGTCCCGGCGGCATCGGCAGCCTCGGCAAGGAGGCGTATGCATTCGCCGATTTTCTCCATCACTGCGGCATGACGCTCTGGCAGGTGCTGCCGCTTGGTCCCACCGGCTACGGCGAATCGCCTTACCAGTCCGCCAGCGTCTACGCCGGCAACCCGATGCTGATTTCCATCGACAAACTCGCCAGCGACGGTCTTGTCCATCTTGAGGAAGGCGAGCAGTTCGTCCCTGAATGCGATGACCGCGTTGCCTTCGATGAGGCACGGTCAAGCAAAGAGGCACTGCTCCGCCGAGCCTTCCAGGAGAGCGAAAAGCAGCTGTTGCCGGACATCTGCCAGTTCATCCGCAATGAGAAGTGGGTGCTGGACTACGCGCTGTTCGTCGCACTCAAGAAGCATTTTCACGGCAAGGCATGGCAGCAGTGGCCGGATGAAGAGATCAAGCTCCGCAAAAAGAAGGCACTCCTGCAATACCGCATCGCACTGGACGAAGAGGTGCGCTATCACATCTTCTGCCAATTTCTGTTTTTCCGCCAGTGGAGTGAACTGAAGGCGTACTGCAACGGCAAAGGTATTCAGCTTTTCGGCGACATGCCGATTTACGTTGCCGAGGACAGTGCCGATGCTTGGACGCACCCCGAGGTCTTTCAGCTTGACCGCAACCGCGTGCCAAAGCGCGTCGCCGGTGTGCCGCCGGACTGCTTCTCCGAGGACGGACAGCTCTGGGGGAATCCGCTGTATCGCTGGACGTACCTGTACTTTCGCCATTACGACTGGTGGGTCGACCGCATGCGCGGCATGAGCCGCCTGTACGACATCGTGCGCATTGACCACTTCATCGGCTTCGCAAATTACTATTCCATTCCGCACGGTGCACCAAACGCCAAGAACGGCAAGTGGGTCATCGGTCCCGGGAAGAAGCTGTTCCGCCGCCTGAAGAAAGAGCTGCCGAAGCTGCAGGTCATTGCCGAGGATCTCGGCGTGCAGAGCGAGCGCGTCACGAAGCTGCTTGCTTATACCGGCTATCCAGGCATGAAGGTAGCTGCTTTCGGCTTCGGCGGCGACCCTAAGGAGAACATGCACTTCCCTGCCAACTGGACGGAGAACGCTGTCGCCTACACCGGCACGCATGACAACGACACGACCGGCGGCTTCCTTGCCTCCGCAGATGAACAGACGCTCAAGGCTGCGAAGAACTACCTGCACTTTGGCACGGTCGATGACGGCATTGAGGCTTTCATCCGCTGCGTGCTGCAGTGTCCATGCAAGATGGCTGTCATTCCCATGCAGGACGTGCTGCATCTGGGCAACGAGGCACGCATGAATCTGCCCGGCACCGTCGGCGGCAACTGGGCTTGGCGCATGAAGCCCGACGCCATTACGCCGGCGCTCACTGCCCATCTTCGCGCGCTGAATCAGGAATCCAACCGACTTGCGTAAAAGGAGTAATCAACCTATGATGAACGCCAAGGAGCTGCTCCGCCTGACGGAGTCCCTGCTGCTTCAAAACGACCATGTCACCCTCGAAAACGCCTCCGCCGTGCAACTGCACAACGCGCTGTCCTCCGCCGCAATGAACGCCCTGACGCCCCTGTGGGTGAAGTGCGAACAGAAGCGGCTTGCGCACCGGCAGGCGTACTATCTTTCCGCCGAATACCTCGTCGGGCGGCTGGTGTATAACAACCTGTACTGCCTCGGGCTGCTCGAGGACGTGTCTGCCCTGCTGCGCGCGCGCGGCATCGACATCGCCGTCATGGAGGACATTGAGGACGATGCGTTCGGCAACGGCGGACTGGGTCGTCTCGCCGCGTGCTTCCTCGATTCCGCTGCGACCATCAATGTGCCGCTGACAGGCTACGGTCTGCGCTATCGCTACGGGTTGTTCAAGCAGTCCTTCGTGAACGGCTGCCAGCACGAGGAGCCGGACGACTGGAGCAAATTCGGCGACCCGTGGAGCATCCGCCGCATTGACCAAGCCGTCATTGTCCCGATGAAGACGGGCGATGTGCTTGCTGTCCCCTACGACATGCCGGTAATCGGCTACGGTGCGAAGAACATCGGCACCCTGCGCCTGTGGCAGACGGAGTCGCTCCACGAGATCGACTTTCCTGCCTTCAACAGTCAGCACTACGCGCAGGCATCCGCCGACAAGAACAAGGCGGAGGACATCACGAAATTCCTCTACCCGAACGATGACCGCCGCGAAGGCAAGCAGATGCGCATCAAGCAGCAGTATGTGCTCGTCAGCGCATCCCTGCAGGACATGCTCCGCGCCTACAAGCTGCGTCACGGTGATGATTACGCGTATTTCACTGATGAGTACGCCGTGCAGCTCAACGACACGCATCCCGTCATGGCGATTCCAGAATTGATTCGCCTGCTGATGGCAGATGACTTCACTTTTGAGGCAGCATTCGAAATCGCACGGAACGTTTTCGCCTATACGAACCACACTGTCATGCAGGAAGCGCTCGAAAAGTGGGATTTGACGCTGCTGGCAAGTGTCTGCCCGGATATTGTTTCCATCATCCGGCAAATTGACAAAAAGTTCAAGGCTGATATGGCAGCAATGAACGCTGAGATCAAGCCCACGCGCTGCATCATCTGGAATCATCAGGTGCACATGGCGCAGCTGGCAGTCTACGCCTGCGTCGCTACGAACGGTGTTGCCGCAATTCACTCCGAAATCCTCAAGAAGGACGTGTTCGCGGACTGGTACGCGCTGTACCCCGACCGTTTCCAGAACAAGACGAACGGCATCACGCAGCGCCGTTGGCTGGGGCTGTGCAATCCGGAGCTGACTGCACTCATCACCAATCACATCGGCAGCGGCTTCCTGACCGACCTCGACCAGCTCGAGAAGCTCAAGCCGCTCATCAACGACGACCTGTGCCGCGAGTTCATCGCCGTCAAGCAGGAGAAAAAGGCACAGCTCGCCGCTGAAATCGAGAAGCGAGAGGGCGTCAAGCTCGACCCGAGCATGGTGTTCGACATCCAAATCAAGCGCCTGCACGAGTATAAGCGCCAGCTGATGAATGCGATGTCCATCCTGCATCTCTACTACTGCCTGAAGGACGGCACGCTCACCGACTTTACGCCGACCGCATTCATTTTCGGTGCAAAGGCGGCACCGGGCTATGCACGTGCGAAGGCGGTCATCCATCTGATTAACATGATCGCTGACATCGTGAACAACGACCCTGACGTATCGCCGCTGATGAAGGTCGTGTTCGTGCAGAATTACAACTGCTCGTGGGCAGAGAAACTGATTCCGGCTGCCGACATTTCCGAGCAGATTTCGCCTGCAGGCACCGAAGCGTCCGGCACAGGGAACATGAAACTGATGCTCAACGGTGCAGTGACACTCGGCACATTTGACGGCGCAAACATCGAGATTGCCGAGCAGGCAGGCGTCGAGAACGAGTACATCTTCGGCGCGACGGTCGAGGAAATCAACGCGCTGAAGGCAAACGGTTACGACCCGAAGGCAATTTACCGCGCCGATCCTGCCATCGCACGCGTGCTCGATGCCATGACGGATGACGCTATCTTCCCCGACAGCGACGGTGCCATCAAGGAGCTGGTTTCTTCCCTGCTGATCGGTGCAAGCTGGCACAAGCCCGACCACTACTTCATCCTGCACGACTTCCACAGCTATGTCGATGCGAAGCTTGCTGCCATCCGCGGCACGCGCGATGAGCTGACCTTTGCGCGCAAGTGCCTTTTCAACGTCGCCAGCGCCGGCAAGTTCTCCTCCGACCGCACCATCCGCCAATATGCCTCCGAAATCTGGCGTCTCTAACAGGCTTCGCCTGCTTTGTAGCTTCGCCTGCTTTGTAGCTTCGCCTGCTCTTATGCTTCGCCTGTTTTGTGGCTTCGCCTGCTCTTATGCTTCGCCTTGTTTTGCGCTTCGCCTGGTTTACAACAACTGCCGCCTGACCTTTTCGGGAAAATAAAAAAATTGCAAAAAAGGTCTTGACAAGCGCTTCATTTTCTGCTATACTTCTTACTGTTGACGATGCAAGTCATCCGAAACGCAAGGGGTTATAGCTCAGTTGGTTAGAGCGTCACGTTGACATCGTGAAGGTCGATGGTTCGAGCCCATTTAACCCCACTTCAGCACAAGTTCTTGATTGGACTTGTGCTTTTTCTTTTCGTAAAAGGACGAACCTACTATCTTGATGATATTGTCTTCAAAAGTCGCTGTGCCTTCAGCACTTCCCTGCTTGCAGTTTCATCAATTCCATGATATAATTTTCGGTGAAAAATATTTATTTTTTCGGGAATGAAACGGAGGTCTGATTCGTTATATGAGTGAACCCACCATGAAGGAACAGGAGGCATCACCCGTGCAGCGTGCCGCTCAGCATTCCGGCGCATCAAAGGTGCTGGATGATACCTATCTGCCTGTCCCCGATGTCAAGGATGATCCCGCGTTCTTTTCCCGGCTTTATGAGCAATACGCGACCGATGTCCTGAGGGTCTGCTACTTCTATCTCGGCGACCGCGAAAAGGCGGAGGATGCCTGTCAGGATGTGTTCGTCCGCCTGATGACGACGCATCCGCTTCTGCAGCCCGGCAGCGAAAAGACGTGGCTGCTCAAGGTTGCGCTCAACCGCTGCCGTGACATGTGGCGCGGTTCCTGGCTCAAGCGTGTCATCCTGGGCGGTCCGACATTCGAGCTGATTCCCGCACCGGATGACTTCACCCGCCGTGAGGATCAGCAGGCCATGATGAGCGCTGTCAACCAGTTGCCGGCCGCCTTCAAGGAAATCATCCTTCTGCACTATTATCAGGGCTTGAACATCTCTGAAATTGCCGTCATGCTGGATCTCCCCGAAGGGACGATTTCCTCCCGCCTGAGCCGCGGCCGCAAAAAGCTCGAATCCATTTTATCGAAAGGAGGCAATGCCCAGTGAAGAAAAATCAGCCGAATGAGCTGCTCGAACAGCAGCTGAACAATCTGCCCGAAATTGCCAATTCCGCGCTGGCTGACCTGACCGCTGGTGCTGAGCTGAATCACCGTATTCAAATGGCCGTTATGGAGGCACGCACGCCGAAGAAGAAAGCATTCTCCATGCGCCGCGTGCTGTCCGTTGCCACTGCCTGTGCGGCTGCTGCTGCGCTGGTGGTCTGCCTGACGCCCGTTGTCAAGCAGGTGAAGCAGGCGCGGCTGATTCATTCCTCCTCCCTCGGCGATGATGCCCCTGCCGTCACCGAGGACCTGCTTCTTGCCGATTTAAACGGCGATGATGTCGCAATCTCCGAGCAGAAGGCAGTTCCAAGCTACCGCAACCTGTGGTCGGCAAGCACGGACGGCTTCTTCCCCCTCATCGGTGTGAACGGCCGCTATTACCGCATGATGACCTCGCCGCGCAGCGTGTCTTCCAGCCTGCTCGGTTCGAGCGTCGGCACCATTGCCGAGTTCACCGCAACACCATCCCTGTCTGGGACAGATGTGGTGCTGTCCAACAAGGCTGCCTTCGGCACAGAGGTGTATGAAATCAGCGGCATGGGCGGTACGCTCGTCGTAGCTGAGGTAGACGGCACCACCCGCCTGTTCCAGCGCGTCAGCTTCAACGGCAACGCGCTCAAGGGCTCCGAGTCGCTTGCCGACACGCTGCAAATCAGCGGTCACGTGTCTGCCATGGAGTTGAGCGACGTCGGCACAATTTCCGACGCATCCGTCTGCGAACAGCTGCTGTCCACCCTGCTGAACAACGCGACCTACGAAAGCAGCGGATCGCTGAATGCCTCGCAATCCCTGCTGATTGAACTGGACAACGGGCTCGTTGTGCAGATGGCTGTCAAGAACGACAAGCTCGCGGCATGCGGCGTCTGGTCCTGCCCGGAATTCATTGAAGCGTTTGAAAGCGCCTGCAACAACTAATCATCATCAACGAAAAAGGAACCGCCTGCATTATGCAAGCGGCTCCTCTTTTTATGCGGCTTCTTTTTTGGGCTTTGCAGTCAGCTTTAACGCCCACGTCAGGTAGAAACAGATGGAAATGCCGATGCCGACGACCCAGCCAATCGGCCAGGAGTACCAAACGCCATTGATCCCGAAAATCGGCGACAATGCGAAGGACAGCGCAACGCGCAGAACCAGGTCAGTCAGCGTTGCAATCATGAACTGCACCATCCGCGCCGCACCGCGCTGCACACCGTCAACAATCAGCTTAACGGACAGGAGCGCGTAGAACGGCGTAACGATGTTCAGGAAATTGATGCCGACTTCGACTGCTTCGAGGTTGCCATCGCTGATGAAGGCGAGAATCAGCGGCCGCGCGAAGACACGGAAAACCACAGCGAAACATGCACCCATCGCAACGCCGATGACCAAGCCGCTCCGGCAACCTTGACGGACGCGTTTTGTTTCGCCCGCACCGAGGTTCTGACTCGTATAGTTGCTCATGCCGTTGCCCAGCGCTGTTACCGACGTTACGAACATGTTGTTGAGCTTAATCGCCGCGGTATATCCGCCCATGCACGCCGTGCCGAAACCATTGATGACGTACTGCACGAGGATGTTGCCGACGCTGATGAAACTCTGCTGGATGGCACTCGGAATGGCGATGACCAGCATCTTCTTGAGCAGCGCGCCGGAGAACAGCTGGTACTTTTCGTTGCCGACCATCTTATGTACCTTCATCAGCACGACCACCACCGCGACAATGCCGCTGATGGACTGGCACAGGAACGTTGCCCATGCAACGCCAGGCACGCCCATGTGGAAATCGCGGACGAATACGATGTCCACGAAAATGTTGGAAAGAGAAGAGACCGCAAGAAACCAGAACGGCGTCTGCGAGTCGCCCAGCGCAGAAAAAATGCCCGTTGCAACCTGATAAAGCATCAGGAAGACATAGCTGAGCAGGTAAATCTGGATGTACGCGAGCGAGTCCGCCATGGTTTCCGCCGGCGTATCAAGCATTTCGAGCATCCATTGGGCGCCAGCAAGCCCGACTGCCGTCAGGATGATGGCGAGTATGCCGGAGAAAATCAGCGATGTCGTGACACAAGTGTGCACCTCTCGCAGATTCTTTTGCCCGAAAAGATTCGCCGTCACGACCGATGTACCGATGTTGCATCCGAACGCAATGGCGATGAAAATCAGCGTAATTTCAGAACTGTTGCCGACCGCAGCCAGCGCTTCGGTGCCCTCATAGCGACCGGCAACGAAGCTGTCCGCGATGTTATACAGCTGCTGAAAGATGATGCTGCCAAACAATGGCAGTGAGTAAGCCAGCAGAACCTTGCCCGGTTTCCCAACAGTCAAATCCTTCACAAAGCTTCCTCTCTTTCTGGATGAAAAAAGTCATCCGGCGTGCATTATACTCCGATTCAGGAAAATTGTAAAGGCAAAATGCAGGGATTGACCAGGAGATCATTTCGGCTTCGAAGGTTTCATATGCCTTCCGTTCTCCCATGCGGCAATATTCTGCAGCCATTGCTTTCCTCAGTCACGACTAGGGATTTGGCTTTGTCACTCGACTTATTTTTTTGACTTTTCTTACTCTTCGACCACTGTACGGATGATCTTCACGCAGCGCATCACGTCCGCAAATTCATCCGGCGTAAGCGACTGCGCACCATCACACAAAGCGTGCTTCGGGTCATTGTGCACTTCAATCATCAAGCCGTCAGCACCGGCCGCAGTCGCGGCGAGCGCCATGGGTTTCACAAGCCGTGCAACACCGGTCGCGTGGCTCGGGTCAACAATAATCGGCAGATGCGTCTTTTCGCGCAATACCGGAATGCAGGAGAGGTCAAGCGTGTTGCGCGTTGCCGTCTCATAAGTGCGGATGCCGCGTTCACAGAGGATGACCTGGTCGTTGCCGCCAGCCATGATGTACTCGGCGCTCATCAACCACTCCTGAATGGTATTTGCAAGCCCGCGCTTGAGCAAAATCGGCTTCTTTGTCCTGCCGAGGACCTTCAGAAGCTCGAAATTCTGCATGTTCCTCGCACCAACCTGAATGACATCGACATCTTCAAACAGCGGCAGATGCGACGCATCCATAATTTCCGTCACGACCGGCAGACCTGTTGCTTCCTTTGCCTTGAGCAGCAGTTTCAACCCTTCCTCGTGCAGCCCCTGAAACGCATAGGGGCTCGTCCGCGGTTTGAACGCACCACCGCGCAGCAGCGTTGCACCGGCCGCCTGAACGGCCTTCGCGACCGTAATCATCTGCTCCTCACTCTCGACCGAGCAAGGACCTGCAATCACCTGAAACAGCCCATGTCCAATTGTGACGTTGCCGCAGCGAACCTGCGTGTCTTCCGGATGAAACTTCCGGTTTGCCTTCTTGTACGGCTCCTGAACGCGCTGAACTGCCTCGACCGCGTCCAGAGACGAAATCAGGTCTGCGTCAACGCGCGTTGTGTCACCGACAAGACCGAGAATCGTGCTGTTTTCACCCTTTGACTCATCGATGCGCAATCCCATATTCACGAGAAAGTTCTTGAGTCGGTCAATCTGTTCCTGCCGTGCTCCCTGTCTGAGAATGACGATCATGCTACTATACCTCCATGCTACAATAATACGAAAGCGCCCTGCCGCCGTATTGTGGCAAGCAGGGCGCTTCTCTTTGCTTCGAGGAAAACACGCCAATTTACGCCCTGCTTTCATCCGGCAGCGCGTAATAATAACCAAACACGAATGCGTTTGTCATGGCGTGACTCTCCCTTCCGCTTTCTTCTCATTCATTGTAACATACATCCGGCAAAAAGTGCAAGCCCCTTGCCTGTATATTTTCTGTATTTCAGCTATCCTGCGATGCAACGTCTTCCAAATACTTTTCCAGCTTCCGTTTGACGCGCTGCAGGGCATTGTCGATGCTCTTGACGTGCCGTCCCAGATTCGCGGCAATTTCCTGATAGCTCTTGCCGTCCAAATACGCTGCGAGCACCTCTTGTTCCAAATCAGACAGCACCTCATCAATCCGCTGATGAATGCCGCGCACGTCCTCCTGGCTGATAATCAGCTCCTCAGGATTCGATGTGTGTCCCTCCGCGCAGACATCCAGCAACGTCCGGTCGCTGTCATCATCGTACATCGGCTTGTTGAGGGACACGTAGCTATTGAGCGGAATATGCTTCTGACGCGTTGCAGTCTTAATCGCGGTGATAATCTGCCGCGTGATGCACAACTCCGCGAACGCGCGGAAGGACGCGAGCTTCTCCGGACGGAAATCACGGATTGCCTTGTAAAGCCCGATCATGCCTTCCTGCACGATGTCCTCATGATCCGCGCCGATGAGGAAGTAACTGCGTGCTTTGGAACGGACGAAATTCTTGTACTTGTTCAGCAGATATTCCACTGCCACGCTGTCACCCTCGCGGCAGAGTGCAATGACCTCCTCATCCGGCATATCCTCATACGCCGTATGGGTCGGCGACGACAGTTCCTCTTCTGCCTTGCCGTCCTGCATGTCTGCATTCACTTGCGCTGCCTCGGTGTACAGCTCCTCCGCGAGGTTTTCCTGCTCAGGAGTCAGCTGTTCCTGATTCATTGCGTTCTCGTCTGTCAATCTTGTCCACCTGCTTTGCCTTTCGGCTCATTCTCCGCGCCGGAGCTTTTCCAGACGTTTCCGGACATCCTCCGGCATTCGGGACAGAATGGTTTTCCTGCCAGCGGCTGACTGCTCCTGATGCGCCGCCATGCCGGTTTCGCGCATTTGCCTCAGCTCACGCAGCAGTTCCCGGCTCGTCATGCGGATGGCGCCGCTGCTGAGCACCTGCGACTGCTCCAGACCGTCTGACGTTGCGACGCGCAGGGAACGGTACTTAGGCGTCATCGCTGCGAGACGCTCAATGTAGCTGTCCGCCGTTTCGCCGTGACGGGTGAATACGAGCGTCAGGTCACCGTGCTTCTCCTCTGTCGTCAGCGGCCGGTCAGATTGATAGCCGTCGAAAACCAGCACGATTTCCTCGCCCGAAAAACCGGCATAATCCTCCAGCTGGCGCATCAGCCGGTCGCGCGACTCATCAAGCGGCCAGCCTTTTCTTTCCGCCTCGCCCCAAGCGCCGATGACGTTATAGCCATCGACAATCAGCAGCGGTTTCATGCGCGGCGGCCGGACAGCACGCGGTACATGACGATGCCAGCAGCTACGGAGGCGTTCAGGCTATCCAAATGACCCGCCATCGGCAGCGACACATTCTGGTCGCAGTTTTCCAGAACAAGATGGCTGATGCCCTCGCCTTCGCTGCCGACCACCAGTGCCACGCCGCCGCTGAAGTTGACCTTCTCGTAGTCCGTGCCATCCATGGTCAGCGCGTATGTCCAGATGCCGTGCTGCTTGAGCATCTCAATGACGCGCGTCATGTTGACCACGCGGGCAACCTTGATGTGCTCGACCGCGCCTGCGGATGCCTTGACTGCGGCAGGTGTCAGACCAACCGCACGACGCTCCGGCACGATGACGCCGTGCGCACCGACGCATTCCGCCGTACGGATGATAGCACCGAGGTTGTGCGGATCGGTAATCCCGTCCAGCAGAATCAGGAAGGGCTGTTCGCCGCGCTCTTCAGCCACGGCAAGCATTTCCTCCACCGTGCTGTACTGGTATGCCGACGCGAACGCGATCATGCCCTGATGGTTTTTCGCCAGCTCATTGAGGCGCTGATGCTCGACCTCCTGCACCGGGATGTGCGCTTCCTTCGCCATCTGCACAATTTCACGCGCAGAGCCGGTCAGTTCACCTTTCTGCACGAGCAGTTTCTCGATGTCGCGGCCTGCCTTGAGTGCCTCGCGAATCGGGTTACGGCCTGCAAGCAGGTTTTCCTGCACCATGTCTTCTTCAACAGGTGCCGGAACAGCCGGATTCATCGGGCGATTGACCGGCTTATACTCCGCATCACGGTAGGACGGAATATGCCGTTCCTCCACCGGCTGTTCGCGGCGGTCGAAGCGGTCATTGCGTGTGAACTTCTTGCGGTCGGAAAAAGCAGGCTTTTCGCCGCGCGGCTTGCGGTCGCCATAAGGCTTTGCGGAACGGTCTGAACGGTATCCGCTCTTCTTCTCGCCCAAGCGTTCTTCCTTGCCGAAGGATTTCTTCGTGCCGTAACGTTCTTCCTTGCCGAACGTCTTCTTTTCGCCGTAGCTCTTGCGTTCACCGGACGGCTTGCCGCCCTTGCGTGCGCCGCGGTATTCCGAGCCTTCTTCAACCCACTTTTCCTTGCCAAAGCTGCTCTTCTTCATCGGTTTCCTGGATGGTGCCTGATCATAATATGCCATTTTCTGATCCCTCTTTATTGATTATCGTTGTTTTCCTGCTTTTCGGCGGTCTTGAGTGCCTCAAGCCATTCCTTGCGTTCCCTGCGGATTTCCGAAGCGCGTCCGCAGGACTTTTCGCCTTCGGGGCATGCGCCGCGCAGGCAGCTGGGACCTGCATCCGCGAACAACGCCGGTGCGACCTCCATGCACAGGCGGTGCATCTGCGTGGCAAGCTCGCGGATTTCCCACTGGGCACGGCTGCACATGCGCAGGCTGAAGAAGTGCCGCAGCTCACGGACATTCATCGTGACCATCATGCGCGTTTCGCATGCGCCGGGCAGTACGAACCGTGCGTCCTCATTGCCGCCCTCGCCCGTGCCAAGTTTTGCCTGCCATTCCGTATACCACTGATGCATGACATCCATCTGCCGTTCGAATTCGGCAACAGCTTCTTCGCCGAGCGCCTCGATTTTCGGCGGAACGATATAGCCAAAGCCCTTCTCGTAGCTCACATAGCGCTGGCTCTGCACGGAGAAACTTGCAAGGCGGTGACGCGTAATCTGGGCAAGCAGCACACGTGATACACCCTCGATGCCGAAGGTGAAGCTGGCATGTTCGAGCACCGATTCGTGACCCATGGACATAATCCTGTGAACATAATCCGTCTGGTCATCGCGCGTGACACGCTGCTGTAAGCTGTCAACCGTCGCACGGGAATAGCAGAGCCGTGCACCGAGCGCGACAACCTCCTCTGGCTGAAGTGTATGGCGGAGCAAAACAACCTTCAAGGTTGAACGGGGCATGAAAGTACCTCCTGACTTTTTTGAAACAGCTGCAAAAGCCTTTCCTCCTGACCGGTCAGATAAAGATAGCCGATCAGCGCCTCCATGGCGGTTGCAGCCTCATAATCGATCGGTGTTTGATTTTTGGGTGCCGCATGGTGCGCATGCGTATTCCTTCCTCTGCGGACGATTGCGCTCTCCTCCTCTGTCAGCATGCCTTCAATCCGTTCAAGCGCCGATGCCTGCGCACGGGCATTCACCACGCTCACCGCCGCCTGATGGCAGTGATGCAGATTATAGCCGCGGTAAAGCATTCGCGAGCGAACAAGCAGGTCGTAAACCGTATCCCCGATATAGGCCAGCTGAAGCGGATTCATTCTCCTCGCGTCATCGAAAGACATAGGCGCAGCTTCGCGCAGGGTCAAGTTGTCTTCCTCCTTACAGATCGACATCACAACATGCGCGCCTTCATCGGCGCACACATCAAATTATATCATATTCTGAGCGCTTTAGACAAGGGCTTTTTCAATTCCGGCAGCGTCTTCAATGTAAATTTTGTACTTGACAAGTACGTAAAAAGGTGTTACGATGCATTTATCAGGGCAATGAGGAGACGAGTCATTCTTTTCCGCGGCGCACGCAGAGAGCCTTCGGTTGGTGCGAGGAGGCATGCATCCCAGGAATGACGTACAGCTCCGAGCCATCTGCCGAAAACAAACGCGTGTAGGCAGTATCCGGTGCGCCGGTTACAGCGCAAGAGGAATGTTCGTTCCTCCTGAGGGCTGCATCGCAGCTAAACGGAAGTGGTACCGTGGCGTATTGTCACCTTCCCCGGCTTAGGTCGGAGAAGGTTTTTTATTTTTTGAAAGGAGTGGTTTATGATGGAGCTTGATGCGCTGCGTTTTGCGCATCGGTTTGACACAATCAGCGGCAGCGCCATCCGCGAAATTTTCAAGATGATTGCGCAGCCGAACATGATTTCCTTCGCCGGCGGCAATCCTGCTGCCTCTGCATTGCCGGATGATGTGTGCGCCGAAATCGCCCGCGATGTCCTGCAAAAAGACGGCAAGCGCATCCTGCAGTACGGGGCAACGGAAGGCTATCCGCCGTTTGTGGAGAGCCTGCATGCCTACGTGGAGGAACAACTCGGTTGCAGGATCCCTGCCGTGCTGCCGGTAACCGGTTCAACACAAGCGATGGACTTGCTCTGCAAGGCGCTGATTGACCCCGGAGACGTAATTCTGGTAGAAAACCCGTCGTTCTTGGGGAACATGCAATGCATGAAGCTGTATCAGGCGAAACTCGTCCCGGTGGAGAGCGATGAGAACGGCATCATTCCGGAAAAGTTGGAGGAAACCATCCGCCAGTATCATCCGAAACTGCTCTACACCATCCCGACATTCCAGAACCCGACCGGCATCACGCTGTCCGCCGAGCGCAGAGCCCCCATTGCTGCGCTTGCCGCGAAATACGGCGTTGTTGTTGCGGAGGACGACCCCTACCGCGATTTGCGCTATGCCGGTACGCCGTGCCCATCCATCAAGTCCTTCGACAAGGACGGCTGGGTGGTCTTCCTCGGCTCCTTCAGCAAGATTATCAGCCCTGGTCTGCGTGTCGGCTTCATGGCAGGCGACAGCCGTATCCTGCGCAAGTGCACCATTGGCAAGCAATCGGCGGATGTCCACACGAGCAATCTGCCGCAGGCGATTGTTGACCAGTATCTGCGCCGCGGTCTGCTGCCTGACCACATTGCGTCCATCTGCGAAAGCTACCGCGCACAGCTGAACGCAATGCTGGAGGACTTGTCCACCTTCCCTGAGGGCACATCATACACCCGTCCCGAAGGCGGTCTGTTCATCTTTGTGACGCTGCCGGAAGGCATTGACGCGAAGGAGCTGCTTACGCAGGCGGTTGAAAAGCATGTGGCTTACGTGCCCGGCACGCACTTCTTCTGCGACGGCGGACACGAGAATACACTCCGCCTGAACTTCTCCAACGCATCCATTGACCAGATTCATCAAGGCATGAACGCGCTCCGCGAAATCTTCACGGCAGCGCTGCAAAAATAAGGAGGAAACACCATGCATATTTTGGACGTACTCAAGGAACGCGGCTTCATCGCCCAGACGACATTTGAGGATGAACTGTACGAGCAACTCAAGGAGCCGACCACCTTCTATGTCGGCTTCGACCCGACCGCCGATTCGCTGCACATCGGCCACTACATCCCGATTATGGCCATGGCGCACATGCAGCGCGCCGGTCACCGCCCGATCGCCCTGATGGGCGGCGGCACCGCCATGATCGGCGACCCGTCCGGCAAGGCGGATATGCGCAAGATGATGACAACCGAGACCATCGACCACAACGTCGAATGCATCAAGCAGCAGATGAGCCGCTTCCTTGACTTCTCCGACGGCAAGGCGCTGATTGTCAACAATGCCGACTGGCTGCGCAACCTGAATTTCATCGAGTTCATGCGCGATATCGGCGCGATGTTCTCCGTCAACAAGATGCTCACGGCGGACTGCTACAAGACACGCATGGCGACCGAGAACGGTCTGTCCTTCCTGGAATTTACCTACATGCTCATGCAGTCTTACGACTTCCTGCAGCTCTTCCACCAGTACGGCTGCCGTCTGGAAATGGGCGGCAACGACCAGTGGAGCAACATGCTTGGCGGTGCCGACCTCGTCCGCCGCAAAGACGGCGAGAAGGCGTTTGCCTGCACGTTCCAGTTGCTGCTGACACATGACGGCAAAAAAATGGGCAAGACGGAGAAGGGTGCACTGTGGCTCGATGCAAACCGTGTTTCCCCGTTCGACTTCTACCAGTACTGGCGCAATGTCGATGATGCCGACGTTGAAAAGTGCCTCGGTTTGCTGACGTTCCTGCCGATGGACGAGGTGCACCGCCTCGGCGCCCTGCAGGGCAGCGAAATCAACGAAGCCAAGAAGGTGCTCGCCTACGAGGTGACGAAGCTCGTCCACGGCGAAGAGGAAGCCAAGAGGGCCGCCGATGCCGCATCCGCGCTGTTTGCGGGCGGTGCTGCGGCCGCGAATGTCCCTTCCTTCACGCTGACGGCGGATGAATTTGCCGCTGACAGCCGCGTAACGACACTGCTCGTCAAATCCGGCCTGTGCAAGAGCCAGAGCGATGCCCGCGCACAGATGAAAGCCGGTGCCGTGCTCGTTGCCGACAAGAAGGTCGAGGATTTGAACGCGACCATCGCCGCGGCTGACGTTCCGGCTGACGGTCTGATGATTCAGAAGGGCAAGAAGAACTTCCGCCGTCTCTTCCTTGCATGAGCACGCCAGCCATGAAGCCGTACAGGACGCTCCGGCAGGAAGCGCACGATGAGTTCATTATCAACAAAAGCCGCTTCATCGGCTACGCAGCGCCTTGCGAAACCGAAGCGGACGCACTGTCCTTCCTGCAGAAAATCCGCACAGCGCATAAGGATGCCACCCATAACTGCTATGCTTACATTATCGGGCGGAACGCCGGCATCATGCGTTATTCCGATGACGGGGAACCCGGCGGAACAGCCGGGCTTCCGATGATGGAAGTGCTCAAGCATCAGGGCGTGGTCAACTGCTGCTGCGTGGTCACGCGTTATTTCGGCGGCGTGCTGCTCGGCGCAGGCGGACTCGTCCGCGCGTACACGCAGGGTGCCGTCGTTGCGCTCAAGGCATCGCAGGTCGTCGAAATGCTGCCGTCTTGTAAGATTCTGTTCGAGGTGGCATATCCGCTGTGGGACAAGGTGCAGTACACGCTGAAGTCGCTGCCGGTTCAGCACCTCTCCAGTGAATTCACAACCGCCGTCAGCTTTACGCTGCTCATCCGCCAAACAGATACCGAGGCGGTGATCAGCACGCTCACGCGCGTCACCGATGGACGTATCGAATATCTAACCGAGGAAGAATCGTATCAAGCGTGGGAAACAAATCCATGAAACATTGAGGAGCTGCACAAGGAGCAGCTCCTTTTTTTGATGTACATCAACAAATTTCACGCTTACTTCTTCGCAACTTCACATTCGTTTCATGCGGTTGCTATATAATAGCCGTTGTAAACAAAAAGGAGGAAAGTTTCCCTATGAAGAAAGCTGTCAAGTATCTGGTGATCATCGCGGTCATCGCTGCCGCCGTTTTCTGCCTCTTCCGCTTGAACAAAGAGAATAAATCATCTTACACGGAGGAAATTGCCCGCACGCAGGACGTTTCCGCCTATTATACATTCTCCGGCAACCTGAGCGCCAAGAGCAGCAAGACGGTGACCGCAACCGCGAAGACAACCATCAAGGAAATTCTCGTCAGCGAAGGCGATGCAGTCAAGAAAAATGACACCATCGTACGTCTCACAAACGGCAACACACTCCGCAGTCCAATGGACGGCACTATTTCAAACCTGTATATCGAGGAAGGCGATGAAATCAACATCGGTCAGGAGATTTTCCGCGTGGCGGATTACGAGCATCCCGAAATCATCTTCATGGTCGATGAATACGACCGTCCGGCGCTAACCGTCGGGCAGGAGGTGGACGTGACGATTCTGTCCACCGGCAAGACGGTCACCGGCACCATCGCGAAGATTGCGCAGGAAGCTACCGTATCCGGTGACATGGCATATTACGAGGTAAAGCTCACCCTCGAACCGGATGCTGATCTCGTCATGGGATTGAGCTGCGAAATTCGCGTTCTTTCCAAGAGCGTGCAGAACGCCACCACGCTGTCCGTTGACGCGATTCAGTACGATTCGGACGGCAATCCGTTTGTCTACTGCTACGACCGGAACAATGAGGTAGTCGAGCAGGATGTCACGCTTGGCATCAGCAACGGTACCATCATCGAGATTGTGTCCGGCATCCGTTCGGGCGAAACCGTGCTTGTGCCGGCAAAGAACGGCTTTGCCGCCTTGTCTGGCAATTAAGGCATAGGAGGATGCACCATGGAAGAACTCATCCTTGATATGCACGACATCGTCAAAAAATACCGCATGGGCGATGAGGAGCAAACTGTCCTCAAGGGCATCAGCCTGCAGGTGAAACAAGGCGAATTTGTCGCCATTCTTGGTCCCAGTGGTTCCGGCAAGACGACACTGATGAACATCATCGGCTGCCTGGATACGGCAACATCCGGCAGTTATGCGCTGCATGGGCGGAACGTCTCCGCACTCAAGGAGGCAGAGCTGGCGCGCGTCCGTTCGAAGGAAATCGGCTTCATCTTCCAGTCCTTCCAGCTGCTGCCCCGTCAGGATGCGCTGGAGAACGTCGAGCTGCCGCTGATTTACGCTGGTCAGAATGCCCGCGCACGCCGTGAACGCGCCCAGCAGATGCTCGAGCGCGTCGGGCTGAAGGACAAAATGCACCATTACCCGAATCAACTGTCCGGCGGTCAGCAGCAACGTGTAGCGATTGCGCGCGCGATTGCCAACAATCCATCCATTCTGCTGGCTGACGAACCGACAGGCGCCCTTGACCGTGCGACAGGCAGACAGGTCATGAGCCTTTTTCACGATTTGAACAATGAGGGACGCACCATCATCATGATTACCCATGATATCGACATTGCCCGCCATGCCAAGCGGATTGTCCGCATTCTGGACGGCGAGATCAGCGAGGGGGATCCGGAAGATGCTTAAGGAAAGCATCCGCATGTCATGGAAAAACATCTGCGGCAATAAAATGCGCACCTTCCTGACCATGCTCGGCATTATCATCGGCGTAACTGCCATCATCGCGTTGATTACAACTGTCAGCAGCGCAACGAACGAAATCACAAGTCAATTTTCATCGCTCGGTGCAGGCAAGGTCAGCGTCACCATCTACGGCACGAACATCAAGAAGGGGCTGAACGAGGCGGATTTGTCCCGCATCGAAGCGCTGGACAACGTTGCCGGCGTTGACCCGAATGTCTCCATTTCCACCTACGCCGCTCAGACAGGGCTGCTGATTGAGGACGTCACGGTGGACGGGCGCAGCAGCTATTATTTCGACTCGCAGGATGACCTGATTGCGCGTGGGCGTGCACTCAAGGCATCGGACATGGATCGCAACAGCCACGTATGCGTCATCGACCAGACACTTGCCACTGCTGCATTCGGCGATGAAGATCCGCTCGGCAATACCATCATCCTCGATGGACAGCGCTTCACGGTGGTCGGTCTCCTCAGCGACTCCAGCACTAACGACCTCATGTCCGCCATGTCCGGCAGCAGTGACGGCGGCACCGCCATCATTCCCTATCCGGCAGCCATGCGCCTGTCCGGCACGAGCACCATCCGCTCCCTGACGCTGTATTTGAAGGACTCTTCCATTTCCTCCGACACGGTCGATGAGGTCGAGGAAATCCTAAACAGCGCCTTCAATTACCGTGATCATTCCTTCATGCTCATGAACCTGGACAGCCTGCTGGACACTATGAACAGCATCACCGGCATGATGACAACCATGCTGGCCGGCATCGCATCGATTGCGTTGCTCGTCGGCGGCATCGGCATCATGAACATGATGCTCGTCTCCGTCAGTGAGCGTACAACAGAAATTGGCCTTCGCAAAGCACTCGGTGCACGTCCAGGGCTCATTCAGATTCAATTCCTGATGGAATCCGTCATGCTGTCGCTCTTCGGCGGCATCATCGGCATCATTATCGGAAACCTCGTTTCGTGGATCATCGCGGTTGTCATCGGATTCTCCTTCAGTCTGAATATGAGCGCCATCACGCTCGCCTTCGTGTTTTCCGCATCCGTCGGCATCCTGTTCGGCTGGGCACCGGCACGCAAGGCCTCGCAGCTCAATCCTATTGATGCATTGCGCTCGATGTGATATAATAAAGGCAGATGAAGGAGGATATCCGCCATGTTTACGATTCTTGTTGTTGAAGATGACGCGCCTCTGCTACGGATGATGAGCGCATTTCTGGGGCTCAACGGTTATTCGACCGTCAACGCGCACAATGGGCAGGAAGCACTCGACGCCATTGACCGCGTCATGCCCGATCTGGTCATTGCAGACGTGATGATGCCGGTCATGGACGGCTGGGAACTGACGCGCGAACTGCGCCAGGCATATCCGCGCCTGCCGATTATGCTCGTCACCGCCCGTGACACCATCGAGGATAAGCGCACCGGCTTCACATCCGGCGCGGATGATTATCTGACCAAGCCGATTGATTTGGATGAGCTTCTGCTGCACGTACAGGCGCTGCTCCGCCGGGCACAGGCAATGACGAGCCATCAGCTGACCGTCGGTGAAACGCATCTCGATTACGATTCGCTGACCGTTCAGCGCGGCGATACGCTGCTTGTGCTGCCCAAGAAGGAGTTTTTCCTGCTCTTTAAGCTGCTGTCCAGCCCGATGCAGATTTTCACGCGCCGTCAGCTGATGGACGAAATCTGGGGCATGGACGCGCAGAGTGATGAACGCACGGTCGATGTCCACATCAAGCGCCTTCGCGAAAAGTGCGAGGTGTTCCCCGATTTCAGCATCGTAACCGTCCGCGGTCTGGGTTACAAGGCGGTCAAGAATGGATAAGCTGCGTCTGAAAACGCCGTATTCCTTCCGCGGCAGGATGCTCGCTGTTTTGCTTATTTGCTCGATTTTAGCCAGCATCATCAGCCTGCTGCTTGCGTTCTTTGTAGCGCACTTCAATCTGCTCGAGGAACTGCGTCTCCGTGAACGAGCCGCCGCCATTTATATGCTTGAGTTGGAGCAGAAGACGGATTTTCCGCTGGATGAGCTGATTGCCCTGACTGGTCAGGATGATTTGACATTCACGCTTCTGACCGATCCGGAAATCAGCCAGTTGCCAAACGATGTCCTGCATGAGCTTTACCGCTCAGGCATTGCCTATGCAACGCTGTCGCAACGCGTTCCCATCACCTATGTGCAGATGCAAACGGGCATCATCTCCATCAGTGCCGGCACCGATGGCAGCAGCTACGGCATCGCATTTGCGCGCGTCATATTCGCGTCCACCAGTTTCCTCGCCGTATTCGCCATGATGGTGACACTTGCCTCCTTCTGGATTTCCAAGCCCATTCATGCCATCACGAACGCCACGCGCAAGGTCAAAGAAGGCGACTTCACCGTCAAGCTTGAAGACTACCGTCTTCCCGGTGAGGTCGGCGAGCTGATGCGTTCCTTCAACGCTATGACGGATGCGCTCAACAAGACTTCCTATCTGCAGAAGGACTTCATCAGCTCCATCAGCCACGAATTCAAGACACCGATTGCCTCGATTCATGGCTTCGCACGGTTGCTCCAGATGCCAGGGCTGACCGACGAGCAACGGAAAGAATATATCGGGATGATTGCACAAGAAAGTGATCGTCTATCCCGCCTGTCACAGACGCTTCTGCGGCTATCCGCATTGGAGCAGCAGTCCTCCCCTGCCTCGGTCACAACTTTCTCGCTCGACGAGCAGCTTCGGCAGGTCATCCTGCGCCTTGAACCAACCTGGACGCCGCGCAATATCTCCTGGCAGCTCGATTTCGACAGCGTCACCCTCAGCACGGATGAAGATTTGCTCAGCACCGTGTGGGTGAATATCGTTCAAAATGCCATTAAGTTTTCGCCGGAAGGCTCGACCATTGAGGTACGTGTCTTCGCAACCGATACCGCCACAGTTGAAATCACCGACCACGGCATCGGCATGGATGAACAGACCGTCAAGCGCATTTTCGACCGTTTTTACCAAGCGGACCGCTCGCGCACATCAGACGGCGTCGGCTTAGGTCTCTGTCTTGTCAAGCGGATTCTCGATATGCTTGGCGGTACGGTCAGCGTTGATTCACGCCTCGGTGAAGGCTCTACCTTCCGGGTGCATGTTCCCTTCCAACCGCCGGAAAAACATAAAACAACATCAGAAAGGGAGGCAGCAGCGCATGAGCAACGCTCCTCAAATGCAGCAGGTCAGTGAAGAATTTCAGCACATGGTCGAGGAGTTCTTTCTCGTCCAGTCGCGCTATTCCGCCGCCATCCGCGAGATTCAGACGAAGCTCGAAATCCTCGATGACGAATTTCAGATGCGCCACCAGCGTAACCCCATCCACCACATGCAGAGCCGCCTAAAGAGTATCCAGTCCATGCTGGACAAGCTCAAGCGGCGCAATCAGGAGGTCAGCATCAAGAGCGCAGTCGACAACCTGCAGGACATTGCCGGCATCCGCGTCATCTGCTCATACGTGCAGGACGTGTACACCATCGCGAACCTGCTCGTCAGCCAGGATGACGTGACGCTTGTCCGCATGTCGGACTATATCCGTGAACCCAAGCCGAACGGCTACCGCAGCCTGCACTTGATTGTCGAAATTCCCGTTTTCCTCTCTGAAGGGCGCATTCTCGTGCCTGTTGAGGTGCAAATCCGCACGATCGCCATGGACTTCTGGGCATCTTTGGAGCATTCTTTGCGTTACAAGGCGCAGGAGCACATTCCCGAGCACATTTCGGACGAGTTGCAGCGTGTCGCGACCGACATCGCCTCGCTCGACCAGCGGATGCAGGCGATTCACGACCAGGTTGACCAGCTCACGCCCGACAGCACTCCGCAGACCCCCAAATCCACCCAATAAAGGAGGCCTCATGACAGACCAGCCGACCAAGAAGGCGCCGCCGCAAATTGACAGCCGGCTTCGTCACAACATTCTCGAAATGCCGCCCATCATCCGCAGTGCCAGCGGCATTGTGATTTACGGCAGACGAATTAAGAGCCTTGTTTTCACGACCGATTTGGCAATTATCAAGAACTGCGACGCGGATGCCGTGTTCGCCGTCTACCCCTTTACGCCGCAGCAGTCCATCAGCGATGCCATCATCAAGGCATCGTATATTCCCGTCTTCTGCGGCGTCGGCGGCGGTACCACACAGGGCATTCGCACCGTTTCGCTTGCAAAGGATGCCGAGGCGCAGGGCGCAATGGGCGTTGTGCTCAACGCGCCGGTTTCCAACCTGAATCTGCTTGCCGTTGCCAAGGCGGTTGACATTCCCGTCATCATCACCGTCATTGACGCACAGACGGATATTGCCCAGCGTATCGCCGCCGGTGCATCCATCCTGAACGTTGCCGGCGGTCCTGGCACGCCTGACATTGTCCGCAAAATCCGCGCAGATTTTCCAGATTTCCCGATAATTGCGACCGGCGGCAATAAACCGGACACCATCGCCGCGACGATCGAAGCCGGCGCAAACGCAATAACCTTCACGCCGCCATCCACACAAGAGCTTTTCAAGGCCATGATGACGAAATACCGCGATGAATAAAAAAAGCCGCGCACAGTCGCTATAAGCTGTGCGCGGTTGATTTTATTTTGCGCGGATTTGAAGGATTTTGTCGAGAATATCGTCTGCAAGCTGCCGTTTCGTCCGCAACGGATATTCCGTCTGCGAATCGGGCGTAATCAACGTTGCGATGTTCGTATCGACATTGAAGCCTGCGCCCGGCTGACTGACGTCATTGAGCACAATCAGGTCAAGATTCTTCCTGACTAGCTTTCTGCGGGCATTCTCCAACAGATTATCTGTTTCCGCTGCGAAGCCGACAAGCGTCTGCCCATCGTGCTTCCGTTCGCCGAGCGCTGCTGCGATGTCAGGATTCTCGACCAGCTCCACCGTGAACGGTTGTCCGTCATGCGCCTTCTTGTGCTTCTGCGGATAAGTCACGGCGAAGCGGTAGTCCGCCGGAGCTGCCGCCTGAATGACCACATTCTGCACGGTAGCGGCATTCAATACGGCATCATAAAGCTCCTGTGTGCTGTCAACGCGCTGAATTGTTACGCCTTCCGGCACTGCAGCAGTCGTGTGTCCTGCGATGACAAGCACCTCCGCACCGCGTTCCTTCGCCGCAGCAGCAAGCGAAAAGCCCATCTTGCCGGACGAGTCGTTCGTCATGTAGCGCACAGGGTCGAGTCGTTCACGCGTGGCACCTGCTGTCACCATGACGCGCAACCCGGCGAAATCCTGCTTTCTGTTGAGCAGTTCCGTCACCGCATCAACAATCGCCGCAGGCTCGCTCATCCTGCCTGCACCGCTGTCGCCGCAGGCAAGAAATCCACTATCGGGGCCAATCAGCCGAATGCCGCGCTCCGTCAGAGTGCGGATATTTCGCTGCGTTGCGTCTGCTGTCCACATACCGGTATTCATCGCCGGTGCAAGCAGAACAGGCGCTTTCGTTGCCAGCACGGTTGTCGAGAGCATGTCATCCGCAATACCGCAAGCCATCTTGGCGATCATGTTCGCGGTCGCCGGTGCAATCAGGAAAAGATCAGCCCACTTCGCCAATGCAATGTGCTCGACCTCCCACGTACCGTTACGCACGAACGTATCTGTCACCACAGGTGCATTGCTCAGCGTCTCGAAAGTAAGCGGCTGAACGAACTGCGTAGCGTTCTGCGTCATAATGACGTGAACCTCTGCCTTCCGTTTGCGCAGCATGGAGACGATTTCGCAGCTCTTGTACGCCGCGATGCCGCCTGTCACACCCAGCACAATGTGCTTGCCGCTGAGGTCAGGCTTCTCAGAGCTCATCGATGTCCGCATCCTCGTTTTCGTCGCTGGGCTTGTCATAGGTAATCAGACCGCGGTTGATTTCCTCAACAGCAGCCTTCAGCGGCTTCATGCCTTCGCTGTCCAGCAAGGGCTTGCTGCCGCCGGTAATCTGACGGCCGCGCTTGCTGGCCTCAACCACCAGCGTATAGCGGGAATCGGCACGCTTAAGCAAATCCAGGACGCAGGGATCAACAATAGACATAATGATTATCCTCCTTCACTGTTTACAGCCAATCGGTTACGGCACATCGACCGTATAGCGGACGGTGTTGAAGCGCTCCGCCTCGATAATCGCGGCAATCCGCTCAGCGCAGCGCTGTACATCATCGTTGATGACATTGTAGCGGTAATGATCTTTGTGAGCAATTTCGGATTCGGCAATCGACTGGCGCAGCGCAATCTGTTCCTGCGTTTCCGTGCCGCGACCTTCCAGACGACGCCGAAGTTCCGCCATGCTCGGCGGAAGGACAAAGATGCTGACGCAGTCCTTCTCGCGGGCAAGCACCTGCTCCGCGCCCTGAACGTCAATGTCCAAGACGACGTTCTGTCCTTGCTCGAGGCGGCGCGTCACCTCACTGCGGAGCGTACCGTAATGGTGCGCAAAGACCGCCGCATGCTCGATGAATTCATCCCGCGCTACGCGCTGCTGAAAGTCCTCTTCGCTGATGAAGTAATATTCGCGCCCATCCTGCTCACCAGGACGCGGCGAACGTGTCGTTGCGCTGACCGAGAAGACAAGCGAATCATCATGCGCCATCAGTTCCTTGATGACGGTTCCCTTGCCCGTACCGGATGCGCCCGAAATGACCAGCAGCATGCCTCTTCTTGTTTCGCCCATGCACCATTCCCCTTTGGCTCACACGACATTTTGAATCTGTTCGCGCAATTTTTCGATTTCGCTCTTGAGGTCGACCACGCACTGTGCCATGGCGGCATCTGAGCACTTGCTGCCGATGGTGTTCGCCTCACGGTTCATTTCCTGAATCAGGAAATCCATCTTCTTGCCGACCTCGCCTGATGCTTCGAGATAGCTCCGCATCTGTACAATGTGGCTGTTCAGGCGCGAAAGTTCCTCATCTACAGCGCATTTGTCTGCCATGAGTGCAACTTCCTGCGCCAGCCTTGCCGGGTCTACCGGCTCAATCGGCAGCTTCGCGAGGCGCTCCGTCAGCCGCTGACGATAGTCATCGACAACCGCTGGCGCACGCTCGGCAATCTTCCCGCGCAAAGCAGCAGATGCATCGAGATGGACAAGCAGGTCATTTCGCATCCGTTCGCCTTCAAGCGTGCGCATCGTCACCAGCTGCGCCATCGCCTGCTCTGCGACGTTCTGTCCCTGCAACAGCAGCGCGTCCTCATCGAGCGCCGCTTCTGTCACAGTTGTCACGCCATCGAGCTGCATCAGGCTGGTGACCGTCATGTCATTCGCCACGCCGGTTACCTGTTCAAGTTCCTTCGCGGCATTCATATATGCCTGCGCAAGCGCCGTATCGACCGTCACCATGCCGCCTGCGCCGTTCATCTGCTGCAGCGTCATCGACACATCAACGTGACCGCGCTTGAGCGGTGCAAGGGTCTTACGGAGCATGTCCTCCATGAAGCTCATGCCGCGCGGCAGCCGAAAGGACAAATCCAGAAAGCGGTGATTCACGCTGCGCAGCTCGATGCACAGTTCCCACTCGCCCTGCTGCACAGTCGCCTTGCCATAGCCGGTCATGCTCTGCATGGCAGACACCCCCTTCTCTTCAGACTCTGTATTATACCATGAACAGACGGACTTTGCAAGCTTTTTTCGCCGCACAATTAAAAGCGGAACCTGCAGACAGGCTCCGCTTGAAAATCAACCGAGATGCGCAGCGATGGCTTCCAGGAACTGACGGCTGTTGACTGCCTTACACGGCGAGCCTTCCCACAGCATTGCCAGGTCTTTCGTCATCGTGCCTCCCTCAATGGTGTCGATTGTTGCCTTCTCCAGCTTGTCAGCGAATTGCATCAACTCCGGCAACTCATCCAGCTCACCGCGCTTGCGCAGGGCACCCGACCACGCGAAGATCGTCGCGACGGGGTTCGTCGAGGTCTCTTCGCCCTTCAGGTACTTGTAGTAATGCCGCGTGACGGTGCCGTGCGCTGCTTCGTATTCAAACTTGCCATCTGGCGACACAAGCACCGATGTCATCATCGCCAGCGAACCGAATGCCGTCGCAATCATGTCGGACATGACATCGCCGTCGTAATTCTTGCATGCCCAGATGAAGCCGCCGTGACTGCGCACCACGCGCGCCACCGCATCGTCAATCAGCGTATAGAAGTACGTAATGCCCGCCTGTTCAAACTTCTCCTTGTACTGCGTATCGAAAATCTCCTGGAAGATGTCCTTGAAGCGATGGTCGTACGTCTTACTGATGGTATCCTTCGTCGAGAACCACAAATCCTGCTTAACGGACAGCGCGTACTGGAAGCAGGCATGCGCAAAGGACGTGATGGACGCATCGAGATTGTGGATGCCCTGCACGATGCCGGCACCCTTGAAGTTGAAAATCGTCTGGCGGATTTCCTGACCGTCCTCTCCGGTGAAGACAAGTTCTGCCTTGCCTGCGCCAGGCACGCGGATTTCGGTGTTGCGGTACACATCGCCGTACGCATGACGCGCAATGGTAATCGGCTGCTGCCACGTCCGCACCGTCGGATGGACGCCGCTGACGAGTATCGGTGCGCGGAAGACCGTGCCGTCCAGCATCGCGCGGATGGTGCCGTTGGGCGACTTCCACATCTCATGCAAGTTATATTCCGTCATGCGCTGCGCATTCGGGGTAATGGTCGCGCACTTCACCGCCACGCCGTACTTCTTTGTGGCGTTTGCGCTGTCTACCGTCACCTGATCGCGCGTTTCGTCACGGTGACGCAGACCAAGGTCATAATATTCCGTCTTCAGGTCGACATACGGCTGAATCAACAGCTCTTTGATATCCGCCCAGAGGATGCGGGTCATTTCATCGCCGTCCATCTCCACCAGCGGTGTTTTCATCTGAATTTTATCCACGTTGATCATTACCTTTCCTGTTGCTTTGCGATGCACCCTTGCATCATGTTTCCATTTTACGACACGCGCCGATTTTCCGCAAGGGTTAAACATGAAAAGAACATCGAAAAAAAAATGAGATACCTTGACAAGCGAAGTATAACATGATATCATACTACTTGTCAAGGTGATGTATCAAGACAGGCTATACTCACAGGAGGTGAACCGTATGGCATTATCCGATGACGTGCTTAGAGGCTATACCGACACGATTATTCTCCGTAGACTATCCGACGGCGACAGCTACGGCTACCAGATCAACAAAACGATCTCCGCGCTTAGCAATGGCACCGTCCAGATGAAAGAGGCAACACTTTACACAGCATTCCGCCGGTTGGAAGCTGCCGGGCTGATCCGTTCCTACTGGGGCGATGAGGCATCCGGCGCGCGCCGCCGCTATTATTCCATTACCAGTGCCGGTCTTGAACGGCTTTGCGCTGATTTGGACAATTGGAAAGATACCAAGTGTCAGCTTGATCAGCTTTTGGAGGGATGAACATGAAGCTTATTCCTTATCATCATGAACCCATTTTCACTGATTGCACTTTTTCTGATCGTTTCATCAACGACCTGTTCACGTGGGCTGAAATCAGCCGCCAGCAGATCCACGACGTCTACGAAGAGAAGGAGGATTGCTGCCATGAGAAATGAAACCGTTGAACGCATTGTCAACCTGCTCTTCCAGAATACAGAAATGACTGATGAAGTCAAGGCACTCTACGACGAGACAATGAGCAACTGTCAGGAGCGCTATCAGGACATGATTTCCCACGGTGTGAGCGAAGACGATGCCATCTCTGCTGTTGTCGAGAGTCTCAAGGGCATGGAGGAAATCATCGAACAGTACCCGAAAAAAGCTGCTGCACAGATTTCCAACGAATCGAAAACCGAAACGGCTGATAAAGTCGAATCGGTCAACACCGATGTTCAAACCGAATACACCTTCCATTCTGACCTGATGAAGCGCATCGACATGACGCTCGTCTGCGAAGATATCCACGTGGATGAATCGCCGGACGATGACGTGCATGTCATCCTCGCCAATGAGGATGCAGCACACGCTGTCACATGCTGCATCGAGAACGGCGTACTGATTGTTCGCCGCAACGAGGACGCGCCGAAGCAGGAGCGCACGAGCTATCACACGAGCGACTCTTTCGGCGCGGCGAAGATGTATTCTTTTTCCAACGATGACAAGACAGGTAAACAAATTCAGGAATGTCTGGGCAACTTGTCTCAGGATTTGAGCGAGCATTCGCATGATGGCTTTGCTTCGACCGTCTCGCGCTTCGGACAGGATCTTGGCAAGCTGTTCTCCGCCATCAAGCCCATCATCAGCGTGTCAGTGGGTCTCGGTGACGTTTCGCTCCGCATTCCGCACAGCTACTCGAAACCGCTCACCATCCTAACAACATCCGGCGACATCAAGGTGCGGAAGGTTGTTCTCAACGAGCTGCGCTTGACCAGCGCATCCGGTGAACTGGACGTTGCGCTTGATCACCCCGCAAACCTCATCAGCCTGACGACTGCCAGCGGCGATATCACACTCAAAGCCAATGCACAGGAGCTAAAACTCCGCAGCACCAGCGGCGACTTTGATGTGCGCGGCGACTTCCACACGCTGAAGGCTGTCACCACCAGCGGTGACATCGAGCTGAATGGCACCGTCCAAGACTGCAGCTTCGTCAGCGTCAGTGGTGATTTGGACGCGAAGTTCGGTCACGGTTTGACTGCTGTCAATTGCCGCACAACCTCTGGCGATATCGACATCGTACTGCCCGATGATGCGGACGCGCAGATTGCCACACGCTCCGTCAGCGGCGATGTCAGCGTGAATAACCGGAAGACCACTGGGACAGCCCCTGTAACCGGCAGCATTACCACCGTGAACGGCGATATCGATATCCACTAACATACATAAAAGAAAGGATGCATCCGGCCAAGACAGCCGGATACATCCTTTTTATATTGCCAAATTCGGATGGAATTACGCCTTCGGGCCTGCTTCGACCAGCGCCTTGCCAGCATCGTTGCCGGTGTACTTGACGAAGTTCTTCTGGAAACGAGAAGCCAGATCCTTCGCCTTGTTCTCCCAGTCGGTGGGATCAGCGTAGGTGTCGCGGGGGTCAAGGATCTTGGAATCAACACCCGGCAGTTCCGTCGGAACCTCGAAGTTGAAATACGGGATCGTCTTCGTGGGTGCCTTCAGGATGTCGCCGCTCAGGATCGCATCGATAATGCCGCGCGTATCCTTGATGGTGATGCGCTTGCCGGTGCCGTTCCAGCCGGTGTTGACGAGATACGCCTTCGCGCCGTTCGCCTTCATCTTCTTCACGAGCTCTTCGCCATACTTGGTCGGATGCAGTTCGAGGAACGCCTGACCGAAGCAGGCAGAGAAGGTCGGGGTCGGCTCGGTGATGCCGCGCTCAGTACCAGCCAGCTTCGCGGTGAAGCCGGACAGGAAGTAGTACTGAGTCTGCTCAGGCGTCAGGATGGACACAGGCGGCAGCACGCCGAACGCGTCTGCGGACAGGAAGATAACATTCTTCGCAGCCGGTGCAGCGGAAACAGGGCGAACAATATTCTTGATATGGTTGATCGGGTAGGACACACGAGTGTTTTCGGTCACGGACTTGTCGGCAAAGTCAATCTTGCCGTCCTTGTCAAGCGTGACATTCTCCAGCAACGCATTGCGGACAATCGCGTTATAGATGTCAGGCTCGGACTCCTTGTCAAGGTTGATGACCTTCGCGTAGCAGCCGCCTTCGAAGTTGAAGACGCCGTTATCATCCCAGCCGTGCTCGTCGTCGCCGATCAGCAGACGCTTGGGGTCAGTGGACAGGGTCGTCTTGCCGGTGCCGGACAGACCGAAGAAGACAGCCGTGTTCTTGCCCTCGAGGTCGGTGTTGGCAGAGCAGTGCATGGAAGCAATGCCCTTGAGCGGCAGGTAGTAGTTCATCATGGAGAACATGCCCTTCTTCATCTCGCCGCCGTACCAGGTGTTCAGGATAACCTGCTCACGGCTGGTGATGTTGAAGGCCACGCAGGTCTCGGAGTTCAGACCGAGTTCCTTGTAGTTCTCCACCTTCGCCTTGGACGCATTGTAGACCACGAAATCCGGCTTGAAGTTCTTGAGCTCTTCCTCGGACGGCGCGATGAACATGTTCTTGACGAAATGAGCCTGCCAGGCAACCTCGACGATGAAGCGAACAGCCATGCGAGTGTCCTTATTCGCGCCGCAGAAGGCATCGACGACAAACAGGCGCTTGTTGGACAGCTCCTTGATCGCCAGATCCTTTACAGCAGCCCAGGTAGACTCGGTCATCGGATGGTTATCGTTCTTGTACGCGTCAGACGTCCACCAAACAGTGTCCTTGGAGTTCTCGTCCATGACGATGTACTTGTCCTTGGGGCTGCGGCCGGTGTAAATGCCGGTCATGACATTCACGGCACCCAGCTCAGAAACCTGACCCTTTTCATAGCCTTCCACACCGGGCTTGGTTTCTTCTTCAAACAGCAGATCATAAGAGGGATTATAGACAATTTCCGTCGTTCCGGTAATACCGTACTTGCTCAGATTCAGCTGATCCATTGGAGCTTACCTCTTCTTTCTTGGAATTTCGCGGATCCGGCTCAATATCGCAAAGCCCAAAACTCCGCATTTATATCATACACGATATGTTCGCCGATGTCAAGATAGAAATGACTAATTATTTCAGCAAGTCAGGAAGCAGCCTGTTCGCCGTTCCTGACTGCTGAATGGATGCTCAGACAGGCATCGTCTTGTCGTTCTGATCGAGCATGGTGGAATCCACCTTGAGCTGCTTTGCCGCGCGGTACTCGAAGAACTTCGGGGCAACTTTCGGGAACATGGCATAGGACAGCACGTCTTCCTCGCACTGATACCATTCGCGCATTTCCTCGCGCAGTTTATCAAGTTCCGGCGGAATGCTGTCAGCGAAGCGGGTCGTGATGACCTTTTCGTTGCCGATGCACTTCTTGCGGACTTCCTCGTTGACCTTGCCCGGCAGACGACCGTAGTGACCGGCGAGCAGATCCTTGGATTCCTTCGGCACCATCTTGTAGCGTTCGCCGCCCAGCACGTTCATGACAGCCTGGGTACCGACAATCTGAGAGGTCGGGGTAACCAGCGGCGGATAACCAAAGTCCTCGCGGACGCGCGGCACTTCAGCCAGCACATCATAGTACTTGTCCATCTGGTTCGCCTGCTTGAGCTGGCCGATCAGGTTGGACAGCATGCCGCCCGGCACCTGGTACTGCAGTGTCTTGACATCAACACCAAGCACGCGGGACGGATCACGCCAGCCATCAGCGGTCAGGCGGTTTGCTACGCCGCGGAAGTGCTCTGCCAGCTTCGCCAGCAGGTCGAGATCAAAGCCGGTGTCATACTCCGTGCCCTTGAGCGTTGCGACGAGGGACTCGGTCGCAGGCTGGGACGTGCCGGAGCCAAGCGGAGACAGGCAGGTATCGACGACATCGACGCCAGCCTCGATGGCCTTGAGCAGCACCATATCGCCCGTGCCGGTGGTGTTGTGGGTGTGCAGCACGATCGGCAGATCCGTTTCCTTCTTCAGGCGCTTGACGAGGCTGTATGCCTTGTAGGGCAGCAGCAGGTTCGCCATGTCCTTGATGCAGATGACATCGGCACCCATCTTCTGGATGTCCACAGCGAGCTTGACGAAGTAGTCCTCGTTATGCACAGGGGATTCGGTGTAGGACATGGCGATTTCCGCCGTGCCGCCGTACTTCTTGGTTGCCTTGACTGCCGTCTGCATGTTGCGCAGATCGTTCAGCGCGTCGAAGCAGCGGATGATATCGATGCCGTTTTCGATTGCCTTCTTGACGAAGAAGTCAACGACATCATCGGAATACGGACGATAGCCCAGCAGGTTCTGACCGCGCAGGAGCATCTGCAGCTTCGTGTTCGGCAGTGCCTTGCGCAGCTGACGCAGACGATCCCACGGATCCTCGTTCAGGAAGCGCAGGCACGCATCATACGTTGCGCCGCCCCAGCACTCCAGGGAATAATAGCCGACCTTGTCGAGCATCTCGCACGCGGGCAGCATTTCATCGGTACGCATCCGCGTGGCGGCCTGAGACTGGTGGCCGTCGCGCAGGATGGTATCCGTTATTTGAACCTTAGCCATAGGACGAATTTTCCTCCTTACAGTTGTTCCGATTTACACCGGAGGGATTGACTGCTTACGATCAGCCGCCGAACATGCTCAGCAGAACGCCGGCAGCAATGGCAGAGCCGATGACGCCGGCAACGTTCGGACCCATGGCGTGCATCAGCAGGAAGTTTGCAGGATTGGCCTTCTGACCTTCACGCTGCGAAACACGCGCAGCCATCGGGACAGCGGACACACCGGCAGAACCAATCAGCGGGTTGATCTTGCCGCCGCTGATGACATTCATCAACTTGGCAAGCAGCACGCCGCCGGCAGTACCCATACCAAAGGCAACAACGCCCATCGCGATAATCTCAATCGTGCGGATCGTCAGGAAGGTGGAAGCGGTAGCCGTCGCCCCGACCGTGATGCCCAGGAAGATCGTGACGATGTTCATCAGCTCGTTCTGCATGGTCTTATTCAGACGTTCTGCAACGCCGCACTCCTTGACGAGGTTGCCCAGCATCAGTGCGCCGACCAGGGAAGCCGCAGACGGCAGCAGGAGCGCAACGAGAATGGTGACAACGATCGGGAACAGGATCTTCTGCGTCTTGGTGGCAGGCTTGAGCTGTTCCATGACGATTTTACGTTCCTTCTCGGTGGTCAGGGCGCGCATAATCGGCGGCTGGATGACAGGAACCAGTGCCATGTAGGAGTACGCCGCGACTGCAATCGGTCCAAGGAGATGCGGTGCAAGCTTACCGGTCAGCCAAATGGCCGTCGGGCCGTCAGCGCCGCCGATGATGCCGATAGCGCCCGATTCAGCAGCCGAGAAGCCGAACACAGCATAAGCGAAGATAAACGTCATGAAGATACCCAGCTGCGCCGCCGCACCGAGCAGCAGCGTCTTGGGGTTGGAAATCAGTGGACCGAAGTCGGTGCCTGCACCAACGCCCATAAAGATCAGGCAGGGATAAATGCCCAGCTTGACGCCCAGATACAGGTAGTCCAGCAAACCACCGGAAATCGTCTGACCTGCAGTCGCGAGCATCACGCCGTTGGCGGCATAAGCAGCGCCGTCGCTCAGGAACGCATCCTCCAGAATAACGGAGGCAGAATTGCCGTTCGCAGCAAACTGCGCCAGGATATCAGCATACGGCACAAGCGTCGAAGCGCTGTCAACGGTCACGGAGTTCACGAAGTGACCGATCACCGTGCTGTTGGCATCCAGAATCTGACCGGCGGCATTGACCATGTACAGCGCCGAATCAACAAAGTTGTTGCCGTCAATCAGCACAGCACCGCCGAACAGCGCCCAGTTGACATGTCCGCCGGCAAACAGCTCCTCATGGAACATGTCGCTGCCCAGCAGGTTCGTCAGCAGCATACCGAACGCGATCGGCAGGAGCAGCAGCGGCTCAAACTGCTTGACGATTGCCAGATACAGCAGCACACAGGCAATGCCGACCATGATGAGCGCGAGCGGATTGGTAATATACTGATAAATACCGGATGTCGTGACGAGGCCCATGAGGGTTTCGCCCACATTAATTCCCATGATATCAGCTCACTTTCCTTCAGGATCTCGCGGACAATTACGCCAGCACAACCAGCGTCGCACCGGCTTCAACCGTTGCGCCCTTGGTCACAGCCACCTGCACAACCTTGCCGTCCTTGGGAGCCGGGATTTCGTTTTCCATCTTCATAGCTTCCAGCACGCACACAACCGTGCCAGCCTTGATGACATCGCCAACCTTGACCTTAACATCAAGAATGTTGCCGGGCATCGGAGAGGTCACTGCCTCGCCTGCGACAGGAGCAGCCGCCTTGGGAGCAGCAGCCTTCGGAGCAGCAGGAGCCGCCGCAACGGGCGCAGCCGCACGAACAGGGGCAGCCGCAGCAGTAGCAGCGCCGACTTCCTCAACATCCACCACGTAGGTCTGACCATTGACAGTAATATTGAAGGTACGCATGAATGGATTCCTCCTAATTCAAATTCGTCAAATTATTGATTGTTTCAGTTGATGATTCAGAAGCGGCTGTAGACCTGCTCCTCGCGGCCGGCCTTCTGCCAGGCTGGCGCATTCGATACGCGGCGGACGCGGCGGACTGTGAAGGCGCTGCCATCCTCCATCATCATCGCGACGGCGGCGGAAATCACAGCGATCAGCTCGCTGTCATCCGTCACAGGCACCTCTTCCACTGCCGGCGCTGCAGGAGCAGCCTCAGCAGACTTCGCAGGCGCTGCCTTCTTCTTGCCCAGGTTGGCAGTGGCTTTTTCCATCACCTTGATCAGCGCGATCAGGATAACCAGACCAAAGAAAACGGTTACCATGCCGATCAGCGTCACAATCAGGCCAAAGCCCAGATTATTCAAAAAGCCCATAATAACACGTTCCTTTCCTCAATTAAAGCGGCAGATTGCCATGCTTCTTCGGGGGATTGGATTCGCGCTTCGAGGCGAGCATCTCCAGCGCCGCAATCGCAAGCTTGCGGGTTTCCGCAGGATCAACCACGTCATCGACCATGCCGGCAGCTGCAGCAGCGACACCGTCCGCCACATCCGCAGCGAACTTCTCCTGCAGTGCCGCGCGGCTTTCAAGGGCGGGCTTCTTGTCTTTCTTCAGTTCATCAGCGTAGAGCACCTGCACAGCCGCTTCAGGCGTCAGGGCAGAAATCACGCTTCCCGGCCATGCATAGGTCACGTCAGCGCTGCTCTTTCCACCCATTGCGACATACGCCTGACCAATAGCATTGCCCATCACAACAGACACCTTTGCAGTCGTTGCCTCGGCATACGCATACAGCAGTTGAGTCGTTGCCTTCATGACGCTGACCTGCTCATCCACAGCCGGAACTGCAACACCCTTGCTGTTGATCATCGACACAACAGGCAGGCTGTAGCAGTCGCACAGGCGAATGAAGCGTGCAGCTTTGCTTGCAGACTGCGCCGTCAGCATGCCTTCATTGATCTTTGCGTTGCTGACAACCAGGCCGACCGGACGGCCGCCCAGACGCGTCAGCGCCACACGAATTTCCTTGCCGTAGTCCTTGTAGAGCTCGACATACGCGCCGCCGTCCGCCATTGCCGCCAGCACGCTGTCCGCATCGGCAGGATCAAGTTCCGGCAGAACACGGTTCATGTCATCCGTCTCGACGATTTCGGCATCCTCCGCGTTGCAGCCAGGCAGATAATCAAGCACCTGCACTGCCAGCGCGATGGCTTCATCCTCGTCCTTCGCGGTCAGCGCGATACCGCCCTGAGCCGCCATCGTCTTTGCACCGCCAACGGCCTTCGCATTGACATCCTTACCAGACATGGCGCACATAACCTGCGGACCATATACCATCAGCTGACCGACGGTTTCCGCCTGAATGGTCACATCAGCCAGCTGCGCAATCATCGCCGCACCGCCGACCACGGGACCCAGCACCAGTGCAACAACCGGCACAACGCCGCTGAGCTTCGCCAGACGCGTGAAAACAGACGCATAGGCATTCATGGCTTCAGCGCCCTCATCGATGCGGACACCAGCACTGTCGCACAGAGCCAGCACAGGTGCGCCGGTCTTCTGCGCCAAATCAAGCACCTTCGTGATCTTCTGCGCCTGCATCTTGCCCATGGCACCGCCATGCACTGTGAAATCCTGTGCAAATACGTAAACCGGGCGATCCTGCACCGTGCCGTAACCGGTCACGACGCCGGCATAATCGCTCTTGCAGCTCAGCAGTGCATCCGTCTCCACGAAAGAGCCGGCATCGAGCAACTTGGCGACTCTCTCGCGGGCAGTCAGCTTTCCTGCTGTACGCTGCTTAGCAATCCGTTCCGCGTCTCCCTGCAGAATGCTTTGCTTTTTGGCAAGCACCTGCTTCAGGTTCTGCTCACTCATGATAATATCTCCCTCCATCGTTAAGGAATTCCACTTGCTTTGGGCTTAGAAAGCATAGGTTACAACTTTACCCGACTTCCCTTATTCTACATGTACCTCCTTATTTCCTGCTGCCAAAAATAATTTTGTAGATTTTTTGTCATTCTTGTCTTTGATGGTCGCAAATTTTATCAAATCGAAAAAAGCCTCGCAGCACACTGTTTTCAGCGTACCGCGAGGTTCCTCTTTTTATGATGATTCAGTCCTTAAGCTTCTCCTGAACGATGGTATTTGCCTTGCCGAACACATTTTCCAGTTCATTGACAAACGCTGCATCACCATCGTCCTGCTTCTTTTCTTCCGCATGCCCGATTGCCTCGAATCTGCATGCCATGCCCGATGCCTGCGTGAGCGCTTCGGTGATACTGCTCTGCTTCTTCTCATTATTAAACAGGCCTACATAAAACTCCTGCCCTGCCGGTGCCTCCCAGCGATAAGTAGTACCGTTGCAACCGGCATACTTACCCATCGTGAGCATTGCGTATGTGCCCGGATCAGAGCGCTTGAGGAGATTCATGGCCTCCTTCCATGCATCCGCATCCGTCTTTCCGGTCGGTGTCATCACGGTCGGTGCTGCAGGACGATCCGGCTCCTTGCGGTTCTCCTGCGGCTTGACCGCTTTCTTCTGCGGCTGAGCAGGAGCGAATTCACCGCTCTTGAGCTTCTCCTGCAAGTCAGTCAGTTGCTTTTCCAGCGATTCAATCCGTTCATTCAGCGCCGCCGTATCCGCTTCTTCCGTCCGCAAGCAACTCTTGAGTGCTGCATTTTCCAGCACAATGCGCGGCGAGGATGACCAGCGCAAATCCGTCTCAACATGCATGAACAACTCCAGCATCCGCATCAGCCGCGTTGTCGAAAGCTGTTCTGCCTGCTTTGCGTATTCCTGTGCATCCTCCTTCGTCAGGTCAAGCAACATAGTCAGGTCATCCGGACTGCACTTGGCAATCAGCAGCGACCGAAGGTGCTGACTGACATCCTTAGCGAACACCATCGGCTCACGTCCGGCTCGCATCAGCTCATCAATCATGCGCATCACGCCGGAGGCATCCTCTTTCGACAACGCCTCCGCAAATCGGAACAGAAAGCTGCGGTCGCTCGTACCGAGGACGCTGCGTACCAGTTCCTCCGTCACGTTTTCGGAGTAACCCAGGCACATATCCAGAATCGACAGTGCATCGCGCATGCCGCCCTCTGCCGCACGGGCAATCATCATCAGTGCGTTGTCCGTTGCCTGCGCATTTGCGCCATCGACTGCCTCGCGAAGACGTCCTGCAATCTGCCGTGCAGGAATGCGCCCGAAGTCAAAGCGCTGGCATCGGCTAAGGATGGTCGCAGGCAGCTTCTGCGGTTCGGTCGTTGCAAGGATGAACACGACATACGCCGGCGGCTCCTCGAGCGTCTTGAGCAGTGCATTGAACGCAGAGGTCGACAGCATGTGAACTTCGTCGATAATATAGACCTTTTTCTTGCCCTGCTGCGGCGGATATTTGACGGTTTCGCGCAAGTCGCGGATTTCATCAACGCCGTTGTTGCTTGCCGCGTCGATCTCCATCACGTCCATCGATTCATCCGCCAATAGCCGCTTGCAGGACTCGCACTCGCCGCATGGGTCACCGTTGACAGGATGCTCACAGTTGATGGCGCGCGCCAGAATTTTTGCGGTAGACGTTTTGCCTGTGCCGCGGCTGCCGCAGAACAGGTACGCATGCGCCACGCGTCCCGTCATCACTTGATTGCGCAGCGTCGAAATAACTGCCTCCTGTGCAACCATGCCGGAGAAGTTTTTCGGACGCCACTGCCTGTACAATGCCTGATATGCCATAATTTTCTCCCGATTTCTCTTCCGCTCAGTTCATGCGCTTGAACACGACAAACTCATCGCCGCGCGTCACGAGCACACCGTGGTCACCTTCCGCCGCCATTCCGTAATCTTCGCCGGAAACAGTCATTTCCATGCGGCTGCCATCCATCCTCTGAAAAGTCAGGTAATACGTTGTCTTCGTAACGCCGTCCGCATTTTCCACCAGCGTCCGTTTGCCGGTCACATCGGCTTCGGCGCTGTCGAGCTGCTTCGGCGCGATATCCGCATCGACATGAATCATGCTCATGACCTTCGCGACAATCATCAGCAGCACAATGGCGCCCAGCCCCATGCCGAGCATCTCAAGCACGGTATGCAGCATTCCCGAATCCACGCTTACTCCTCCTTCTCTTCAGACGTTTTCTTTTCTGCCTGAAGTACCTCGACAATGGCCGTCATTTTGCTTTGCCCGATGCCCTTGACACCAAGCAAATCCTCCGGATACACGAAATTCCCATGTTCCTCGCGGTACTCGATTATTCTTTCTGCAATCGTCGGACCCACGCCGGGCAGCGCATCGAGCGCCGCAGCATCGCCCTGATTCACAACTGAATCCGGGGGAATCGTCCAAATCGGTTTCAAGGAAGCCTTCGCCGTTATTTCTGTCTCGGCTGTGTTTTGTGCTTTCGCTTCCGGTAGCATCGTCGGCACAGTCGTTCCTTCCGGCGGCAGCTGCGATGCGGTTTCTGCTGTCGGCTCAGGCGATATTTCCGGCACAATCGTCCGCTGTGCCGCCTGATAATAGACGGTCGGTGACGGCGTATACTGCTCCGTTCCGGCTGACCACAGGAAATGGATGACTGCAACAAACAGCGCAACCCAATAGAGCTTGAGCAGAATATCCCACACTCGTTTGAGCTTTTCGCGCCGCATGCCGCGCCTCCCCTTTCGCATTAGTTGTACTCAACCGTTTCCTGATAGGCCTTATAGGTCGATGTGCACAGCAGCTTGCGGTCGATTTCTACGCCGTTCTGGTACCAGATCTGGTAGGTTTCGACAACGTAACCTGTGCGCTTCTTGACGGTCGTCTCCTGCGTGCCGGCAGGAAGGCTCGTGTTCTGAACATACTTGATTTCGTCCGACGGCTCAATCGTCTTGGTGACCGTGCTTTCCAAATCAATTGTGATACCGTCTTCCAGCAACATGCCGTAGATTTCAACCGTGCACTTCTTGTTCGAATACTTCGCCACGATGAAAATCGGCCATTCGGTGTTGTTCTTGAACTTAAAGTCGAGGTTCGGCCAGTTGACTGTTGCATCCATGCCCTTGGGCACATAGCTGCTCGGCCAGGCATGCGGACTGCGGTAAACGATTTCGAGGTTTGCACGCGCCACGGCATTGAAGAGCGTCGAACTCGTCTGGCATACGCCGCCGCCCACTTCCGGTACACTCTGTCCGCCGGAAATGGCCGTAGCCTCCTTGTAACCCTTTTCCGCCGTGCGCTGACCCGTTGCGGAATTGAAGGAGAATGTCTCCCCCGGTGCCACCTTGATGCCGTTAATCGCTTCGCAGGAGAGCTGGATATTCGTGTTTCGATTAGCGTTGCTTGTCGTGTTCGTGGTGTAGGACGAGATTTTACCGAACTTGCCCACAATCTGAGAGGTTGTTACGTCCGCCAGCACCGTTTCGGAATACAGCGTCAGCGAAGCCGTATAGTGTCCGGCATCAAGGTAGCTAATCAATGTCTGATACACTTCATCCGCATCGAGATACGCGCCGGAAATGTCGCTGTTGAAGGTGAACTGCTTCGTATTTGCATCGAAAGACTCAACCGTCGCGTTTACCGGTGAGCAGGTCACATCCGCCGCGATATTCTCGGCAATCTGCCGCACAGTTTCATGGTCATAGGTGATTTCTGTCTGAAGCGCAAGCGGCTGACTGCTCAGCGACCGAATCGATGCGACGCGTTCGCTCAGCGGTGTCCTGCCCGTGCCGCGGATGGCGGTCGTATTGCCGCGCCCTGCCGCATAAGCAATCTGCACAACTTCGCTGACATTGCGGTACAGCGGTACATCCGCACCGGTTATATCGTAACTGTACACATCAGCCTGCACGTGCAGATTGACGCTGCTGGTGTCCACGCTGCTCTTGCCAAGCGCTGCTTCCGCCTCTTCGCACGTCATGCCGCTGACATCGATGCCATCAATCGAAACGCCCTGGAAAATGCGATCCGTGTTAACGAGCGCCGTTGCCTCGTTGAAGTTCTCAATGCGGCTCTCGTCATACTGAATGATGCTGCCGTTGACAAAGGCAAGCGTCGGCAAACCAGACAACTTCATACCAAACATTTGCGGCGACGCAATCAGCAGCAGCACGAGGGTTCCGGCAAGTGACAGCATCGCAACCAGAAACCACACAAATGAATGCGAGCGGTTCTTCTTGCCTCTACGTCTGTTATTACTTGTTCTGCGGCGCTTCGTTGCAGCTGTTTTCCTCTTCGTGACGTTCTTGCCGCCAGAGGTCGATAACCGCCGCTGTTCTTCTTGAATCAGGCGTTCAGACCGGCCTTTCGGCTGACGCATTTTCGCCTGATACGGATCACTCATTCTGTTTCCTCCAAAATAACAGGGCAGCATCGCACGAAATTCTCCATGCGATGCGCCTTCGATTCCCTATGAATCACTTCTGTTCTTCGCTGCGGTGCGCCATATGGTACGTCAGCGTCTGCAGGCTGTCCGTCAGGTGGACATTGACAACGAGCATGTCATCCGGATGCGTCAAATCGGTCGGTGCGAAATTCCAGACTGCGCGGATGCCGGACTGATACAGCCTGTCAAGGATTTCCTGTGCTGCGCGGCGTGGCGTCGCAAGCACAGCGATATCCGGTGTATGCTCCGCCACAAATGATTCGAGCGCATCCATCGCGCAGACAGGAATCTCCCCCACCTTCGTGCCAACCTTTTCCGGGTCATTATCGAACATTGCCAGCGGAAGGAAACCTTCGCGCAGAAACGTCGGATATTTCGCAATTGCGCAGCCGATATTACCGGCACCGATAATAATTTCCGTATGCTCCCGGTCAAGACCGAGGATTTCACCGATGTGCATCTTCAAATCAGACACATGATAACCATAACCCTGGCGTCCGAAACCGCCGAAGCAGTTGATATCCTGACGAATCTGCGAAGGCGTCAAATGCATTCTTTCGCCCAGCTCCTGCGATGAAATCTGCTCCACACCGGCGCTTTCCAGCTCCCGCAAATGACGATAATAGCCCGGCAAGCGGCGGATCACCGCGTCCGATACATGTCCTGCCATCCCTATTTCCTCCAGCTGCACCTGTATAAAACAAGCGCCATTATACTCTGTTAAGAGTTTATCAAAACAAATTGTATCATATTTTATAGCTTTGTGCAACATGGACGACCGTTATTTGTCATGATTTTTCGCAGTCTGCCTACCATCATTTCCGGTGATTCCGCGTTTCGCCTCGCAGGATATCGCCCTTTTCGACCGCGAACGGCACATCCATCCGAATGATTTCGCCGCCGATACCAAATGTTTCGACCGTTTCGCCAGTCTTCTCTCGGATGAACGGTTTTGCAGTGAACGTTTTGACTCCATGCGTTGTCAGCAACTCCAGCGTTTCTCCGGCAGTGAAGCGGTTCTTGAGCACAAAACGGCACTCATGCCCGTCTGGACAATCCTCCACCGCACGCGCAAGATATTCGCGGCTTTGGCGGAAGCCGTCTGCACCAGCAGGTTGCTCCGGTGCACCGAGTGCAAAGCCGGTATCGCTGTCCCGATGGCTGGCGCAGGAGAGTTCTGCCATCAACTCCGGCAGTGCCGCCGAAAAATCTCCTTCCGACGCAAGCAGGTCGAGTGCGCGCCGATACGCTGCCGTCACAACAGAAACATAGTAATCTGTCTTCATGCGCCCTTCGATTTTGAGGCTTCGGACGCCTGCATCCAGCAAATTCGGCAGAAGAGGCATCAGGTTCAGGTCATGTGCCGAAAAAATGTACGTGGCGTTTTCATCTTCACAAACTGGCATGTATTCGCCCGGGCGCTTCTCTTCCACCACGCTGTACCGCCAGCGGCATGACTGTGCGCATGCACCCTGATTGGCGCTGCGTCCGGTCATGGCGGCACTGAGCATGCATCGGCCGCTGTACGCCATGCAGGCGGCTCCATGCACAAACACTTCAATATCCGTTTCAGGATTCCGACGGACAATCTCCTTCATCCGCTTGATGGATGTCTCCCGCGCAAGGATGACGCGCTCGCAGCCCATTGCATGGTAAATGCCGACTGCCTCGGAGTTGACCGTGTTCGCCTGCGTGCTGACATGCAGCGGCAGATTCGGCACGCCCCTATGAATCGCGGCAATCGCGCCCAAGTCGCTGACAATCGCCGCATCTACGCCAATCTCCTTCGCCAGATGTGCCGCTGCAACCATCTCATCCATCTGGTCATCAAACGGAAAAATGTTCATCGTCAGATAGAAGCGTTTGCCGGCGCTGTGCGTCTTCCGGACAGCCTGTTCAAGCGCTTCTGCATCGAAATTGCCTGCGAACGCACGCAGCCCGAAGCGCTTCATGCCGCCATAGACTGCATCCGCGCCGAAATGCAGCGCCGCGTCCAGCGATTCCATGCTGCCTGCCGGACATAACAGCTCGATTTTCTCACTGCCCATCGCTGACGCCTCGTTCCTCATCATACTGCTTCCACAGCGGCGAATAGATGGCGACCGCCTGCTCATGTTCCTGCAGTGTCTTGGAGAAGAACAACTCGGAACTTTCCGGCGTTGTCGCACAGAAATACAGGTAGTTTTCCGCCAAATACGTTTCATCCGGATACAGCGCGGCATTGATGGCGTCCGTGCTCGGCGAGCAAATCGGACCCAGCGGCAGTCCAGATACGACATACGTGTTATATGGGCTGTCCAGCGAGGTATCGCTGCTGTCCAGCGACATTTTTCGCACACCGGTGATATAGTGAATCGTCACGTCGCTCTGCAGCTTCATCCCCTGCTTCAAGCGGTTATGGAACACGGCGGACACCTTCGCGAAGTCAGCGGTTGACGCTTCCTTCTCAATCATGCTCGCCAGCGTCAGAATCTGATCCATCGTGAAGCCAAGCTCCTCTGCACGATCCTGACAAGCCACAGAATAGACGCGTTCCGTCTGCGAGAGCAGCTTGCGGATAATCTCCTCCGCCGTCGCATCGACGTACACCTCATAGGTATCGGGTGCAAGATAACCTTCCAGCACATATTTGCGTTGGGAGACATTCGTGGAATTCAGCACGTCCTTCACAGAATAGTAATCAGAGAACGCTGTGCCGTCCTTGCACAGCGAAAGAAACTCATCACTGCTCTCCAAGACGCCGTCCGCCACCAGTTTTTCGGCGAACTGTTCAATCGTCCAGCCGGGAATCAGCGTGATGTTGCGTACCAGTGGATTACCGTCGCCCATGGTGAGCTGATCGGCAATTTCCGCCATCGTCATGGACGGGCTGAGCGTATAGCTGCCGGACTGAATCTTCTGTCCGAGTCCGGCGAAGTCGCAGTAGTATTTGAACACCGTGCGGTTGCGGATAAGCCCTGCTTCCTCAAGGCGGTTTGCCACGCGCGTCAGGCTCTGTCCGCTCTCAACAGTGAAGGAGACCTGCTCCGTGCTGCTTTCATCCGGCGGCGCGATGAATTCGCCGTAGACCTTGCTCCAGATGCCGTAAATGATGCCTGCCGTCACCAGCAGCGCACCGCAGGCAACAAGCACAGGACGGATAATCTGCCACACCGCACTATACCAGTACGGACCGTACTTCCGCTCATCCCGAAGCTGCTGATAGCTTTCCCGTTGTCTACTCAGAGGAATCGCCTCCTAAAGGCACATTCACGTATGGTTAGTTCGGCAAACCCATGTCAATATCTGCCGCCTCGGTCACGATGCGGAAGATGTCCGCCACAGCCTGCTGAAGGCGCATTTCCGCCAGCATGTACTGACTGACTTCCGGCTTCGTAAACAGCAGCGACGTGATGCCCTGAAAGCGCTGCATGTCATCAGCATCCGCCTGTGCGCCGGAAACTGCCGCCATTTGCAGCTTCACCTGCAGTTTCTTGTACTCCTTGATGAGTGCCGCTGTCGTTTCATCTGCCATAACGGTCTCCTTCAGGGCATGATACGTCTGATATTCCTCGCTTTGCCGGATATCCTGTGCAAGGCGGTGCGCATTGCTGTATTCCATAGAACTTGATTCCTTTCGTTTTATTGCAAAAAGAGAGAAACACATTGCTGTGCTCCTCCCTATTGTATCAGATGCAACGGTGCATGTCAAACGTCCAGAATGATCGGCAGGATCATCGGGTTACGCTTAATCTTCTCGTAGATATACCGATGCAGTTCATCCTTGATACGGTTCTTGAGCGCCGGCCATTCCTCACCTGCCAGCGACGACTGCGACAGAATCTGCCGGACGACGTCGCGCATGCTCTCAATGATATCCTCATTCTCGCGGACGTAGATGAAACCGCGGCTGATAATATCAGGGCCGGACACGAGGCGCTCATCATCGCGGTGAATTGCCATGACGACGATAATCAGACCATCCTGACTGAGGTGCTTGCGGTCGCGCAGAACGACGTTGCCGACGTCGCCGATGCCCAGGCCATCCACCAACACCGCGCCGGTCTGAATCTGCTCGGCGAGATACAGGCCGTCCTGATCCATTTCAACTACCTGACCGACTTCCGGGATCAGAATGTCCGTGCTGTTCATGCCCATTGATTCAGCAAGCAGCGCATGCTGCCAGAGCATTCTGTACTCGCCGTGAACAGGAATGAAGTACTTCGGACGGACAAGCGCATGCATCAATTTGAGCTCTTCCTGGCACGCGTGACCGGATACATGAACCTCTGCCAGCGCTTTGTAGATGACATTCGCGCCGCAACGGTACAGCTGGTCGATGACGCGGCTAATGCTCTTTTCGTTGCCGGGAATCGGGGTCGCAGAGATGATGACAGTGTCACTCTGGCGGATTTGCAGCTTGCGGTGCTCGCTGTACGCCATGCGCGTCAGTCCCGCCATCGGCTCGCCTTGGCTGCCTGTGGTCATGACGAGAATTTCTTCATCCGGATACTGGTCGAGCGCGTCTGCCTCAATCAGCGCCTCCTGAGGAATGCGCAATTCGCCAATCTGCATGGCAACGCGGCTGACGTTCACCATGCTTCTACCGATGAAGCAGACACGGCGGCCGTAGCGCATCGCGTTATCGATGACCATCTGCATACGATGAATGTTCGACGCGAACATGGCAACAATGACTCTGCCCTTCGCTTCGCGGAACATGTTTTCAAATGTCACACCGATTTTCTTTTCGGAGATCGTATGACCGGGACGTTCTACATTTGTCGATTCGCACAGCATCGCCAGCACGCCGCGTTCGCCCAACTCGGCGAAGGACGCGAGGTCGGTGATGTTGCCGTCAACCGGCGTATAGTCAATCTTGAAGTCGCCCGTCACAACGACTGTGCCTGCCGGACAGGTCAGTGCAATGGCGCATGCACCGGCGATGGAATGGCTGACATGGATGAAACGCGCCGTAAAGTTCTTGCCGAGCTTCACCTCATCACGAGGCTGAACGACCTGCATCGGGATGCCCTGAATGCGGTGCTCCTTCAATTTCAGGTCAACAAGCGCCAGTGTCAGTTTCGTGCCGTAGAGCGGTGCGGGCACCTGACGGAGGATGTACGGCGTCGCACCGATATGGTCCTCATGGCCGTGGGTAAAGAGGTAACCTCTCAGGTTGCGCTTCTTTTCCACCAGATACGAAACATCCGGGATGACCAGGTCAACGCCGAGCATGTCCTCTTTGGGAAAGATACTGCCGCAATCGACCACGACAATATCATCCTCATATTCGAAGACCGTCATATTCTTGCCGATCTCATCAACACCGCCAAGGCTGACGATCCGCAGACGGCTTGTCGGCTGTACTGCTTTCGCCTTTGGGCTCATTCGATCACTCTTCTTTCTTTACACAATAAGGAAAACTCAAACTTCCACTCAAGGGAAGCAAAATCCGATGCTGAAGGTCATGGTGCAAAGCACGCTTTCATCGCATGACAACAAAAAACACGCGATGCCTTCCCGAATCGTATTCATTTGCAGGCACAGCCCGTTCCATCGCCGCAGGACGAGTGCATAAAATCCTCTCCACCGGCGACGTCCCCTCTTCCACAAATCCGACTTTTCCCTTCACATCATCATTCCGGAACAGCGGTGCCTGAATGTGTCTTGCTCATTCAAACGATTGAACAAAACCTATCGTTGAATTATTATATCACATATTGCAAAAAAAATCCACTGGAATTTAGCCGAAAAACCGGTCTAAATTTCGTGGATTTGATGAAAATGTATGAATTTTTAGTTGTAATATCTGGAAAAGCAGCCGATTATGCCTGATAGAGCGAGAAGTTCTTCATGAACGCCTCGACCTCGTTCTTCACCGCCGGCACGGCAGCTTCACCCTCGCGGACAACGCGTGCAATCCACGCAGCAACCTTCTCCATATCCGCTTCTTTGAAACCGCGGCTCGTCACAGCAGGCGTACCAACGCGGATGCCGCTCGTCACGAACGGCGAACGCGTTTCGTTCGGTACGGTGTTCTTGTTAACAGTGATGTTTGCATCCTCCAGCAGCTTCTCCAGCATTTTGCCGGTCATTTCGGTGCCGGTGAAGTCCAGCAAGAGCAGGTGGTTGTCTGTACCGTCAGACACCATATTGATGCCTTCGCGGCGCAGCGCGTTTTCGAGCGCCTTCGCATTAGCGACAATCTGATGCTGATATGCCTTGAATTCGGGCTTGAGCGCCTCGCCGAAGCAAACCGCCTTCGCAGCGATGATGTGCATGAGCGGACCGCCTTGCGTGCCCGGGAAAATTGCCTTATCAATCGCCTTGCCGTACTGCTCGCGGCACATAATCATGCCGCCGCGCGGTCCGCGGAGCGTCTTGTGGGTCGTTGTCGTGACGAAATCAGCATACGGCACGGGCGACGGATGCTCCCCTGCCGCCACGAGACCAGCAATATGCGCGATGTCGACCATCATCAGAGCACCGACTTCATCGCAGATTTCGCGGATTTTCGCAAAATCAATCGTACGCGGATAGGCAGACGCGCCGGAAACGATCATCTTCGGCTTGCATTCAAGCGCCTGCGCACGCATCGCATCATAGTCAATGTATCCCTGGTCATTCACACCATACGCAACGAAATTAAAGTATTTGCCCGAAATGTTGACCGGGCTGCCATGCGTCAGGTGACCGCCGTTGGACAGACTCATGCCCATGACGGTATCGCCCGGCTGAAGCATAGCAAAATATACCGCCGTATTCGCCTGCGCACCGGAATGCGGCTGAACATTCACATATTCACAGCCAAACAGTTCCTTTGCACGTTCGCGCGCCAGATTTTCCACCACGTCAACGCATTCGCAGCCGCCATAATAGCGATGTGCCGGATAACCCTCAGCGTACTTATTCGTCAGACAGGAGCCCATAGCCGCCATCACGGCTTCTGATACGAAATTTTCCGAGGCAATCAGTTCAATGTGCGAGCGTTGACGCTGCAATTCTGCTTCAATCGCATCCGCAATCTGCGGGTCTTCACGGCGAATCAACTCGATTTCCATCTATTCCGTCCTCCATTTCAGTCATGCCGTCTGTTGGCGGCATTGCTTACATTCTGCTTTCATTTCAATTATAAGGGCAGATTTTTACTTTGTCCAGTGAAAAACAAAATAGATACAAAAAAACCGCCTGCTCAGACTGAGCAACCCCGCAGCACATCCGAAAAGCGCTTATTGCTGCTTCCTCTCGGACCTGACAAGGTTCACACCGACGGATCGCACAGGACCCAATCGTCATTGCAAACGGCCTATATAGTATAGCCGAAAGCAGCGAAATTTGCAAGCGAACATAAGTTCTTGCCCGTAAAAACATTTTCTCATACATATTGACGTACGCAATGAATTGTGCTACTATACTTTTGCAAATGTAATAACCCTTATCACGAGTGGCAGAGGGACGGGCCCAATGAAGCCACGGCAACCGGCACGCAAGTGCATGGTGCCAATTCCCACAGTGCGCACACAGCTCACGCGAGCAGCACTGACAGATAAGGACAATCGGTCTTGATTGATTCCCGGCTGTTTTGTGTGCAAGACAGTCGGGTTTTTTGCAGCTCTTTCCTATTTTTCAACCTGTTCTGCTGAAAGGAGCTACAAAAATGCGTAAGTTCTTCACTTCGGAATCCGTCACGGAAGGTCATCCTGATAAGTTGTGCGACCAAATTTCTGACGCCGTGCTCGACACCCTGCTCGCGCAGGATCCCATGAGCCGCGTTGCCTGTGAAACGTGCGCCACGACCGGCATGGTCATGGTCATGGGTGAAATCACCACCAAGGGTAAAATTGACATTCCCGCAGTCGTCCGTGATGTCGTGCTGGACATCGGTTATAACGACTCTTCCCTCTGCTTTGACGGCAACACTTGCGCTGTGTTGTCGAGCATCCACGCGCAGAGCCCTGACATTGCCATGGGTGTCGATGCTGCGCTTGAAAGCCGCAATCACGAAGATGAACTTGAGAACGGTGCCGGCGACCAGGGTATGATGTTCGGGTATGCATGCAGCGAAACGCCGGAATACATGCCGACAGCCATCGCCTTCGCCCACCGCTTGACGCGCCGCCTGACCGAGGTTCGTAAGAACGGCACACTGCCGTGGCTCCGTCCCGACGGCAAAGCGCAGGTAACCATCGTCTATGAAGATGGCAAGCCTGTTGCAGTCGACACGATCGTTATCTCCACCCAGCACAGCCCTGACATTTCGCAAGAGGAGATTCGCGCGGCAATGCTTGAGCACGTCATCCGCCCTGTAATTCCTGCGGACATGCTCACGGCAGACACGCGCTACCTCATCAACCCGACCGGACGTTTTGTCATCGGCGGACCTGCCGGCGACTCCGGTCTGACCGGACGTAAAATCATCGTCGACACCTACGGCGGCTACGCGCCCCACGGCGGCGGTGCATTCTCCGGCAAGGATCCGACAAAGGTTGACCGCAGTGCCGCTTATGCCGCACGCCACATCGCCAAAAACATCGTTGCTGCCGGTCTGGCAGACAGCTGCGAAATTCAGGTTGCCTACGCCATCGGTGTCGCGCGTCCCGTCAGCTTGTTCATTGACACGAAGGGCACCGGCGTTGTACCGGACGAAAAGCTCGTCGCCACAGTTGAAAAGCTTTTCGACATGCGTCCGAACGCCATCATTGAACGGCTGAACCTCCGCCGCCCGATTTACCGTGCGAACTGCAATTACGGTCACTTCGGCAAGCCTGATATGCCGTGGGAACAGCTCGACTACGTCGATGCGCTCCGCAAGGAAGTCCTCGGCTGATATCTTTTCTCGTTCATCATGGAATGTGCATGCCTCCTTCACCGACGAAAAGGCATGCACATTCCTCTTTTTGTATCCTCCAAATGTGACAAGCCGCGTAATATCGGCGTTTCGCTTGACATATCCGTTTTTTTGTATTATCATTGTATCCAAAGTGCAGCAAAAATGCACTTTCATTCCCGAAGGAGTTGATTCCATGGCAGCCGTTACCTTTCAGCCCATGATGGAAAGCCGTCCAATCCGCGAAATTGCCTATGAAGTGCTCAAGCATGCCATCATCACCGGCGAAATTCCTGCCGGCGAGCGCATTGTCGAAACGGAATATGCAGACCGCCTGCACATCAGCCGTACGCCGCTCCGTGAAGCGCTGCGGAAGCTTGAGCGTGACGGTCTTGTCGAATACATTCAGCGGCGCGGCGTCATTGTCCGTGCCTTCACCATTGCCGATGTCGAGGAAATCTACACCATCCGCAACGCACTCGAAATGCTGACGCTGCCTGCCATCATCGAAAAGGCAACTGCTGAGGATATTGCAAACCTTCGCGACCGCCTGCACGAGATGGACAGCGTGATGGAGAACCGCGACTTCGAGACGCTCTCACCCATGGCGCGCGCATTTCACCGGCAGATGACCGAGATTTGCGCAATGAACCGTATCCTCCGCGTCATTGAGGGACAGGATCAGTACATCACGCGCTTCTCCTCCATGGCGATTTCACAGGAGAACCGCCTGCTTCAGGCACATGAAGAGCATTACAAGCTGGTGGATTACATCGAGCAGCGCGATCTGGAGCACTTCCAGAAGCTCATGCACCGCCACATCGAACGCAGCAAGGAGAAGTGCCTCGAGGCGCTTCAAATCCAACGCAAGCAGCAGAATCTATAATCATCATAGAGGAGGCATTCCCCATGAATCCAAACTGGGATCTGTCGTTTTACTACAAGGGCTTTGATGACCCGGCGTTTGCAGCTGATTTGGCGCGCTATCCCAAGGAAGTCGAAGCACTCAAGCGCATTCTTGACAGTGATCTCGCCGACCTGCCCAAGCTGGAAGCTGTCGCCGACCAGCAGGAAAAACTCGCCGCACTCAGCGACCGTCTATGGAGCTACTGCGCACTGACGATGTACGTCGATGCCAGCAACGCTACTGCCGCCAAATACGCTGACATGCTCGATGTTGTAGGCAACAACGCGCACATCGTGTCCAGCGCTGTCATCCGCTATATCGGCAGCCTGACGAATCTCGAGGAACTGATTGCCGCCTCCCCAAAGCTGCAGGCAATTGCCTTCGCCCTGCGTGAATCCGCCCAGGAGGCGCACCACACCATTCCTGCGGACATCGAGCCATGGATTCTTGACATGCAGCTCTCCGGCGGCAGCGCGTTCAGCCAGTTGCGCGACAAGCTTGATTCTACCCATACAGCGAATTACCGCGGCAAGGAAATTCCGCTGTCCGCCGTTCGCGGTTTGGCGTATGACCCCGATGCTTCCGTCCGCAAGGATGCCTATGAAGCTGAGCTCGCTTCCTACAAGAAGATGGAGCTGCCGATGTCCTATTGTCTGAATTCCATCAAGATGGAGGCACGCACGCTTGCCAAGGCAAAGGGCTTCGATTCCGTGCTGGACATGACGCTGAGCAGCTCGCGCATGGATCGCGAAACGCTCGATGCGATGCTGACTGCCATCAAAGAGTATCTGCCGGAGTTCCGTCGCTATTTAAAGACGAAAGCCGCGCTGCTCGGTCACACGAATGGGCTGCCGTTCTACGACCTGTTCGCCCCAATTGGACACAGCGTCCGCTCCTACACCATCGAAGAGGCGCATGACATTCTCGTCCGCCTGATGAGTCAGTTCACGCCGGAGATGGGCAAGTTTATCGATCATGCCTTCCAAAACCGCTGGATTGATATGTTCCCGCGCGAGGGCAAGACGGGCGGCGCTTTCTGTGAAGCTGCGCATTTTGCTGACCGTTCTGTCGTTATGACAAACTTTACAGGCAGCTTCTCCGATGTGTCCACCATCGCTCATGAACTCGGTCACGCGTGGCACAACCGCTGCATGGCAGGTCTCCCCTACGCGATGATCAATGCACCCATGCCGCTTGCTGAAACCGCATCCATCTTCAATGAGCAGATGCTCGCGCACATGGTGCTCAAGGATGCTGCCCCTGAAGAGCAACTAACGTTGCTCGAAAGCAGCCTGATGGAGACGACACAGTCCATCGTTGATATCTACAGCCGCTATCTGTTCGAGACGGAAGTCATCGAGACACGTGCCGACCACGCCATGACGGTCGATGAACTGAAGGATGCCATGCTCCGTGCGCAGGACGCCTCTTACGGCGACGGTCTTGACCCTAATCTGCGCCATCCGTACATGTGGGCATGCAAGAGCCACTATTATTCCTCCGGCTATAATTTCTACAACTTCCCCTATGCCTTCGGCGAGCTGTTCGGCAAGGGCGTGTTTGCGCAGTACCTGCAAAAGGGCTCTTCCTTTGTGCCGGATTACTGCAAGTTGCTGCGTTCCTGCGGTTCGGGTACCATTGCCGAGGTTGCCGCAAGCGTCGGTATCGATGTCCGCAATCCCGACTTCTGGCGTTCAAGCCTCAATGTCGTGAAGGAAAGCATCGACCGCTTCTGTGAACTTGCCAAGCAGTAAATTCATGCATCCGCTGTACGGTTTCCGTGCAGCGGATTATTTTGCACACGAAAAGAGGCTGAACCATCGAGACTATCTCGTGATTCAGCCTTTTTTCACGCAATTGCGACGCTTATTTGACCAGCAGCATCAGCAGCGAGCAGACAACAAAAACCGCAGCAGCAATTTTCGTACCCAGAGCCAGCTTTGCTTCCGCGCTCTTGGCCTTGTGCTTATCAAAATAGCTGTCGAACGTGCCTGCGATGGCACCCAAGCCCTTCACGTTGCTGCTTTGCATCAGCACGGTGAAGATCATGAACAGCGCAGACAGCGTAATGATAACCGTCAGAATCACACCAAATGCACTCATTGCTCACACCTCCTTGGGGAGAAATCAACGCTTTACAGTGTATCATATTTTTCCCCGGAACGCAAGTGCTTTTGCGAAATTTAGCGTTCAGCAGCAAATCAGCCTATTGCTGATCAATTAGGGCTGCTTGCCGATGTAGGCGAGAATGCCGCCGTCAACATAGAGGATGTGACCGTTGACAAAGTTCGACGCGTCAGACGCGAGGAACACAGCCGGTCCGCCGAGGTCAGATGCATCGCCCCAGCGTTCTGCAGGCGTCTTGGCAATGATGAACTTGTCGAAGGGATGACGGGAGCCGTCCGGCTGAATCTCGCGCAGCGGTGCGGTTTGAGGCGTTGCGATATAGCCCGGGCCGATGCCGTTGCACTGGATGTTGTACTTGCCGTATTCGGAACAGATGTTGCGCGTCAGCATCTTGAGGCCGCCCTTTGCCGCAGCGTAGGCAGATACGGTCTCACGGCCGAGTTCGCTCATCATGGAGCAGATGTTGATGATCTTGCCGTGTCCCTTCTTAATCATGGAAGGAATCACTGCCTTCGACACAATGAACGGCGCGTTCAGGTCAACGTCAATCACCTGACGGAACTGCTCAGCGGTCATATCGCACATCGGAATGCGTTTGATGATGCCGGCGTTGTTGACAAGGATGTCGATCACACCGATTTCTTTCTCATTCTTCGCAACGAGTTCATTGACGGCTGCTTCGTTCGTTACATCGCACACATAGCCGTGCGCCTTGATCCCCTTTTCGGCGTAGGACGCGAGTCCCTTGTCGACAAGTTCCTGCTTAATGTCATTGAACACGATGGTCGCACCTGCCTCGTGCATTGCGCAGGCGATGGCAAAGCCAATGCCGTAGGAGGCACCGGTAATCAGGGCGATTTTGCCTTCAAGAGAAAATGGATTGCTCATTGGAATGCTCCTCCCTTTTTCTTTTACTTGAGATCCTTCATTTCGATGCCATCCATGTCATCGAAGTCCTGATTTTCGCCGCACATACCCCAGATGAAGGTGTATGCCTGCGTGCCGCAGCCGCTGTGGATGCTCCACGAAGGACTGATAACCGCCTGCTCATTGCGCATGATGATGTGGCGCGTCTCCTGACCTTCACCCATGAAGTGCATCACGAACGCATCCTCCGGCATATCGAAGTACAGATAGACTTCCATACGGCGGTCATGCGTGTGACAAGGCATCGTGTTCCACACAGAGCCGGGCTCCAACTTCGTCATGCCCATCACCAACTGGCAGGACTGCACCTGACCGGGCAGGATGTACTTGCAGATGGTGCGGTGATTCGCCATTTCGAGACTGCCAAGTTCCTGACGAACACAGTTTTCCGGCTTGATGAGCACGGTGGGATACGCCGTATGCGCCGGACAGGAATTCAAATAGAATTTCGCCGGATTTTCCGCATCTGCCGAGGCAAACGTGATGTCCCTGCTGCCGCGGCCAACATAGAGACCATCGCGATGACGCAGCGTATAGACCGTTCCGTCAACTGTTACGGTGCCTTTGCCGCCGATATTGATGACGCCCAGTTCGCGGCGCTGCAGGAAATATTCTGCTCGCAATTCATCCCCGGCTGTCAGCGCCAACGGTTCCTTCACAGGCACGGCACTGCCGGTGATGATGCGGTCAATGTGGCTGTAGACCAACTTGATGTCATCCGCACGGAAAAGGTCGTCAATCAGAAATTCCTCGCGCAGCCGCTGCGTGTCATACGTCTTGACATCAAGGGGCGACGACGCTGTCCGAAGCTCCATAGGATTCTCCTCCTTTGTTTGTAAGCGCTTACAATCCATAACAGGCTATCACGGCATGAACGAGCGCCTTTCAGAATCTATTGTACAACGTTTTCGCGCGTTTGAAAAGAGGAACAGAGGGCTTTTTTGCCCGAAATTCAAAAAATTTAAAGAAAATCTGAAATTTCGTGAAGAATTTTCCGTTTTGATTCGTTATATGGTTGAAAAGGGAAAGATCAGCGAGCCGCCCTCGCTGTGAAAGGATGATGACCATGAAGAAGTTCTGGATTGCACTGGTGTCTTGCGCATTGTTGACCGCACTTTGCCTGACTGCCACTGCCGATGCCCCCGTCAGCAGTGGATCCATCAATTCCTACGCCATTTACAGCGCTGTAGAACACGGTGGTGAAACGAGCGTCACGCAGGAGATGACCGACGGCGACACAACAACCGTCTGGATCCGCACAAACGAGGCATCGCCCGACCTCTCGCTGTACCTGAACACCACGAGCGTCGGCGAAATCTGGCTGCGCAGCGGACATTACTACTCTCAGAGCTACTACAGCCACTACGACCGTCCGCAGAACGTTGCCGTCACGCTGTGGTACGCTAACGGCACGCAGAGCGTCACGTACCGCTATCGTCTGACCGATGCTTTTCTCCCGACGACTTCCAGTGAAAGCTGGTCATACGGCTATCAGCGTCTGCTCCTGCCGCAGGAGTATTCCGGCGTGACACAGATTGACCTGACGATTGAAAGCGTCTATCACGGAACTGCCAACGCTGGCGTTGCCATCAGCGACATCGCCATCGCATCCGGCACGCACGCCACCGCTACGCCGCGCACCTACACAACCGCCACGCCTGCACCTTACATCGCCTACGTGACACCGCGTCCGAGCAGCGAACCGTCTGTCGTGCCGACCACGACGCCTGAGTATATCACGCCCGTGCCGTCCACCGCACCGACCGCTGTTCCCACCGAAGCGCCTGCCCCGACCGAGGTGCCTTCCTATCCTTCTTCCGGCACGATTGCCACGCTGAACAAGACCGCTTCGACGCGTTCCGGTCCCGGCACCGAGTATGACGAGCCCGGCTCCTACTTCTCTGCCGGTGATTACGTCAACGTCATCAGCAAGTCCTACAGTTCTTCGGACGGCATCTGGTGGTATCAGATTGAATTCAACTCCGCAGACGGCTGGATGCGCGTCTATACGCCGGCAAGCCGCGTTAATCTCGACACTTCCGCAGTGCCCGAAGAAACAAACCTGAACGATACCCGCAAGGTCATCACGTCCGGCGCCGTGTACTTCGGACCGTCCACCAGCTACCGCAAATACGGCTGGTCGTGGATTTACGAAGGGGACGAAGCGACGATCTGCAGTATCGAGGGCGAATGGGCGCAAATTCGCTACTACTCCTACGCGAAGGGTGTCACACGCCGCGGCTGGGTAAAACTCAGCACGCTCTCCTCCGGAAACTAATACCCGATAGCAAGCGCGGCATCGTGCATTTCACGCACGATGCCGCTTTTTGTTATACCATTATAGAGATAAGAACCGCCGCTGAAAGCCGCCGCAGAGTTCTTCCGCCGCGTCCACGCCGTACATTTCCTCCAGCCGCTGATAGCACTGCTTCATCTGGCACGGACGGCTTGTCGTGTTATGGGCGTCCGTTGCAACGCAGTCAATGTAACCCGATTCCATCATCTTCCGCACCCATCGTTCGGTGAAGAAGCCCTTCTTTGACAGAATTGTGTTCGCGTTCATCTGCATGAATACACCGTACTCATCGCGTAGCTGCTTCACACGTTCGAGCTTGCGCAGTACATCGAAACGCTCTACATGCGCAAAGAGCACCGTGAATCCCTCATTGCCGAGTGTTCTTGCCGCCTCACAAAGTTCTCTGAACGTCACATCGCCGGAGAATTCAACCAGCACGCAGTCGGTTTCGGCGAGTGTCGGATAATACCCTTCGCGAATCAGCCGCGCACTCATCGGCGTATAGAGCACCTCGCAGCCGGTATGCAGCACGATGGGCAGCTGATTGTCCGCACACCACTGCACTGCCTCCCGAAAATGTGCCAAATAAGCCTCCGTGGGAAACGGATGAATGCCGGGTGTGGCATGGCTCGTGCAGACAATGTCGCTGATGCCCTCATCTGCCGCGCGAAGGAGCATTTTCTGCATCTCCTCGCGTGTCCGTGCGCCGTCATCCACTCCATAAATCAGATGATGATGAAGATCAACAAACATAGCTTACCCTTGCTTGCTCTCTCTGCTGTCATGATTATAATAGCCATTCGTATAATGCTTGTAATACGAGCGGTTGTAGTACTTCTTCGCGCTCAGGCCATCGAAGCTGACCTTGTTGATGATGCATCCCAAAACCGGCGTGCCGGATTTCTCCATCTGACGCTTGCATTCCGCCACCTCGCGCAGCCGCGTCTTGTTATGCTCAAGCACCAGCACGCTGCCGTCGCAGAAAGCCGCCATTTCTGCCGCATCGATGACCATGCCGATGGGCGGAGCGTCCAGCAGCACCAGATCGAAAGACTCAGAAAGTGCTTGAAGCATCTGTTCGAACACAGGCGCGTCAATCAGCGTTACCGGATTGACAACATCTTGTCCGACCGGAATCAGGCACATGCCGTACTCATTTGTCTCGTAAATCGCGTCTTTCAGGTCACACTGGCCGGACAGGAAATGAGCCAAACCCTCGTGCTTGCCCTCCAGCTCGATTTTGTAGCGCTGAATCATGAAGGAGCGGCGCAGATCGGCATCAATCAGCACGACACGGCGACCTCTGCGTGCCATGTTGACGGCAATGTGCATCGCCATCCAGCTTTTGCCTTCACTCTGCGTGTTGCTCGTGATGACGATTTTGCGCTTATCGCGCCCGAGGAATGCCAGATTCGTGCAGATGGAGTTCAGTGCTTCTTCGCCAGCATAATCAAGCGGATATTGCTGCTGAATATTTGCTTTCTTCACTTGTTCCGACCTTCCTTCTGCGTCCTTCTGCCTTTAGCATCCGTGTCTGACTTTTGAATGGGCATCATGCCGATTGTTACCAGCCCGAGGCTCTTTTCAAGCTTCTCTGCATTGCGGATTCTGTCATCAAACAGGAACTGCATCACGATCATGCCGCAGGACAGCACAAAGCCGAGCAGTCCGCCGAGTGCCGTATTGCGGAGTTTCCTGGGCGACACCGGCTTTTCCGGCAACTGCGGCTCCTCGAAGATGGTCGGCGTATCCATTTCCATCTTTGCCGCAATGAATTCCCTCGCAACCTGCGCATACGTCAGCGCCATGTCCTTCGCTTCCTGCGGGTCGGTGCTCTTGACGTTGATGACAAGAATGCGTGTATCGGACGGATTCTCGACGCTGACCATCTTGCTGAGCTGCTCATAGGTGTAGTCAAGATTCAAGCGTTTCCGCACCATCTCATGGACATGCCAGTTGCTGAACACCTGCTCATAGTCCGCGGCGAGCGCCGTGCCAAGCTGCAGCTGCGAGAGGTTGATGGTCGTACCGCTGCTGTTAAGCACGTAAAGCTTCGTTGTCGCCTGATAGACCGGTGTGATAAAAAATTTTGTTATACCGAAGGCAACGATCGCCCCGAGCAACGTCACGGCAATGATAATCTTGATTTTGTCCATCAGACGATAAAAAAGCTCGACCAAGTCAATGGTCATCTCTTCATCGTTCTGGTTCGCTGCAAGCACCTTGTTTTCCGAATCCATGGTATCCTCCAATATGCGTCAGTCGTCAGAAGTGTAGAACATGTTCAGCGCCCAGTTGATAGCTTCGTTTTCATTGAGGTCATAGTGGACGTGCTGGTCATCGCCAATGGAATGCACACCGTCAAGCGTTTCGACCTCCAGCAGTTCATAATCAATTACACGGCTTGCCAGCAATGCCAGATTGTCCATGCTGATGTTCGCCATCAGATAATGGTCAGTCGTGTCGGTAACGGCTGTGCCGGTATAATCATCCACCGTGAAGCCGAAGCCCTCATCAATCTCCGTTGTCCGATCGAAAATCATGCCCATGCTGTCCAGCAGCTCATTGATGTAGTCCGTATCCGCGCTGATTTTCTCCTTGAGCTGCGCAGCGAACGCTGCCATGTAAATCTGCTGACGCTTCATGCGCGCTATATTTGTCTTTGACTCTGTATCAAGCCGTGAACGAGTGAAATATTCTGCTTGGACACCCTGCAGCGTGACCGTTGCGCCGCTCTTCAAGGTCGGGTCGATTTCAACGAGGTCATCATCCGGAATCGTCACCGTCACTCCGCCGACAAGGTCGTTGAGCATGCTGATCCCGCTGATATCCATGCTCAGGTAATAATCAATTTGCGCACCGTCATTGCTGTCGCCGATACCCAGCAGATTTTCCACTGCCCAAATCGTGTTGCGGTTATTCTCCTCGCGCGTTTTGCCGTAGGCGTGCGCAAGGCACAGCTGAGTCGAACGTGTACCTGCGTTTTGTCCGCTGACAGACACAAGCTTGATGGGCGTGATGGTGTCCCGGTCGAAGTGCAGCTGATGAATCTGCTGATTCGCATGGTCGAACACCAGCAGCAGCATGAAGTCTGACTGTCCGCCCAGATGGTATTGCGACGGTTCTTCCTCAATTTCGCCGTTGGAATAGTGGTCATAGCCAATGAGCAGGATGGTCGTCAGTTCCGCACTCGGCCGAGCCGTGTAGACCTTGCCATCAACCGTTTTTGTCGGGAGAAAACCAAATGAATCCGCCGACGCAACCGTCAGCAGGCAAATCATGCAGATCAGCAGTGTTGCCGTCATTCTGAGCACCGAAAGCCGCTTCATGTTCTCACTCCTTTTGTATGCAGCGCAACAAACGCATTCATTATAAAGGATAGACAGGCAATTGTCAAACCCTGCAATCAAATTTTAAAAAAAGAAGAAAGATGAAGTGCGAGAAGCGTTCACCCCTGCTCCATCAGTTTATCAAAGCCCTCACCCAGCGCCTCGTGTGCTTCCGTGATGAACATGAACGCGTGCTCGTCCTCTTTGCGGACGATTTCTTTAAACCGCGCAACCTCCTGCGGCGGCAGAACGCAGAGCAGAACAGGACGTTCCTTGCCGGAATACGCGCCGCGTGCGGATAACTGCGTTGCGCCGCGATCCATATCATTCAGAATATGCTGGGAGATGGACTCCCATTGGTCGCTCATCACGAAACACGCCTTGTTCTTCGACAGACCCAGCATGACCATGTCGATAATTTTGCCGTCGACGACAATGCAGACCATTGCGAACAGTGCCTCGGTCGTGCCAATGTACACGGCAGCGAAAATCACGACAATGCAGTCAATCAGCATCAGCACCATGCCGGTGGAGATAAACGTCAGCTTTTGATGCACCATTTTCGCCATCATGTCTGTGCCGCCGGTCGTTGCGCCGCCGCGGAGAATCAGTCCGAGTCCAACACCCAGCAGTGCACCTCCGAAAATCGCGCCAAGCATCGGATCGCTTGTCAGCGCAGGCAGGTTCAAAACGTCAATCGCCACGGAGAACAGCACCGTTGCCACCAGCGAGCGAATGACGAAGAGCTGTCCAATCGTCCGGAAGCCGATGATGAACAGCGGAATATTCAGCAAAAGCGACGTTGTGCCGATCGGCAGTCCAAACAGATAATTCAAAATCATGCCGACACCGGTCAGCCCGCCAGGTGCGATATTGCAGGGCGTCAAGAACAGCGGATATGCAGCGCCGCCGATCATGCAGCCCAGCACAATCTGCGTCCATGCCGTCACCTTTTCGTTTGTCAGCAGTTTATTCAATGCAGAATCCTTTTTCATTGCGGATTTTGTCCTTTCTCCCCTATCATGCCTGTGCGCCGCATAGCACCTGCTTCAGGAACCGTGCCGCCAGATTCGGCCAATTTTCAGCTTCCGGCACAATCTTGCGTGCTTCCTGACCAGGATTGACCGTCACGCGGTTTGCCAGCGATGCGCCGTGTCCGCCGCGCGGATAGATGTGCACTTCGCCCTGTACGCCTGCCCGATGAAGCGCCATCGCCATCAGCAGCGAATTTTCCGCCGGTACCGAACCATCCGTCCATGTATGCCATAGGAACGTCGGCGGTGTCCGTGATGTTACAAGCGTTTCAATCGAATGTGCCTGGTGCTTCGAAACATCCGCCGTTCCGGTCAGACAGACAAAACTCTGCCGATGTGCGAACTCTCCTGCCGTAATCACCGGATACGCAAGAACCATCGCATTCGGGCGGACATCCTCGCACGTCAGTCCAAGCGGGCACCACCATTCCGCCTCCTGCCAGCGCACGCCGAGGCTCGCCGCCACATGTCCGCCGGCTGAAAAGCCGCATAGCGTAATGCGTTCAGGGTCACCGTGCCATACTTCCGCATGCCGGCGAACATATGCAACTGCTTCCGCCGCATCCTGCATCTGCGCAGGAAAGACCGCCGGCGATACCCGATAATTCAGCACGACCGCGTTCATACCCATTGCTGCGAACGTGAGCGCAATCGGCTCGCCCTCGCGGTCGGAAACGTGTGAATAGCCGCCGCCGGGCAGAATCACGATACTGATGCGCCGTGCGCCATCCATCTTCGGAAAGTCGGGAATATACGCCGTGCACGTGCAATGCGACAGCGCCATCTTTTCAAACAGCATTGTTTTTTTCCATCACTTTCTGTGTAACAGGCTTAGAATGTCCTGCCGCTTCGCCGCGTGCCACGAAACAAGGCACAATCCGCAGTACACAATTGCGCCGACCATCACGCGCACACCCAGTCCGAGCCAACCGGTCACCGGCAGGAAGGCAGCGCATGCCCTGACGCACAGCAGCATTGCCAGCCCGAACAGCACATACATAGCGGTTGTCTTTAAGTATGCGCCGTATGGCAGCTCCTTATGCAAGTAGATATACTGCACAACCGGCACACTCAGCTCCGCCATCACTGTCGCCGCGACTGCACCCATCGCGCCGTACTTCGGAATCAGGATCGCGTTGGCAATCAGGTTAATGACCGCACCTGTCAGCACACTTCGCACGAAAATATGGTCGCGCTTCTGCGGCAGTACCCACTGCGTGCGGATGACATTCGCAAAGCCGATCGTTAGCAGTGTGAACGCCAGCGGAATCATCAGTGTGCCGGATTCTGCGAATTCGTCGCCGTAGAACAGCAGCGCAAACTCCGGTGCAATCGCTGCCAGTCCGAACGCCATCGCGCAGACCATGCACATCACCAGTTCCATGCTCAGTGCGATATGCCTGCGGACTTCGTCCATCTGCTTGAGGCTCGTCATCCGGCTGATTTTCGGCAGCATCACCGTGCCGATGGCAGAAATAAAGCCAGACAAGCACAGGATGATTTTTTCTGCATTCTCGTATAATCCGGTCTGCGTCATGTCCGCCAATGCGCCAATCATGACCTTGTCCATCTGCCGGTAGACGCTGACGGCGATGACGGAAATAGACAGCACGGCGCACGGTTTCAAGTGCTTGAGCGCCGCCTGCCACGAGACGCGTTCCAGATGCACCTTGCCGCGCAGCGTCATCATGCAGCTCAGGCAGCCCAGAAGCGTCGACAACGACCATACAAACGCGTAAATCCACAAATCGTCCGATCCCTTGACGAACACGAACACAGCAATCGCTGCCAGTAGTTTGACTGCCGTATTCCGCAATGCAATCGGGCGGAACGTGTCCAACCCCATCAGACACCAGTCGAGGTTGACAAGGCAGCTGACACTCATCATCGTCAGGTGGAAGGCAATCTGTTTTTCCTCGCCTGCAACAAAAAAAACGTAGCCGAGATAGACCAAAAGTGTAACGCCCGCAACAAGCCGCTGCATCTTCCAGATTTCGGAGAACGTCCTGTTCAGCGTAATACTGTTCTGCCGCGAACGGGCTATTTCGCGCGGACCGTAGTTTTCCAAACCAAGCTGACCCACCAGCACAAACACATAGCTGATAGCCCATGCGTAGCCATACAGCCCAACGCCGTCTGCACCGACAGTGCGCGAAAGATAAGGTGCCGTCACAAGCGGCAGCAGCATCGAAAAAACACGGTAGGCAACATTATAAAGCGTATTTTTGCGTGTATTCATCCGAGATTCCTTTCCAGCTTTTTATGCAGTCACGTATAATTGATTCTTCATTTTCCCGGAAAATCCTGCGAAATTGTGAAAGTCAACCTCTTTCTTTTTCCGATTTTTGTTCAAAAATACGCCCTTCACATCCGCTCTTTTTTATGATATCATCACGATGATTTTGAAACAAGAAGGAGCATCTCTGTTATGCCGCGCACAAGAAGTCTGAGTTATCACCACACCATCGCCGCCAGCTATCTCGGCTATATCACGCAGGCGATTGTCAACAACCTCGCGCCGCTGCTGTTCGTCCAGTTTATGACGGAATTCAGTCTGACGCTGGAGAGCATCACGCTCATCACCACCGTCAATTTTGCCGTGCAGCTGCTCGTCGATCTGCTCAGTGCGAAGGTGGTCGACCGCATCGGCTACCGCGTATCTATCGTTTCGGCACATGTGCTGGCGATTCTCGGTCTGTCCGGCATGACGTATCTGCCGAATATCCTTCCGCCCATGACTGGTCTGATGATTTCCGTAGTGCTCTATGCGATCGGTGGCGGACTGATTGAAGTGCTCATCAGCCCGATTGTCGAGTCCTGCCCGACAGAAGGCAAAAGCGCCGCTATGAGCCTGCTGCACTCCTTTTACTGCTGGGGGCATATGGCGCTCGTGCTGCTTTCCACGCTTTTCTTCGTCCTCTGCGGCACAGCGAATTGGCGAGTGCTGACGTTTCTGTGGCTCATCATCCCCGTTGCGAACACCATCTACTTCTGCTTCGTGCCGCTCTACCCTGTTGTGCCTGAGGATGCCCAGCAGATGCCGCTTCGTCAGATGCTGACAAACCGCGTTTTCTGGTTCCTGATGCTCATGATGGTCTGTGCCGGTGCATCGGAACAAGCCATGTCCCAATGGGCAAGCACCTTCGCCGAACAGGGGCTGCAAGTCTCCAAGACGCTTGGTGACCTCCTCGGTCCGTGCGCTTTCGCGCTGACGATGGGCACAGCACGCGCGCTGTACGGCAAGTTTGCCGACAAGCTGCCGCTGAAGTCTGCAATGATCGCCTCCAGCACGCTCTGTATCGTGTGCTACATCATCGCATCCCGCAGCGGGAACGCACTCTTCGCGCTGTGCGGCTGTGCACTATGCGGCTTCTCGGTCGGCATCTTCTGGCCGGGCACATTTTCCATTGCCGCACTGGCGCTGCCCGGCGGCGGTACTGCCATGTACGCGCTGATGGCGCTTGCCGGTGATTTAGGCTGTTCCGGCGGTCCGACGACGGTTGGGCTTGCATCCGGTCTTCTCGGCGGATTGCAGAATGCACTGACGGTCGGCATGATTTTCCCCATTCTGATGCTTGTGCTCTGCCTGTTTCTCAAAATAGAAAAGAAAGCCTAATCCACGGAACATGTATGCAAACATTCGTTGAACTTTTCGGCACCACACAAGTTTTAAGTCACTTTCACCGTTGTATTTTGCAAACCATATAAGGTGCCGCATTTACAAACTATAGGCAGCTGCTCGGCAAGAGCAGCGCTTTTTGATTCTTGCCAGCAGGGGGATTCCGTGCTATACTATATGATGAATATTTGTTCGGAGGGGGCGCGTCATGAGCTTTACACACCTTCATTTACATACAGAATATAGTCTGCTGGACGGCGCATGCCGAATCACCAAGCTCGTCGAACGGGTGAAATCGCTCGGAATGACCTCCTGCGCCATCACTGACCATGGTGTCATGTACGGCTGCATTGACTTCTATTCCGCCATGAAGGACGCTGGCATCAAGCCCATCATCGGCTGCGAGGTGTACGTCTGCCGCGACCGGCTCGATAAGTCCAACGCAAACCGCGAGAACAGCCACCTCATCCTGCTCTGTGAAAACAACACAGGCTACCAGAACCTGATCAAGCTGGTCAGCGAAGGCTTCCTGACCGGCTACTATTATCGTCCGCGCATCGATTATCAACTGATTCGCGAGCACAGTGAAGGATTGATCTGCCTGTCTGCGTGCCTGTCGGGTGATCTGCCCAAGCTTTTGCTTCAGGGACGTTATGACGATGCCAAGGCGTACGTCCGCGAGATGCAGTCCATCTTCGGCGAAAACAGCTTCTTTATTGAAATCATGGATCATGGCATCCGCGATGAAAAGATCGTCCTGCCGCGCCTGATTGCCCTGGCTCGCGAAATGAATGTTCCGCTTGTTGCCACAAACGACTGCCATTATCTGGAGGAGAAAGACGCGGACGCGCAGGAAGTGCTGATGTGCATTCAAACAGGCAAGACCCTCGAGGATGACAAGCGCATGCGCATGGAAACGCGCCAGCTCTATGTCAAGAGTGAGGCGGAAATGCGCACGTTGTTCTCCGCCTGTCCCGATGCCGTCGACCGAACGCAGGAAATTGCCGACCGTTGCAATGTCGAATTCGAATTCGGCGTCACACGGCTGCCGCATTATCCCGTGCCGACCGGCGAAACCTCGTTGGAGATGCTTACGCGCCTGACGCATGAAGGGCTTCGCGAGCGTTATCCGGATGCAAAGGAAGGCGATGAACCGTGGACGCGCCTCGCCTACGAACTGAGTGTCATCACGTCCATGGGGTATGTCGATTACTTCCTGATTGTCTGGGACTTCATTCATTATGCCAAGAGTCAAGGTATCATGGTCGGACCCGGACGCGGCAGCGGTGCAGGCTCGATTGTCGCATATTCACTGGGCATCACCATGCTTGACCCTCTCAAATATCAGCTGCTGTTCGAGCGATTCTTGAACCCTGAGCGCGTCACCATGCCTGATATTGACGTGGATTTCTGTTATGAGCGCCGTCAAGAGGTCATCGATTACGTCGCACGAAAGTACGGTGCGGATCACGTCAGCCAGATCATCACATTCGGTACACTGCAGGCAAAGGGCTGCATCCGCGATGTCGGGCGTGTCCTCGGCATGAGTTATCAGGAGACGGACGCGGTCGCAAAGGCGGTTCCGTTTGACCTCGGCATGACGCTGGAAAAGGCACTGACACTCTCCCCCATGCTGCGCACAATGTACGATGAGCAGCCCGAGGTGCATCGGCTGATTGACACTGCCATGACGCTTGAGGGCATGCCGCGCCACGCCTCGACCCATGCCGCCGGTGTGCTGATTACCGGCAAGCCTGTCACGGAATACGTGCCACTCCAACGCAACGATGATGTCATCACAACCCAGTACCCGATGGGCACCATCGAGCGGCTCGGTCTGCTGAAGATGGACTTCCTCGGTCTGCGCACGCTGACGGTCATCCGCGACACACTTGACATGCTGCGCACGCAGGGGATCGACATGAAGCCGGAGGACATTCCACGCGACGATCCAGCCGTGTACGAGATGATTTCTAACGGCGACACGGACGGCGTGTTCCAGCTTGAAGGCAACGGCATGCGTTCCTTCCTGACGAACATGAAACCTTCCTGCTTCGAGGACATCATCGCAGCCATTTCGCTCTACCGTCCGGGCCCGATGGAGTCCATTCCGCGTTACATTCAGGGCAAGCAGGATCCCAGCAGCATCCACTACGAAACGGAAAAGCTGCGTCCGATTCTCGAGGTCACCTACGGCTGCATGGTCTATCAGGAGCAGGTCATGCAGATTGTCCGCGATTTGGCAGGCTACAGCTACGGCCGTAGTGACCTTGTCCGTCGTGCAATGGCGAAAAAAAAGCACAAGGTCATGGCGCAGGAGCGCGAATACTTCATCCACGGCAAGCTCAACGAGGACGGCTCAATTGACGTGCCCGGCTGCATCCGCAACGGTGTGCCGGAGGAAGTCGCCTCGCAGATTTATGACGAGATGACTGCCTTCGCGTCCTATGCCTTCAACAAGTCCCATGCTGCTGCCTACGCGGTCGTCTGCATCGAAACGGCATGGCTCAAGCGCTATCATCCCGTACCGTTCATGGCAGCCATCCTCAACAGCGTTTACGGCAATTCGCCTAAGATTGCCGCCTACATCCAGTATTGCCGTTCGCGCGGCATCCGTATCCTTCCGCCGGACATCAACCGTTCGCAATGGAAGTTTACCGTCAGCCGCGATGAAAATCAGCAGTTGTGCATCCTCTTCGGTCTTGGTGCCATCAAGTCCGTCGGACAGAACGCAGTTGAAGCCATCATCCGCGAACGTGAAAGCGGCGCATACCGCGACATCTTTGACTTCTGCCGCCGCATCAACCCGTCTGAATGCTCCAAGCGAATGGTGGAAAGCCTGATTAAGGCAGGAGCGTTCGACCAGCTCGGCGGCAACCGTTCGCAGCTGCTGACCGTCTACGAAGAAGCGATGGACGCCAACAGCGCGCTCCGCAAGCACACCGCCGATGGACAGCTCAGCCTGTTCGACCTTGCCGTGGATAACAAGCCTCTGTTCGAGGAAAAGCATGTGCTGCCCAAGCTGCCCGATTTTCCGTTACGTCAGCGTCTTGCTATGGAAAAGGAAATCGCCGGCGTGTATATCACCGGTCATCCGCTGGACGATTACCGCGATGTATTGGAAAAACTCTCCTTCTCCACAGCTGATTTGCAGGAACTCGATGAACGCGAAGATCATGGGCTGTCGATGGATGGGCAGCTTGTCGAAATGGGCGGCATCCTAACAGAAGTCAAGGGCAAGGCAACGAAAAAAGGCGCTTACATGGGTTTCATCACGCTGGAGGATTTGACCGGACAGATTGAGTGTCTCGTCTTCCCGAAAGTGTTTGAACGCTATCAGGGCATGATGGCAGTGGATGACCTCGTGATTCTCCGCGGACGCCTGTCCATCCGCGAGGAGGAATCCCCGAAGCTGCTGGTAGACAAACTCACGCCGCTGGAGCAGTGGCAGAAGGAGCAGGAAGCCGCAACGCAGCCCAGCCGCACGGAACAGCCGATCAATACAGAGAAGCAAACAAACGCGGCGATGCCGATAAACGCGGCGATGCCACCGAAGCTCACCGATGCCCAGCTTGCTTCCCGTGCGCCGGAAAAGTTGTTTTTGCGTCTTGACCGCTCACAGATGAACGACATATCTGCCGCGCTGTCGCTGTTTCCGGGCAGCGTCCCCGTGTATTACCATCTGCCGGCAGAAAAAATCACGCTGCTCGTACCGAAAATCAGTTGGTGCGACAAGAGCGAAAATTGCCTGAACCGGCTGATTTCCCTGCTGGGCAGTGAAAACGTCAAGCTGGTCGGTCTGACCGGCAAGGAACAGAGGTGACATGCATGAAGGAATCTCAAAAGCGCCGTTTGGGCGAGGTGATCCGCTTTGTCATAACCGGCGGCGTCTGCTTTCTGATTGAACAGGCGGTGCTGTCGCTGCTCAAGGAGCTGTTTCAGCTCGATGTCAACTTCGGCACGCCTATCGCGTTTCTCGTATCGGTCATTGCGAATTACCTTCTGTGCGTCAAGTGGGTATTCCCCAACGCGGACGGCAGAGGCAGCAAGACAAAACTCGGCTTTGTGCTGACGAGCGGTATCGGCTTCTTCCTGAACTGGGGCATCATGGCGTTGCTGACGCTTTGGCTCGGTCAGGACACGGTGTTGCTGACCATTTTCGGCATCCAGCTGAAGATTTACCATGTGAACAAAACCATCGCAACCTTGCTCGTCATGGTCTGGAATTACTTCACCAAGCGGTTTGTGCTGAAGTCAAAATAAGCGCTCATCTTTCTGCCTGAAAGGAGATTCCTTATGCGTCCCCTGATTTGCTTTGACTGGGACGGCACACTTGCCGACAGCATGAACCTGTGCCTCACGGAGATTCGCGAAACGCTGCTTGAAATGAAGCTACCCGTTCCGCCGAATGATGTACTCACGCAATGCAACGGTCCCACATTCGAGGGCACGGTGGATATTCTGCACGTGCCGCACAACCGTACCGAAGAGTACATGCAGATTCGCCAGCAAAAGGAGTTGTCGCTCGTTCCTGAGGTGAACCGGCTGTTCCCCGGCATCCGCGAGATGCTTGATGCACTCCGTCCGATGGCGGATTTATGCATCGTCAGCAACGGCACGACTGAATATATCTCTCTGTGCCTGCGCACCTTCCGTCTGACGGATGTCTTCAAGCATGTCGTCACGAGCCTGCCCGGCTGCACGAAGAGTGACCGGCTGCGCTCGTTGCTGACGGAAACACAGCCTGCATTGGCAGTTATGGTCGGCGACCGCCTTGGCGATATCAAGGCAGGCACAGACAATCATCTGCCGACCATCGCAGCGTGCTACGGCTTCGGTAATGATGAGGAATACAATCAGGCGACGGCACGAGCGGAAAGTGTCGCATCGCTGCAAGCCATGCTGACGGATTTTTGTCAGCGTGGCGAAACATCGTTGCACTCGTAAAACAAAAACATTTTCCTCAGGATTTTTTCAAAAAAAGGCTTGCAATTTAACCGAGACTGTGCTATAATATTAAACGTGCTTGAGAAACAGAGAGCACGGCTGAGGGGCATTAGCACAGTTGGTAGCGCGCGACATTCGCATTGTCGAGGTCAGGAGTTCGAATCTCCTATGCTCCACCATAAAAAGAACATAAAATAGATATGTTCCGCGAAAACCCCGATTTTATCGGGGTTTTTTGCTGCCCAAATGCAGGTTTTTCGAGATGCATATTTGAAGATGTAAAACCACTGTTTTCCCTTTGGGTGCAGTATCGAACTCCCGTACAACTGAATATTCGCAGACGGCGGACAAGCCAAAAACTTGTCCGCCGTTTTGCATTTTCCAAGCCCGAAGTTTTGCAAAAGACTTCGGGCTTTTTCTATTTCACGAAAAAGGAGCGATCAAAATGTACTTCACCAGCACGCCATCCCTCAACAGCATGGAGGCCATCATGCAGCGACCGCCCGGTGGAAATCAACGGGGCGGCGATAGGATCCACGGTGCGTATCCATTCAGCAAAGCGGACTGCGATTGCAGGCTCTGCCTCTACTACAGAAAAAAGAAAGGCTGCTCCATGAAGGTCTGCCCGGTGTTGGATGTCAGACTCACCTGCGGTGCTGCCTCTCTTCATGAGGCCATTCATGCGGCATTCGCCGACGCACGACATACGCCGTTTCAAAGACGGCTTTCACATCTCTACGATAGGAAGGATGATACCCCTATGATTTTTCAGACCGATCAGCACAGGCAGCGTTTTGAGGCACAGAAACTGTACCTGCGAAAGCCGGGTCATCGCAGCCTTGCTGTGCTGTATCTTCTGACTGCGGATCACGCCTTGTGGTTCAAGACAAAACGATACTTTTCCGACCGCGGCGAAGTCGATCTGCAGGCAGTGCGCCTCGGTGGTGTGTCTACAGACTGCTATGCCCTTTGGAAAGCGGTCAAGGAATTGCAGACCGGTGAGCGGCAGATCTTGCTGTGCGTGCTGGCCGACAGCAGCGTGATCTCAGATCGTGCCTTTCGCCTGATCGTGCAGGCCGTCACCATCTCCCGCTTCGGTGCGGCGGTGCTGGAAGCGGAGGTGCGCCATGCTTAATGATTTCATACATAGCATCCTTTCTATTTTTGATTATTCGGGCATTCTCTCGTCACCGAGAAAAAATACGGCAACCGTACCGGGGCCGCAATGAGAGGCGATAATGGTGCCGATATCGCAAATTCGAATATCGCCTTGAATGTCAGGAAATCTCTCATGCACGGCAGCCTTCGTTTTTTCGGCATCTTCAAGACATTTAGAATGGCAGATAAAACATTTTCCGGAATAATGTCTGCCGCCGGCAGCGTGTTTTTCCATCGTATCTACTGTGGTTTTGATTGCATTTTGCTTTCCGCGAACCTTTCCATAGGCAATGATGCGGCCTCTGTCATCCAACCGCATAATCGGACAGATCCCGAGAATCGTTGCGATCATTGCCGTTGCGCCCGACATTCTTCCGCTGCGCCGATAATGCTTCAATTCGGTAGAGAAAAACTGGTGATGGATCCTCTTTTTGTTTTCCTCAACCCATTTTTCGGTTTCCTCAAGAGAACAGCCGCGATCGCGCATATCGGCAGCATAATCGACCAACATACCATATCCGGAAGAACTGCATAACGAATCGATCACAACGATTTTTCTATCCGGATACTTTTTTCTCAATTCCTCGGCGGCACGCTCTGCGTTCCGCACGGATTGCGTCATTCCTGTTCCGAAAGCAATATGAAGGAGGTCGCCCTTTTTTAATTGCTCCTCAAAGAAATCTTCATAACGGAACTCGTTGATTTGAGAAGTCGATGGGAGATTTCCTTTCTCCAGCATTTCATAGAATTTGGGCAATGCATCCGGATCCCGCCCCATATCGTCAATATACTCTTTGCCGTCTACGGTGTAAGAGTAAAATATCACAGGAATACTGCGATCGCTCACATAAGAAAACGGGAGATCCACAGTGGATTCGCATGACAGAATAAATTTTTGATTCATTATTATACCTCCAATGTCAAAAAAACAGTTTGAGAATCAGAATTGCTGCGATCGGCACAAGACTGCCTCCGATGAGCTGCGGCAAGGTGTGCCGTTTGGTTTTAAGGCTTGAGATATAAACCGGCACGGTCAGCAGGATACCGACGACGGCCTGCACATATAAACCAAAATAAAAGAGCAATGAAACCGGCCCGACAATACCGCAGGCATGACCGCTGATCTTCAATTTACATCCTTTGTTGAATATCAGAATCAGTGCGCCGGAAATAAGATATTCCAGTACGATCACCCACGCGCGGGAATCGGCGCCGAAAATGAAATTGAAAATGCTGCAAAGCAGATAACCGGATACCGCAAAAATCATTGCAAGAATTCTCTGCCCATGGCGGCCCTTGTCTCGAAAATGCGGGCAGCAATGCTGCAACGGATATGCCAAGAGCGGCATAAGCCCGATAAACAGCAAATAATAGAGCCATTGCCAAATACCCGAGAAAACATCGGCTCTATGGATAAGCATACAAAGCAAATATGCGGATGCCATAATGGGAGCAACCGTAAGTTTTCGTATTGTCATATTAAAAACTTTTTTCATGCCCGTCCTACTTTCTGATAAACAATATTCCGAGACATTCGGGGCCACAGTGTGTTGTAATGGTTGATCCGGCTGTGGTTTCAAGCATCTCAAAAAAGCTCGGCTGCAACTCGTTAATTCGTTCTCGCACCGCGTTGACCGTTGCACTCGCATACTCGGTGTGGGTGATGAAAATGCGGCTGAAGTCAATATCCGTCCGCCCCTTTAACCGATCATCGACATATTCAAGAACAACTTTCTGTATGGGACCGCGGTATTTCTTAGTCGGGTTCATCTCGCCGTTTGTCACTTCAATACAAGGCTTTAATTTCAGTAGATTCGCTCCGAACACAGATAGTGCGGAGCATCTTCCGCCTTTGTTAAGGTAATCCAAATGACTGATAATAAAGCTCGTCTCTATTTTGGATGCCAACCGCGACAGGATTCGTATATTTCCTTTGCTGTGCAGTCACGTAAAGCCATTTCGGCTGCTTTCAGGACCAGCAAGCCTTGTCCGGTCGATAGATTTTCGGAATCTATCGTCGATATCAGTCCATACGCTCCAAAGCAGCTTATGCATGTTGTTGTCAGGATCATTGATGATTTGACGGAACGTGGCGCGCTGTACTTCAAAGCTGTTCGGACCGCTGCCGGCAAATTTGTCCACCAGCGCCATCAGCTTGGGCAAATTTTTGTCCGGATCCTTTCCAACATAGTCAAAAGCCTTCTTTAGTCCGAAATGGCGCATTTTGCTGTTTGTGTTCATAATGGTACCTCCTGATTATTCCATTTTTTCTATATTGGTTGGATATTGCTTGCGAATGATTTTTACAGTTGTCAGAATGGTGATAAAATTGAGAATGCTGTCACAGATCAGAGACAACCCAAGAATTGTGACCATGATCTCCATGCTCTCGCTCGGCCTGAAGATCAGCAAGCAGCCGAAAGCACCGGTAAAGATGGCAAACATCAGTATCAGCCACCAGAGCGGAATGCCAAACGGTCTTGCGTCCATGGCAATTTCGATTCTTAACATACCGTCCGTTAAAATCAGAATTCCGAGGACTGTGCACAGAAATGACAGGGTGCCCTCAGTATGAAACAACAGACTGATTCCGAGCGCCAGCATCAGAATTCCGGAGGCTAAATCATTTTCAAAGGCCAATCGAAACAGATCCTTTGAAAAGAAGCCAACCAATTTGATCGCTCCGAACACACACAAAATGATACTGACGAATATACCAGCCAATCTTAAAGAAATGTTCGGAAACAGGATCAAAAGAACCCCACTCAGGCACAAAAGTGCTGACATGACCAGATACCCGATCTTGGCGATTCTCGTAGGTGCAACTGAACGCACGAAAAGACCTCCTTTGCATGCAAGCTTAAATTTTTACATAATTAAGTATAGCAATCTTTTTGCCTCTCTGAAACGGACAAACGGAGAGGTGTGTTACAAAACGCCACACTGACCGCGATCTGTCCCAAATTGCCTCACTTATATGATTTTGTCCCAAAATGCCACAAAACAGGTTTTCTGCCCGTTGCGACATTTTTCGCGCACAGGTATACTGAAAAGCACAGTAATGAGTTAAGGAGGCATTTTTATGAGACCGGTTCAAATCATCACCGATTCCTGTGCCGATATCGACCAATCGATCCGTTCCTGCTACGGCATTGATTATGCGCGTATGAAAACGATTCGGGACGGAAAAGAACAGTGGGCAAGCCTTGATTTTGAATACTATACGCCCAAGGATCTTTACGACACGATGCGTGCCGGCAACCGCGTATTGACGTCACAGGTGCTGACGGAGGAATTTGATAGGATCTTCCGTCAGTATCTGGAGGAAGGAAAGGACATCGTATATATCGGATGCTCCTTAAAGCAATCCGGCTCCGTAAATACCGGGGCGGTCGTAGCAAAAAAACTGTCCGTTCACTTTCCCGGGGCAAGCATATTCTGCATCGACTCGCTTAACGCCAGCATGGGCGAAGGTATGCTCGCCGTGCGTGCGGCAGAATACCGCGATACCGGTCTTGATGCCAAAGCCATCGCCAACCGGATCATGGCAGACCGCAATCTTGTGAATGAATACTGCACGGTGCACAGTCTCGATGCTCTCAAGCGTTCCGGCCGAGTCAAGGCTTCAGCAGCGTTCTTCGGCAACCTGTTCGGTGTGAAGCCGATCATTATTTCTGATAAGGACGGTTACCAAACGCCGATAAAAAAGGTAAAGGGTCGTCAGACCTCCATCCGGGAGATTGTGGCGCTTTTGAAGGACTCTATCCTCGATGCGGAACACCAGTGTGTCTATATTGCCCACGCTGATTGTACCGAGGAGGCAGAGATGCTGCGGCAACTGGTGGAGCAGGAAATCCCCTGCCGGGAGATCCATGTCGGTTATATCGGGCCGATCATCGGCGCCTCGGTCGGTCCGGACGCGCTGGCGATTTTCGGTTTCGGCAAGGAAGTGACATTCGAAGGATGATGAACACACAAACACTTGATGCTAAAACTTTTCTGCGCCTAATCGAAGGCGGTAAGAACAATCTGCGCGTCCATGCAGACACGGTCAACGATCTGAATGTGTTCCCGATCCCCGACGGTGATACGGGTGCAAACATGAGTATGACCGTTGAAGGCGGACTCAGCGCTGTTCGATCCGATAGCTGCGATACGCTCGGCGACGCAGCGCGGCAACTGGCAAGCGGCATGCTGATGAGCGCCAGAGGCAACTCCGGCGTGATCCTGTCCCAGCTTTTTGCCGGCTTTGCCGCAGCACTCAGCGGTAAGGAAACGGCGGATATTGCGGCACTGTCTGAGGCATTGGAAACCGGTGTAAAGTTTGCCTATGATTCGGTCGCTATGCCTACGGAGGGGACGATTCTGACCGTTGCCAGAGAGGCAGCGAATGCAGCATCCCGCATTCGGGAGCAGAAGACACTGGAGGGTTTCTGGCAAACCTATATGGATGAGTTGGAGGCGTCTCTGCAGCGCACACCGGAATTGCTGCCCGTGCTTAAAGAAGCCGGTGTGATCGATTCCGGTGGCGCCGGGCTGTATTATATCGCTGATGGCATCCGCCGTGCGTTTCGCGGCGAGAGCATCTCCGTACAGCCCCCTGAAAGTCCTGAGCCAAAAGCGTGCGTTGATTTTGCAAATTTCAATGAAAACAGCGTCATGACATACGGCTATTGCACCGAGTTTCTGCTGCAGTTGCAACACGCTAAAACCGATATTTCCGCTTTTTCTACAGATGCGCTGGTGAAAAAACTCGGTACGATGGGAAACTCTATCGTGGCATTCCAAAACGGCAGCGTTGTGAAGGTACATATCCACACGATGGCGCCCGGAGAGATCCTAAGCTATTGTCAGCAATTCGGCGAGTTTTTGACTTTGAAGATCGAAAATATGACGCTGCAGCATCAGGATACTCTGGTGGAAAAAGCCGCCGAGTCCGCTATGCCCCGTGCAGAAAGAAAGAAATTTGCGATGGTCACCGTTGCCTCGGGCACCGGGATCCGCGAAGCGTTTCTGCAGCTGGGAGCCGATGTGGTGTTGGACGGCGGACAGACGCAAAATCCCGCCGCGGCGGATTTTATCCGTGCCTTCGACGAGGTAAATGCGGAGACAATCTTTGTGCTGCCGAACAACGGCAACATTCTGCTGACCGCCAGGCAGGCAGGGGCGCTTTACAAAAACGCCGATGTCCGTGTGCTGAACAGCCGGAATATCGGCGAGGGCTATGCGGCGCTGTCCATGCTCAGCTACGACAGCGGCGACGCCGACACCATCGCCGCTCTGCTTAGTGACTCCATGCGGGGAGTTGAGACCGGGATGATCAGCCGTGCCGTGCGGGATTCGGTCTGCAACGGTGTCCGGGTGAGCAAGGACGATTTTATCGCCTTTGCCGACGGAACGGTCTTGGACGCCGTCAGTGGACGGCTTGAGGCGGCAATGGCTCTGCTGGAAAAGTTGCAGACCCGGCAGCATGAGATATTGATCGCCGTATACGGGGCGGATCTCCCGGCGGAGGAACGTGCGGCTTTCCGAGAGGCGGTCGCCACCGTCTATAGGAATGTGGAATTATGCGAACTTAACGGAGAACAGAGCATATATGATTTGATCGTGATCGTGGAGTAATGATGGCAGTGGATTTTACAAAAGAGATGAAGCGGGAGTACACTATATTGGCGCCGGACATTTTCCCCACCCACATGGAGCTGCTGGAGGAAGTGTTCCATCTGTACGGCTATCACCTGCAAGTGCTTCATTACGAAGGCCCGGAGGTGATCGAAACCGGGCTGAAGGTTCTGAATAACGATGTCTGTTATCCGGCGATTTGTATGCTCGGACAGCAGCTTTATGCCCTGACCTGTGGGGATTTTGATCCTCACAGGCCAGCCCTCATTCAGTTCCAGACCGGGGGGGTGGCTGCAGAGCCTCAAATTATATCTGTCTGCTGCGCAAGGCGCTGACGGATATGGGGATGGACTATGTCCCTGTTATTTCGCTGAGCTTCGGCGGATATGAGCATTACAGCGGCTTTAAGATCACCCCCGGGTGAACAGCTCCGTCAAGCAGGCACAGAAGGACGGAGCGAGCGTAGAGAATATCGCAGCGGGGCTGTCTGTAAGCGTGGTGAAAAATGCTCTATATAAGGTGATCCGCTGCGCCGATCCGGAAAAGCTGGGTCAACATATCGTTGTGCAGGGAGGCACCTTCTTAAACGACTGCGTGCTGCGTGCCTTTGAGCAGGAAACGGGGCGGGATGTGATCCGTCCCCGGTTTGCCGGGCTGATGGGTGCCTACGGGGCGGCGCTGTATGCGGTCTCCCATGCGGCCAAGGGGCTGCTCACGCCCGGAGAGCTGGCGGATTTTCGATATACTGCGCAGAGGACCGTCTGCGGCGGGTGCCAAAATCACTGTCAGCTCACGATCAACCGGTTCTCCGGCGGCAGACGCTTTCTGGCGGGCAACCGCTGCTCAAAGCCACTGCATACGGAGAACTCCGCACAGCCCCGCAATTTGTATGCCTACACACTTGAACTGCTGGAGAAATATCGGTGTGATCCGCCGGACAGCAAAAAAAAGACCATCGGAATTCCGATGGGGTTGAATTTCTTCGATTTGCTGCCGTTCTGGTATGCATTTTTTCACAGTCTGGGCTTTCGCGTTCTCGTGTCGCCGAATTCAACGCACGAGCTATACGCGGCAGGACAGCATACGATTCCCTCCGATACGGTGTGCTACCCCGCCAAGCTGATGCACGGACACATTGAGTGGCTGATGGCGCAAAAGCCCGATGCGGTGTTCTATCCGGATATGAGCTACAATATGGAAGAGGGGCACGGCGTGGATCATTTCAATTGTCCCGTCGTCGCCTATTATCCGCAGGTACTGAAGTTGAATGTCCCCCAGTCGGAGAGCGTGCCGTTTATCACCGATTTTGTCGGTGTACATGACCGAAAGGCGTTTGAAAGACGCATCGGACAGATACTATCCGCTTATTTTGTGCCATTCTCCAAAAAGGACATATCCGCGGCGGCAGATGCTGCCTATGCGGAATATCGAGCCTTTCACGCCGCCGTGCGGGCACAGGCGCAGCGGTTCCGGGCGGAGGCGTCGGCTGAGGGACAGCCGGTGGTCGTCTTGTGCGGTCGGCCGTATCATCTGGATCCGGAGGTGAACCACGGGATCGAGCGGCTGCTGTGCGACCTCGGCGCCACCGTGATCACGGAGGACAGCCTGAGCCGGGAGGTGACGAGGTTCCCAACGCAGGTTCGCAACCAGTGGACATACCACGCCCGTATGTATGCGGCGGCGGAATATGCGGCAAAATTCCCGGAGGATCTGCACATCGTGCAGCTGGTGTCCTTCGGCTGCGGGGTGGATGCCATCACCGCCGACGAAGTGAAGCGCATTCTGGAATCCGCCGGCAAGGAGTATACACAGCTGAAAATCGATGAAATATCCAATATGGGGGCTGCCACGATCCGCCTGAGAAGCCTGTTTGCCATGTTGGAGGAAAAAAGGAGGAACCGATCATGAGCTTTCCGCTACTGTTGAGTGGTTGTACCCTGTGCGCCTATCTGATCGGGGGTATCAACCCCGCCATCCTGCTGTCACGACTCTTGTATCATCAGGACATCCGGGCTCTCGGCAGCAAAAACCCCGGCTTCACCAATTTCAAGCGTGTCTACGGCAATCGGCACGCCTGGTTTGTGTTTCTGTTGGATATTCTGAAAACTGCTGTTTTGTGTGCGGTGTTTTGCCCGCTGTTTGTGCTGTGCGGCAAAGCCTATGCCCTCGGCGCTGCTTATACGGGGCTGTGCGCCATGCTGGGGCACGTTTTCCCGGTCTGGTATCACTTCAAGGGGGGCAAGGGCTTTCTCGTCGGAGCGACAGCGATCTGGTTTATCGATTGGCGCACGGCACTGATCGCACTTGCTGTTTGGGGACTGCTGCTCACGGTGACAAAATATATGTCACTGTCGGTAATATGTGCGGCGTTTGTCTGTCCGTTTACCCTCGCCGCTCTCGGAGAGCCGACGGATGTGACCCTGCTGTGCGCGGCAGCGTGCCTGCTGCTGATCGTGCGGCACCGGGAGAACATCCTCCGCCTGTATAAGGGAACAGAAAGCAAATTCCGTTTAAGATAGGTCATGTATTGTTGCCTTTTGTTTCGGTATTCTGTGAGTCTCGCGCTTTTTGAAAAACCGCATCGATCATCCCGCTACGCAGTTCACAGGCACGGTGCAGGTCGGTAATGATATTTTCTTTCATTCCGTTCATAAGCCAGTCTAATATTATCCCATATACTTCTCCACGATATAATGTAATAATGACGCGTTTGTCTTCGTTGGAAATACCGAATTCAGCGGATTTTTCGCTCACAAAAGAACAGATGAAATAATCGCATGTGTTCAGAAGATACCGGTCAAATGTGCTGTCATTTGATGAACCGGAATAAATATGGCGGATATATTTCCTGTTTTTGAGCAGATAGTTTATCCCTATGTTGAGACATTCCTCGACGGAGTGAATTTCTTTGTATTGTGCGATCAGAGAATCTGTCTTTTCCCGGAATATCTCCTCGACCAGCGAGGGAATATCCTGATAATGGTAGTAAAAAGATTTGCGATTGATACCGCAGTTTTCCACTACCATTTTTACACTGATCTCGTTCAGCGGGTGCTCTGCAAGCAAAGAGATAAATGTGTTCTTGATCACCTGTTTCGTAAAACTCGGCATATTATACCTCTCTCTTGACGATGTTAACAACATCGCCTATGTCACAGTCAAAAGCAACGCAGATCCGAACGATGGTATCCATGGTCACAGATTCTCCTCGCCCCATCTTTGCAAGGACATTTGCACTTAGATTTGTCTTTTCTATCAGATCTTTTTTCTTCATTTTCAAATCGATCAAGCGGTGCCACAGCTTGTCGTATGATATCGAATGAGTACACTCCATGTTCAACTTCCACCTTCGTATACTTATTTGTGATACTCATTATATCATAAAAAGTGGAGAAATGCAAATATTTCTACTCGATCGTGCTGTTTTAATCGTGCTGTTTTAGGACATGTACGGAACAAAAAGTGAATGTAACGCTTTGCATCGATCGCCTGCTTTCGCTTGTTATTTAAGCGTTTGGCAGCATTGTTATGTTCCTTACCGGAGCTGTCATGCTGATCGTCGGAATGGGATTTTTCCAGCTTGGCGCAGAGATGGCGATGACGCCGATCGGAGAAGGCGTCGGCGTGCAGATCTCGAAAATGAAAAAGCTTATAACGGTTTTGCTGACCGGCTTCGTTATGGGCGTCATCATTACCGTATCCGAGCCGGATCTGCAGATCCTTGCTGGTCAGGTGCCCTCCGTTCCCAATGCCGTGCTGATTATGACGGTAGCAATCGGCGTCGGCTTGTTTCTTGCGCTGGCGATCATCCGTATCCGCTATAAGATCAGCTTGTCCCTGCTGCTGATCATCTGCTATGCGGCGCTCATCCTTATATCGCTGTTCGTGCCGAAGGAGTTTCTGGCTGTGGCATTTGATTCGGGCGGCGTTACCACCGGCCCTATGACGGTACCTTTTATTATGGCGATGGGTGTCGGGCTTGCTTCTGTGCGAAGCGATAAAAATGCAGCCAGCGACAGCTTCGGATTGGTTGCGCTTTCCAGTGTCGGGCCGATTCTCGCCGTTTTGATCCTCGGCTGCTTCTACAAACCGACTGCGGCTGCGTATACGCTCACCGATGTGGCGACTGTCGTCACCACCCAGGATGTTGCCCGTGTGTTTGCACAAGGTCTGCCACTGTATGCCAAGGAAGTCCTTGTATCGCTGCTGCCGATCATTGCGGTGTTTCTGATTTTCCAAATGATGACCCGCCGTTACCAAAAACGGCAGATCAAGCGCATTGCCGTTGGTTTTGCGTATACATACATCGGTCTGGTGCTGTTCCTTTGCGGAGCCAATGTCGGCTTTGCTCCGGTCGGCTCCTATCTCGGCAAAGAGCTGGCCGGGGTGTCCTTCCGTTGGATTTTGATCCCCATCGGTATGCTGATCGGTTATTATATCGTAAAGGCCGAACCCGCCATCCAAGTGCTGAACCATCAGGTGGAGACTGTTACAAACGGTGCTATCTCCGTAAAAATGATGAACCGCTGCATGTCGATCGGTGTTGCCGTCAGCGTTGGGCTGGCAATGTTTCGTGTTCTTACCGGGATTTCTATTCAATGGTTTGTGATCCCGGGATACCTCATCGCTCTGGTGCTGTCCCGTTTTGTTCCGGATATTTTTATCGGTATTGCATTTGACTCCGGCGGTGTCGCCAGCGGCCCAATGACCTCGACATTTCTGCTTCCTCTCAGCATCGGCGTTTGTGAGGCGCTTGGCGGAAATCTGATGACTGATGCGTTCGGCGTAGTTGCGCTGGTTGCTTTGACACCGCTGATTGCCATTCAGCTTATGGGTCTTGTATATAAACTGAAGACCGGAAAGAGGACATCGACGGAAACAGCTGAAATTGCCGACGATTGCGATGCGATCGTTGACCTTGAGGAGGGAGAGTAAAATGAGTAACAAAAAAAGTATCTTTTCAGTTGTTGACGCTAATCACCACGCCGAAGCTTGCTGATCAAGCGGCAGAATTATTCAAAAAAGGCGCTCTGCCGCTACAATATCGATTTAACGCCGAAGGAACTGCCTCCAGCGAGATCATGGATATGCTCGGACTCGGCAGTATAGACAAAAGTGTTTTGATCAGCATGATCCCGAAAAACTTATCAGATGTTCTGATGGATAAACTACGTTCGGAATTGAAGCTTCATACAGTAAACAGCGGTATTGCGTTCACGATCCCATTGAATGGAGCGACCAATCTGATTTTGCGTATTCTTACCCAAAGTACAGGAAAAGAAGTGCTGAGTATCAAAGGAAAGGAAGAAAACAGTATGTCTGAAACAAAATACTCTCTTGTTGCGGCAATCGTGAACCGGGGCTTCAGCGGTGATGTAATGGAGACCGTTCGTGCTGCCGGTGCCAAAGGAGGTACGGTGATCCACTGTCGGCGCATCGGAAATGAGGATGTGACCAACTTTTGGGGCTTGAGCATCCAGGACGAAAAAGAAATCATTCTGATTTTGACGGAATCCGCAAAAAAGGTGGCTCTTATGAAGTGTATCGGAGAAAGCTGCGGTATGCACAGTGAAGCGCAAGGGATCGTCATGTCCATGCCGATAGATTCTGTCGTCGGAATTTAACGGTACAGGACAGGGAAATGCGATGTACTGGAATGATTATATATGGTTTTTAACCGCGATGCTGTTTTGCACCTTACTTTCTGCGATTGCAAGCGGAAAGGTTCATTCGGCATTTTCAAAATACTCTAAAGTCCGGTGCCGTTCTGGAAAGACCGGATATGATACCGTCGCCCAATTATTGTGGTCGAATCGGGTAAACGGAATATCCGTCGGGCGTGTAAAAGGAAACCTGACCGACCACTATGACCCGAGAAGAGGCATTGTCAATCTTTCCGAAAGCACTTACGGTAACAGCTCGGTGGCATCCGTAGCAGTTGCTGCCCACGAAATGGGACATGTCATGCAGAAGCACGAGGGCTATTGGTTTTACAGATTTCGCACGGCGCTGGTTCCTGTGGTGAATTTCGGATCAAGGCTGGCATTCCCATTGGTGTTGATCGGGCTTTTGCTTGATGCCTTTGTGATCAGTGTCGATCCTGAGATGGGATTTCACATCGCAATGATCGGCGTGATTTTGTACGGAACATCCTTCCTTTTTACTTTAGTTACGCTGCCGGTCGAGATCAATGCAAGCCGCCGTGCAGGAAAAATGCTTTTGCAGGAAGGAATACTGACGACTGATGAGATGCCGGGAGCAAAGAAAGTACTGTCCGCTGCTGCTCTCACTTACCTGGCTTCACTTATGACTTCTCTCGTTTATTTTCTGCGCTTTTTCCTCTATGTTTTAACCTTATTCGGCAGACGCAACGACAGGAGGTAACCGGCGGAGGAAAGCGTGATTATAGAATGAGCAATATTTTGCTGTTGGATAGAAATGTAGATGAGGCAGAGAGGATATGCAGCTTGAAGTGCTCCCCTTGTCAAGTACAATTTTGATTTGGTTAGGGTAAAATCTAGAG
>CAVANO010000019.1:0-22533 GCA_963590165.1 Anaerovoracaceae bacterium
TGGTCACGGTGACCTTGTCCGAAACGGGGTTGATGGTCAGCGTGCCGTCAACGATGACGAATTCGACGTTGGTGAAGTTCTTGTTGGTATTCGCAAAGTCGCCAGCCTCGATGCCGACATTATACGTGCCTGCATCGGTCTCAGTGACCGTCCATGCAGCGGTTTCGGTTTCCGTGACGCTCGTCGTCACATCGTAGAGGGTGTTGTCAGACTCGATGGTCTTGTAACCTCTCACGGTGTGTTCCTTGCCGTCGTAGGTGACCGTGTCGCTGTTTTCGGTGATGGTGACGGTGACTGTATCGGTAACAGGCGTGATGGTCAGCGTTGCCGGAACATAGGTGATTTCATAGTTGCCGGTAACATCAAGATACTGCGTCCCATCAAACGTGCGAAGCGTTACATTGGAAACAGTGAGCTCATACTCGCCGACATCCGTGCCGCTGCCACCGAATTCAACGTTGTCGATTTCGTCAGTGCTCGGAAGCGTATGATAATCGTAGTTGTAGTAATTCGACGAATGCACCTCGCCGTCATATACAACAGTCATATCAACTGCCGAGACGGTCAGCGGGAACTTGGTGATGGTCAGCTTGCCGTCTTCAACGTTGAAAGTGACCTTTGCAAAGTTCGCGTTGTTGTTGACGAAGCTGTCCGCCGTCAGACCCATGTCATAGTTGCCAACATCCACGCCTTCAGCATGCGCACTCTTGCCCTCAGCAAAGCCGAAGTCAGAAGCCGTGTATTTGTTCAGCGGGTCAGCAATGGACACAAGCTCATAGCCATCAACGTTCTGCAAGCCGCCGTTGTAGGTTTTGGAAGCCGTGTTGCCCTTGATGGTGACAACAACTTCCTGCTGGCTGGGGTTGATGGTCAGTGTGCCGTCTTCGATGACAAAGGTGACATTGTTGAAGTTGGTGTTGTTGTTCGTGAAGTCATTCGCCGTCAGCGTCATGTCATAGGTGCCGACATCCGTTCCCTTGACAGTGGCATCGCCGCTGAAGGTGAAGTCGGTTTCCTTGTACAGATCGCTGCTGATGGATTTCACGGTGTAGCCGGTGACGGTCTTTTCCGTGCCATCATATTCGTAGCTGCCGGAGTTCTCGGCGATGGTGACCACCACACTGCCAAGCTCCGTCACGGTCAGCTTACCAGTATAGGAAGTAATCTTGTAGTTGCTTTCCTTGGCCGTGCCGTCCCAAACAAGGGAGTAGGTGTTGTCGCTCGACCCGACCTCAGTCTGGCTGCCGATGACGGTGAAGGTCGCGGTTTCGTTGTTCACGAAGCCTTCAATCGTGCCGTCCGCGGTCAGCGCCGTGCCGTCATAGGTCTTGGCCTTGCTTTCGGTCTTGATGGTCAGCGGCGCGGGGTTGATGGTCAGGCTGCCGTCCTCCACCACCACGAACTTCACATTTGCGAAGTTTTCGTTGGTGTTCTCAAAGCTGTCTGCCGTCAGACCCATCCAGATGGTCGCAGCCTGCGCATCCGTCGCCTTGACCTCGGCAGAAATACCGTCCTTGAGCTTGAAGTCATTCGCAGTGTACAAATCGCTGCTGATGGACTTCACCATGTAACCGGAGACGGTCTGCTCCAGACCGGTGTAGTTATTAATGAGGGTATTGCCCTGAATCTTGACAACCACCTCAGCAGAATTGGGCGTGATTGCTACAAAGCCGTCAACATACTCAATGGTCACATCGTAGTTCTGGCTCTCATAGCTGAAATCATCCGCGGTCAAACCCATTTGGGTCGTGCCGTTTTCGGTACGGGAAGCAGTCGCTTCCTTGCCATCCTTCAGGGTGATGGTCACGCCTTCGGGCGCATCGGATGTGAAACCCGTGACCGTGTGCGGATTGCCGTCATATTCAGTTGTTACGCTTGCACCCGTAACGGTCACAGTAATAGGCTGCTTGGTAACAGTCAGCGTGCCGTATTGAACGGTAACAGTATAGTTAGTCGATTTGGTGTTGTCCTTCCACGTGTACTCGAAGGTATTTTCGCTGGAACCAACATCCGTTTGAGATCCGGTGTAGGTGATGTCAACACCTTGATCATCCATGAAACCAGACGTCGACGGATAGTCCGTACGATAGTTGGTCGCAGATTCCTCGGTCAGCGGCGTTCCGTCATAGACCTTCGTTGCAGAACCGGAAACGATGGTCACAGGACGCGGATTGATCTTCACCCAACCGTTGGTAACCTCAAAGGTTACATCAAAGTTGTCATTCGTGTTGTAGAAGCTGCCGTTTGTCAGCGTCATATAGTACGTGCCGACATCCGTGCCCGAAGCAAAGTCATTATCGTGATCGACATAGCCCGGCTTCTTGGCGATGTAGTCCTTTGTGTAGAGTTCATTCGAGATACTATCGACGAACCAGCCCTGCGCATAGTGTGAGCCGCTGTTGTAGACTCCCGTAGTGGTGTCGCCGTGGATTTTCACGGCAACCTGTGCCTTGTTGATGGTCAGCTTGCCAGGCGTCTTCGTGACTGCATAATTCTCGGTGACATCAACTTCGCCGTCATAGATATGCAGTTCACCGAATTCGCCAGTGTAGTCACCAGCGTTCGTGCCCTTGGCGGAATAGGTCATCTGATAAGTATGACCTTCCTTCAGACCTTCGACCGTGATACCGGTCAGTTCATGCTCCTCGCCGTCGTAAGTGACCGTGCCGCTAGCGCCGGTGAAGGACACTTCAAACTGCGCGTTGGTGATGGTCAACGTGCCGGGAGTCTCGGTGATGGCATAGTTCGCCGTCACGTCTTCTTCACCGGACATGATCTTCACATTGCCGGAGAACACGCCGTTATAGGTACCGACATTCTTGCCGGACGCCGCGTACGTCAAATCGGTGTAGGTTTGACCCTCAACCAGATTGTTGACCGTGATCCCAGTGATGGTCTGCGTGCTGCCGGTATAGGCCAGCGTCTTCGTCTCGCCGGTAAAGGTCACATCGCGCTGGGTGATGGTCAGCTCTTCATAGCCGTACACGTAACCCGTGTAGTTATCATTCTTGCTGGTCACGCGCACCGCGACAGTCTTGCTGTCCGCTACATTCGTGGCGGTGATGTTTGCGAATTCGGTTGTCCAGTTCGTGCCGCCGTCAGCGCTGTATTCGATGTTCAGCGCGTTTCCGTTGTCATCGGTTGCCGCCGCTTCGCCAGCCTTTAATGGGTTGCCGTCGTATGGCTTACTCACATTCTTCGTGGTAAGATACAAGTGATCCTTCGCTTCAGCAGGTTTGATGACAAGTGCACCGTCAACAATCTTGAATTCGACATTCGTGAAGTTGGCGTTCGTGTTCGCAAAGTCAGCCGCCGTCAGCTCCATGTTGTACGTGCCGGCATTCGTGCCGCTGACACTGGCAGTGCCGCTGAAGGTGAAGTCATTCACCGTGTACAGCTTGTTGCTGATGTTCGTGACCGTGTAGCCTGTGACGGTCTTTTCCGTGCCGTCGTAGGTGTATTCGTCGCTGTTTTCGGTGATGGTCACGGTGACCTTGTCCGAAACGGGGTTGATGGTCAGTGCGCCATCGACGATGACGAATTCGACATTCGTGAAGTTACCGTTCGTGTTCGCAAAGTCACTCATGGCAATGCCGACATCATACGTGCCTGCATTCGTGCCCTTTGCCGTCCATGTATCGGTTTCGGTTTCCTTGACGCTCGTTGTCACATCGTAGAGCTCATTATTGGAGACCATGCTCTTGTAGCCGCTCACGGTGTGTTCCATGCCGTCATAGGTGACCGAGTCGCTGTTTTCGGTGATGGTCACGGTGACCTTGTCCGAAACGGGGCTGATGGTCAACTTGCCGTTGTTGGCTTCGGTGACAATATACTTGCTGGTCGCGTCAACCGTGCCGACCGTACCGTCCGCAAACTTTGCATCGTACGTGCCGGCATTCGTGCCGGATGCGCCGACAGTGATGGCGGAGAAGTCAGCCGCGTCTTCGCTCTTGGTGAAGCCGCTGACAGACTGCTCGCTGCCATTGTAAGTAACTGTGTCGCTGTTCGCGGTCAGGGTGACATTCTTATAGTAGTAGAAAATGATCTCGTTGGTGCCGGTGGTGATGGTGATGGACTTGCTGTCGTTAGAAACAGCGGTGTAGCCATCCACCGTCGCCGGAGATTCGGTCACAGTCGCATTGTAGACCTGTGCGGTGACCGTCTTGCTGTTCGCAACAGGCGTGGTGGTGCCGTTGAGGTAGTAGTAGACGGTGTAGCTGAGGTCACTGCGCTTGGTGTAGGTGACGGTTTCGGTGACATCGCTTGCGGGCATGGTGCCAGCGACAGTCGCCTTGTCAGCGGTGTAGCCGTCAATGCTCGGAGAGGTCACGGAATAAACCGCACCGTAGTTCACGCTTTCGGTGTGGGTGTCAGCCGCCGTCGTGCCGTCCTCGTAAACATAGTTCACGGTCAGGGTGAAGACGTTCTTCTTGTAGTAGACGCTGATGATGTTGTTGTCCGGATTTTCGCTGATGGTCAAGGGCAGATTAACCGTCTTATCCAGCACATAGCCGTTGGGGCACTTGTCGGTGTAGGTGCTGACGGTGCTGCCATAGGAAGCACTGCTGTAAACAGCCAGGGACGTGTCCTCCACGTCGTCCACGAAATACTTCACGGTGTAGGCATAGCTGTTTGTGGTGTAATAGAAGGTGATTTCCTTGCCGTATGCATCCAGCTTCAGGGTCTGCGAATCAGGAGCCACCACAGTATAGCCGGTGACAGCCTCAGCAGTCTCGTTCACGCTGGCGTTGAAGGTCTGACCGGTAACAGTCTTGTCAGCCGCAACGCTTTCGGTCGTTCCTTCCTTATAATAGTGCACCGTGTAGGAAACATCCGTGTTAGGCGCATAGATGGCGTACAGCACGTTTTCGCCGTCGGAGGTCACGCGTGCGGACGCGCCCTCGGCAAAGCTGGTACCGTTGCCGTCAGCCGCCGTGTTCCAATGATCGAAATGATAGCCGGTCTGACCGGAGAAGCCCACGCTGGAAGCCGTTGCCACGGTGATCTGGTTATTGTTCAGCATGGCATCGGTGGTGGTGCGGGTGCCGTTGCCGCCGTTGGGATCATAGGTCACGGTGACGGAAGCGGTCTTGAGCACATAGTTCGCCGTCAGGGTGACATTGCCGTTCATCTTGACAACCGCGCCCGGATAGTACTTGTTGCCGGCGGCGTCCGTCCAGTAGGCGAAGACCTGACCTTCGGGGGCGGTGGCATCCATGGGGAAGGACAGCGCCTTTGCTTCAGTGCCTGATTCATACTTCTTCTCGTCTACAGGCGCAGTACCCGTACCCGTGCCAAGATTATAGGTGACCGTATAGGTGACACCCTTAATGACAGCTCTGAGGTTTGTATCCTCATAAAGCATCATGGAAACGTCGAAGGTGTCGCCAGTGTCATCATTCACCCACTTGAGCAGCGTGTATCCTGCATCCGAGATTTGCTTCAGGAGCGTGGTATATTCGCTCTGCGCCTTGATCGAAGAGCCAGCAGGAATCGTGAGTTGGGTTGTGCCATCCACGCCTTCAATGTCGATATTGACACTTAGGTTAACCGTGATTTCCGGCTCTTGCCACTTTGCATAGAGAATAACATCGTGGGCAGGCATGGTAGTGCTGAAATCAAACGCAACGGTGCTATCCGTCACCTGAGACGGCTCAACCGTATACCAGCCCTTGAAGGTTGCGTTCTCGGAGAAACCTTCGGGACGTTCAGGCGTGATATTGTAGTTAGCCAAGGAAGCCTCATACATGACCGAGTTTTGGCTGACCGTTGTGCCATAGTTGTTGAGCGTCAGGTCATACGAATTGCGAGAATAATAGAGGGTGACAGTCGTGCCACTCTGAACAACTGACACAGACGTAAAGCCGGTGATTGCTTTTGCGCTCCATCTGGCGTTTCTACCGGAATATGCAGTTTGAGAATACTGTTCATTCTTTGCATAATAGCGTGTTTTTGTGCCATAGGTATAAGGGGTGCCGGTGCCATCAGGCGTCTCAAACATATAATTCAGCGTGTATTCCGTTAAATTGGACGACCAATTGGCAGTAATGCTGGAAGCACTGATGATATCGCTCGTCAGTGTAAGACGTTTAGAAGACCATGTGTCGTTCCATGATTCAAAGCTATACGTCGTTGTGCCGCCCCGACCGCTACTTCTGGTCGGCAGCGTCGTGAAATCGCCAGCCGTAGGCCAGAGCGTGGAAATATCCTGTTCATACTTTGCCGTGAACGAATAGGTATTGGAATAAGTCGCGCCATTCATTGTCAGCACGGGATTCGTGCTGAAATTATTGTTACCAATAAGGTCAAACGTGATGGTATACTCATTTCTCGTGTAGTACACATTCAGCACGGAAGAGCCATCCGGCAGAATGGTAACGGTATCCGACTTTTCAAAAGTGAAATAGGCACTGTCGGTCACGGTAGACGGCAGCGCAGCAGAGGCAGAATCCAGCGTCAGCTTCTCGCCGGTCTTCGCCGTCTTGGTGGCAGAGGCCAGTGCGGAATAATTTTCGTCATCCGCATTCTCGCCCCAATACACAACGGTGTAATTCACATTCGCAGCGTTCCAGATGGCATAGACCATCGTGTCCACCTGAATGTCGGAAATAGAGGTCACGGCAGTTGTGCTATCTTTTTCCAGCGTCCAGCCGCCGAAAGTGTAGCCGGTGCGGGTGGGCGTTTCGCTGCTCAGCGTGACCGTCGTGCCCTTGTCGGCATACTGAGAGGCGACATGACCAGCGCCGTCCGTATCATAAGTGACCCAAACACAATCAACGGTGTTCGGGGTGAAGGTGGCATCTGCCTTGACCGTCACACTTTCTCCGGGGGTAACGGTCGCGCTGTCGTTTTCCCAAGAAGTAACGCGCTTGCCTGCCGGTTCATAGTCGCTGGGCGCAGTGACAGTGAATTCGTTATCACTCGTCGCTTCCAGCGTCTGGTACACCGCGCCGTCAACGGTCATGAAGTACACATAGTACACGTCCGAGAACTTCGCCGTCACATCGACAGTGGTGCTCTCCTTGTAGCCGGAAACAACGCCGAAGGTGAATTTGGTGTCGCCGTCATACCAGCCCTCGAAGCGCTTGCCTGCCGCCGCTTCCGGCGTTTCCGGCTCGGTGACGCTTTCGTTGTTGTTCTGGTTGACGATCTGGGTGTCCACCACAGTGTCGCCGTTCAGAAAGCGGAACGTGACGTACACCTTCGCCGGATCAGTCGGTTCCGGATCGATGCTCGTGGGCATAATGGTGCTGATCTGCGCAGATTTACTGACATCGATGATATCAGCAAACGCCGTCATCGGGAGGCTGCTGAAAATCATGAAGAATGACGTCAGCAGTGCTACGACTCTCCGCAAACCGTTTTTCATGTCTGTCTCCTCCATCTCAGGAAAATCAATCGAGAAGCTTCCTATTATATAGGCGTTCTCTGGAAAAATGCTTTTGTTATTCGGCAACCGTCACGACGACGCGCCAGTAGTTGGCAACATTCTCTTCCGTCACGACAACGTACAGGTTCTCGTTCGTCTCGCCGGGAACATCAACCCATTCGAGTTCGTCCGTGCTGGTCTGCCACTGAATGGTGCAAGGCGCGTTATTGTAGCCCTTGAGCACCGCCGTCAGCATCGCGGTGCCGCCGAAACCCTGTTCCTCGCTGACCCACGACGCGTAGATGTCAATCGTGCGATCCGCGTCAACCGGCAGCGTATCAACTATTGTCGCCCCTGCCGGCACGGTGGCCGTCACGATGGGGGCGCCGTTCTCGTCGAGGACAAGGCTGCCATTTTCGTCGCGCTGATATGCAACGGGCGTATCAACCCCGTCCGGAACAACGGCGATCGGATTGCCGTCCTCGTCCAAGATCAGGGTGCCGTCCTCGTAACGCTGCCATGTAACATTTGTGCATTCCTCGCCCGAAACCGTTGTAAATGCAGACAGAAGCAGGATGAGGAGTAGGCTCAGCAAAATCGCGAGTCTCATTTGGTTTTTCATGGGGTTTTCCTCCTTTTCGCACCAACAGGCACGAAAGTTCGTTCCTAATAGGCATACCGTTACGCCTTAATTATACAGGATTCAACGATTATTGTAAAGCCTCCAAAACAAGATTTTACAACTTTTTATGCACAATCGCATGAAAAATCCCGAAAAAGGCGCAAAAAAACACCCGTCACCATCTATTAAACGATGACGAGTGTTTTTAATGTGCGGGAAACAGGACTTGAACCTGCATGAAGTTAGCCCTCACTAGAACCTGAATCTAGCGCGTCTGCCAATTCCGCCATTCCCGCAGAATGTGGATGGGGGTGGATTCGAACCACCGAAGTCAGAGACGGCAGATTTACAGTCTGCTCCCTTTGGCCACTCGGGAACCCATCCATGAAAAGTCCTCAGATGAGGAGAAAGCTGGCGATGGGACTTGAACCCGCAACCTGCTGATTACAAATCAGCTGCTCTGCCAATTGAGCTACACCAGCATAAGCTATCTTGGTAGCACCTGCGAAGTTCAAAAACCGGAGAAAGACGACCCGGAAGGGGCTCGAACCCTCGACCTCCAACGTGACAGGCTGGCGCTCTAACCAACTGAGCTACCGGGCCACCTGAGAATTGGGCCTTCAGGGACTCGAACCCGGGACCGACCGGATATAAGCCGGTTGCTCTAACCAACTGAGCTAAAGGCCCTTGCCGGAAGGGGAAGGGAGAAAGCTGACCCCGTCGGGATTCGAACCCGAGTAGCCGCCGTGAAAGGGCGGTGTCTTAGGCCACTTGACCACGGGGCCATAATTCCCGTTCCGATCAGGTAATGCAGTCGGGGTGAAGGGATTTGAACCCCCGGCCCCATGCTCCCAAAGCACGTGCGCTACCAGACTGCGCTACACCCCGTCGTCCCGTGTCTCTTGCATGTCCTGCAGGCGACTTTTTTATGATACACCATTTCGACCTATTTGTCAAGCGCTTTTTTATGCTTTTTTGAATTTTTCTCTTCAAATTGGCCGTGAATTATGGTATCATGAAGTCAATCAGAATGGGAGGCATGGTCATGAAGATCAGCAAGAAGGACGCATTGATGTGGTACCGCTTTTTCGCGGAGCTGCCGGAGGACGAGGCGCTGATGCCGCATCAGCAGGAGCTTGCATGGGCGGTCATCGGACAGATTGAGGCGGCGGTGGACGCGCGTCATCGGGCGCTGATGGCGGAAATTCCCGATTTGCACACGCTCTGCGGCCGGACGTACTTCGTCGGCGACCCGGCGAAATTCTCCAAGGGCTGCACGTCCTGCCTGACCGGCACCGGTCTGACTGCCATTCGCCGGACGAACAAATGCAACATCCAGTGCCCGTTCTGCTATAATTACGGCGAGCTGGACTGCCAAGAGCCCATCGGTGAAGGCTTATGGGAAATCGGCGGCACATACTTCCGTGCGGAGGACATCGAGTTGCTCCTGAGCACCTCGAACCGCCCGACCGGCGTCAGCTACGTCTACCTCGAGCCGTTCATGGAAATCGACCTGTACCCCGAAATCATCCGTAAATTCCGCGCTGCCGGCATTCACCAGCACATGTACACCAACGGCACGCTCTGCACGGAGGAAAATCTGCGCATGCTGGGCGATGCAGGGCTCGATGAGCTGCGTTTCAACCTCGGCGCGACCTCCTGCTCGGACAAGGTCATCCGGAACATCGCGCTCGCGAAGAAGCACATCCCGACTGTCGCCATCGAAACGCCCATGACACCTGATTTCTACGAGCATTTTCAGCAGAAAAAGGATGAAATTCTCGCGACCGGCGTCGATTTCATCAACTGTGCCGAGCTTCACCTGAACCCCAACAATCTCGGCAACTACATCGGTGCGCCCATGTACATGACGCGCCGCGGTTATGTCTCCCCCATCTTCAGCCGCGAAATCACATTCAAGCTGATGCGTCAGGCATCCGATGAGCACTGGGGCATTGTTGTGCACGACTGCTCCAATCACACGAAATTCGCCCGCGACCTGAATCTCCGCGCAAAGGAAGGCGCATGGTTCGGCGCCAGCAGCTACCACAGCGAATTTGACCAAATTCCGTTTGCCGCCTTCCTGCCGACGCTGGAGGATGAGAATTTTCATTTTCTTGAAGAAGAACCCCTGCCCAAGGGCTACCGCCCCGGCGATCTCGTGCTCTAAGAGGTGCGCGTGAAGGAGGTTGGGGGCGACTGCCAAGAAGCCTCCAAGTATTTTTTCAAAAGCCCTTGACATTTGCCCGCATTGGGTGTACAATAAATTCTGTCGCCGATGAGTTTTCATCCCGACCGAATATCGCGGGGTAGAGCAGCTGGTAGCTCGTCGGGCTCATAACCCGGAGGTCGCAGGTTCAAGTCCTGCCCCCGCAACCATTTGGCTCAATAGCTCAGCTGGCCAGAGCATTCGGTTCATACCCGAAGTGTCATAGGTTCGAATCCTATTTGAGCCACCATCAAACCCTTGAGGATCATGTTCTCAAGGGTTTTTTGTTGCCTATATACGAAAAAAGTTGAAATTCGTCGGGCACTTTTGGGTTTCCAGCCCCGTCCACACTTTTCCAATTTGATTGCGTTTCTCTCCCCTGCCGTGGTATGCTTTGCTCGTAAAGAACGCATGTTCCTTCAAGGAGCATCAAAGGAGTGAAGCCTATGCAAGATTTGCTGACCACACTGACCTACACCTGCGAGCTGACGCAGCCGATCCGCCGCGTGCGCATCCCCTGCCTTTTCGCGACTGATGAGCGCCGTGCACACCGGATTTGCGTGTCCGTGCTCAGCGGCGGCGAACCGGTTGACCTTTCCGGTGCGCGCGTCAGCGGCACATGGCGCTTTCTGCGGACAAACACGACCGTCCTGCTGTCCGGCACGACCGCCGGTCATTCAGCGGAAGTTGTGCTGCCCAATGCAGCGTACGCACAGTCAGGCGATGCCGAGTTGTTCCTCTTCCTCATTCAGGGCGATACGCAGAGCTGCATCTTCAGCGCCTCCGTGTGCGTCGTAACGTCCTCCACCGACCGCATTCAGACGGACGCGGACAGCCCATTCTCGCTCTCGTCCCTGCAGTCACGGCTCGATTCAATGGAAAAACGGCTGACCGCGCTGACGGACGCAGATGCATCGGATCAGCTCATATCCGCGGTGAAGCTCGATTCATGGAAATTCCGCCTGATTTCGACCGTATCTGATGCATCATACGCATCAACTGCCGAGGCTGCTGCTGATTACGATGACAGTGCATGGCGAACCGTTGCCGTTCCGCACGACTGGTTGATTGAGCAGGATTTCAATGCAGCCAGCCTCGCCGGACATGCAGGCGGCTTTCTTGACGGCGGCGACGCCTGGTATCGCACGGCTGTCTGGGTCAGCAAGCAGCAAAACTGCTGCTATCTCCTGCATTTTGACGGCGTGTACATGGAATCTGCCGTGTACGTGAACGGTCAGCCGGCGTGCACGAATTGCTTCGGCTATAATCCGTTCACTGCGGACATCAGCCCTCTGCTTACCGATGGCATGAACACCATCGCCGTGTTCGTCCGCAGCAATCAGCCAAACAGCCGCTGGTATTCCGGCAGCGGCATCATCCGACCGGTCACGCTATGGACAATGCTTGATACGCCGGTTCGCATGTCGCATCTCCGCGTGACAACCCCGAAGCTCAATGACGACCTGACAGACGGCGAAACATGCATCACGCTCGATGCTGTCAATACAGCAGATACGGCGGCGGACTGCACGTTCACGCTTGCGCTGTATGCGCCCGATGGCAAGCTCGTCAGCAGTGCCGGCACGACCCTTCTTCTTGCGCCCGGCAAGGATACTCCCGTCAGCCTGACTGCCGCGTTCATGAATCCGGTGCTGTGGAACATCGGCAGCGGCGTACTCTATGAGGCGCAGGTCACCGCACGCATGAACGGTCAAGCGGTACGTTCTGCGCGTATCCCCTATGGCTACCGCAGCATCCGTTTCGACAAGTCTGCCGGCTTCTTCCTGAACGGCGTACACACGAAGCTCAAAGGCGTTTGCCTGCATCATGACGGCGGCTGCATCGGTGCGGCAGAAAACAGAAGCGTCATCGAGCAGCGAATCGACCTGCTGCAATCGATGGGATGCAACGCTGTCCGCCTCGCGCATAACCCATTCGGCGAAACGTTCCTTGATGTCTGTCAGCGAAAAGGCATGATGGTCGTCGAGGAACTGTTCAACGGCTGGGGCAAGGCAAAGAGCACAAACGATTTTGCGCGGTATTTTGATGCGCATTACAGCGAGGTCATCACAGATGTCATCCGCCGCGACTGGAATAATCCGGCAGTCATCCTATGGTCGCTCGGCAATGAGATGAACAGCGGCACGATCAACGGCACCTATTCCGCTGAGGAAATCTGCGCCGTCTGCACATCACTCAGCGCCGCTGTCAAATCACTCGACACAACCCGTCCGACAACGCTCGGCAATAACAACGCCTACAGTGACCTCGCCCCATTGCTCAGCCTTGTTGACGTTGTCGGCATCAACTACACCGGCAATGACCAGTCGTTCCAAACCGACCGCGCCATCTACGGCAGTGAAACAACATGTGCCCTTTCCAGCCGCGGCGTTTACCAAACCGACAGCGACCGCATGGTGTACACCGCCTATGACACAGCGGCGGTTTCATGGGGTGCGCCCGCCGCCGAAACGGTCAATGAATTTCTCGCAAGCAGCCGTTCCTGCGGACATTTCGTGTGGGCAGGCTTTGACTGCATCGGCGAACCCTCGGAATGGAACCGGTATCCGGCGAAAAGCAGCTATTTCGGCATCATCGACACCTGCGGCTTCCCCAAGGATATCTACTACATGTACAAGAGCATGTGGCAGGACGCGCCGATGATTCATATCCTGCCGCACTGGACGCATGTTTCCGGCAATGTCGAGGTGTGGCTGTACTCGAACTGCGCATCGGTCGCGCTATACCTGAACGGCACGCTGCTCGGCAGAAAGGCGCTCGCCGACCGCGGCACAAAGAATCAATATGCCTACACCGTTGCCTATACGCCGGGCACGCTCGTTGCAAACGGCTATGACGCGTCCGGCAATCTCATCGCGCAGAATGTGCAATACACCGCCGGCAGTGCCGCACAGCTCCTGCTCCATTGTGACCATGATGCCGTCAGCATCCATTCGGATGACCTCGTGTGCATCACCTGCGATGTCGCGGACAAGAACGGTACGCCCTGCCCGAACGCGGCGAATGAGATCACCTTCACCGTCAGCGGCGGCACGGTTGTCGGCACGGATAACGGCTACGGTGCCTGCACAGAGCCGTACCGCAGTTCGACCCGTTCCGCCTTCAGCGGCAAATGCCTGTGCGTCGTCCGTCCTGACGGGCATTGCGGCACGATGTCGGTCATCGCCTCGTCTGATGGGCTGACGCCTGCCATCTGCCGAATCGTGAAGGGCAGCGCGACCATCAAGGCAGCGCCGGAAGTGTCTTCCTTCATCGATGCGGAAAATCCGCCGAAGCGCGAAGTTGAATAAAAAAGTTCCTCCGGAGAACGTTTTCGCTCCGGAGGAATTATTCATGCAGTTCAAAAACAGGCATGCAAAATAAATGGCGTGAAGAAAGAAAAGGCACGAAGAGAGAAAAGGCACGAAGAGAGAAAAGGCACGAAGTGCCCACGAAGTGCCCTTAGCGGCGGGTCATGATGTCGTCGGCCATTTCAAGCGCCGTCGCAAGGGCGCGGTTCAGGCGTTTCATTTCGCTGACGTTGTAATCCTTCGGCCATTCCTTCATCTGGTCACAGATGGTTGCACGGATGCTGTCCGCCATTTCGATGCCGGCAGGCAAAAGCATCACCATCACCTTGCGGCGGTCGCCGTCACTGCGATGGCGCTCAAGCAGCCCCCGATGGCAGAGTCCCTCCACCAACGGCGTGACATTCGGCTTCGCAATGCCCAGCCGGTCGCTGATTTCACCGATGCTGATTTCCCCGCTGCGCAGCAGACAGAGGATCTGCATCGTCGAGTATGTCAGGTCATAGGAACGCGCAAGCTCATCCATGTGCAGGAAGTATTTCGGGAGCTTATAGATCATATCAAACAGATGATCCGCCAGGCCTTCTACCAACGCGTCATCGTCCGTCCATGCTTTTGCCATTCGTATAGCCTCCAGTTATGTATCCTTAAAATGCCTCTCAATCATTGCAGAATCAGTCACAGTATGCCGAGACATGAATGTCTCCTATGTTTATTTTACCATAATTGTTTGTTTTCTGCAAGCTTTTCCCTATGGATGCGCTGAAAATTCATGAAAAGTGTCTCAATGCGGCGCTTGATTTTGTTAAAATTGCCACAATCTTCGCAGAATTTCCCGCATTCGTAGCGCATCAAGCAGGAAATTCGCGCGATTTTTGTGAACTTTTCGCTGTGTTTTCACGCTATGATTCGCCTTTGTGCCTGCGTTTGCCATTGCCGAAAGCGACAGTTTATGCTATAATGACCTTGAAGACAATGAAGCCATGCGTTGTCATGCCGCTTCATCCCGAAGAGGCCTTGCGCATGAAGGAAACGCTGCCGGGTTGTTCAGCGGTTCCTAAAGAAAGAGAGGACAACGATCATGAAGACGAATTGTGTGATTACCATCGGCAGACAGTTTGGTTCCGGCGGACGCTATGTCGGACGCATGCTCGCGGAGAAGCTCGGCATTCCGTTCTACGACAAGGAGCTGCTTTCCGAAGCGGCGAAGCAGAGCGGCATCTGCGAGGAGATTTTCGAGGATCACGATGAAAAGCCGACCCGTTCGCTGCTGTTCAACCTCGTCACAGGCATGCAGATGCACGGCGAAACCGGCTCGTATTACATGGACATGCCGCTCAACCACAAGATTTTCCTCGCGCAGTTCGATGCCATCCGCTCCATCGCGGACAAGGGACCATGCGTGATTGTCGGTCGCTGTGCTGACTATGTGCTCAAGGATCGCGCCAACACGGTCAGCGTGTTCGTCAAGGCGGAAATGCAGAGCAAGGTCGCCCGCGCGGTGAAGTACTACAACATCGACCCGCAGAAGGCGGAGGATCAGATCCGCAAGCAGGATCGCCAGCGCGCCTCCTACTATAACTACTACGCCACTGCCACGTGGGGCGATGTCAACAACTATGACCTGTGCGTCGACACGGGCAAGCTGGGCATCGAGGGCACGGTTGACCTGATTCTGCGCTTCCTGGAGCTGCGCGAAGCGGCGCTCGCGGACAAGAAGGCATGAGGACGCGTGCCTGCGCGCTGGTGCTGATGATGACGCTGCTCCTGCTGACGGTGAATACCGCCGCTGCGCAGACGATTGATTGGGACACGGCTGCCGGGCAGGATTTGTCCGCCTATCCTGCTGTCACGCAGCTGGAGGAGTATATTGCGCGCGTAAATGACGATCTCCTGCAGGATGGTGCCGGACAGATTGCGCCGTGCTATGAGCTGTATCCGACTTTCGCGAGTCTCGGACTGAATGACGCAGAACTCCCTGAGCATGCCGAAATCACCGTCACCATGGATGACGGCGGCATCGTCAGCCTCGTCCTGCGGATGGACAGCATGACGTCCTTCGCGCAAATCGGCGGTGCGCTCGTACATGAAACAAGCCCGAACAGCATCTCGCTTGAATCAGCGGTTGCAGCGGTGCAATCGTATATCACCCGTGCGCAGACGCTCAATACCGGCGGCAATGCGGCCTCCTTCGAGGAGACCGTATCCGAGCTGCAGGGCAGCCAAACGCGGATTTACGGCGCGTACTACCTGAATCAGTACGGCGACAGCGTCAACTGGATTCAGCTGACCATTATCTTCCCGCAGGCAGGCAGCGAAGGCAGCGGCTTGCTGACCGTTGAAACGACCGTCCCCACCGAGGAGCCGGACAACAGCACCGGCGAAGGCGATGAAATCAGCGGCTATTACCCGTATGACGGATTCCAGGATAACCATCTGGAGGTGTTTCCGTCGGATACGCCGGAGCCGGATTCGGCAGCGATGGAGCCATGGTAAGGGTACTTTGCGATTGCCCCTTAACCCCTTGTTCTTTTAAGCACATGAAACAGCGGCACGGAGAGCAAATCTCCGTGCCGCTGCTTTTTTACGGTTAGAGGCGGATTGCGCTTACAGATCCCACTTCCAGTCGCGGATCTCAGGAAGATCCAGACCGACCTCGTGGATATACTGCTTGTGCTCAACCAGCTTGTCGTTCATTTCCTGAATGAGGTAGCTGCCGCGGTTGCCGAGCTGCGGGAGGCTCTCAACAACATCCTTGACAAGGTGGAAGCGGTCAATCTCATTCTGCACGCGCATGTCGAACGGCGTGGTGATGGTGCCTTCTTCCTGATAGCCGTGCACGTGGATGTTGCGGTTCACGCGCTCGTAGGTCAGCTCGTGAATCAGCGTGGGATAGCCATGGAACGCAAAGACAATCGGCTTGTCCGTGGTGAACAGCGCGTTGTATTCCGGATCGCTCAGGCCGTGCGGATGTTTTGCGGCAGGCTGAAGCTTCATCAGGTCGACGACGTTGATCACTCGGATGCGGATTTCCGGCAGCGCACGGCGCAGGATGGTGACTGCAGCCAGCGTTTCCAGCGTCGGAGTATCGCCGCAGCACGCCATGACGACATCCGGCTCCTGACCGGCATCGTTGCTTGCCCACTCCCAGATGCCGATCCCCTGCGTGCAGTGCTTAACAGCCTGATCCATGGTCAGCCACTGCTGACGCGGATGCTTGCTCGTCACCAGCACGTTGACGTAGTCGCGGCTGCGGATGCAGTGGTCGAAGCAGGACAGCAGGCAGTTCGCGTCCGGCGGCAGATACATGCGCACGACGTCTGCCTTCTTGTTGGCAATGTGATCAAGGAAGCCCGGATCCTGATGCGTGAAGCCGTTGTGATCCTGCTGCCAGACATTGGAGGACAAAATCAGGTTCAGCGACGCGATGGACTGCCGCCACGGCAGCTGGCTGCAGACCTTCAGCCACTTCGCGTGCTGTGCGCACATGGAGTCAACAATGCGGATGAACGCCTCGTAGCTTGCAAAGAAGCCATGGCGGCCGGTCAGCAGATAGCCTTCGAGCCAGCCCTCGCACATATGCTCGGACAGCATGGAGTCCATCACACGGCCATCCGCGGCGAGGAATTCGTCCGTGTCAAGGCGCGCGTTGTTCCAGTCACGGTTCGTGACTTCGAACACCTTGCCGAGGCGGTTGGACATCGTCTCATCCGGTCCGAAGATGCGGAAGTTGCGGGAATCCTGATTCAGCTTGAAGATATCGCGCACGAAACCGCCAAGTTCAATCATATCCTGTGCCTCGGTCGCGCCGGGATGCGGCACATCGACCGCGTAGTCGCGGAAGTCCGGCAGACGGAGGTCACGCAGCAGCTTGCCGCCGTTTGCATGCGGATTGGAACCGATTCGGCGGTCGCCCTTGGGTGCCAGCTCCTTCAGCTCCGGAATCAGCTTACCGTTCTCGTCGAACAGCTCTTCCGGATGATAGGAGCGCAGCCACTTCTCCAGCATTTCAAGATGTTCCGGCTGATCCATCATGATCGGCACCTGATGGGCGCGGAAGCTGCCCTCAATCTGCTTGCCGTCAACGACCTTCGGACCCGTCCAGCCCTTGGGCGTGCGCAGGACAATCATCGGCCACTTCGGGCGCGTTGTGTCGCCGGTCTCGCGAGCATGCTTCTGGATGGCATGGATTTCGTCCATGCAGGCATCGAGTGCATCCGCCATCTTCGCGTGCATCGGCATGGGATCATCGCCTTCGACGAAATACGGCTTCCAGCCGCAGCCGTCCAGGAAGTGCTCCAGCTCCTCGTGGGAGATGCGCGCCAGCACGGTCGGGTTGGAAATCTTGTAGCCGTTCAGGTGGAGAATCGGCAGCACCGCGCCGTCCGTCACGGGATTGAGGAATTTATTGCACTGCCACGAGGTCGCGAGCGGGCCGGTTTCCGCTTCGCCGTCGCCGACGACGCAGGCAGCAATCAGGTCAGGGTTATCAAACACAGCGCCGAAGGAGTGCGCCAGCGAATAGCCAAGCTCGCCGCCTTCGTTGATGGAGCCAGGTGTTTCAGGCGCCACGTGCGAGGAAATGCCGCCGGGGAAGGAGAACTGCTTGCACAGCTTCTTCAAACCTTCCAGATCTTCGCCGATGTTCGGGTATACTTCGCTGTACGTGCCTTCGAGGTACGTGTTGCCGACGAAGAAGTTGCCGCCGTGACCGGGGCCGGAAATCAGGATCATGTCCTGATCATACTTCTTGATGACGCGGTTCAGGTGGACATACACGAAGTTCTGTCCGGGCACCGTGCCCCAGTGACCAACGATCTTCTTCTTGACATGCTCCGGCTTCAGCGGCTCGCGCAGCAGCGGATTGTCCAGCAGATACAGCTGTGCGGCGCCGAGGTAGTTCGCGGCACGCCAGTATGCATCCATCTTCTTGAGATATTCCGTAGAGGTACTCATGTGTTTCCTCCTTTACACCATTCGGTGCATCCCTACTTCGGGTGACTCACCAGCCGAGTGAATCACCCTGTCTCATACCGGCTCCTCCCCAGTATAAAACCACTTCATCCACATGACGTTTGACAAATTGCAAACAATCACGTCTTCTTATTTCTCGCTTCCCCTGCATTTTTCCTTCTAAACAAATGACTGAACGCAATCAAATTTTGCTTGATTTTTTACAGGTTATGCCGAACGTTCAGTTAATCAGAAAGAGGCTGCCCGAAAGCAGCCCCTTACCGGATTCATATTGTCGGATCAGACCGCACCCTGTGCCATCATCGCGTCCGCAACCTTCAGGAAGCCCGCGATGTTTGCGCCGGCAACGTAGTCGCCCTCAGTGGCGTACTCGCGCGCAGCAGCGTCGATCTTGTTGAAGATGCCGATCATGATGTCCTTCAGCTTGGCATCGACTTCTTCGAACGTCCAGCTCAGGCGCTGGCTGTTCTGGGACATTTCCAGTGCGGACACAGCAACGCCGCCTGCATTGGCAGCCTTCGCCGGAGCAAAGAGTACGCCCGCCTTCTGGAAGGCAGCAGTAGCTTCAAGGGTGGAAGGCATGTTCGCGCCTTCGCCAACCGCCTCAACACCGTTGGCAATCAGCAGCTTGGCGGATTCTTCGTTGATCTCGTTCTGCGTGGCGCAGGGAAGCGCGATCTGGCAGGGAATGCTCCAGATGCCGGAGCAGCCCTCGGTGTAAGTCGCGGTCGGAACGGCCTTGACGTACTCCTTGATGCGCTTGCGCTCGACTTCCTTGATCTGCTTGATGACGGCGAGATTGATGCCGTTCGGATCATAGATATAGCCGTTGGAGTCGCTCATGGCAACGACCTTCGCGCCCATCTGGGTGATCTTCTGGGTCGCATAGATGGCGACGTTGCCGGAACCGGACACGACGACCGTCTTGCCGGCAACCTGCTTGCCGTTGCGCTCGAGCATTGCCTGCGTCAGATAGCACAGACCGTAGCCGGTCGCTTCGGTACGGGCAAGGCTGCCGCCCCAGGTCAGACCCTTGCCGGTCAGCACGCCCTCGTACAAGCCGGTGATGCGCTTGTACTGGCCGTACAGGTAGCCGATTTCGCGGCCGCCGACGCCAATGTCACCAGCGGGCACGTCCATGTCCTTGCCGATATAGCGATACAGCTCAGTCATGAAGGACTGGCAGAAGCGCTGCACTTCGTTGTTGCTCTTGCCCTTGGGATCGAAGTCAGAGCCGCCCTTGCCGCCGCCGATGGGCAGACCGGTCAGGGAGTTCTTCAGAATCTGCTCGAAGCCCAGGAACTTGAGGATGGACTGGTTGACGCTCGGATGCAGGCGCAGACCTCCCTTGTACGGGCCGATGGCGCTGTTGAACTGCACGCGATAGCCACGGTTCACCTGCACCTTGCCCTGGTCGTCAATCCACGGTACGCGGAAGGTGATGATGCGTTCCGGCTCGACGAAACGTTCCAGCAGGCCGGCCGCCTCGTACTTTTCCTCATTGCGGTCAATGACGGGCTTGAGGGTCGTCAGGATTTCAGTCGCCGCCTGAATGAATTCGGGCTCGTGGGCGTAGCGAACCTTCAGGTCATTTAACACACGCTCAGCATAATTCGCCATGATGCAGGACTCCTTTCAACGGTCAATGTTCTGTTTATTTTGTGCGCGCGGCGGAAGAGAACCCGCTGCCGCGGATATCCGACGCCGTTGTCGGTGATGCGCTTCGATGCGCTTTTCACAGCACACATCATACACCAGACTGGCCTTTTCTGGCAAGACCTCCTTTTGCACTAATTCTGTTCTTTTGCAGGACGCAGCATTTCAGGCTGCATTTTTGTTGTTTTTTGCCTTTCTTCATCGCTGCACGCCCAATCGCAAAACGGGTCAAGGGGGGGGACTTCGTCCCCTTTCATTTTTCTTCGTCCCCTTTCATTTTTCTTCGTCCCCTTTCATTCTTTCTTGTTGGAATTTATGGGCGGAGCTCCGGGTCAGTCAAGGGTCTTCGTCCCTTTTCCTGCCCCTTGTAGGGGTTGGGGCAAAGTCCCAATCCATCATTCGCAGCCGAGCGAAGCAATGACTGCGAAAAACCGCCGCATGGAAGAAGATCAATACCGTCGCTTTTCTAAGCAGCAAGAGAATCTTGTTGCAGGAACAAGGGGGCTTTGCGGTCGCCCCCAAACCCCTTCGCAATCCACCTTCTCTTACTCGATTTGTTTTGTTGCTTTTGGGGGCTTTGCGGTCGTCCCCAAGCCCCTTCGCAATCCACCTTCTCTTACTCGATTTGTTTTGTTGCTTTTGGGGGGCTTTGCGATCGCCCCCAAGCCCCTTCGCAATCCGTCTTCTCTTACTCGATTTGTTTTGACGCTTTTGGGGGCTTGCGGTCGCCCCTAACCCCTTCGCATTCCGCCTTCTCTTACTCGGTTTGTTTTGTTGCTTTTGGGGGCTTTGCGGTCGCCCCTAGTCCCTTCGCAGTGCACTTTTGGGGAGTAGTTTTATCATCCTTCATAGTTTGCGAAAAAACATAAAAATGAATCCAAGTTTGGTGGTGAAGGCAACAAAAAAAGGGGGACAAAGTCCCCCTTTGACCTTTTGGGCGGGCAAATCAATCCGGCAGGACAGCGATGAGCTCACGGTCACATTTGCGATAGAGAATCAGGCAAATCGTCAGCGAAACGATTTCCGCAATCAGGAAGCACCACCAGATGGCATTCGCACCGAAGAATGACAGCACCCACGCGGCAGGCAGCAGCACAATCAACTGCCTGCACAGGCTCATAATCAGGCTGTATGTGCCCTTGCCGACTGCCTGGAATACGGTGCTGAGCGTGATGCCAAGCGCGGCAATCAGGAAGTGCGAGCAGATAATGCGCAGCGCGATGCAGCCTTCTGCCGTCAGGGACTGGTCGGGCGTGGAATCGAACGGCGCCATCAGCAGCTGCGGCACGGTCAGGAAAAGCATCATGCCGATGAACATGATGACCAGTGCATACACCAGCGCCACGCGCACGCATTCGTGGATGCGCTTTTTCATCTTTGCGCCGTAGTTGTAGCCGACAATCGGCACCATACCGTTGCACAACCCGAACACGGGCATGAACACAAACGACTGCAGCTTGTAGTATACGCCGAGTACGTTGACATACAGCGCGCCCATGTTCATCAGCAGCATGTTCATCAGCGTCGTGCAGACGGAAGAAATCGCCGTCATGATGGTGGCCGGGATGCCGACGACCATGATGTTTTTGACGGCATTCCAGTCGAAATGGAAGTGTGCCCGCGTCAGGCGAAGCTCTGCGTTCCGCTTCTGATTCAGGTAGAAGCCGAGACCGCAGCCGACCATCTGCCCGATGACGGTCGCGATGGCGGCACCGGCAATGCCCATGCCGAACGTGAAAATCATCAGCGGGTCAAGGATGATGTTCGTAACGGCACCGGCAAGCTGCGTGAGCATCGAAATCTTCGTGTTGCCGGTCGCCTGCATCATGCGTTCAAAGCAGATCGACAGGAACTGACCGATGCTGAAGATGCAGACAATCTGCATGTACTGTATGCCCATGTTCAACACGATTGCATCGGGATTCGTCATGCCGATGTAAGCGTGGGAGAAGAACAGGCCGACAATGACGAAAATCAGCCAGCCTGCAATCTCAATCAGCAGACCATGCTTGGCGGCATCGACTGCCTCATCGGGACGCTTTTCACCGAGGCGGCGTGCAATCAGGCTGTTAATGCCCGTGCCCATGCCGGTCGACACGGCAATCATCAGCGTCTGAATCGGCATGGCAAGGTTGACGGCGGTCAGCGCATCGTTGGAATACTGACCGACGAAGATGCCGTCGACAATGTTGTAAAGCGCCTGCACCAGCATCGACACCATAATCGGCACCGAAACGGTCGGCACGAGCTTGCGCATGGGCATGGTGCCCAGCATTTTGCTGCGTTCTGCGTTCTGTTCGGACATCGGGTTCTTCTTTCCTTTCAGGGAGATTTTTTCTAGGGTAATACCGCACAAATGAGGTGGTACGATGAACAATGAATTTTGTGTCAGATG
>CAVANO010000020.1:0-9457 GCA_963590165.1 Anaerovoracaceae bacterium
GCAGATGGCGCAAAAGGCATGTTCAGCGGTGCCGCCGAATTGTGCGGTATTGCCCTAGCCGTTATCGTCAAAAAAACCGCGCAAGCAACGGAATGCAGCAGCTTTCGCCGCTGTTTCCAGGTGTTTACGCGGTGAATGGGTGACAAGATTACGCCTGCGTTTCGGTCTCCGCCTTGTACTTCTTGAGGAGATTGTGGACGCGGTCGGAAGGCGTCAGGAGCTTCGAGAGCGAGCGGTCATGGTTCAGCGTGGCGATGATGTAGGAGATGTACTTGCTCATGTCCGCCTCAATGAACCACGGCGCTTCGAGCAATTCGGGACGGCGGTACGTCAGATTCGTGGAGATGACGCCGTCAATCAAGCCTTCCTCGTAGCTCTTCTGGTACAGGTCAATGCCGTTGGTAAACAGCGGGAAGGTCACAGCACCGAAAATGCGGTTCGCGCCGAGATCCTTCAGGTGACGCGCCACTTCAATCAGTGATTCGCCGGAAGACAGGATGTCATCCGCAACGAACACGTCCTTGCCGGCGACTTCCTTGCCCATGTACTCATGCGCGACAATGGGGTTGCGGCCGTTGACGATGCGCGTGTAATCGCGGCGCTTGTAGAACATGCCCATGTCCACGCCCAGCACGGAAGCATAGAAGATATTGCGGTCGAGTGCGCCCTCATCGGGGGAAACGATCATCAGGTGATCCTTATCCAGCTTCAAATCCTTGCGCTGACGGAGCAGTGCCTTGAAAATCTGGTAGCTGGGCATGACGGACTCAAAGCCGCCTTCCGGAATGGCGTTGACCACACGAGGGTCATGCGCATCAAACGTAATGATGTTGTTGACACCCATGCGGTTGAGTTCCTGCAGCATCATGGCGCAATCAAGGCTCTCACGGGCACTGCGGCGATGCTGACGGCCGCCGTAGAGCAGCGGCATAATGACGGAGACGCGCTTCGCCTTGCCGCCGACCGCCGCGATGGTACGCTTCAGGTCCATGTAATGGTCATCAGGCGACATGGGCACTTCCTGACCATACATATTATAGGTGCAGTTATAAGCACCGACATCGCAGAGGATGAAGAGGTCGAGTCCGCGGACAGAATCCTTAATCAGACCCTTGCCTTCGCCGTTGCCGAAGCGCGGGCAGACAGAACGGACGAGGAAGTCCTCACGACCCATGCCAGGGGTGGTGGACATATCGCCCGGCAGCGTTTCTTCGGTGAATTTACGCCATTTCAGCAGCCATTGGTTGACCTTGGCACCCATTTCCTCAGTGCCGTGCATGGAGATCAGTCCCAGGGGAGCAACGGGTGTCGTCAAGAAGGATTCTTCATTCCAGGTGCTTACAAAGTCTGTCACAGACGATCTACCTCATTCCATCATGTCGATTTCGGGGCGTATGGTGCAGCGTGGATGAACGATTACCACGTTTCATTATACCGCAATTTTGCTTTTATGAAAAGGGATTTTTACAAAAAAAGCGAATATTTTTATGCATGTTGCTGAAATGGTACAGAATTTTCCGAATCGGACAGCATCGTCTTAACGCTGCACGCGGAACTTGTATGAAGATGTCACCCACCCAGTCGCGAAACGGGTCAAGGGGGGACTTCGTCCCTTTTCCTGACCCTTGCAGGATACAGGGACGGCGTCCCTGCTGGGGTTTGGAGCAAAGCCCCAATCCATCATTCGCAGTCGAGCGAAGCAATGGCTGCGATATACTGCTGCATGGGTGAGCAAAGGCACATCATTTTTATTAGCAATTGAAACATGTTGCAGGAACAAGGGGGCTTTCCGCTCGCCCCCTTGACCCCTTCGGCGCCAACCTTGATTTCATTTTCATCGTTGCGTATTAAGGGGTGATTATGGCTTGATCAGGGCTTTCCGCTCGCCCCCTTGACCCCTTCGGCGCCAACCTTGATTTCATTTCCATCGTTGTGTATTAAGGGGGATTATAGCTTGATCGGGGCTTTCCGCTCGCCCCCTTGACCCCTTCGGCACCAACCTTGATTTCATTTCCATCGTTGTGTATTAAGGGGTGATTATGGCTTGAACAGGGCTTTCCGCTCGCCCCTTGGCTCCTTTTGTGCCTAAAATTCCTGAAAAATCGTCCGATGCAAGCGTTTACATCCCTTGTCATCCTTTCGGCTTTTGTGATATACTAGGAGGGGTTATATTGATTCCCCGGTGCACAGATTGCCTGTACGGCTGATGCGGCCTCCTGTGCATGATGAGTCTGAAATGGAGTGAATTATCTTTATGATGAGAAAAATCGGCGTCCTGACTTCCGGCGGCGATGCACCTGGCATGAATGCGGCCGTGATGTCGATTGCCCGCAGTGCCGCGGCGTACGGCATGCCGCTGATTGGCATTAAGCGCGGCTATAACGGTCTTCTCCGCAAGTCCACCAGCATCAAGGATGACCTTCAGGAACTGTATCTCGATACGGTGCTTGACATCGCCGACCAACCCGGCACGTATCTGCGTACCGCGCGCTGCGAGGAATTCAAGGATCCGAAGTGGCGCGAAATCGCCGTGCAGACGCTGCGCGCGATGGAAATTGACGGTCTTGTCGTCATCGGCGGCGACGGCTCCTTCCAGGGTGCCATGCGCCTGTGCGAGCTGGGCATCCCCTGCATCGGCATCCCCGGCACGATTGACAATGACCTCGCGTACACCGAGATGACGCTGGGCTACGAAACCGCCGTGCAGGTTTGCACCGAGGCTGTCCGTGCCATCCGCGCCACGAGCCGTTCTCACGACCGTCCGCATGTAGTGGAGTGCATGGGTCGTCACTGCGGCGACATCGCCCTGAAGACCGCTTGCGCCACCGGCTCTGAAATCGTCGTGGTGCCGGAAGTCGAATGGTCGGTTGAAGAAGTTGCCTCTCGCCTGAACAAGCAGATTGCCAAGGGCAACTACCGCAGCACCATCGTGCTGGCAGAAGGCTGCTGGGAATCCATGAAGCCGTTCGACATGTACGGTTTCCTGACGAGCCACGGCAAGGAGTGCTATCAGGGCGAGCCGATGAGCGCGATGCGTTTTGCATCCGTCATGAAGCGCATGTGCGGCATGGTTGAGGCACGTTCGACCGTCGTCGGCTACACCCAGCGCGGCGCTCTGCCTGTCGCTAAGGACAGCGCATTCGCCTTTGAAGCCGGCAATCTCGCTGTTCGCCTGCTGCGCGACGGCGTGTCCAATCAGGTGATTGGTGTCCGTCAGGGCAAGGTCTTCCACATGCCCATCGAGGAAGCCCTCAAGGTGGAAAAGCACTTCCGCCGCGACCTGTACGACCTCGTCAACGACCTGTAAAAAATCAGATAAAAAGGATCGCGCCGCATTCGGAAAAGGATGCAGCGCGATTTTTATGTGGGAATTTCGTCTCGATTTTAGTTCAGGCATCGGTGCAAGTGGTAATTACGTTCTAAATGCGGTTGATTTTTAGTGTCTTTGTGCCATTTGCATGTGATTTTGTGCTCTTTGGGACAGCGCTTACCGCCAGTCGCGTACGGCCTGCTCAATCAGCGCCGCAGCGTTTGCACAGCCGTGCTCATGGCGCAGTTTCTCGCCCATCTGCGCGGCGTTCTCTGCGTATTCGGGCGTGCTGACAAGCTCATAGAGGCGCTCGGCAAAGAGGTCAACCGTCAAATGCTCGCGCGGAATCGGCTTGGGACCGCAGTGCGCCTCATAGATACGCTCCGCCCAGAAGGGCTGGTCGCCGCCGAAGGGAATCACCAGCGTCGGCAGACCGTTGCGCAGGCTCGAAGCCGTCGTGCCCGCACCGCCGTGATGCACTGCCGCCGCCATATGCGGAAACAGCCAGTCATGCGGCACACTGTCCACATAGAGGATGCGGTTGTCCGGATCCTTTATCTTTTGCTGCCCCCAGCCCAGCCCGACAACGGCACGGATGCCGGCTTGGTCGACCGCCTGCCGGATGATTTCCGCCAGTTCCGTCATATCGCCGGACACCATCGAGCCGAAGCCGATGTACACGGGCTTTTCGCCGGCGTTCAGGAAGTCAACCAGTTCCTGAGGCGGCGTGTACGGTTCGGGATGTTCATCCCACCAGAAACCTGCCATATGGATGTTGCTTCCCCACGATTCCGGACGCGGCACGAGGTATGGGCTGACAGCATAGATGACGGGCACATCCTGTCCGCCGGAAGTGTAGTCAGGGGTGGAGCGCACGCGTCGCTTTGCCATATCGTTTTCCTTGCGCCATGTGGAAAGGAAACGGTGCTCAAGCGTGGAAATCAGCAGATAACCGATCCGGTAGCTCAGCACGTTCCACCACTTGCCGAGCTTGCGGAACGGTGCGGACGAAATCGGCATATCCGGGCAGGGATCCATGGGAAAATAATGCGTCTGGATGCAGGGAATATCGTATTTTTCGGCGATGGAATAGAAGGCGCTGCCGAAGAAGGTGCAGACAATCGCTTCTGCTCCCTCGGCGCAGTGAAGCAAATCATCGAGCAGCTGCGGTGCGATGTCGCGGATGCCCTTTTCGAATTCCTTCAGGTAGTTCACGCCGACCGAATCCGGCTGCATCAGCCGTCCCATCAGGTCGACAATATCACCGGAAATCGGATAAAACGACAATCCGGCATCATGAATCATCTGCTCAAAGGGCTTGAAGGCGGCAATCGTCACCTCGTGGCCGCGCGCGTGCAGTTCCCGTCCGAGCAGCATGTAGGGGCGTACATCGCCCGTTGAACCGAGCGAAATCATCGTGATTTTCATGGGTCACCTCCTGGTTGATGGCAGACGTGCGCCTGTCCGGCACGGATCATGCCAGTTTTCAGGCACCGTCACCCGAAACGGAGAAAACAGCCTGTTGTCGGAAACAGTCAGCAGGCAATGCGGCGTACAGACGTGATACAGCTTCTCCTTCATCCTGCGGATGCACCAGACAACCATGCTTTCTGCGAGCGGCAGCGATTCATCCAGCGGCTGAAAGGCTGCTCTGCGCACGAGGAAGCAGACCGGCGATACGGCACAGACGTTGACGCTCGTGCGGTTCATGCCGTGCCATCCGCCGGAAAGCGCAGGCAGATTTCGATTGCGTGAAGACACCGTGCCGTTCGGCGCGATGATGAATCCGGCATGAAGCGTCCTGCCGCGCCTGTCCTGCAAAAGGGGCGTCACGGCGCAGACATCGGGGCGTTGCACGTACATCTGCAGTTCCTTCAAGCCGTCCGCATCGGGTGCGGGCGTGTCATCCAGCAGGAACAGCAGCATGTCCGCCGTTGATGCCGCGGCAAGGCGGTTCATGTCCTGCACGGTGTGATAGCGCAGCGTGTCCACCGTAAAATTGCCGACTTCGTAGCACAGCCGCAGCAACCCGTTCTCAACCTGACACGTGCCCGGAAAGCCGATGCGCCGCATGCTGTCCATTGTCGCACGCGATGCCGCATCCAGGCAGACCGACAGCCGCTCATGGCTCATGGATTGCAGGAACGTCCGCCAATGGTAGAGCACGCGTGGAATATGGACGATGCGCTCTGCCTGCTCGCACACGCGGAGCATCAAATCATGATCCTGCGAGCCGTCGTAATCGGGGCGAAGTCCGCCGACCCGTTCGAGCAGCGTCCGCCTGATGACCGACAGATGGCAGATGTAGTTGCCGGAGCGCAGGTTATCGGGGCAGTAGTCCGGCTTGCGGTGCGGGTCGGTGTGATAGCCGCCATCGGAGGACAGTTTGTCCTCATCCGAATAGATGACATCGGGGTCTTCGTCCGCAATCGCCTTCGCGACCTGCCACATAGCTTCCGGCGACAGCGTATCGTCATGGTCGCAGAACGCGATATATGCACCGTGCGCCATACGGATTGCCTCATTCGTGTTGCCGGAAATGCCCTCGTTCTTCTCGCCGAATTGAACGCGGAAGCGCGAGTCCCGCTGTGCCAGTGTCCGGAGTGCCGCATGCGTTTCCTCATGCGGACTGCAGCCGTCGTACAGGCATGCTTCCCAATGCGGATACGTCTGCCGAAGCAGCGAATCACCCAATTCCTCAAGGAATTCCGGCTTCGTGTTATACGCCGGGATGACGATGCTAATCAGCACCTCGCACGGCAGACACGCCCGCTGCCGTGCCAGCTCCTGTTCATCCGGCCGCTCACGGCGGTACACCCGGTCATCCGTGTGGAACAGGTGCGTACTGGCCATTTCGCCTGCGCGATACATCGTATAGCCCAGCCCATGCATCTTCACATACGATGCAACGCGGTTCAAAAAACGCACTGACGTCCCTCCTGCCTGCTTGATTCGCGTTCATTATAGCATGCAAAGGCAGCAATGTCAAAGAAGCACAGATTTAGGGCAACACCGCACAAATGAGGTGGTACGATGAACAATGAATTTTGTGTCAGATGCGATCGCAGAAATCGAAGGTTTACTGGATGTAAATCGAGATTTCTGCAAGAAGCAGATGGCGCAAAAGGCATGTTCAGCGGCGCCGCTGAATTGTGCGGTATTGCCTTAGGTTAAATGAGAAAAAATTAAAATTTCCGCACACAGAGCCTGTATGTAGACAACCAAAGCAATGGCTGCAGAGGATTGCTACATAGGAGAAAAAACACAGAAACTTTTTCTAATCAGCAATATGAACATGTTGCAGGAACAAGGTGGCTTTCCGGTCGCCCCCTTGAACCCCTTCGGGCATGCAATCTTCATTTCCATAGTAGTTTTATAATGCAGTTTCTTCATATTGTTGTGTGATACCGAAAGGAGCAAAAACCGGACGAAGTCCGTGGCAGCATGCTTTGCCTATTCTATCATTCCCTGATGCTGCCGCGTTTTGAATTCACCAAAAAGGCTTGACAAAGCCGACCAAATCCGGTATACTGTAAAGGCTGTATTGTAGCGACCCGGGGGAAGTTCGCCCATTGGCGGATTGACGCCGGTTACAATGATTCTGATTTGCAAGGAGTGTTGATCATGTTCCGTACTTACCAGCCCAAGACGCGTCAGCGCAGCAAGGTGCACGGCTTCCGTGCCCGCATGGCCACCAAGGGCGGACGCCGCGTGCTCGCCGCTCGCCGCCGCCGCGGCCGCAAGTCCCTGACTGTCTGATTTTCTGAGCATCGTTTCAGAAGGTCTCTTTCAGAGGCACCAGAAGCCGACCGTCGGCTGATGCCGCAGGAGGCAAGGGTTTTCCCTGAACCTCCGGCTTCAATTGTGGATGAAGCGCGCTCGATGTACCCCGTATGGGTCGCTGTCGGGCGCGCTTTTCCTGGTTTTATGGCTGTTTTCAGGATGGATTGTCCCGTCAAAGGGAAGAAACAAAGGACTGTGACCCAATGGAAAGACGTTATCGGCTGCAAAAAAACAAGGCGTTCCAGTATGTCTATCATCGTGGACGGAGCGCCGCCTGTCGGGATCTGGTCATGCTCGTCGCCAAGGGGCAGGGCATCAAGGTCGGCTTTTCCGTCAGCAAGAAGGTAGGCAACGCCGTGACCCGCAACAAGGTCAAGCGCCGCCTGCGCGAATGCTTCCGGCCCTATCTGGGGGACGTGAAAAGCGGCCTGTACGTCATTGTCGCCAGACCCTCAGCCGCTCAAGCCAGCTTTTCCTCGCTGCAGCGAGATGTCCGATACTTGCTCAAGAAGCACGGACTCCTGCCTGCGCCGAAAAGCCCTCATGCGCCATGAAACGCGTTCTCCTCTGGGGCATTCAGTTCTACCGCAGCGCAATCAGCCCGTATAAGGGCGGTCCCTGCTGCCGTTATACGCCCACATGCAGCCAGTACGCCAAGACGGCCATCGAACGTTACGGTGCCGTCAAGGGCTCTCGGCTGGCGATGTGGCGGCTCATGCGCTGCAATCCCTTCTCCAAGGGCGGTTACGATCCTGTTCCTGAAGACCCGTGCACTACATTAAGGAAGGAATGAACTCATGGGCATCAACGAATTCCTCAAAATGGTTCTCGAATGGATCTACAGCTTCGTGGGCAACTACGGCTGGGCTGTCGTTCTGTTCACGCTGCTGATTCGCCTGATCGTCATGCCGTTCGACTACAAGAGCCGCGTCAGCATGCGCAAGATGCAGAAGCTCGCGCCGAAACAGGCAGCCATTCAGAAGAAGTACGAGAAGGATCAGGAAAAGATGAGCCGCAAACTGCAGGAGCTCTACCGCGCCGAGCATGTTTCGCCGCTGTCCTCCTGCTGGCCGATGCTGATCAGCCTGCCAATCCTCTTCGCCATGTTCAACGCCATGCGCATGGTCGCAAACGAGCACCTCGTCCAGCAGGCGTTTGACATCATTGCGACCGGAACGCCCACGGTTGATTCGTGGCTGTGGGTCAAGAACGTGTGGATGCCTGACTCCCCGTTCGCCGCAATGTGGCCGAATTACGACTCGCTGCGCACCATCGCCAGCAACGAATGGCTGACCGTGTTCAATTCACTGCCGCAGGCGACGCTTGATCTGCTGAGCGCGAAGGGACTGACGCTGACGGCGGATTCGTTCGCATCCGGCGTGCTGTCCACCACGATTTCCGACATCTACAACGTCATGAAGGAGCTGCCGGAGTATATCGAGCATGTCCAGTATTACAGCAACCTGACGATTCCGCTGTTCAACCTGAGCATCTTCGTGAACTACAACGGCTACTTCATCCTGCCGATCCTTGCCGCCGGCGGTCAGTACCTGATGACGAAGCTGAATCCGTCCCAGCCTGCAGAAACTGAGCAGGCGCAGCAGACGCAGAACAGCATGAAGTTCATGAACTGGTTCTTCCCGATCTTCACGCTGATCCTCTGCTTCAGCTACAACGCGATTTTCGCCCTGTACTGGGTTGCTTCCAACGTCATCGCCATCATCCAGACCAAGGGCATCAACCTGTATCTGGATCATAAGGAGGCCAAGGAAGCCGCCAACCCTGTCGCAAAGACCAACACCACCTCACTGAAGTAAGAGGGAGACAAGCATGAAAACCTACGAAGCCACCGGGAAAACCTACGAGGAAGCCCTGCAGAGCGGTTTGGAAGCCCTGCATGCCACCATTTCCGACGTGACCATCGATGTGCTGGAGGAAGGCAGCAAGGGACTGTTCGGGCTGTTCGGCTCGCGCCCCTATAAGCTCCGACTGACACTGCGCGAGATTGAGCAGGAGGAAGAGGAGGACGATGATCCGCTCGCCGAACTGCTTGATTCCGTGAAGGTCGCCGAGCCTGCGCCAATTCAGGTGAAACCTGTGCAGGCGAAACCTGTGCAGGCGAAACCTGTGCAGGTGAAACCTGTTCAGCAGCCGAAGCCGATTCAGGTGAAACCCGTTCAGGTGAAGCCTGTTCAGGTGAAGCCTGCCGCAACCGAACAGAAGCCGGTTGAAACCGCTCCTGTCAGCAAAACAGTTGCCGTTAACGAAACAAAAATGGATGAAGTCCAGACCGCTTCGGTCGCGCCAGTCACACCGGTCGCACCGGTCGCACCGGTCGCACCGGTCGCACCGGTCGCACCGGTC
>CAVANO010000021.1:0-162978 GCA_963590165.1 Anaerovoracaceae bacterium
ATATTCGGGGACACGTTCATTCCTTCGAGTCCTTTGCGCTCGTTGATGGGCCGGGCGTCCGTTGCGCTGTCTTCCTCTACGGCTGTGCGTTGCGGTGCAAGTTCTGCCATAATCCCGACACATGGTGCCCTTCTGCCCTTGCGGAAACGCAGGAAATGACCGCTCAGCAGCTTTTCGACAAGGCCATTCGCTACAAGCCGTACTGGAAGACAAACGGCGGTATCACCGTTTCCGGCGGCGAACCCATGCTGCAGATGGATTTCCTCATCGAGTTCCTCCGTCTGATGAAGAAAGAGAACGTGCACACCTGCGTTGACACTGCCGGTCAGCCGTTCCGTCGTGACCCGAAGTGGCTGGAGCGCTTCGATAATCTGATGTCGCTGACGGATTTGTTCATGCTCGACCTCAAGCAGTTCGACAGTGAGTTGCACCGTGAGCTGACCGGCATGACGAACGAGAACATCCTCGACATGGCACGTTATCTTTCCGACCACGGCAAGGAAATGTGGATTCGCCATGTGCTTGTGCCCGGCGTGACTGATCACGAGGACGACCTCATCAAGATGCGCGAGTTCATCGAAAGCCTCAAGACGGTCAGCCGCGTCGAGATTCTTCCCTATCATACGCTTGGCGTGTCCAAGTGGGAGAGACTCGGCATCCCCTATCCGCTTGAGGGCGTTCCGACGCCAACGGACGAGCAGATTCAGCATGCTGAGGAGCTGCTCAACGTCGCTGCCTACCACAACAGGAAAATCGGATAACAAAAAACGGGAAGCCTGCCACATAAGCAGGTTTCCCTCTTTTTATCTTTCTTCCATGCAGTCGTCATCAAACATCTGCTGCTGTTCAATCATTCTGCGGCGGTTCGCCGGTGCTTTGATCTTCGGGCGTTCGCCTTCAATCAACTTCGGCTTCTCCTGACCAAGCACCGATGCCTCGGTGATTTCGCAAGCGTTGATATCCTTGCGTCCGGGCAGGTCGAACATCGTATCCAGCATGACTTCTTCGATGATTGCCCGCAGACCGCGTGCACCACACTTGCGTTCAATCGCCATGTGCGCAATCGCCTTGACCGCATCAGGATCAAATGTCAGCGTCACGCCGTCCATACCCAGCAGTTTCTGATACTGCTTGCACAGCGCGTTCTTCGGCTCGGTCAAAATGCGGACAAGCGCATCCTCATCGAGCGCATCGAGCGTCACAGTAATTGGCAGTCGTCCAACAAATTCCGGAATCAACCCGAATTTCGTCAGATCCTCCGGACGCATCTTCTTGAGCGCATCCGTGCTGCCTGCAGGCGTTTTGCTTGTCTGCTCCGCGCCGAAGCCAAGATTCTTCTTGCCGGTTCTGCTTTCGATGATCGGAACCAGCCCGTCAAATGCACCGCCGCAAATGAACAGAATGTTCGTCGTGTCAATCTGAATCATTTCTTGCTGCGGATGTTTGCGGCCGCCCTGCGGCGGAACAGCGGCGACCGTGCCTTCAAGGATTTTCAGCAGCGCCTGCTGGACACCTTCGCCGCTGACATCACGCGTGATGGATGGATTCTCGCTCTTTCTTGCGATTTTGTCAATCTCATCAATATAGATGATGCCGCGCTGCGCCGCCTCAATGTTGTAATCGGCTGCCTGAATCAGACGGAGCAGGATATTCTCGACGTCTTCGCCGACATAGCCGGCCTCCGTCAAACTTGTTGCATCCGCAATCGTGAACGGCACATTCAGGATGCGCGCAAGCGTCTGCGCAAGGAACGTCTTGCCGCAGCCGGTCGGACCAACCATCAGGATGTTGGACTTCTGTAACTCCACATCGTCCTGACTTGGCTGCTCGCCGATGCGCTTATAGTGGTTGTACACTGCCACGCATAGTGCGCGCTTCGCATGATCCTGCCCGATCACATAATCATCAAGCACCTGCTTCATTTCCGCCGGCGACGGCAGATGATCAAACTGCTGATGCCCGTGCGGCTGTCTCTGCTGCATGAAGGGCTCTTGATCGGAGACGATCTCCATGCAGAGCATCACGCAATCGCTGCAGATGCAGACGTTGTTCGGTCCTGCGACCATCCGTTGCACCTGACGTTCCGTCTTGCCGCAAAAGCTGCAACGCTTCAGCGGCGGACGAGTCTTCTCATTATTTGCCATTCTTTACCTCACAAGGTGTGCCGATATCGACTCACTCGGTCTTCTTTCTGGGGTCAAAGATCTTGTCGACAATGCCATACTCCAACGCTTCCTGCGCAGACATGAAGTGATCGCGCTCGACATCCCGACGGATGGTATCGATGCTCTGACCGGTCATTTCCGCCTTCATGCGGATCATCTTTTCCTTTGTCTTCAGCAACCATTCCGCCTGAATCTGCACATCAGTCGCCTGACCCTGTGCACCGCCGAGCGGCTGATGAATCATGACTTCACTGTTGGGCAATGCACAACGCTTGCCTTTCTGACCGGCCATCAGCAGGAAAGCACCCATCGATGCCGCCATGCCGATGCACACCGTACGCACCTGCGGCTTGATGTACTGCATCGTGTCGTAAATCGCCATGCCTGCTGTCACCGAACCGCCAGGGCTGTTGATGTACAAGCAGATATCCGCATCAGGATCCTCCATCTCCAGAAAGAGCATCTGTGCGACAACCGTATTGGCAACATCATCGTTGATCTCGCCGCCGAGGAAGATGATGCGATCCTTCAGCAGACGAGAGTAGATGTCATAGGAGCGCTCACCGCGGTTTGTTTGCTCAACAACATAAGGAATCAGGTTCATTTGCTTTCCCTCCTTGCCGTTATTTTCCCTGATTTGAAAGACGCGGGAGGGGTCTGGGACGATGCCACGACCTGTCTCCCGCGCTGATTTTGTCAATGGATTACTCTGCAGTCTCCTCGGTGGATTCGGCAGTCGGCTGCTCCTCAGTCTTTTCCTCAGGCTTCTTGTCGACAACAGTCGCGCCGGCCTTCATCAGGTCGCACACCTTCTGGATAGCCGCAAGATCCTTCAGATAGGTCTTGTTTTCCTCGGACAGGGATGCCTTGAAAGCCTCCAGCTCCTGACCCATGCGCTTAGCCTGCTTTTCGGTCTGCGCCTCAACTTCCTCCTCGGAAGGCTCGATGGCTTCTGCCTTGCGGATGGCTTCGAGCGTCAGCTCAATCTTGACGCGCTTTTCTGCCTCGCCGCGATACTGCTGCGCGAGCTGGTCACGGGTCATATTGGTGTACTTCAGGTAATCTTCCATGCGGAGGCCGCTACGCATCATGGAGTACTCCATGTCACGCATGACGTAGTTGAGCTGTTCGTCGACCATCGCGTCCGGAATATCCATCTTCGCATTCTCGACAGCTTTCTCAACCAGTGCATTTTCGATTTCAACATCATAGTTGCTATCCGCGATTTCGGTCAGCTTCTTAGCAACATCGGCGCGGTACGCATCGAAGGTGTCAAAACCGTTATCCTGCGCAAAATCATCATCGAGCTCCGGCAGTTCCGTGCGGGTGATGCTGTTCACCTTTACATGGAACACAGCCGCCTTGCCGGCAAGGTTCTCGGCATGATACTTCTCGGGGAAGGTGACGTTCAGATCCTTCTCTTCGCCGACCTTCATGCCGACCATCTGCTCTTCAAAGCCGGGGATGAAGGAACCGCTGCCGATCTTGAGCGTCTGCTTTTCAGCCGTGCCGCCCTCGAACGCAACGCCGTCAACCGTGCCCATGTAGTCAAGGTTCACAACATCGGTGTAATCTACTTCGCCGTCGGTCACTTCGGACGTACGGGCGCCCTTCTGCTGATCCTGGCTGATGCGCGCCTGAATATCTTCCTCGGTCACGGCAGCCTTCGGCTCAACTTCGACGGTCAGTGCTTTGTATTCGCCCAGCTCAACGTCCGGATGCACAAAAACCTCCGCCGTGAACTTCAGATCCTTGCCTGCGCCGATTTCCTGCACGTCCACCTGCGGACGGTCAACAACCTCGACGTTGTATTCCTTCAGACCCTCGGCATACACCTCCGGGAAAATCATGTCCAGCGCATCGTCATAGAAAACGCCCTCGCCGTACATATTTTCGATCACCTTGCGCGGTGCCTTGCCCTTGCGGAAGCCGGGGACATTGATCTTGCTGCGATCCTTGATATAAGCCTTCTGAACGGCTTCATCAAACTTTTCAGCGGGGACAACAAAAGTCAGCTTAACCTTATTGCTGGAAATCTTCTCGAAAGTGGTGCTCATCGGAATACGTTCCCTCCTGAACTCTCATCGGGTCTTCCAACCCGTTCATGCGTTCTTTGTTTCTATACGCACGAAAATTATTTTACCACATTTGCAGGGGCTTTTCAAGACATCAGCTCTCTTTTATAATGAAAAAATCGTATGTTTCCGCCGATTTTTCTTGACTTTTCGTCTGTTTCCTGCTATTGTTATGCATGGGTTTGTGTAAGCATACCCGTCATTTTTTGTTGAAACCGAACAGGAGGCTGCATCCTATGACCAAGGCTTTGATTTCCGTTACCGGTCAGGACACCACTGGCATCATCGCGCGCGTTGCGACCAAGCTGGCAGAGCTCAACATTAATATACTCGATATCACCCAGACTATTCTTTCCGGCTGCTTCACCATGATGATGGTGGTCGATCTGGACGGTGCACATATGGAATTTGCCGCAGTGGATGAAGCCTTTCAGCCCATCCGCGATGAAATGAAGCTGAACATTCATCTCCAGCGCATGGATATTTTCGATGCGATGCACCGCATTTGAAGGAGGAAGCTGCAATGATCGAAACCGGCGAAATCCTCCAAACCATGGCGATGATTCAGGAGCAGAATTTCGATATCCGCACCATCACGCTGGGCATCAATCTGCTCGACTGCGCCCATCCTTCCGCCGAGGCATGTGCTCAGCGCGTCTACGACAAAATCTGCCGCATCGCGAAGGATCTTGTCCGCACGGGCGAAGCCATCGAGCGCGAGCTGGGCATCCCGATTGTCAACAAGCGCATCTCCGTCACGCCGGTCAGCATGATCTGCCAGGGCGATCCCAAGCCGATTGCCAAGGCGCTTGACCGCGCAGCGAAGGAAATGGGTGTTAACTTCCTCGGCGGCTATTCTGCGCTGATGCAGAAGGGTGCGACGCTTGCCGACCAGCGTCTGCTTGAATCCATCCCTGAAGTGCTTGCCACGACCGAGCGCCTTTGCTCTTCCGTCAATGTCGGCAGCACGCGCGCAGGCATTAATATGAATGCTGTCCGCGAAATGGGCGAAATCATCAAAAAAACGGCTGAACTGACTGCCGACACGGACGGTTTGGGCTGCGCAAAGCTCGTTGTGTTCTGCAACGCCGTGGAGGACAACCCCTTCATGGCCGGCGCTTTCTGCGGTCCGGGCGAACCGGAATGTGCCATCAATGTCGGCGTATCAGGTCCCGGCGTCGTCAAGCGCGCACTGGAAAGTGTCAAGGGGCAGCCCTTCGATGTCGTCGCAGAAACCATCAAGAAAACAGCCTTCAAGATTACGCGTGTCGGTCAGCTGGTTGCCCGTGAGGCATCGAACCGCCTGAATATCCCCTTTGGCATTGTCGACCTTTCCCTTGCACCCACACCCGCCCGTGGTGACTCTGTCGCGCATGTGCTAACAGAAATGGGGCTGGAGATGGCTGGTGCACCTGGCACAACTGCCGCACTTGCACTGCTGAACGATGCCGTCAAGAAGGGCGGCGTCATGGCATCCAACCACGTTGGCGGACTCAGCGGCGCTTTCATCCCTGTCAGCGAAGATATCGGCATGATTGAAGCTGCCTCCGCCGGCGCACTCACGCTGGAGAAGCTCGAAGCCATGACGTGCGTCTGCTCCGTCGGTCTGGACATGATCGCCATCCCCGGCGACACGACTGCTGCAACCATTTCCGGCATCATCGCAGATGAAGCCGCCATCGGCATGGTCAACAACAAGACGACCGCCGTCCGCGTGATTCCTGCTGTCGGCAAGAAGGCAGGCGACACGGTTGAATTTGGCGGACTGCTTGGCTTCGCGCCTGTTATGCCGGTCAATCCCTATTCCAGCGAAGCATTCGTTGCGCGCGGCGGTCGCATTCCCGCGCCGCTGCATTCCCTGCGTAACTAAGGTTCATCCCTGATCGGAGGTTTTATGGGTAACTTTGTCGACCATGTAAAAATCACCTGCAAGGCAGGCAACGGCGGTAACGGCAGCACCTCGTTCCACCGCGAAAAATTCGTGCTGAACGGCGGACCTGACGGCGGCGACGGCGGCAACGGCGGCAACATCAACTTCTATGCCGACATGAATATGCACACGCTGCTCGATTTCCGCTTCAGGAGCAAGTACACGGCAGAAAACGGTGTTGACGGTGCGGCAGGCGGCTGCACAGGTAAGCGCGGTGAAGATTTGCTCATCAAGGTACCTGTCGGAACGGTCATCCGTGATGCCGAATCCGGTGCTGTTGTCGCGGACATGGATACACCCGGCGAAACGCGCACCATCCTGCACGGCGGACGCGGCGGCTGGGGCAACCGGCATTTTGCCACGCCGACCCGTCAGGCACCCAACTTCGCCAAGCCTGGTATCAAGACGGAAGTGTACACCTTCCTGCTGGAGCTCAAGACCATCGCTGATGTCGGCCTTGTCGGCTATCCAAACGTCGGCAAGTCAACCATTCTGTCCATCGTTACGAGTGCCAAGCCTAAAATCGGCAATTATCACTTCACGACAATCACGCCGAATCTTGGCATTGTCCGCCGCCACGGCAAGGACATCGTCATGGCGGACATTCCCGGTCTGATTGAGGGTGCTTCGGACGGCGCCGGACTCGGTCACGACTTCCTGCGCCATGTAGAGCGCACGCGGCTGCTGCTGCATGTCATTGATATTGCTGGCAGCGAAGGGCGCGACCCGCTTGATGATTTCAAGACCATCAACCACGAGCTGGCAAACTACGGCGAGCTGGCGCAGCGTCCGCAGATTGTCGTGTGCAACAAAGCGGATCTGCTCGATGAAGATACCGCTGCTGAAAACGTCAATCGGCTCAAGGCGCTGCTGGCGGAACAGGGCTTGGATTATCCTGTGTTCGTCGTCTCCGCCGCAACACATCAGGGCTTCGAGCCGCTATTGGACAAAACCGAGGCAATGCTCGAACAATTGCCGCCGATTGTCCACTATGAGGAAGAAGTCAGCTTTGTCGATGCAGTCAGTGAAGGCGGCTTCGAGGTCGTCCGTGACAATGCAGTCTATGAGGTTGTCGGACCTTCGATGCAGCGCCTGATTGACTCCGTGAATTTCGATGATGAGGAATCGATGAACTGGTTCCACCGCACACTCCGCAAGTGGGGCGTGATTGATGCACTTCGTCAGGCAGGCGCCAAGGAAGGCGATACTGTCCGCATCATCGACATGGAATTTGATTTTGTTGAGTAAGGGTGAAACGAATGAACAGTAAACAGCGCGCCATGCTCCGCAGCATGGCAAATACCATGGAAACAATCCTCTATGTCGGCAAGGACGGCATCGTGCCTGGCACCATCAAGCAGGCAAGTGATGCCCTTGAGGCACGTGAGCTGATTAAGTGCGCCGTGCAGCAGGGCTGTCCGCTGACGGCTCGCGAAGCCATCACGGAACTGTGTCGCGAATTGGGAGCAGAACCTGTGCAGTGCATCGGCCGACGCTTCGTCATGTACCGCCCAAGCACGGAGAATCCACGCATCATTTTGGAGGACTAATGGTGCTCCATCCATTTCCGCCCGTGTTTGACGAGCAGTCCACGACACTGATTCTTGGCAGTTTTCCATCTGTCCAGAGCCGTGAAACCGGCTTCTACTACGGTCATCCTCGCAACCGCTTCTGGGCAATGCTTTCGGCTGTTTACGATGAGCCGCTGCCCATGACCATTGCGGACAAGAAGCAACTCCTCCTGGCGCATCATCTCGCTCTTTGGGATGCCATTGCTTCCTGCGAAATTAGCGGTTCTGCGGACGCATCCGTACGTCATGCTGTGCCTGTCGACCTTTCCGTCATTCTCCTGCAAGCAAATATTCAGCGCATTCTATGCAACGGCAAGCTCGCAGGCACCCTGTACGCCCGTTACCTGAAGGAAACAGCCGGACTTGAGGCAATCGTCCTCCCTTCTACCAGCCCTGCCAATGCTGCATGGTCGCTGACAAAGCTGACAGATACTTGGCAGCCATACCTGATTACGAGCAATGAAGGCATTACCGCACATAAACACTCCGCATCCCCAATTTGAGGGTGCGGAGTGTTTTCTATGGCTTATTCCGCTGCATTCTCCAGGAATGCGCGATAGCACTTGTATTCCTCCCACAGGTCAACCTTGCTGATGACCTCCCACGGTGCATGCATGCTCAGCACCGGCAAACCGCAGTCAATCACATTCATGCCATACTTGGCACAGATGTACGCAATCGTTCCGCCGCCGCCAGCATCAACCTTGCCCAGTTCAGCCGTCTGCCAGCAAACATTCGCGTCATCGCAGATTCTGCGAACCTGTGCAACAAATTCAGCATTGGCATCGTTCGAGCCGCTCTTGCCACGGCTTCCGGTAAACTTGTTGAACGTCACACCGTTACCAACGATGGACGAATTGCGCTTCTCGAAGACGCCTGCGTAATTCGGGTCAAAGCCCGCGCTGACGTCGCTGGACAGCATGCGGCTGTTCTGCAGGCAGCGGCGAAGCGTCAAGGGCTTTTCTCCGCCTTCCATGCAGGCAACCATTTCTGCCATGGTATTCTCGAAGTACATTGCTGCCATGCCTGTCGCGCCGACGCTGCCGATTTCTTCCTTGTCCGTCAGCACCGCCGCAAGCGTGTAGTCCGGCGTACCCTCGTAATTGAGCACAGCCATCATGGACGGATACGCACACACGCGGTCATCATGCCCATATGCCATAATCAGGCTGCGGTCAAAGCCGAGGTCGCGTGCTGCGCCAGCCGGAACAGCCTCGAGTTCTGCGGAGATGAAGTCCTCCTCTTCGATGCCGTATTCCTTTTGAAGGATCTCCAGCACCGCCGTCTTGACCGGATCCTTCTCTTCATCCTTCTTCGGCTCGCTGCCGATGATGATGTTCAGGCTGTCGCCCTCGATGACCTTCGCTGCCGTCTTGCTCATCTGGTCGCCTGCAAGGTGGATCAGCAGGTCGGAGATATAGAAGACCGGATCAGACGCCTTTTCACCAATATTCAGCGTGACAGTCGAACCGTCCTTCTTTACAACAACGCCGTGAAGCGCCAGAGGCAGCGCAACCCACTGATACTTCTTGATGCCGCCGTAATAATGCGTATCGAGATACGCCAGATGTTCATCCTCATACAGCGGATTCTGCTTGATATCGATACGCGGCGAGTCGATATGCGCGCCGAGGATATTCATGCCGCATTCGATCGGCTTCTTGCCGATGACGAACAGCATGATGTCCTTGTTCATCCATGCGCGGTACACGCGGTCGCCGGGCTTGAGTTGCCGACCTTCCTTGATGACGTCCATCAGATCGACAAAGCCCTTCGCCTTCGCCTGACGAATGCCTTCCGTCACACACTCTCGTTCCGTTTTGCCAGCATCCAGAAATGCCTTATAATCCTCAGCAAAGGCGGAAAGCTTTTCCTTCTCGCTTGCTTCAAGGTTTTCCCATGCATTCTTGCGATACATTGCTTTATTTCTCCTTATAGAAGCATTTTCCGTTTCTTCCGGAATAATGATATTATACGCTTATGCGCTCCGCTTCGCAACCACCAGCACAAAAACGTTTCCCATCAATCAAAATGCCGGACGGTCCGCTTGACTGTCCGGCAGAAGCTCACTTGGTCGGGAAACCAAAGTATGCACGTGCGTTATCGCAGGAGATACCGCGGACGATGTCGCCGAGGATGTCGTAATCCTGCGGGAAACGACCATCCTCCACCCATTCGCCCAGCAAACGGCACAGGATGCGGCGGAAATACTCGTGGCGCGGATAGGACAGGAAGGAACGGCTGTCCGTCAGCATACCGACAAAGCCAGCAAGATAGCCCAGATTTGCGAGGCTCGTGAGTTGATTCGTCATGCCGGTGAAGTGGTCATTGAACCACCATGCTGATCCATGCTGAATCTTGCCAACCGCCTCGGAGGACTGGAAGCAGCCGCAAAGCGTGTCAATCGCCTGATCATCCGCCGGATTGAGCGAATAGAGAATCGTGCGAGGCAGGCCGGATGCCGATTCCACCGCACCCATGAACGCCGCAAGCTGATCAACCGGCGCATAGTTGTTGATGGTATCATAGCCGGTATCCGGACCAAGCTTTGCAAACATAACGCTGTTGTTGTCGCGGCGGCAGCCGTAGTGAAGCTGCATCGTCCAGTTCAGCTTCTTGTACTGCTGAGCAAAGAAGAGCATGGCGGCCGTCTTGTACTGGGCGACTTCCTTATCCGTCAGCGTCTCCCCTGCCGCCTTCTTCGCAAAGATACCTTCGATGACTGCATCATCCGCCGGCTCATAGACAACGTAATTCAGACCGTGGTCGGACAGGCGGCAATTGTTCTCATGGAAGTAGTGCATCCGCTTTTCGAGTGCAGCCTTCAAGTCGGCAAACGTGCGGATTTCCATCTCCGCCGCCTTTTCGAGCTTGCCAATATACGTCATGAAATCCGGCTTCTCGATGTTGACTGCCTTGTCAGGACGCCATGCCGGCAGCACGTTCGTCTTGAAGGATTTGTCCGCCAGCAGCTTCTGATGATACTCCAGCGTATCAATCGGATCATCCGTCGTACAGATGGTCTCGACGTTGCTCATTGCAATCAGGCCGCGAGTGGTGTAGCCGGGCTTCTGAAGCGTCTCATTCGCAATCTTCCACACCTCATCCGCTGTCTTTGCGCTCAGCGTGCCGTGATAGCCAAAGAAACGCTGCAGCTCAAGGTGCGTCCAGTGATACAACGGATTTCCGATTGCCTTGCCGACGACATCTGCCCACTTGCAGAACTTCTCGTAGTCGCTCGCGCCTCCGGTGATGTAGTATTCATCCACACCTGCGCAGCGCATCAGACGCCACTTGTAATGGTCGCCGCCCAGCCAGACCTGCGTGATATTCTCGAAGCGATGGTCATCCCAAATTTCCTTCGGGCTGATATGGCAGTGATAGTCGATGATCGGGCAAGATGCCGCATACTCGTGATAGAGCTTGCGTGCCGTCTCCGTGTTCAGCAGAAAATCCTCATTCATGAAAGTGGTCATTTCAATGAGCTCCCTTCAAATGAATTGTCGTTTATACAAACCGCACCATGCGGGGAAAAGCAACCTTTACTTGCTTGAACCTCTGCGGATGATTTCGGCGGTGAAAACCGTCTTTTCCGGCATTTCACGTCCTTCAAGCGCACCAAGCATCGTCTCGACGATTCGGTCGCAGATGGCAGGCAGACGGTTGTCCACGCTCGTCAGCTCCGGCTCCGTGCACAGGCAAACGTTGCTGTTGTTGTAGCCGATGATGCTCAAATCATCCGGCACATGTTTGCCAGTCGCCTGTGCGAATTTCATCGCACCGACCGCCATTACGTCCTCACTCGTCAGAACAGCATCAAACTGCAGCCCATCCTTTTCCAGCGACAGCAGATAATCGCGCACCGCATGTATGCTGAACTTGTCGTCCTCGAAATGACGGAAAAGCGATTCATCAACCGCCATACCGTGCTCAACGAGTGCATCTCTGCATCCTGACAGCTTCCGCTGACCAGAGTTATTCGCCGAATGATACAGATACAGCACACGTTTGCAGCCTGAATCGAGCAACTGACCCATGGCTTCCTTCATCGCACGCTCATCATCACAGATTACACAGTACACATTCGGACATTGGAACGAGCCGTTGAGCATCACCACCGGCAGCATCGATGCTGCCTGACGGATGTACTCATTGTTATCCGCATCCTCCTCGATGAAAGTCGAACCCATGAGAACCATGCCGTCAACATGGCGGCTCACAAGCTGCTCAACGCCCTGCTGGCGTGCTGCCAAGTCACGGTCGGTGCAAGACAGCAGACAGTCATAGTGCTTCTGACGAAATGCCCGTTCCAAGTATGCCAATGCACGTGCCAAATACGGGTCGGACGCATCCGGACAGAGCAGTCCGATGGTCTTCATGGTGTTCAGCCCAAGTCCCCGCGCAAAGGCATTCGGTACATAACCGCAGCTTTCGATCACCTTCATGACCTTGCGGCGCGTTGCCTCGGACACATGCGGACTGTTGTTCAGCACGCGTGACACCGTTGCAATGGATACCCCTGCATGACGGGATATATCATAGATATTCAAGCCCATCCCGTTCCTTTCTGGGTGTGTAAACACTTCCATTTCTTTTTCAATCCACATTATACACAGTTTCAGGTCATTTGGCAAGTACTGATTCACTTTTTTCACTCGTTTTTCCCATGAAAAGTGGCCATTTTCTATCACTTTTTCATGAATTGTCAGTAAATTCAGAAAAAAGCAGCTTTCCCATTGACGGATGAAGGAAAAGAGAGTACAATAGGGCTGTGCGAATTGTAATCGCTTACATGCCTACTAAAACGGAGGGAATATCAATATGGAACGTCTGAATGCCGCCATGGTCAAGGCGCCGGTGCGTCCTGTGAAGGTGCTGCAGTTTGGCGAGGGCAACTTCCTTCGCGCTTTCGTCGATTACATGATTGACTTTGCCAATGAACGGAGCGATTTCAACGGCTCTGTTGTGCTGGTCAAGCCGATTTCCGTGGGCAAGCTTTTCCCTGCCTTCAAAGAGCAGGATTACCGCTACACGGTCATGCTGCGCGGTCTTGTGGACGGTCAGCCGGTCGAGCAGACGCGCGTGGTCACATCCGTGTCTGACGCAGTCGATTCCTATAACGAGTATGACCGCTATGCTGCCTATGCCAAGGTGCCGACGCTGCGTTTTATCGTCAGCAACACGACCGAAGCCGGCATCGTTCTCGATGAGTCCGATGAATTCTCTCTCTGCCCGCCGAAGTCCTATCCCGGCAAGCTGACAAAGTTCCTCTTCGAGCGTGCGGAAGCATTTGATTATGCCGAGGACAAAGGGCTGATTATCCTGCCTGTTGAGTTGATTGACGACAACGGCATCATGCTGCGCAAGTGCGTCAAGCGCCTCGCGAAGCTGTGGAACCTTGGTGAGCGCTTCGAACAGTGGCTGGACAACGCCTGCGTGTTCACATCAACGCTGGTTGACCGCATCGTGACCGGCTATCCGCGCGGCGAGGATCAGGCCATCTGGGACAAGCTTGGCTATCAGGATAACCTGCTCGACACTGCCGAGCCCTTCGGTCTATGGGTCATCGAATCTCCGCGCGACCTGTCCGATGAACTGCCGTTGCCTCAGTGCGGCATGCCCGTCATCTTCACAGACAATCAGAAGCCCTACAAGCAGCGCAAAGTTCGTATCCTCAACGGTGCGCACACGTCCTTCGTGCCTGCGGCATTCCAGTGCGGCTATGACATCGTGCTCGATGCCATGAACGACTCGATGATTGCGACCTTCATGCAGAAGACGCTCTACGACGAGGTTATTCCAACGCTCACGCTGCCCAAGGAAGATCTGATGGCATTCGCCGAGGCGGTCACCGGTCGTTTCCGTAATCCCTACATCAAGCATGCCCTGCTGTCCATCTGCCTGAACAGCGTGTCGAAGTGGCGTGCGCGCTGCATGCCCTCGCTGCTGGGCTATGTCGAACAGACCGGCAAACTGCCTGAGCATCTGACGTTCTCGCTCGCCAGCCTGATGAGCCTGTATCGCGGCGGCAAGCTGACCGGCGACGGCCGTCTGGAATGCCAGCGCAATGGTCAGCCGTATTATCTGCAGGACGACGCGTCCGTGCTGGAATTCTTCGCGAACACCTCCAATGAGGAGCCCGAACAGCAGGCAAAGGAGTTCCTGTCGAACGAATCCTTCTTCGGACCCGACCTGTGCAAGGTGCCCGGACTGGTGGAATCTGTCGACGCGTCTCTGCGTGAAATTCTCGCCAAGGGCATGCAAACCGTCATGAACGAGAAATTCGGAGTGTGAACCATGGCTGAGTTGCTTCGCATCACCCCTGCGGATAACGTTGCTGTCGCGCTCTGTGCCCTTTCTTGCGGTCAGGAAGTGACGGTGGATGGCATCGCGCTGACCATCCAAAGCGACATTCCCGCCGGGCACAAGGTTGCGCTTTGCCCGATTGCCAAGGATGAGCACGTCATCAAGTATGGCTTCCCCATCGGTTACGCCAAAGAGGACATTGCTGCTGGTGCGCACGTGCATGTCCACAACCTACACACCGGTCTTTCCGGCGAACTGAGCTATGAATATCACCCGACCAACCCGACTGTGCAGAAGCTTCCCGTGCGGACGTTCATGGGCTATCCGCGCAAGGACGGCCGTGTCGGCGTACGCAATGAGCTGTGGATTCTGCCGACGGTCGGCTGCGTCAATGACATTGCCCGTCAGCTTGAGCGTGCCGCGCAGTCGCTTGTCGGCGGCGGTGTCGAATGTGTCTGTGCCTTCCCGCACCCGTACGGCTGCTCGCAGATGGGTGACGATCAGGAGAATACGCGGACGATTCTTGCTGATCTTGCAACTCACCCGAATGTCGGCGGCGTACTCGTGCTCGGACTCGGTTGCGAAAATTCCAGCGCAGCCATCATCGAAGAGCACATGGGCAACTATGACAAGTCCCGCGTTCGCTTTCTCATCTGCCAACAGGTCGAGGACGAATTCACCGAAGCAATGAAGCTCCTCACTGAGCTTGCCGATCAGATGCGCAATGAGCAGCGTGTTCCCTGCCCTGCCAGCAAGCTCGTCATCGGGCTGAAGTGCGGCGGTTCAGACGGTTTCTCCGGCATTACGGCAAATCCCGTCATCGGCGGTTTCTCCGACATGCTTTGCGGCATGGGCGGCACGACCATCCTGACTGAGGTTCCGGAGATGTTCGGCGCAGAGACCATCCTGATGGATCGTTGCAGCACACGCGAGCTGTTTGACAAAACCGTGCACCTCATCAACGATTTCAAGCGTTATTTTGAAGAACACCACCAGACGATTTACGAAAATCCCTCGCCCGGTAACAAGGCAGGCGGCATCTCCACCCTTGAGGACAAAGCGCTCGGCTGCACGCAGAAGAGCGGTTTCTCTCCCGTGTGCGATGTGCTTGCATATGGCGAACGTGTCCGGACACCCGGTCTGAATCTGCTGTCCGCGCCTGGAAACGACCTCGTTGCAGCAACGGCGCTGGCTTCGGCAGGTGCACAGATTGTGCTGTTTTCCACCGGACGCGGGACACCTTTCGCTTGCCCCGTGCCGACACTCAAAATTTCCACTAACACGGCACTTGCCACAAAGAAGCATGGCTGGATTGACTTCAACGCCGGTCAACTTCTATCCGACGGCAAGACGCTACCGGAGCTTTCCGCCGCGCTGATGGAGGATGTTCTCGCGACTGCCTCCGGACGTCTCGTATGCTCCGAACGCAACGGCTTCCATGACCTCGCAATTTTCAAGACCGGCGTAACGCTGTAAACCTATAAAAGCAGCCGCAGCAGAGTGATGTCTCTGTTGCGGCTGTGTCTTTTATGTTCGGAGGTTTCAGTATTCTTCTTCCTCTTCTTCCTCTTTCGGACCGAATGCATGCTGATAGAGTGCGTCCGGGTCAAAGCGAGGATCGTTCCGGAGTGCATTCAGGGATTCGCGCCCGACAACGGTGTTCGTGCCGAGGCAGTCATTGCAACGATAGCCGCAGTCCGGGCAGACGCAGCCGAGATGATCGCTTTCTGCCTGAATCATGTAGGTTCCGCATTCTTTGCAGGAGCAGCGCATTGTTCATGCTTCCTTTCTACTGTGCGTCAGTCGATTTCGACCTGACCGCCAAGTGCCTTCACCACGCGCGCCACCTTGCGGAGCGTTGCAGCCGTTTCTTCGCCGCCCATCGACAGCAGTTGCAGATTCACCGGCTCGTTCCGTTCGCTCAGGACATCCCAGAGTGCATCGGCATTTCCGCCATAATAAGCCGGAAGTTGCAAAAGCGTTTTCAGCATGCGATGAACTGCCTGACCATCCGGGAACTGCCGTCCGTCAATCGTCAGCGTCAATTCGCATTCACCGTACCCTTTTCGCCGTTGACCGTGACAACTGCGCCGGTTTTCAGAATGGACGTCGCGTTCTTCGCGCCGATGATGACCGGAATATCAAGCGACATGCCGGCAATCGCGCCGTGTCCTTCGGGGTTGTCATCCTCCAGCACAATGGCTGATGCCTTGCGCAGCATGGAGAACATATCGCGTGTTGTCTGATGGCAAACCATGACATCGCCTGACTTGAAGTCCGCCGCATCCTTCTCGTAGTCGTGAATGACGCAAAGCGGCGCAACCACCTTGCCGCCGTGCAGACCGATGCCCTGCGCCAGCAGATGACCAACAACGTGCACCTTCATCAGGTTCGTCGTGCCGGAAATGCCCAGCGGCACACCGGCAGTCAGCACGACCAGCTCGCCGTCATGCACCAGTTGCTTCTTTACGGCAGCATCGACCGCATGCTCGAAGAGGTCATCTGTGTTGCTCTCCTCCGCAATCATCAGCGGCACTGTACCCCACGAAAGCGCCAGCTGACGCCAAACATGCTTTTCCATCGTGCACCCGACAATAATGCATGCCGGGCGATAGCGGCTAAGGATTCGCGCTGTCTCGCCGGACTTCGTGACCGTGATAATCGCGCTGGCATTCAGGTCGTGCGCGGATGTCACCGTCGCATGGCTGATGGCGTTCGTCACATCGGTAGATTCGCCGTCATCGCGGGAGAATCGGCGAATATAGTCCAAGTCCTTCTCGGCACGCAGTGCAATGCGCACCATCGTTTCAACCGCCTCCACCGGATACGCGCCGACTGCCGATTCGCCGGACAGCATAATGGCGCTTGTGCCGTCGTAAATGGCGTTTGCCACGTCAGTCGCCTCGGCGCGGGTCGGGCGAGGATTCTTGATCATGGAATCAAGCATCTGCGTCGCAGTAATAACCGGCTTGCCGGCTGCAATCGTGCGTTGAATGAGCTTCTTCTGCAGGCTCGGAACTTCCTCCAGCGGCACTTCAACGCCCAGATCACCGCGCGCCACCATGATGCCATCGACCACGCGAAGAATTTCGTCGATATTCTCGACACCTTCCATATTTTCAATCTTCGCAATGATATTGATGGTCGTGCAGTTGTTTTCCTGCAGGATATGGCGGATTTGCATAATATCCTCCGCCGAGCGCGTAAAGGATGCTGCAATGAAGTCATAGCCGTTCTTGATGGCAAACAGAATATCCTGCCGATCTTTTTCGCTGATAAACGGCATGGACAAATGACCATTAGGGATGTTGACACCCTTGTTGTTGCTGACAACGCCGCCGTTCAGCACATGGCAGATGATTTCCGTATCGTTGATAGACTCCACCTGCATGCCAATCAAGCCGTCATCAATCAGGATGCTGCTACCCACAGAGATATCCTTTGGCAGATCCTTGTAGGTGATGGAAACGCGAGTTTCGTCACCCTCAATTTCGTTCGTTGTCAAGGTGAACATCTGACCTGCCTTGAGCGTTACATGTCCCTCTTTGAACGTGCGGACGCGGATTTCCGGACCCTTTGTGTCCAGCATCGTCGCAACCGGCAGACCCAGCTCATCGCGGATGCGGCATACCTCATCGTAATAATTCTGATGGCTTTCGTATGTGCCGTGAGAAAAGTTAAAACGTGCGACATCCATACCGGCCTTCATCAGCGGTGCAATCAAATGCTTCTCGAACAGATTCGGTCCCATGGTGCAGACGATTTTCGTCTTTCTGATCGGCGTGTTCATCAAGCAACCTCCATTCATCAATTCCCCATCCCCGATGGTGAAACCAATGCTATTATATCACAAGCCGGCATTTCTGTGAATCCCTAAAGCAATTTACAATTGCACATTGTACATTACACTTTTCACTCAACTTCGCCCACATTCTCGCATTCGAGCTTCGCGCCCTTGTTGCCGGTGATGGCAACGTCCTTCATCGTGATTTTGCCCACGTTGATGGCTGTCAGCCCTTTGCGGGATACACGCGGGACACCGTTTGCCATAGCAGGCTGCATGGGTGCGGCGTTCTCGTCACAGACGATGGATACATGCTCCATGGTAACCGCCTCAATCGGCTGCTCCGGCAGACCAAGGAAGTAGCCTGCGCAGGTCACGCCCGTTGCCATAACGTTGCGGAAGGCAATTTTGCCGATGCGCGGCGTACGCTCGTCAACCGGCTGCTTTTCGCGGCTCTGCACGTACTCGCTCTTGCCATCCGGGTCGCAGAAATACATGCAGTTGACAACATAAGGCGTCCCGACATGCTCCATGACGACATGCTCGAATGTGATATCATCAATCACACCCTGCTCGCCACGTCCGCGCCGTGTCTTGATGCGCAGACCGCGGTCAGTGTTGCGCATCAGGCAGTCGTGCAGATGGACATGCTCGATGCCGCCAGCCATTTCGCTGCCGCACGTCATGCCGCCGTGACCATTTTCCATCAAACAATGGCTGATTTCGATGTTTCTGCACGGCGTTTTGTACCGATGACCCATATACAGCTTGCCGGACTTGATGGCAATGCAGTCGTCCCCCAGCGAGAAATGCGCCCCTGCCAGCAAAACGCCATCACAGCTTTCCGGATCAAAGCCATCCGTATTCGGGCTGTTCGCCGGCGCATTTACATGGATGTTCACGAAGCGCAGTTCAGAGGAGAAATATGGCTGCAGATGCCACGACGGCGAATTGCAGAACGTCACGCCCTGCACCGTCACATTGCGGCAGTGATTCAGGAACAGCATCCTTGGACGCCACGCACCGCGCCGCTGCTTGCAGTTTACCCACCAATCGCTCTTGTCGCCCTGACCATCCAGCACGCCTTCGCCATACAGCACGATATCCTCGGCATCAATAGCGTTCACCATCGCCGCGTACATATCCAGCGGATTGCCTTCCCACGTGCCGAGGTTCAGATCGTCCGTCTCATCTTGAGAAAGAATCATGCCAGGCAGAACCGGGAATTTGCTGCGGTCTGTTTCGAGCTGCAGCACTGCATCCTTCGCGATTTCAAGGTGCAGATGGCTTTTCAGCGTCAGCGGCAGCACGCGATAATGACCTGCCGGAATCAACACGCGCCCATCCGGCGGACAATACAGAATAGCCGTCTGAATTGCCGATGTATCATCATGCACGCCGTCGCCGACCGCACCGAACTGATGGACATTGAGCGTGTAGCTTTCCTTCTTCGTATGGAAATCGTACTGCCCGACCACATCATCGCCGTCACGCACCATCAGCGTGTATTCCGTATCCGGCTGCAAATGGTACAGCGATGTCACAACTGTTTTCATTGTGCCTGCATCCTGACCATTCAAGTAAATACGATACGGCTTCGCCGTCTGATACAGTCCGCCGTCTTCCAATTGAAAGGAAGCGCTGCGTGCTTCAACAAGCATCATTTGAATTTTCATTGACATGCTCCTCACTTTGTCCGAATGTATTCGCTGTACGCCATGATGAACGGTCCGACGCCCTTGCTATCGTCCGACTTCTTCGGCTCAGACAGATAGTATGCGACCGAGCCGTCACGTTGCGGATTTTTGTCCGGTCCGAGCCCTGCCACCCAGCAGATATCCGTCAGGCGGACAACACCGTCCTCCTCTGCCTTAAGCTTATTGCTGACAAGGCTCTCGAACACCTGCTGCCCGATGGGTAGATACTTTTCTGCATCGAGCACGCCGAGCCGCACGCCCTTGAGCAAGCTGTAAGCAATCATCGAAGAGCCCGACGTTTCCGTGTAGTTGCCTTCCGCATCCGGATGGTCAATCACCTGATAGAACAGCCCATCCGCCGCCTGATACTGCAGCACACCGCGCATGCTCTCACGGAAGATGTCCACCAGTGCACGGTAATGCTCATAAAGTTGCTCCGAACACAGCCCGATGCAATCAATCAACGCCATCAGATACCAGCCGGTCGAGCGCAGCCAGAAGTTCTTCGACAGACCGGTTTCCTTGTCTGCCCAGAACTGCACCTTTGCCTCGTCATACGCGTGGTAGTTCAGACCCTTCTCGGCATTGTAGAGGTACTTGCGCACGTTTTTGAACTGACTGACAATATCCGCAACATTCGCCATGCTGTCGAACTTCGCCTCATACGCCATATAGAACGGCTGTGCCATGTACAGTCCATCCAGCCAAATCTGATTCGGATACAGCTGCTTATGCCAGAAGTTGCCGCATGCACACCGCGGATGCTCACGAAGCCGCTGCATATGGAACTCAATCGCCTTGCGGTAACGTTCCTCGCCCGTCTCATCGTACGCGAAGAAAAGTGCTTTGCCGCTGTTGATCGAGTCAATGTTGTACTGCCGCATCTCATAATTGATGACCTTGCCATCCTCATCGACATAGGCGGACACGTAGTCAATCACAAAATCTCGGTACAGACGGTCTCCTGTCGCCTGATACAGGTCAATGCACGCCTTCAGGATGCAACCGTCCTCGTAGTTCCAATACTTCTTGTAAGGCGTATAGCCTGCCAGATAATGCTGAAAGTACTGCTGAATATCCATTGTTTTTGCTCCTTCTGCGGGATGACCCGCGCGTTTTTATTCGCTCGAAAATTTGCGAAAATCCCCGTTTTTGTCATGATAGCGCTTTCATTTTTTGAAAAAAAGCTGTATAATGAGTCGTCCCCTGAAGATGAACATTTTGAGGAGGTCACGCATGAAACACACGAAAGGAAATCCTGCGCTGATTCTGCACGGTTCACTCGTCAAGGCTGTTTTCTCCATCGCAATTCCCGTCGTTGCCAACAGTTTTCTGCAGACGATGTACAACATGACCGACACCTTCTGGCTCGGCAAGCTCGGCGTTGATTATCTTGCTGCCATCAACCTTGTCAGCCCGGTGCAAAGCACAGTCGTCAGCTTCGGCAGTGGCGTGACCGTCGCCGGTGCAGTCATGATCAGCCAATACATCGGCGCAGGCAAAGCAGAACAAGCGAAGAAAATTGCAAACCAGATTTTCACTGTTGCGATGCTCTTCGCCGTCTTCTGCGCCGCCGTGATGGCAATGGCAACACCTGCTATTGTCAACTGGATGGGTGCAACGCAGGATTACTACGAGCATGCCGTTATTTACATGCGTATCGTCATCCTCGATATGCCATTTCTGTTCATGGTGAACATCTATCAGGCCATCCGACAGTCGCAGGGCGACACGGTGCGCCCGATGCTGCTCAATCTGCTCGGCATTCTGGCGAACATGGTGCTTGACCCGCTGCTGATGCTCACGTTCCATCTGAATTCCGCCGGTGCCGCGCTTGCAACCGTGCTGGCAAAACTTATTCCGGCAAGTATTGCCTTCGTGCTGCTGTGTGTCCGCCGCGATGAGCCCATCTGCTTCGAACGTCGCTACCTCCGTCCTGACAAAACCTGCCTGTACGATATCGTCCGCATCGGTCTTCCGACGGCGCTCGGCTCCAGTTTCATGCAGTTCGGCTTTATTCTGATGTCGCGCAACGTCAACTACTACGGTAAAATGGCGATGGCTGCATACGGCATTGCAAACAAGATCAATGGGCTGCTTTCCATGCCTTCCACCGGGATCGGCAGCGCCGTGAGCACCATCGTTGCGCAGAACATCGGCGCCAAGCAGCCCGAACGTGCCGAAAAATGCTACAAGCTGAGTGTCGGCATGGCACTGGCCTTCCTGCTTGCCGGCGGACTCATCCTCTCGCGTCCGGTCGTGTCAACTGCCATTGTCAGTATCTTCACTGATGAGGCGGACGTCATCCCGCTCGCTGCCGATTACCTGTCGATCATCTCGTTCTGGTGCTGGACGAACAGCGTGCACGATGCGACGCGTGGATTGTTCCAAGGCAGCGGTCATACAGCACTTCCAGTTGCGGTCGACGTTGCACGGCTGTGGATTTTCCGCTTCGCCACCATCGCCTTCTGCGAGAATGTGCTGCATCTGGGCGTTCGGAGCATCTGGTATTCTGTCGTCGTGTCAAATGGACTTGCCGCGGCAATTCTGCTTGCACTCTACTTCACAAAAATCTGGAAGAAATCCACTCTTAAAATTGATGCGTGATGCCCTTCGGCGCAGGAGAAATCCTGCGTCTTTTCTTATAGTTCACCGCCTCAGATGACACAAAAGGCACATTTGCGGTGCTGCCAAATTATGCGGTATTGCCTATGCCTTGACGCCCCAGAAGATACCCTCGTAGCGGTTCGTTTCCGGGTTTGAGCACTTCCTCATGCGCAGGCTGATGGTGCCTTCCTTCCGGTAGCAGTCAATTTCCGCGCCACACGGTGCATCGCCGATTCGCTGTACGCGCACATAAAGCGCACCATCCTCCGTCAACCCTGCACTGGTGAGCGTCGGCACGCCGTCCGACCACTGCCCAGGCGTGCATTTACCAAAGCCATTCCAATGTAACCGTTCTGCCTTGTCTTGCCAATACAGCGTCATGCTGTCCTCAGAAAGTTCCACCTGGCAAAGCGCAGAATTGCCCTGCATTGCGTAACGCTCCGTGCCAGAAATCCATTCTCCGCCGGAATGCTTGACTGCCAGCACCTGCAAATTGCTCAGCACTGCCTCCAAGCGCGCATCATCCTCAGGATTGCCTTCTTCATCGATATGCGCAATGATCTCCTCGAAAAATGCATCGCATATCGTTTGCACATTGCCCTGCAGACGTGTATCGGCGATGGTGCACAGCATCACATTCCTTTCAGGACATGCGATCATGTACTGTCCGCCCATGCCGTACATCGCCCAGCCGCAGCGCATCATCCAGAACTGATAGCCGTAGCCGTATTGTTCCTCACGCGGTGTCTGCGCGTATGTCAGAATCTGGCGCGATGTCGCTTGACGGATGTAGTCCGCCGGAATCAGTCCATCACCGCCGTTCATGACGCACTGTCCCAACTTGCCGAGGTCGCGCAGCGACATAATTAGCCCTGTTCCGCCCTGCGGCACGCCGGACGGATCCTTCAGCCAGCGTACTTCATCATCAAAGCCCAGCGGTTTGAACAGCCGTTCCTGCAGAAAATCAAGCAACGGCTGACCGCTCAGCTTCTGTACCAAGGCAGCAAGCACCTGTGAACAAGACGTGTCATAGTTGAACATCGTCCCCGGCTCATGCGTCGGCGGCACCGTGAAGAATGTTTTCGCCCAATCGTCATCAATGCCCTCACGGTAGGTCGTCTTAGCATGGCACGTCGCCATGCGCAGCATATCGCGGATAGTCAGCCGCATCAGCCGCCCGTCAGGTGCATCCGGCACGTATTCCGGAAAGTAATCCGTGATTTTGTCCTCAAGTGACAGTTTTCCTTCGCTCATCAGCATACCAACAGCGATGGACACCACGCTCTTGCTGACCGAGTACATCCGGTGCAGTTGACCCTTGCTAAACGGCTGCCAGTAGCCTTCTGCAACGATTTTTCCGTTGGCATGCAACTCGAAGCCATGCATACAGACACCGTCAAGCCGCTCCAGCATGCGGAGGATTGATGTTGATGACACATGCGTCATATGTTTTCCCCCTTATAAGCAATTTCCCGAAAAACGCCGGTTGTCCCGATGGCAAATACGCCGACCATCGCGCCTGTGAAACGCTTTCCGCCCTCGACTCCCTCATCGGAAAGCCATGTAACGTTGTCCAGCGCCGCCAGCTCATGCTCCTTGCTGCCCTGCACATAATAAAAACTGCGTTTGAGTCCTTTCGTGCGGCACAGCAGGGTGATGCTCCTCCTCTTCTTCATGTCGCTGACCATCAGCTTTTTGTCGACATGGCTATGGTCAATCTGCGACATTAGGCAAAGATGATCCTTCCTGACACCGAGCTGCAAGAACGAGCGTTCATCATAGTAGCACACAATGCCGCACTCACCGTCATCCTGCGGAATATCCAGCGTCACCTGAAAGGTGAAATCAAACGCAGTCTGCCGCCGCAGCACGATCGACCGGCAAGCGTTATCCGACATCGGTACCTTGTCGCCCTGAATCGTCAGGACATCCTTTTGCCATGCAATTTGCCCATTCCTCGGCGGACGCGGCGTCAACCAATCCGTGTGTTCCTCCAGTGTTGCAGCCGGAAGCGGACAAATCTGCTGTACGCTTGGGTCTCTCCCTTGATTCATCAACGGCCAGCCGTCTTCCGTCCATGTAAACGGATCAAGTGCCGTTTCGCGCCCCATCATTGTCCATTTTCCGTCGTATGCACGTCCGCACAGATAGCAAAGGAACCACCGCCCATCCTGCGTGGAAAACGGCTTGGCATGGCCGCACCGCTGCAATAGCGCACGCTCATCCGTCTGACGGACAAGCGGATTATACGGGCTTGGCATGTACGGACCGAAGATTGTCTTGCTCCGGCTGACTGTTTCGCGGTGACCCATGCCCGTGCCGCCTTCTGCCTGAAAGAGGTAATACCAGCCATTGTGCTTGAGCAAATGCGGGCCTTCCGGTGCTCTGCCATAATTGCCGTAATGGATAAGCTTCGCATCGGAGATTTTGCGTGTGCAGCTCTCATCAAGTTCAAAGATGCGTGCGCCACGGTTCAGCAGCATATAATGTCTGCCATCGTCATCATGGAAGATGCTCGGGTCAATGCCGTCCTCGTCAATAAATACCGGCTCGCTGTAGGGGCCTTCGGGCTTGTCTGCCGCGACGACCATTTGCCGCCTGCAGACAGTTTCCCGATCATTCAATCGAAGCGTCGCGCAGATATAGAACCGTCCGTTGTTATACGAAATATCCGGCGCCCACCAGCCGCGCCCTGCTTCGAGCCCTTCCAGATGCGACCATTCTGCCTTCTCAATGGCGTGGCCGATTGTCTGCCAATGGATAAGATCGCGGCTTTGACTGATCGGAATGCACGGAAAATACGTAAACGTGGAGTTAACCATGTAATACATGTCCCCCACTCGCACGACAGACGGATCGGGATAAAAGCCGCAGCGAATCGGATTATGATACGTATTCTCCCACATCGCGCCAACAATGCCTGCAAAGTAAGTTTCCAGTTCTGCAAAGCCATGCTCATGCGCGATATCAAACGGCGTTTCGAGCTGCAAATCACCTCGAAGCGGACTCATACCGCCATACTCCACCAGATAGCGGCACTTTTCCGCGCTGCCGGACATTGCTGCATAATGCAAGAAGTCGCGTCCATTGCTGTCCGTATCGTTCAGATTCATGTGCGGACCGTACTCAATCAGATTCTGCAGCATCGCCAGCGAACATTCCTTCACTGCAAGGAACTTAATTGGCTCGCCATCATCCGCCTGATCAACCAGTGCCGGATCAGCCGTCAGCATGGCACGGACAGCCGTTCTATCATCCGCAAGCAGCGCCTCATGCAACGCTTGAATCGCGTTCATAATGTTTCCACCGCTTTCACCGTCACCGCACCGAATTCCGCATAGCCACAATCCATCGAATCACCGCTCAGCCGCATCGCGAACAGTGCCAGCCTCGCGCCAACCCATGTATGGCGTGCAGGCTCAAACGGCTGTCCAAACGGCTTAAATTCGCCGCCCTGCGCATATTCGAATGTCGTCACTGCTGTCTTGTCGGATGTCGGCAGGAGCGTTACACGGAACGTCACCGGTGCATCAGCAATCTTCACACGCTCCAGCACCGTTTCGTGATGGTCACTTCCGTCACTGATAACATACACAAGCGACACACTGTCTTCACTCCTGCGTACTGCAGCATAGGCGTACTGTCCCCCAACCATGCCAACGCCTGCCTGCTCACCAACACAAAGTCCATCGATGGACACGGTCGTCTCCGCAAAAAATGCAGGACAAGCGATCTTCTGCGTCAGCGTCTGCGGACACTGCCACAACCTGTCGCCGCCATTCGGAATCGCTTTGGCATTCAGCCGCAGTACACCGTCACCCAACTGATAGAAATCCGGCTGTGGATTCGCCATAAACTGCCACTGCAGTCCGAGTGCACCGCGGAAATCATCATCCCCGACTTCACCTGTAATTGCGTTCGCCGTTTCCTTCGGCTTCTGATATTCTGTGACCGGAATGCCGCAGTCTGCCGCATTCGCAATTAGCGCCGCTGCCTCGCAGTTCATGCCTGCTTCAATTTGCTCCGGCGGAACAGGATTTTCGTCCGGCACACCGATGTACGGCCAGCCGTCCTCTTGCCAATGCATCGGCTGAAGATGCATCACGCGCCCATACAGCCCCTTGCTCTGGAAGTGCAGAAACCAGTCTTCGCCTTCTGGTGTCTCAATCCACGCGCCCTGATGCGGACCGTTGATCTCGCTGCTGCCCTGCTTGAGCACGACTTTGTCCTCGTAAGGGCCATATATGCTCCTGCTGCGCAGGCACACCTGCCAACCGGTCGCCACACCGCCAGCCGGTGCAAAGATATAGTACCAGCCATCGCGCTTGTACGCCTTCGGTCCCTCGATGGTCGGATGCTTCACCGTGCCGTCATAGAACAAATGATCATCTGCCAACGCCGTTCTGCCATCCGCGGAAATCGGGAAAATACCGAGCCTGCTGTTGAAGCCGATGCGGCTCTTCGCATAGCCGTGAATGATATACGTGCGCCCGTCATCGTCCCAAAGCGGACATGGGTCAATCAGTCCCTTCGCTTCCTTCACCAGCACCGGCTCATCCCAATCGCCCAGCGGATTTTCCGTAGTGACCATGTAGATGCCCTCGTCCGGCATACCGTAGAAAATATAGAAACGCCCTTCATGATAGCGGATTGCAGGTGCCCAAATACCATCTGCATGCTGCGGCGTATCGTAGCGCTTCTCCTGAATGCGCTTAACCGCATAATTGCGCAACGTCCAGTTCACCAGATCTGTGCTCGTCAAAATCGGCAATCCGGGCACATAATTGAAGGTGGACGCAGTCAGATAATACACGCCATCCACACAAATCGCGTCCGGATCTGAATAATCACAATGAATCACCGGGTTGCGGTACGTCCCGTCCCCATTATCAGACGTCCAGAGTACGTTCATTTTTCCAATTCCTCCCTTGCTGACGGAGCCGTCGCCCCGTTCATCGCGTTTTCACTCTTCCACTGATCGTATTCATCGCACAGCAGTGCCGCATACTCACCGCCCAGCGCATGCAATGCATCGGCAATCAGTCCGCCGAACACCATTGCACCCAGCGGCTGCAGATGCGTATTATCCTGTTGTCCCTGCGGAAAATGCGGATAGATTCCTGCCGGCAGGTTCATATAATACAATCTCTGTGCCTTTTCACCCATCGCATCGACAAGCTCTTCGGACATTTTCGTCAGATCAATCAGCGCGACATTCAGCCGTTCTGCGGTTCTGCGCATGCTCTCCGCCCAGCGTTCATGGGTGTAGAGTGCACCCGGCGCATTGCGGTTATAGCGCGTCAGCGGCGTAATGAACACGGGGATCGCATGCTTATTTCGCGCAACATTGACGAATTTCTCCAGATTTACAGGAAAATCCGTGTCCGGATCGGTGTACCGCGAAGGATCTGCCACCTTTTCATCATTATGTCCGAACTGAATGAAGAGAAAATCTCCTGCCTGAATCCGGTCGTAAATCACCGCCAACCGACCTTCGTCAATAAACTGCTTGGTGGAGCGGCCGTTCTCGGCGTAATTCTCAATCTGCACCTCATAGCGCCGCGTGTAACGTTCAAACACCTGCCCGATTCCTGTTTGCGGATACGTTGCAATAGAATTCTGCTTGACAGTCGAATCTCCTGCCCAAAAAATCGTCGTCATGCTGATTTTTCCTTTCACAAAAAATGACCGCAACGGAACATTCCATTAAGGAGCGCCCCGTTGCGGCTTGTTGTCATGTCATTACTCCTTCACAGCGCCAATATTGATGCCCTTGACGAAGTACTTCTGGAGGAACGGGTAGAGAATCATAAACGGAAGGATAGCCACGATGACGGCTGCGTTCGTCACCGTGTTTTCCGCCGCGCCGCCGTTGGCAGCAGGCAGGTCGGAACCCATGATGATGGAGCGGAGCTTCATCTGGAAGTTGTACAGCGTCTGATCGGTGGTGATGTAGAGCTTGTAGTTCGTATAGTCGTTCCAGTAGGATACGGCGAACATCAGACCGATAGACGCAAGCGCAGCCTTCGACAGCGGCAACACGATCTTGTAGAAGATCTGCAGCGGCGTGCAGCCATCCAGCGTGGCAGACTCGAACAGCGACGTAGGGATGCCCTCAAAGAAATTGCGCATCAGCACCAGATTATAGACGTTGATGGCAGGCATCAGGATGACCACCCACAGCGTGTTGATCAGTCCGAGCGACTTCATGACGATGTAGGTCGGAATCATGCCGCCCTGGAAAATCATCGTGAAGAGCAGCATACCGGCGAAGAAGTTGCGGCCGGGCATATCCCACTGAATCAGCACATACGCGCCAATCGTGGACAGCAGCAAACCGAGGAACGTACCCGTCACCGTTGTGACAACGGAGATCATCAATGGGCGGAGCAGCGTCGGATTGCTGAATACGGACTGATAGCCTGCCAGACCGAAGTTTTCCGGCCAGAGTTTCATGCCGTAGCCTGTGTTCAGGTCAAGGGAGTCAACAATAACCTTCCATAGCGGAATAAGGATAAATAGGCAGAAGAGAAGGAAGAAGAGACCATTGACAAACGGGAAAACGGAGAACTGTTTATGCCCTTTGCGAGGCGCCTTTGCAACAGTTGTCTGCATCTTGACATCCTCCCTTCTTACACAATGCCGCGGCCGCGGACCTTCTTGCTGATCTGATTGCAAATCAGAACCAGCGCCATGCCCACCAGCGAGCGGAACAGACCAATCGCTGTCGTGTAGCCGTAATTCACGCGTGCACCGACGTTGAAAGTCTGGTAGTAGACGTACGTTTGCAGCACCTGCGAGGTCTCATAGACAGCAGCATTCTGAAGCACGAAGACACTCTCGAAAAGGTTCATGATCTTCGCCAGATTCAGCACGAGCACTGTCACGATCGTGTTGGCCAGAGCAGGAAGCGTGATGTACCACATCTTCTTCCAGCGGCCAGCACCGTCAATAGACGCTGCCTCATAGATGCCGGGATCAATGCCGGTCAGGGTTGCCATGAAGATGATTGTGCCCCAGCCGGTATCATGCCAAATGTTGATAATGTAGTAGGTCAGCCGCCACCAGTCATTATCACCGAGGAAGTAGATCCCCTCATCGATGATGCCCATTTTAATCAGCAACTGGTTAACCAAGCCGGAGGTCTCAGGCGAAAAGAGCATCTGGAAGACGCCGGCCGTAACGACCCACGACATGAAGTGCGGCAGATAGATAATCGTCTGCGACAGCTTCTTGAGCTTTGTGGAGACCATTTCGTTCAGCAAGAGCGAAATGAACACCGCCATGAACGTGTTCAGCAACAGCTTGACGATGGAAATCTCAAGCGTGTTGGTGAAGGACGACCAAAAGCCGGGCGTTGCAAACAGCTTCTGGAAGTTTTCAAGCCCCGTAAACTCAAGGGGGTTCGCGCGGTTAATCGGTTGATAGCGGAAAAAAGCCAGCGAAACGCCTGCCATCGGCAGATAGTGGAAAACAATGACTGCCACCATGACCGGCAGGAACATCAGATAGAACCACTTGTAATTCCAGATTCTGACCTTAAGCGGTGCTTTCCGATGCTTGATCTGAGCTGCGCCGTTCATAGGTTCTCCCCCTTATTCGGAAAATTTACGGTTCATTGCTCTGTTCATGAGAGAGACGGCCGACACGTGCCGACCGTCCTCCCAATCTCTCTTCATCTGACGGACGTCCGATGATTTTGTCTCTTGCAAGGCAATATCTCTTTTACCTTTTTCTTCCTTCCTGATGTAGCCATCGGTCGGCTTTATCTTTTGTAATGGATGGGATTACTGACCAATCAGTGCGTTCAGGCTGTCGACAATCGCCTGAGACTGTGCGGCATAGCCTTCGCTCTCGAACTGTTCCATCGCCTGCTCATAGGTAATCTTGCCCATGACGACATTGGCAATCAGCTCGTTCTTCTTCGTGGTCAGGTCAGCGCCGTACGTGCCCATCTCATCGGTCGTCGGGACGATCGCGGCGAGTTTGGAGTTGCTGTTGAACATTTCAGAGGCAACGCGTGCTTCTTCCTTGACGGACTTCGGATCATCATAGTCATCCGCGAAGGACGCAAGGCTCAGCATCGGGTCAATGTGGTTCTTGGTGTAGAGCGTACCGGCCTTCTCGAGGTTCTCGAGGAAGTGGAATTCGCCCTCTTCATAGGTCACGCCCAGCACGGTTTCCGCTGCACGGCTCCAGTGGGTGCCCTCAACGCCGTATGTCCAGAGCATCTGCATGTCGCCGCCGTCGAGCATGGTGTCGATGAAGTACTTGAACACACCTTCAGGATTCTCGCAGGCAGTGGTGATGCACCAAACCGGCGGGACGCGGTCGAAGTATTCGCCAACCTCAGCAATCGGCTCCAGAGCAATCAGCTCGGAATCATGACCGTTAGCTTCCAGATTCGTCTTCAGGTTCGTTGCCCAAGTGCCTGCCCAATAGGTGAAAGCACCGAACTTTTCGTCGTAGAACTTGTTGCGGCAGTCCTTCGTGGAGTTCGTCAGCGTGGTGGGGTCGATCCAGCCCTTGTTATAGCCTTCGACCATACGCTCGAGAGCAGCCTTCATTTCGGGCTCAGTGAAGCCGTCAACGTACTTGCCATCCTTGAGGATGAAGGACGGATACGCATCCTGATAGAACTCAGGCAGATAGTTAGTGAACGGAGCCTCGGAGCCGACAAAGCCAGCCGCGGAGGTGCCGTAAGTGTCACCATCAATACCATTGCCGTCAGGATCCTTCGTTGCAAAGGCATCCAGCATCGCAGCGTACTCTTCCCAAGTTGTCGGAAGCTCGGTGATGCCGACTGCGTCCAGCCATGCCTTCTTCACATAGGTCACGCAGCCGTTGCCGCGAGTGGGAGCGAAGCCATACAGGCGGCCGTCAATCTTCAGACCCTCAATGACGTTGTCGCCGGTGAAGCGACCGGAGTTCTTCGTTTCGGAGTTCTCCCACGCATCGGTCATGTCCCACAGAGCACCCATGGAGGCAAAGTCAGAATAATAGGTAGAAGACATGATCAGCACGTCCGGCCACTGGTCGGGATCGGACATCGTCTGCTGCATCACATCATAGTAAGCGGAATGGTCAGGCTGAATAATGACCAGATCAATGCCTGTCAACTCTTCCCAGCGCGCCTCGAATGCGTCGCGGCCGTTTGCCTGGTTGACAAGCGTCGTGTCCACCATGATCGTGATCTTTTCCGGCTTGACGACTTCATCCGCAGATGCAACCGTCATCGGAACGATCGCGCACGTCATCAGCAGTGCCAGCGCCATTGCCATCGCAAGGAACTTTTTCATCTTGGTATCCTCCTTTTTTTCTGCATCGGCGATCACCCACGCCTTTGCTCTGATTGCATCGTACCACGAAAAGAAAGCACTTTCAAGGAACAATTCTTTTTTACGGCGAACATTTTTGATGGCTCAAGCGGTCAAAAATTGTACCTTCTATCGTTTTCCCACTTGAAAAAAGCCTGTTTTCCGATTATAATTGTTTCAGATGGATTTTTTTGCCGAGTAAACACGTTTCAAAATTACCGAAGCGAGGATGATGTCCGTGAAATCACCATCACCTTGGAAAACACTGCGTGCCCGATTGGGTCATGCATCCGGAATCGCCCTGACGTATGCCATTTTTCTGTTGATTTGCCTTTCCCTCCTCGTCGGGATCGGGCTGACATATGACAGCCGCGTCCGCAGCGATTATTGGGAACAGCAGCGCCGTCACCTTTCACGCGTGTCGGTCAGCATGGAAAATTATTTTCAGCTCATGAACGACTACTCGCTGCAGCTGCGCACGGACAGTACGCTGCTCAAGCTTGCCGCCATGACTGAGGAGACCGATGCAGATTATGTACTGTCCGCCTATAAGCTGATGCAATCGCTGACTGCCCGCCAATACGGGCTGTTTAATCTGCCGGTTCTCCGCTCCACGCTATACCTCAAGACTTCCAATCACATCCTGACATCCAGCGAATCCGTGTCCGCTGAGCTGTATTACAACGGCACGCGCAGCTTCAAGGCATCAGAATATGATGCATGGATCACGCTGCTGAACAGCGCCACAACCGAGCCGACTTTCGCCGATTACAGCCGATTTTCCGGTCGCAGCGGTGATTTAGCCGTTCTCATTGGACTCTCTGCCACGCAGCTGTCGTCCCTGCCGGTTGTCGTCACGTTTGAGCTGGATCCCGATGCCCTGTCGTCATTGCTTTTGCCGGAGGAAATCGAGGAAAGCGCCGTGTTTATCCTGACGAAAGAGGGAGAACCGCTTTTCTCCATCGGCACGCTGTCAGAGAAGTCCTTTGCGTTCAATTCTTTGTCATTCGACAGTAAACAAAATGCCGTTTCCGGCGAATTCCGGCTCATCCGCAATCAGGCGAAATCCGGCAGGCAGTATTATCTCGTGCTGCCCAACGACCTCGCCAACGAAGTCTCCGGCTCGCTTGTCTGGGTATACCTGAGCATTTTCTTTGTTGCGCTCCTTGTCGGCGCATGCATGATTGTGCTGATGCTCCATGGTGCCATGAAGCCTATCCGTCAGCTGACCACGCGTTTGGGTGCCGCAGAGAATGCAAATGCCGCCCTGCAGAATCAGATTGATGCACATCGCCCTGCCATCAATGCTTCATACCTGCGTAAGCTGCTTTCCGGTCATGTTGCAACAAATGATGAGTTCCAATATATGATGGAATCGCTCCATCTGACGGGCGACATCCACCATTACGTGCTCTTCTGCGTTGCGAACCGACAGAACAATGACGGCACCGTTTCCCTGCAAACCGAGTATGATGCGATTGTGGACGGGCTCGAGCGGCACCTGTCCGGCGAATATCCTCTGTATTACTACGTCACGCTATCGCGCGAATTTGTCGTGCTGATGACCTACAGCAACGCACAAACGGAGTCACTCAACGACCTGCAGCAGCGCATCATCGAGCTGCATGATGATTTGGCAGACCATGACGGACTGTGGTTCTATGCCGGCGTCGGCAGCCGTTGCGTCCAACCTTCCCGCCTGTGGGAGAGCTACGAGCAAGCACGCTCCGCCTCGCGCTACACCGGTAAACACCACATCTTCCTCCCCTATGACTTCATCCTCAAAGACACGCAAAGCTGGTATTATCCGGTTGAAATTTCCACAAAGCTCTACCACTTCATCACCTCCGGCAACAAGGGGCAGACGACAGACATGTTCGCGCTGATTCACCGCGAGAATGTCGAGGAGCGCAGCCTTTCGATGCCGCTGCTGAACATGCTGCTCGCAGACCTCAAAAACACGCTGTTCAAGGCGCGTTTTCAGATTCTTCCGCCGCAATCGGATGAACTCGCCGCAAAACTCCATGTGCTTGACGTGCAGCTGAACAGCACCTCGCTCAGTTTCGCGCAGCTGGAGGACATTGCGCTGTCCCTGTGTGATTTCTTCGTCCGTGTGACAACGCCGACCGCCATTATTCCTGACATCGAGCGCTATCTGCAGGAAAATTACAGCGACCCGAGCCTCTGTCTGAGCAAGGTCGGCGAATGCTTCAACATGAGCGAAACATACCTGAGCCATCTGTTCAAGGAAAAGACCGGCGAGAACTTCAGCGTTTACCTTGAACGGTTACGCATGAACGAAGCAGCAAAGCGCCTCACGAGCGGCTCGTGCAGCCTGACGACGCTCTTTGCCGACCTCGGCTACACGAATGCCGCCAGTTTCCGCCGCGCCTTCAAGAAGTATTACGGCATCACACCCAGTGAAATGCGCGACGGCAAATCGCAGCAAACCGGTGAATAATTGCAACAAAAACGGACGAAGCCCATGCACAAGCTTCGTCCGTTTTTGTTGATGGCATGAGAATCAGAGAATCTTTTCCATGCCAATTTTCTGCACACGCAGGTCGAGTCTCTCATAGAACTTCCGAGCATTGACATTGTCCGCCCAGACATTCAGCGTCACGTTGTAATAGCCCTGCTTGCGCGCAAAATCCACCACGTAGTCGTAGAGCTGATGCCCGATATGCTGACCGCGTGCATTTTCATCGACACACAAATCATCAATATAGAGCGTCCTGATATCCGTCAGGTTGTTATCATTCACATGCTGCTGATGAATGCAGAATGCATAGCCGAGCACACACCCATCCGACTCTGCAACAAACACCGGCGTAAGATCATTCGCGAGAATCCCCCGAAGTTCCTCGTCCGTGTACTTCTTCGTGCCGTCGCGGAACAGGTCAGGGCGAACCGTGTGATGCACCTCGTGCACCTGGAGCAGCAGTTTGTCAAGCACCGGCATATCCTTCTCTTCAGCACGGCGAATCACAATCTCTTCCATTCGGACATTCCTCCTCAAATGATTGTAAAAGAAAACTCCTGCCAGAATGATCAAGGCAGGAGAAATATGAGCCCGGCGGGATTCGAACCCACGACCTTTTGATTCGTAGTCAAACACTCTATCCAGCTGAGCTACGAGCCCATGATGTCAGGGATGCAGGAGAAGATGAGCCCGGCGGGATTCGAACCCACGACCTTTTGATTCGTAGTCAAACACTCTATCCAGCTGAGCTACGAGCCCATGATGTCAGGGATGCAGGAGAAGATGAGCCCGGCGGGATTCGAACCCACGACCTTTTGATTCGTAGTCAAACACTCTATCCAGCTGAGCTACGAGCCCATGTGCTGCATCAGAATTGCATTTCTGCAGTTCCTTTCCTGACAGCTTCAATATCTTACCACGATCTTTCAAATTTGTCAAGTCAAAATTTCATTTTTTCGCGCTTCAGACAGAAAAAAATATTAGATGATGATCGTCTGCTGCCCGATCAGCGGGTCGGCGGCACTGCCTTCGGATAGACGCCGAGCAGCCGGATTTCACATGTGAACGGCTTGGCATCCGCCATTGCACGGACAAGGTGCATCGCGTCCATCTTCCCCTCAAAGTCCGCCGAAAAGAAATACTGGAACGGTGTTTCTGGCATCGGACGACTTTCAATTCGCGACATATTCAGACCGCTTTCCGCAAAGGAGGACAGCACACGCACAAGCGCACCTACCTCGTTCTTCACAGTGAACACCACGGTCGCTTTTTCAGGCGTATGCAGCGGGGTTTCATCACGCGAGAGAATCAGGAAGCGCGTTGTGTTGGCGCTGCTCGTCTGGATATCACGCTTGAGGATGGTCAGCCCGTATGTGCGTGCTGCCTCCTCGCTTGCAATCGCCGCATAGGTGATATCTTGCTTTTCTGCCACGTCACGTGCTGAAATTGCGGTGTTCTCCGATGGGGTAATCTGGACATCCGTCATACCCTGCAGGAACGCATCGCATTGTGCAATTGCCTGCGGATGGCTCGCAATGCGACGGATATCCGACAGCTTTGCGCCGGGAATCGCCAGCAGATTGTGGCGCACTGCTTTCATCGCCTCGCCCACGATATGCAGCGGCAGCTTTTCCAACAACGAATATGTCGGCAGCACCGCACCGGCAAACGAGTTTTCCACCGGCAGGAGTGCGTAATCCGCCTTGCCGTCAATCACCGCCTGTGCCGCCTTTGGGAACGTCGGAAAGCCGATGCACTCCCCTGCTGGAAACGACTCCTGCGCTGCGGCGCATGAAAAGCTGCCGAGCGTGCCAGGGAACGCGATTATTTCAGGCATGACGCACGCTCCTTCCACATTTCCATCAGTCCGATCGCAGTCATCGCCTCGACAACCGGCACCGCGCGCGGCAAAATGCATGGGTCATGGCGTCCTTGAATCGCAAGTGCCGCGTTTTCGCCCAATTGGAGCGACACCGTCTGCTGTGTCTGTGCGATGGACGGCGTCGGACGAATCACGCACCGGAAAATGATCGGCATACCATTCGTGATGCCGCCGTTGATGCCGCCTGCGTTGTTGCTCCGCGTTCTGACCGCGCCGTTGTCCATATAGAAAGCGTCATTCGCCTGACTGCCGCTCATGTGCGCAAAATCAAAGCCTGCACCGAAGGACACGCCCTTGACAGCAGGAATCGAGAACAGCAAATGGCTCAGGACACTCTCGATGCTGTCGAAAAACGGCGCTCCCAGCCCGGCAGGAAGCCCTGTCGCGCGGCATTCCAGCACACCACCGATGGAGTCCTGCGCATTTCGTGCATCCAGAATTGCTTGCTCCATTTGGGCATCCAGTCCATTTGTCAGCACTGGCAACGTCATCGACCGCAGAGCCGCGTCTTCTGCCGTGCAGTCATCATCCATAAAAGACGCATCGCAAATATTTCCAAGCTGCTGAATATGACACGCAATGCTGACGCCCTGCGTTTCCAGATACTGCTTACACAGTGCACCTGCCAGCACAATCGGTGCCGTCAGCCGACCGGAAAAGCTGCCGCCGCCGCGCCAGTCCTCGAAGCCGAAGTAGCGCACATGTCCGGTATAATCCGCATGTCCGGGACGCACAAGGTCAACGCCGTCGCCATAGTCCTTTGAATGCTGATTCGTGTTGCGGATGATGGCACAGATGGGCTGACCCGTTGTCCGCCCATTCAACACGCCGGAGAGAAATTCCGGCTCATCCGCTTCCTTGCGGGTAGTCGTCATCAGGCTCTGACCCGGCGCACGGCGAGCCATTTCCGCACGAAGTTGTGCCTGGTCAATCACCATGCCTGCCGGAAAGCCGTCGATGGTGATGCCGATAGCCTCGCCATGACTCTGCCCGAAGATGGACAGGTTGACATACCGCCCGAAGGTGCTGCTCATTCGCACTTTCCTCCCAATGCCTGATAAACGTTCAGATATTCCGGCCAAGATTTGTTGATGGCTTCCACACCTTCGACTGTCACCGGCTCTGCGCAGCACGTTGATGCAACAGAAGCAAGCATGACCATGCGGTGATCGCCGTATTTCGGCAACGTCACGCCGCCATGCAGTTTCTTCACGCCCTGCAGGACAATATCATCACCGTCTGCGTGCGCGTTGCCGCCGAGTAGGTTCAGCGTTTCTACCGTTGCCGCCAGCCGGTCGCACTCCTTTAACCGAAGCCGTCCGCAGTGTGTCAGGCGCGATTCGCCGTCCGCAAATTGCGCCGTCAGTGCCAGAATCGGTGCGATATCGGGGCAGTCATGCATATCCAGCACTGCTCCATGCAGCGAGTTTGCCGTCACACGGATGCCGTTTTCATCCTCGTGCACCTCCGCACCCAAGGCTGTCAGGTGCTTCAGGATGGCACGATCGCCTTGCGTTGTCACAGCAGATAGGTGCTTGACCGTCACATCATTTCCGAGCGCATCTGCGCAGAGCAGCACTGCCGCCTGTGAATAGTCACCATTCAAACGGTTGGAGCGGCTTACATACTGCTGATTACCCGGAATGCGCCAGCTAAACGGTGCAAGTTCCTCAACTGTAATGCCGCTGGACGTAATCGCTTCGATGGTCATACGGATATAGCTTTCGCTCTCGACCGACGGCTGAACCGTCAGCGTTGAACTGCCTTTCAGGAGCGGCAACGCGAACAGCAGTCCCGACACGAACTGACTGGACACATTGCCCGGCAGCACATAATCGCCGGAATCCAGTTTGCCGCTGACCGTCAGTTCCGCCGCACCGTCTGCACCGACGCCCATGTGCCAAACGACGCCGCGCGGCACAAACAGGTCGCGGTACACATCCATCGGACGCGAACTGAGATGCCCATGCATCCGAAAGACACTTTCCTGTGCCAACGTCAGCGCAATCGGCACGAAAAAGCGCAGTGTCGAGCCGCTTTCACCGCAGTCAAGCACCGGCTTGCGTGCAATCTTATTCTTTCGTCCACGGATGACAAGCCGTTCGCCGTCGCGTTCAAATTCGCTCCCTAACGCATGCAGACAGCGCATTGTCGCCGCCATGTCCGCCGAATCCATAAAGCCATCGAGAACCGACTCGCCTTCCGCAAGACCTGCACAGATCATCCGGCGATGTGCCTCGGACTTTGACGCAGGTGCGCTGACAATTCCTGTGAGCTTCGCCGGGAAAAAGGTTGTTTTCATGATGAATTTCTCCTTTGCTTGATCCCTGTTCATCATAGCACAACAACGGCAAAAAGTCATGTTTTCGATTTGTTTTGGCGTCCAAAGTACAAAAAAAGAACACATCCGCATTGCATAGATGTGTTCTCTTTACCTACATGCAGGAATTTTGCTCTGCGAAGCGGACATGGGCATAAAACCGGATTCAGTCCGTTTCTGCCATGCAACACTTCGCATCGCTATCCGGTCGCACGTACATTACTTGTCGTAGTTCACCACGAGAGAGAAGTCAGGCGCCTTCAGGGACGCGCCGCCGATAAGACCGCCGTCAATTTCAGGCTGCGCCATTAGACCCTTGACATTCTTCGGATTCATGGAGCCGCCGTACTGGATGCGCACCTTGTCCGCGCACTCCTGACCATACTTGCGTGCAACAGCCTTCCGGATGACGCCGATGGTCTCATTCGCCTGCTCATCGGTCGCGGTCAGACCGGTGCCGATTGCCCAGACCGGTTCATAAGCGATGACCACATTAGCCACCTGCTCCGCCGACAGACCGTTGAGTGCCATGATCGTCTGATAGTCCACCAAGCCGTTGGTCGCGCCTGCTTCACGGACATCCTTCATTTCGCCCACGCACAGGATAACCTTCAAACCAGCCGCCACAGCCGCCAGCACGCGCTTGTTAACCGTCTGGTCTGTTTCGCCGAAATACTGACGGCGCTCGCTGTGGCCGATAATGACGTATTCCACGCCAGCCGCCACAAGCATATCCGCAGACAGTTCTCCGGTGAAAGCGCCAGACGCAGCCCAGTGGACATTCTCCGCACCGAGATGGATGTTGGAGCCTGCAATGGCTTCCTTCACTGCCGCAATGTCAACCGCCGGAACACACACGACCACGTCGCAGGTTGCGTCCTTCACAAGGGGCTTCAGATCATTGACAAGCGCTGCCGCCTCAGCAGGGGTCTTGTTCATCTTCCAGTTGCCAGCAATAATTGCCTTACGCATGATGATGTTTTCTCCTTCAAATTTATTCAAAAAAGAGCATGGAAAGCCGTCCCTGCGGTCAAACAGGGACGGTTAAGGAATACCGCACAAATGATTTGGTACGATGAATAGTGAATTTTGTGCCAAGGGCATGTCGGCGAAATAACGACTTATTTCGTCGCCTCCGATGACGCAAAAGCACATTCAGTGGCGCCGCTGATTGTGCAGTATTGCCTTGAAATTACTTCTCGTCGAGGCACGCAACGCCGGGCAGAACCTTGCCTTCGAGGTACTCCAGAGAAGCGCCGCCGCCGGTGGAGATGTGTGTCATCTTGTCGCCCAGACCCATCTGCTCCACAGCTGCTGCAGAGTCACCGCCGCCGATGATGGTCACCGCATCGGACTCAGCCATTGCCTTCGCAACAGCCAGCGTGCCGGCTGCCAGCGTCGGATTCTCGAACACACCCATCGGGCCGTTCCAGACAACCGTCTTGGCGGACTTCACAGCCTCAGCAAACAGCGCGCAGCTCTTCGGGCCGATGTCGCAGCCTTCCATGTCAGCCGGAATCGCGTTGGAATCAACAACGAGCGTTTCCACAGGCGCATCAATCGGGTTCGGGAATTCCTTCACGCACACGGTATCGACCGGCAGCAGGAGCTTCACGCCCTTCTTCTCCGCCTTCGCCATCATGTCGGTGCAGTAGTCAATCTTGGTCTCATCCAGCAGAGACTTGCCGATTTCATAGCCCTTCGCCTTGAGGAAGGTGAACGCCATGCCGCCGCCGATGATCAGCGTATCAACCTTTTCCAGCAGATTGTTGATAACATTCAGCTTGTCTTCGATTTTCGCGCCGCCCAGCACCGCGACGAACGGACGATCCGCATTCTCCAGCGCCTTGCCCATGACCGCAAGCTCCTTGCCGATCAGGTAGCCAGCCACGTTGGGAGAAAGGAACTTCGTCACGCCTTCGGTGGAGCAATGTGCACGGTGGCAGGAGCCGAATGCGTCATCCACGTAGCAGTCTGCCAGAGAAGCCAGTTCCTTGGAGAACTCTTCGATATTCTTGGTTTCTTCCTTGCGGAAGCGGGTGTTCTGCAGCAACACGACGTCGCCGTCCTTCATCGCCGCCACAGCAGCCTTGGCATTGTCGCCGACAACCGTGTCATCATCAGCAAACACAACTGGCTGACCAAGCAGCTCGCTCAGGCGGACAGCCACAGGTGCGAGAGAGAACTTCGCTTCCGGGCCATTCTTCGGCTTGCCCAGATGGCTGCACAGGATGACCTTGCCGCCGTCAGCGATCAGCTTCTTGATGGTCGGGAGCGCAGCCACAATACGCTTATCGTTGGTGATCTTGCCGTCCTTCATCGGGACGTTAAAGTCGCAGCGAACCAGTACCTTCTTGCCGGAAACCTGAATGTCGTCAATTGTCTTCTTCGCCATTTGAAACCACTCCTTCAAGCTTGCTCATAATTGGTTGCCTGTATTGAAACGCCGACAGCCTTCATCTGCCAGCGATCAACCCGATGTTTTTTCGCCGTCCAGCAGCGTCAGCATCCGCCGCGCCGCGCCCTCATCCGTAACAAGGAGGGTATGGCGGTCATGCCGCAGGACAGCAATGATAGCGCCTGCTTTGCGTGCCCCTGCCGCGACCGCAATCATGCGGCACTCCGGCGTAAGCCTTGCAAGGTCGACGCAAACGCCCGAGGATGCCAGCAAGCAATTTCCCTCCGCGTCATAATACGCACCGAAGGATTCACCGACTGCTTGCTGTTTAACAAGCTTTCTCGCCTGTTCGGGCGTTAGACTGCTCATCGTCTCCTGCGCACAGCCAATACCATGCAGGATGACGTCAGCCCGCTGGATTCTTTCCATGGTTTCGCGGATTTCAGGCAGCCGCAGCATTTCCTGACGTGCCTGCTCGTCCATGTGGTCAGGCAGATGCAGCAACCGATGATGACCGCCAAGCCGCTGCGCAATTTCCGCTGCGAGCGTATTTGCCTGCGTCTCCATCTCGCGTCCGAAGCCACCCTGCGCCGGTACGACCATCACGTTCATGGGGGTTGGACTCTGCATCGCATGAGCCGTTGCCGCAACGCTTGTGCCGCCGGTAACTGCCAGTGTTGCGCCGGCATGCAGCACTGTCCGCACGCCATGCGCTGCCATCCGCCCCAGTTCCTGCAGGACGTGCGCGTCCGCATCGGCATTGCCGCGCACAACAAGCACCTTTCCGACCGGCAGACGCTGCATCAATGCAGCCTCCAGTTCTGTCAGTCCCTGCATCCGCCTTGCAAATGCCTTCGCACCGTCAAGCCACTTTTCCGCTTCGGGCAGCACATTCATGCCAGCCTTGTCCAGCGTGATGAGGCCGGCATTCTGCAGGCTGTCTGCCGCAGCACGCACCTCACGCTCGCTCAGATGGAGTCGTAATGCCAGTTGGCGCCGCCCGATCGGAGCAAGTTCCGCAACCGCTGTCAGAATCATCGCGCGACGCGCCATTTCGTCCGCCAAATCAGGGGCAATCGCCTGCATCAGCGCAGGAAAATCGTCCGCCATGCGATGGTTTCCTCCTATCAAGAATCCCGTTTGTATGATACCACGATTCTAAGAAAATGGCAAGATTTTTTCGTGATTTCTTTCACAATAGCTGTCAGCAGCAGACGATTTCAATGCCTGCCATTGCCTCGTCAATCAGCGCATCGATGTCAAGTCTGCTCTCGCCTTCCAGAATTTTGTCCATCTTCGGATGTGTCGCGGGGTGACGCGGCGTAAACACCGTGCAGCAATCCTCATACGGCAAGCTCGATGTCTCAAACGTGCCGATTTTCTCGCTGATTTCAATGATTTCGCTCTTGTCAAAACCGATCAATGGACGGAACACCGGCATATCCACGACCATGTCCGTCGTACCGAGCGCAGTCATCGTCTGGCTTGCGACCTGCCCAATCGATTCGCCGGTAATAAGTGCCTCACTGTCCTCCTGACGCGCAACCTTTTCGGCAATGCGCATCATGAACCGCCGCATAATCAGCGTGGTATACTCTTCCGAGCACTTCTCGTGGATTTCCATCTGAATTTTGGTGAACGGCACGATGTGAACGCGGATGCCGCAGCAACTTTCCGAGAGGATTCGTGCGAGGTCAAGTACCTTTTCCTTCGCACGGTCGGACGTGTACGGATAGGAATGGAAGTGCACCGCGTTAATGTGCACGCCGCGCTTGGCAATCATCCAGCCTGCGACTGGGCTGTCGATGCCGCCGGAAAGCAGCAACGTCGCGCGGCCGTTTGTGCCGACAGGCATTCCGCCGACTGCCGGAATTACCTTGACGTAGAGATATGCCATGTCGCGGATTTCGACATTCATCGTGTGCTGGGGCTTCTTGACATCAACCGTCAGATTCGGATTCGCCATCAAAATGCGGTGACCCAATTCCGTGTTAATCGCAAGCGAATCCATGAAATACCGCTTATCCGAGCGACGTGCCGTCACGCGGAACGTGCCCGTCATACCGTCCATCATAGCGATCGCCTGCTCGCAGATAGCGTCAAAATTCTCCTTTGGCATTTCGACTGCCGGACAGACACTGTGGACGCCGAACACCTTCGTCACGCGCTGAATGCACGTATCGAGGTCATCGAACCCGGACACGAGGATGCGCCCATCATGCAGCTGCACTTCCGCTCCAAGCTCCTTCACGGCATACTTGACGCGCTTCACCAGCGCACGCATGAACACAGGACGGTTCTGACCCTTGAGAAAAATCTCGCCGTAACGAACGAGCAGCAAATTGCGCAAAAAATCGTCTCCTTACCTCATATAAACGGCAATTCATCAGGAATCTTACCGTCTGACATACATTTTCAGCATCTCATAGTGCTTGATGACGCATGCTGCCGCAGCATCCATTTCCGCCATCGTGTTTTCCGGCGACAGGCTGAACCGCAGCGTACAGTCTGCCTCTGCATTTGACAGTCCCATTGCCTTGAGCACTGCCGACACCTTCTGCTTATGCGATGCGCATGCTGATCCTGCGCTGACATACACGCCGTCACCTTCGAGGGCAAACAGCATAGTCTGGCTACGCACAGGCATGAGGCTGATACTGAGAATATGCGGTGCGCAGTGTGGATCGCCCAGCGAAGGTCCATTCTGCTTTGCATTCGGGATACCTGCCTGAATTTGCTCCAACAGATGTGCCTTCATTGCCGCCATCCGCTCCGCACCATCTGCCGGATACGAGCTGATCGCCGCACCGAGGCTGATGATGCCGGGGACATTCTCCGTGCCGGAGCGCAGATTCTCCTCCTGACCGCCGCCGAACACGATGGGTGATAGCTTATGTGTCCGCTGAAAAATCAGCCCGCCGATGCCCTTACAAGCATGAATTTTGTGACCTGAAAAAGCATAGGTTTGAATGTGCAGCGCCTTGAAATTCATCGGCACGCGCAAAAACCCCTGCACGCCGTCCACATGAATCGCGGCATTCGGTGCAAGTCGGTCGCGCAGTGCAGCCACTTCGGCAATCGGCTGAATCGCGCCCACCTCGTTGTTGACCTGCATGAGCGTAATCAGATGGACGTCCTCACCCATCATCTTTTCAAGCGCTGCCAAATTCACCACGCCGCAATGGTCAACCGGAATTTCCTCAACGTGATGACCCATCCGCTCCGCTTCATGCGCACAATTCAGCACAGCAGGATGTTCCACGGACAGCATCAGCACACGCCCGGGCTTATGCTTTGTGCGCAGATGTCCCAGAATGGCGATGTTGTCTGCCTCAGTACCGCCGGAGGTGAACACCATCCGCTCGCCTGTCGCGCCAGCCGCCTTTAAGCAACATTCGCGGACATTTTCGACGGCTTTTTCCGTGTCCATCGCCGGACGATAGAGTGCAGACGGATTATACCAGAGCGTCTCCAATGCCTTTTTCACTGCGTCCGCAACGGCAGCAGTCGGCTTTGTTGTCGCGCTGTTATCCAGATAAATACTCACTGTCAGTTCTCCTGATACACGCCGTACGGCAGATAATGGCGGATATTGTCCACCATTTCTTCATTGGGCTCGAACACGAGGATGGATTTCTGTCCGTCCTTCGAATACGCAAAATAGTATAGCTCAGCGTCCCTGTTCAAGAACCACCGGAGCTGCTTAACACCCGGTGCGGACACATGCCGGTGGAAGCTGCCGCTGGCAACCTTACCGAACGCATCAACCTTGGCAACATTCAGGCTGCCGAGGTTCTTGCGCTTGCAGTTGTTGAACACCATAGCAAAGTCCATCGAGCCGTTCGTGAATGTATACTCGTACTCCGTGCGAAGACGGTCATGGAAGAAGAACAGATATACCGCGATGCCTGCAAAAACCAGCAGCATTACCAGCATCGCCACGCTGAACTCGATGAAAATAACATTCAGCACCATGAACGCCAGTACAGCGGACACAATCATCACAACCCAGGAAAGGTAGTACATGATTTCATCGAGCGTCCGCTTATGCTTGCTGACAGCCTGCTCCAGAAAACGATCCATTTGTTTGCCCTCCTCTTCTATCTTTTGCTGCTCGCCTCATCCAAGCAGCAGATATGCACATGCCGTCAGGACGCCGACAACGAAACCGCCGATGACCTCCACGTGCGTATGACCAACAAGTTCCTTGAGCTCTGCATCGGAAATCGGCTGACCATCCACAAAGACCTTCTGGAGAATTTCGTTGATGACGACTGCCTGTTTGCCCGTTTCGCGGCGAACGCCGGTCGCATCATACATGACAATCGCCGCCAGCGTAAACGATAGCGCAAAAATCGGGCTGTTAAACCCTTCCACCGCGCCAATCATAATCGCCAGCGAAACGACAAACGCTGTGTGGCTTGACGGCATCCCGCCGCTGCCGAAGAAGCGCTTCCAATCCAGCTTCTTTTCAACTAAATAATAAGTGGGAATTTTCAATGCCTGTGCCACGAACCACGCCGTCAGGCAGCACAGCAGCACCCGATTGCTGAATATACTCAGAATATTCTGCAATGCCATTGCCTCCGCTCTCTCCCTTAATAAGATACAGCTTATTGTACTCTGTTCAGGGTGCTCTGCGCAAGGGTTTGCAGAAAATTCACATCTCCGTTCAGCCGATGCGCCGCGTCAACCGCCAATGCGATTTCAGCAGCCGCGTCCTCCCTTGTGCCATCGATGCCCCGAATGGCAACCCAAGTCAGCTTGTTCTCCGCCGCATCCTTGCCGATGGACTTGCCAAGCGTTTCCGCAGTGCCGATGACATCGAGCAAATCATCCACCATCTGGAATGCCAAGCCAAGATGCTTGCCGTATTCGCAACCCAGCGCGACCTGTTTTTGATCCGCACCTGCCAGTAAAAGCCCCGCTTCGACCGGTGCCGTCAGCAAGTCAGCCGTCTTGTGGAGATGAATGTAGCGCACCTTATCCTCTGTCGGCGTACTGCCTTCCCCCGTAACGTCCATCGTCTGACCGGCAACCATTCCGGTTACACCGGCATGGCGTGCAATCGCTTCCGCCGCGAAGATGCCAGACAAATCACCGTTCTTCGCCAGCAACGCCGCATGGCGCATCATCAGCTCCATCGCCGCGCTCAGCAACCCGTCACCTGCCAAAATCGCCATCGCTTCGCCGTACACCTTGTGATTTGTCGGCTTGCCGCGGCGAAGATCATCGTTGTCCATTGCAGGCAGGTCATCATGAATCAGGCTGTAGGTATGAATCATCTCCAGCGCACACGCAAACGGCAATGCCTTTTCCACATCACCGCCGGCCACCTCGCACGATGCCAGCAACAGCACTGCCCGAAGCCGCTTGCCGCCAGCCGTCAGCGAATAATCCATCGCGTGAAAAAGGATATCCGGCATCTCACCGATGCTGCGGAGCTGTTCGGAAAGTGACTTCTCGACCAGCTGATGGTATTCCGCATACATCCTCATACCGGCTCCTCCATCGGCTCTTCGGTCGGCTCGCCGTTTGCGCCCTGTCGAAGCACCGTCAGCCGCTGCTGTGCCTCACCAATTTCCTTTTCCAGTGCGTTCAGGGCATTCAGTGCCTCCTCGTACTGTTTCATCGCGTCTTCCAGCGGCATTTCTCCGCTTTCCATCGCAGAAATCAGCGATTCCACCTGACGAAGCCTTTTCTCAAAGCTCGGTTTCTTTTTCGCTGCCACCGGAATCCTTCCTTTCTTGATGCACAAGCATTTCGCCGTCGCGGAAACGCAAATACAGTGACTCATGTGAACTTGCTGCACTGCGATCCGGTAAAATATGCTGGCCGTCCGTCACAATCGCATAGCCGCGTTCCAGCACACGTTCCGGATTGAGCGCCTGCAAATGCAGTCTGCACCGCGCGATTTTTTCCTGCTTTCGGCTGACAAGCTGCTCCGATGCGTTATCCAGCCGGATAGATGCCATCACCAGCCGCGGCAGCATCGCTGCAAGACGTTTGTCCATCGCCGCATTCAGCTTCAGTCTCGCATTATCCGTCCGCTTCTCCAACGTCATCAGCCGCTGCGCAGGATTGCACACGCCCAGTCGCTTTTCCAGCGAAAGGAGCATCATTCGACGCGACTGTACCATCTGTTCCATCGCCATCAGCATGTGGCTTCGCATACCGTTGATCCCCGAAAGGATCTCCCGACGATCCGGTACGGCAATTTCCGCCGCGTTAGAAGGTGTCGCGGCACGGCGATCCGCCACAAAGTCCGCAATCGTGAAATCCGTTTCATGTCCAACAGCACTGATGACCGGAATCGGGCAAGAAGCAATGGCTCGTGCTACAATCTCCTCGTTGAACGCCCAGAGATCCTCCATCGAACCGCCACCGCGCCCGACAATGACCACATCTGCCTCAGGGATTCTCGCTGCATCCGCAATGCCCTGCGCAATTTTCTCTGCTGCACCGGCGCCCTGCACCGCCACCGGCACCAGCACCAGCGGCACACCGGGGTCACGCGCCTTTGCCACCATGCAGATATCATGGAGCACCGCGCCTGTTTCGGATGTCACGACTGCAATTTTCTTCGGTCGGTACGGCAGCGGACGTTTTCGCGCTGCATCAAATAAACCTTCGTCCTGCAGACGCTGCTTGAGTGCCTCAAACTGCTGATACAACGTGCCTATGCCGTCCGGACGCATGCTGTCACACGTAATCTGGTAACTGCCGCCTTCGCTGTACAGCCCGACCTGACCGCTCACAATCACCGACATACCATCCATCGGCTGCAGGGACATGCGCATTGCGTTCTGACGGAACATCACAGCATTGATACGGCTTCGCTCGTCCTTGAGTGTAAAGTACCAGTGTCCGGAGGAATGGCGTTTGAAATTGCTGATTTCTCCGCGCAGCCGTACCTTCCGCAGTGCCGGCTCATTTTGGAGCAGCTGCCGGACATATTCGTTGACCTCGCTGACCTCCAGAATCCACTCGGACATGCTCTCCCTCATCTGCGTCGTCTTATGCCTGCTTTTCCGCCGCTTCAAGCGTGTTTGCAAGCAGCTCTGTAATCGTCATTTTGCCTACGCCGCCGGGCACGGGCGTCATCCAGCCTGCAACCTCCGCCACATCCGGCATTACATCTCCGACCACCTTGCCGTTCACACGGTTAATGCCCACGTCAATGACAATCGCACCGGGCTTGACCATATCCTTCTCGATGAATCCCGGCTTTCCGACCGCCGCAACCAGCACATCCGCGCGCCGCGTATGCGACGCAAGATCCACCGTGCGGCTGTGACACATGGTCACCGTGCAATTCGCATCAAGCAGCAGCATCGCCATCGGCTTGCCAACAATATTGCTCCTGCCAACGACAACCGCTTCCTTGCCGTTCAAGTCGACACCCGTCCGGCGAATCATCTCCATCGCGCCCTTCGGCGTGCACGCAACGACACCTGGCTGACCGGTAAACAGCCGACCGGCATTCAGAATATGGAAGCCGTCGACATCCTTTTCCGGCGCAATCACAGCCAGCGCCGCAGCTTCATCAAGATGCTTAGGGAGCGGCAGCTGCACAAGAATACCGTGAATGGAGTTATCCTCATTCAGGCGGGCAATCAGCTTTTCGAGCTCATCCTGCGTGGTTTGCTCAGGCAGATTAATCGTCACAGAATGGATGCCGACCTGATCACAGCCAACACTCTTGTTACGCACATAAATCTGGCTTGCAGGATCCTCGCCGACGAGGATGACCGCCAAGCCGGGCGTAATGCCCTTGTCACGAAGCGCCGCAACACGCTTGGCAATGTCTGCACGAAGCTCTGCAGAAATGATCTTGCCATCAAGAATCTGAGCGGACATAGCTGACTTCCTTCCTTAAAGTTATAAAATCTACAGTCAATTCTGCTGCATTGCACGGAACTTTTCCGCGCCAATCAGTGCCACGCCGACCGCATTGTCGCCAGAATATTCGGGTTTGCCGAAGCGCACCTGCATGGATGGATCGCGCTTGCGGATGCGTTCGGTCACAAGTGTACGGAATAAACTCGATGAGGCGATACCGCCTGCCATCAGCACCTGATGGATGCCCGTCTTGTTCGATGCGGCAACGACCATCCGCGTCAGCGTCCTTGCAAGCAAGTCATATACCTCGCGTGCAGCATCCTCATTGGACATTTTTCCCTGCGCAAGCCATCGCTGCACCTGCGTTTCCGCGCCGGACAGGTGACAGCTCAGGTCGCCGTCCGCCATGCTGACCGGCAGCAGTGCCTGCGACTTGCCCTGCACAGCCAGTTTCTCCAGGTGCGGTCCTGCCGGAAACGGTAGCCCCATCGCCACGCCGACGCGGTCAACCACCTGACCGGCATGCAGGTCAAGCGTACCGCCCAGCAGCGTCAGCCGATCATCCGTCAACGCAAGGATTTCGGTCGTGCCGCCGGAAAGGTGCACAGCAAGCATGTCACCCGTTGCAATGCCGCTGTCGATGCTTGCCGCCGCCACATGTCCGCGCTGATGTGTCGTAGAAAAGCAGGGAACACCAAGCAGAGCCGCAATGCTGCGTCCCTGTGCATCCCCTGCGTGAAATACGGGCATATACGATGATTCGTCATCTCTCGGACGTGCAGACGCGCAGACAGCCGCAATTTTGCAGTCTGTCAGATACTTCGAAAGTGCCTCAATCTGCTCTGGAAGCTGCCGCACATGAGCGAAAACTGCCTCGGACTGCCGCAAACCGCGCTGTCCCTGCGGCACAGGCAGCAGCTTCCGGCAGCTGGCAATCACCTGCCCGTCTGTCGTCACTGCTGCCGCGGACGTGGTATAGCAACTTGTATCCAGTCCGATGACAACGCGTTTCACAGGCTCTCCGCCTGCTTTCTGCGCAGAATAGTGCCCAATACGCCGTTGACAAAGCGACCGCTTGTCGGTTCGGAGAAGCGATTCGCCAAATTGACTGCCTCATTGATTGCCACCGCACCGGGAACGTCCTTTTCATGCAGGATTTCCCAAGCTGCAAGCCGCAGAATCGTCAAGTCAACATGCGGCATCCGGTCAATCGACCACCGCGGGCTTGCTGCCTGAATGACCTCATCCAGCTCATCGAGATTCTCCAGAACGCCGCTGAGCACATGCGCAATATACGCGCGGTCATCCTCGCTCGGCTCCGACTCCGAAATAGTTTCCACGCCCGGAATACCTTCCTTGCGCAGCGCTTCATACACCATCTGAAGCGTCTCCTCGCCGCCTTCGCCGCCAGCCATGTGTTCAAAGATCATCTGCATGACCGCCGCACGCGCAGTCGTCCGTGCCATAGTTGAAATACACTCCCATTCCTATTATATACAGGACAGCTTCTTACTCCTCAGTGCTGATTTCGCTGTCCATCTCCGCTTCCTCTGCCGCAATCTCCTCGGCATGCTCTTCCATTTCGGGAGATTCCGCTGCTTCGGCTATTTCAGTTTCCGCGACTTCATCAGCTTCTTCGACCGTTTCGGTCTCTTCTGCCGGTTCCGCTTCCTCCTCGGACGCTTCTTCCGCAGATTTTTCCGTTTCTTCTGCTTCTTCCGCAGACTGAGGCTCTGCCGCCGGCGGTTCAGGCACGATCATCGGCTGCTCAGGCATGCCAAAAAGGCGCTGATGCAACGGACGATCATCCGAATTTTCCTCCGAGGATGCCGAGAAGGGTTCCGGCACTTCAGGCACCTGCACCGGCTCGGTTTCGGGTACATCCACCGGCTGAACAGGCAGCACTGCAGCGGGCGTTTCCTGCGTTTCCTCGGTCGTAGGCAACGGCGACACGTCCTGCACGGCAAAGCTGTCTGCGATCTGAATGCTCTGATCGTTCTCGACCATCACGCGGATCTTGTAGACATCCACACCCGTGCATGCCGTCACGTACTGCTTAATCTGCTTCTGCATCGCGCCGACTGACAGCGGAATATTTACACCTGCCGCCTGCGTAATGTGCAGCACAATCGCGATACCGTCACGATATTCCTCGACATCGATATCCGCCTTGGCAATAACCTCATGCTTTTCGATGCAGGTACGGATCAGCCCTTCAATCGATGGAATTGACACACCGATCGCGCCGTTTTCATTCTTTTGCATGATAAAGCCGCGATGATGCGACGAACCCTTGCGCAATGCTGACCGCAGAAGAAGCACAAAAAGTACCAACAGCCCAATCGCCAGCAACATGCACACGATGCAGCCGACATTCGTATTCCGGCGCAGCAGTTCATAGACAGCATTCAGCTCGTGCCCATACCAGACGCCGCGGAAAACCTCGATGCCCAGCAGCACCATCATCACAGCCGATGCAAGCACCACAATCGCGGACAGAATTTCAATCACAAGATCCGATACACGCCGTTTCATTATTCAGGCACGCTCCCTTCATGTCGCTGCAGCTGAAGCTGCCGTGTTATTCCTTCCCTGCAACATCAAAACCGGCAAGGCGCACATACCCTGCCGGCGCATGAAAGCCTTACTCCAGGACTTCGTCCTGCTTTTCTTCTTCGTCCTGCTTTTCTTCTTCGTCCTGCTTTTCTTCTTCATCCTGCTTTTCTTCGTCTACAGTTTCCGCTTCCGGTGCATCTTCTGCCGGAACTTCATCTGCTTCTGCAGCAGGATCTTCAGCCTCAGCAGTTTCCGCTTCAGCCGATATAGCGTCATCAGCTACCGCTTCTGGTGCTTCCTCTGGCACGTCCGGTTCAGCAGCTGCCGTTGTCTTTTCGGACTCAGCCAGCGTTGCCTGCTTGCTCTTTCCCGTCAGCACAGCATTCTTTGCTCCGGCATTCAACGCATTGTTTTCCTTCTCGAAGCTCACGCCCTGTACATGCACGTCTACTTTGACCACATGCAGTCCCGTCATCGTCTCGATTGCCTTACGAACGCTTTCCTGCGCATCATAAGCAACCTTTTGAATCGGTTTACCGTATTCCATGATGACATACAGGTCAACGCTCGCCTCTTCGGTGCCGATTTCGACCTTCACACCCTTGGTCACGGAACGATTCTTGCTCAGCAGTCCGCCGGAAACATTGCACATGCCCGCAATGCCTTCCACCTCGCTGGCTGCAACGCCAGCAATAATCGCGACAACCTCGTTCGCATAAATAATGTTGCTGCCCTGTTCTGTATCAAGATCAACATTTACCGGAAGATTTTCTTTCTTGGCCACAGTCAATGCACCTCCTATATCAAACCGTGCACCGCACGGATTCGGGAAAACACGGCTTTTGAACCCTGTTTTCGTCATTATACCATAGTTTCACCCGATTGACAAGCATTCAAGCGTGGTTTCTTTCCTTCTTAACAGAAAAGTCGCTTTTGCATCATTGACGAATCGGCAAAAAAGCTATATAATGTGCTTATATGTGCTCGTGCGGACAATACAGCGCATCACCATGGCCGGATTTCGGGCTGAAAGGAGGAGAAACTCTGTGAAGCGTTTTTTGCGTGTCACGTTTTGGCTATGTCTTACATTGCTGGTACTGCTTGGCATGCAGCAACTTGTCGTATGCGCTGACGAAGCATCCGCTGAAGAAGTTTCTCTGCCTTCCGCTATGCCGATTCATGCCGTGGTTGCGCTGCCTGCTCAGCAGTCCTTCCCGCAAGAAGCGGATGCTCAGCAATCGGTTGCCAATCAGCCGATTGACCTTCCTGCGCAGACTGCGCTGACCGTCCCCGAAATTGCGGACGGCTGCGGCTGGTTCATCACCGGAAGGAGCTACGTTCGCACGGTGTACATTGCTTTCCATCTGGCTGATGCAGCCGGATAGATGCAGTGCATCGTTGTCCCCGTTTTCACATCTAAAAATATGAAAGGAACACCATCTCATGAAGAAGATGAAAAAGCAGACGAAATCCATCGTCGTGCTGGCAATCATGCTGGTGCTGACGCTGTTCTTCGGCATCGTCGGCGTGACTGGCATGCCGCTGACTGCAGACGGTCTGTACAAGTTGCTCCCCTGGATCCCGACAACCAATGCCGATGCATGGCCCGAATCCATCTCCCTCGGTCTCGACCTCCGCGGCGGCGTTTATGTCGAATACAGTGCCGAAGCGCCCGAAGGCAATGACGCCGACTTCTCTTCCCTGCTGGACGCGACGGTTTCCGCCATCCAGTCCCGTCTGACCGACAAGGGCTACGCTGAGAGCACCGTGCAGGTGCTTGGCACGAACGGCATTCGCGTTGAAATTCCGGATGTTGACGACCCGAGCGAAATTCTCGACCTGATCGGTGAGCCGGCTCTGCTGGAGTTCAAGGATCCTGACGGCAACACGTTCATGACCGGTTCCGACGTCCGCCTTGCACAGGCAACCTACTACGACGGCGAATGGGGCGTTTCCTTCCAGCTTACCTCGGAAGGCACTGAACTTTTTGCCGAAATGACAAGCAATCACATCGGCGAGACGCTGAGCATCTATCTTGACGGCGAAGAGCTGATGTCCCCGACCGTGCAGTCCGCCATCACCGGCGGCAGCGGCCAGATTACCGGCAACTTCACGCAGGAACGTGCCCAGACCATCGCCGCACAGATTCAGTCCGGCGCTCTGCCGCTGAACCTGACGCAGCAGAAGGTTGACACTGTTTCCGCCACGCTGGGCGACGACGCGCTGTCCACATCCGTGTTCGCCGCTATCATCGGCATCCTGCTGGTCATGGTCATCATGATCTTCCGCTACCGCATGAACGGCGTTGTCGCCTCTTGGGCGCTGTGCATCTACATCATCGTGCTTTTCTGGGTGCTCGCGGTGTTCCCCGGCATTCAGCTGACGCTGCCCGGCATCGCAGGTATCATTCTCGGCATCGGCATGGCAGTTGACGCCAACGTCGTTATCTACGAGCGCTTCAACGAGGAAGTCCGCGCTGGCCGCAGCCTCGCTGTCGCCCGCAAGACCGGCTTCAAGCATGCGCTGAGCGCCATTATCGACGCCAACGTAACGACCATCATCGCTGCCATCGTGCTGATGATCTTCGGCACCGGCTCTGTGCAGGGCTTCGCCAAAACGCTGTTGCTGGGTGTCATCGTCTCGATGTTCTCCGCGCTGCTGATCACCCGTATCCTGATGAAGCACATCATCCAGCTCAAGAACTGGAATACCACTGCTTTCACGGCACCCATCAAGGCTGCAAAGGAGGACAAGTAATATGAAAATCAAGAATTACTCCAAGCAGTGCCTGATGATCTCCGTCGGCATTATGGTGCTGGCGCTCCTGCTGAGCCTGTTCGGATTCGGCATCAATGTCGGCATTGACTTTTCCGGCGGCATGTCCATGCAGTACACCATGGGCGAGACGGTCGCTCAGAGCGACGTCGAGACCGTGCTGAACAGCATTGACCTCAAGGACTACGCTGTCACTGTCCAGGGCAGCAACAAGGATTCCATTAACATCCGTATTCAGTCCATCGATGAGGACGGCGTGCAGGGTCTGCAGGCAACCATCACCGAGGCGCTGCAGGCAAAGTACCCGAATGCTGAGGTTTACGGCGACGTGAACTATGTCGGTCCTGTTGCCGGCGCAACACTGCTGCGCAATGCGTTCCTGTCTGTCGTGATCGCTGCTCTGTGCATGCTGATCTACATTGCCATCCGCTTCGACTTCAGCTCTGGTGCTGCGGCCGTCTTCGGTCTGCTGCATGACGTGCTGATCATGGTCGCATTCATGGTGCTGCTGCGCTCCTTCGTGCAGATGAATAGCTCCTTCATCGCGGCTATGCTGACGATTGTTGGCTACTCCATCAACAACACGATCATCATCTTCGACCGCATCCGCGAGAATGCGCGTCGTATGCCGAGCTCTGCTCCGCGTGTGGACATCGTCACTCGCTCCATCAGCGAATGCCTTGGCCGTACGATCAACACCACGCTGACCACGCTGGCGACGATTGTCTGCCTGTACATCTTCGGCGTGACCTCCATCCGCGAGTTCGCACTGCCGATCATTGTCGGCATCGTGTCCGGCGTCTACAGCGCGAACATGATCAGCGGCTATGTTTGGGCGTTCCTTGAGGAAAAGAAGCGCGCCCGCAAGGCCGCAAAGGCATAAAATTCAAGCGCCAAAAAGAGACGGTACAGCAAGCGCTGTACCGTCTTTTTTATCGGATTTTTAGGGTAAATTCACTGTGACGCAGAAGGTGTGTTCATCCGGATAGCTCGCCGTAATGCTCCCGTGATGCAGTTCCGCAACTGCCTTCGCTGCAGACAGCCCGACACCGCAGCCATTCCCCTGTGCATGCGTTTTGTCCGCACGGTAGAAACGTTCAAACAGCTGCTCAGGCTTACAGGACGGCAACTCATCCGTCATGTTCGCAATCGTCAGCCGAGCCTGACGCGATACATGTTCTAGTGTCACATGAATGCAACTGTCACGGCTGCCATAGCTGACTGCGTTATCCATCAGCACATGCACCATCTGCCGCAGCGACTCACGGTAGCCGCGCAACACGCATCCCTCCGCAATCCGCTGGCTGATGGTCATCCCGCGTGAACGCATCGGAACATCAAACGCGCGCAAATCATCCGTCAGCAGTGTGGATAAATTCACCGTTTCCGCTGCATCGCGGAACCGTGCCTCATCAACGCGCGCCATCATTAGTAGCTGCTGAATCATTCGATCCAGCCGTGCGGACTGTTCGAGAATATTGCGGCTGTACTTGCTTTCGCCGTCAATCAGTTCCAGTGCCTCAGCGTTTGACATGATAATAGCGACCGGTGTCTTCAGCTCATGTCCGGCATTTGTAATAAACTGCTTCTGCCGCTCTGTCTTACGCATCCATGCGCCGGACACGTATCGTGCCATTGGCAGGAGGATGATGAACAGCGCCAGCAAGCCAACAGTGCCGACAAGCGCACCTGTGCGCAGAACATTGTAGAATGCATTCATCTGCGCCGTCTGATCCGTCAGGACAATCCGTGTCAAGTTGTCCTTGCTGGCCGTACGATACTTGTACGCGCCGATTTTTCCTTCCGTCTTACCCGATTGAAGGATTTGTGCCGACAGCGTATCAACGTCCTCATCCTCATTCTGCAGCATACCGACCCTTTCAACGCTTTCGACATGGCCGGATGCATCCGTCTCGATGACATAGTACCCTGCCGGCGACGATGACCGCGTAAAACGATAGCCGAACCAGTTCGGCGGCGTTGTCTGCTCAGGCGGCTCGCTCTCCTCCAGCAAAGCTGCGGCGAATTCGTCGTTCATCCTTTCCTGCTGATGGTACGTCATGACGGCAATGCTGACCACAAGCACCACAATCAGAATAAAAAAAGATGCCATGCCGGTCAGCACAATTCGCCGTTCAAATGCCTTTTTCATTCCGATTCCTCCAGCGAATAGCCAATGCCGTGCTTGCAACGGATGACCACATTCGCATGCAGCCCCGTTAGCTTTTTGCGCAAGTAGGAGATGTACACCCAAACCACGTTGACATCCGCCTCGGAATTAATGCCCCAAACCTGATCCAGCAGGTGCGCAGCAGAGAATGACATGCCAGGATGCGTCATGAACAGCTCCAGCAATTGATATTCCAGTTTGCTCAGCGGCAGCGTCTGATCGCCGCAGCACAGCACCGCCTGTTTCTGGTCGAGAATCAGGTTGCCCACGCGCAGCTGATCAGGCATGAACGTCTCTCGCCGCCGCAGGAGTGCCCGCACGCGTGCCAGCAGTTCCTTCATCACAAACGGCTTGGCAAGGTAATCATCCGCACCTTCATCCAACCCACGGATTTTATCCTCCACCGTGCCCTTTGCAGTCAGCAACAGTACCGGTGTACCGATTCGCTTTTCACGCAGATGTTTCAGCACTTCCAATCCGTCCATGACCGGCATCATGATATCCAAAATCAGCACGTCATAATGCTGCGTGGCTGCGTAGGTCAGCGCATCCCCGCCGTTGTCCACCACATCCACCGAATATTTATGATACTCAAGGATATCCTTCACCGCATCCGAAAGTGCCGGTTCATCCTCTGCATACAGAATCCGCATCAAAATCACCCCAATCTTCAGTATATTCGCTTTTTTCTGTTGGAACAAGGCTTCTGGGCGAATGTTCACAAAGAATTCGCACTGTGTTCACACGCAAGAAACCCCGATGCAGGAGTCGGCTGTCCGGCTTGCCTGCATCGGGGTTGTTTTGTTTGAAATAGGGTTTACTGCATGCTCTTGAGCGTGCGGATCAGCTTGTCTACCTTATCCGCTTCGACAATCAGCGTGCGTTCGCCGTCGGTCGCGGTATAGTTGTCTGCGCTGTACTCCGCAAAGGTGAAGGTCGCAGAAACGCCGTTCTTCGTCGTTACACTGATGGTCAGCACGGTGTCCCCCGTTGCCGCCTCACTCCGCAGAGACGATGCCGTCACTGCCGTCACGAGATCCCACAGCGTTTCGTTCGGGTCGTCCTCTTCGGTCTCTTCAGTCGATTCCTCAGCATCCGCAGTTTCGGCGGATTCGTCAGTCGTTTCTTCAGCTTCTTCCGCCTTGGCTGTGAAGGAATACGTCAGCTCTCCCGCTGTGAAGGTTGCTTCCTGCACGTTGTCGTATTCGGTCTCGATCATTGCAAGGCTCAGCAGGCTGTCCGCAGAGGCGTTCAGCAGTTTCGTCGCAGTACTCGATGACACGGTGTACACCATGGTCGATCCGGGCAGACGCGCGTAGTAGTAACCGCTGTCGTTCGTAGTGCCGAAGAGGACAGTTGCGCTCTCTTCGCCTGCGTAGACCGTGACTGCGATTGCGTTCGCGTCATCCAGACCATATTCGGTCAGCTGATCATCCGTGGCAACAGGCTCTGCAACAGCAGCCCATGAGAGATTCGTGAACGAGCTGACAATGGAATCCACGCCGTCCAGTGCACGACCGTCCGCCGCGTACCAGAGTTCATCCTCGTTGATGGTGCTGCTCGTTTCATTCTTCGATGCATCGAAGGTCGTGCCAACGGTGATGCGATCCGCATCGGTGACAGACGGCACTTCCTCGGCCTGGATAAAGTCATCCGTGTCCTTATTGAACAGGTCGCTCAAGGAATCCTCCGTCGTGTACACGGTCGTATCATCGCCGCTCAGCAGCAGATAGTAGCTGCTGCCGAAGGGTGTTTCATTGCCCATCTGGTAGGTCGTTTCCGTGCCATCCGTCCATGTCGCAGTAACGGAGAAGGTTGGTTCGCTCAGACCATAGATGCTGATATCCGTTACACTCTCAATCTTGCGGCTGCCCTGCATAGCAATCAGGTCGTCTGCAAGTTCCTGCACTTCGTCCTGCGCGACAGGATAAGCCGTGTTGCCCGTCTTATACCACACGCCGTCCGTCAGCGTGAAGGAATATTCCGTATCATCTGCCGTCCATGCAAGGGTGGCGATGTCCTCTGCCGTCTTCGCGGTCAGCTCGAACGTGCCGCTCTCCTCCTGCACAGCTTCGGTCTCCTGGGTCTGACTGGCAAGGAAATAGCACCCTACCATGATAACCAGGACACCCATCAGCAGGAGCATTTTCTTTGTTCTGCTCATCTACGCTTCCTCCTAACCCACACAACAATGCCGATAGCAACGAGAGCCAGCGGGATCACTGCGATCATGATGATGCTCCACATAGAAGATTCGCTGCCCGTTAGCGTCAGACCCTCAGAACTGAGCGACTTTGCGCGGATGGAGATGCTTTCCTCCTGACCACCCATCCAGTTGAGCGCATTCAGGAAGAGGTTGCTGTTCGCGTTCGACACAGCCGCATCAATCGAGCTGTTCAAGAACGTATCGCAGGTAACCCAGAACAGCTTGCCCGTGCCTTCAGCAACTGCTGCAACATGGAACGTGCCGACTTCGTCGCCGTCTTCCTGTGCAGTCGTCTTCGTATTCAGACCATCCGCCTTCGTATACGCGCTGTCGGAGGTCGTCAGCAGGTACGTGATTTCTGCATCGCCCTCGCCGGATTCAACAATCGGCTGGGCAAGCGGCACAAGGATGTAGTAGCCGCCATTCTTGAGCGCATCCGTGATATCATGGCTCTCGATGGTCGGCAGCAGGTAGTAAGCATAGCGGTTGAGGTGCTTCTGGCTGCTGCCCTCAATGACAATGCCGGTGCCGGTCGTCAGACCCATCGAGGAGGTCACGCGCAAAAGCTGCGTCATCTCGCCGTCATCGATGTAGCCGGTCAGCAGTGCAACATTGCCGCCGTTTGCCAAATAGGTAATCAGCAGATCCGCCTCATCTTCGCTCAGGTCAGAGGTCGGCGCATTGATGATGATCGCCGTTGCATCCTCCGGCACTGCGTCCATGGACAGTAGCGACAGGCTTTCAATCTCGAAGTTGTCATCCTCGAGCATTTCTGTCACGCTGTCGGAAAGCTCCGTTTCGCCGTGGCCGGACAGGGTGTACACCTTGGGCAGGTCATCGCTGGAAACGTAGTGGATCGCAGTCGTCAGTGCGCTCTCGCCGTCGAAAGTCGTGGTATAGGTGTAGGAATAGGAGTAATAATCCATCTCATACTCAGTCACGAAGATGCTATCGTAGCTGACAAGGCGGAACCGCGAGCCGCACTCGACCAGCAGGCTGTTTTCATACAGCTCGGAAATTTCAAGGTCGTATTTGTCCAGGAACGTCGGCTCCAGCGTCGGGTCGACAGACTGCACCTTGATGTGGCTCGACAGACCCTCGTAACGCTGCAGCAGACGCTCGATCGTTTCGTTCTCGTTGTTCTGCGTGCAGATGATGTAGATGTTGACATCCTCATCAAGTGCGGCGATAATCTGCTTCGTCTGATCACTCAGGCTGTAGAGCGACTGGCTCGTCAGGTCAATCTGCGTCGCCGTTGCAGGCAGCGCGGAGAAGATCATATTGACGACAATGGCAATCACGATTACAATCAGTGCGGCAAAGGCCGAATAGCTGCCCGCACGGAAACGTCCGCCGAACATGCGCTTGATTGACTGCTTCAGGTCTTTCATTCCGCCCACCTCCTCTTTTCCATGACCTGCACGGTCACAAAGAGCATGACCACGCTGATGGACAGATAATAGACCACCGCAGTCAGGTCAAACACGCCGTCAACGAAGGTATCAAACCGGTCGAACACGCTGATGGCAGCCATCATGTCGGCAAAAAGCCCAGAGAACACTGAGGAATCGATGTGATACCAGATCTGAAGTCCGCCGAGCGCAATCACAGCGACAACGCCAGCAATAATCGGGTTCTTCGTCAGCACGTACAGGATGACGGCGAAAATCACCGCCATGACGGACAGCGCAATCAGCGAAGCCGAGGCATCGGTTGAAACAAAGCTGCTCAGCGACTTCATAAAGTACAGCAGCAGCATCGTAACGAGCGTGATGACTGCCGCCGCAACCTGACTTTCCGTCACCGAGGAGATGAACAAACCAATGGACAGCAGGCAGGCACCCAATAGGAAGAATGCCACCAGCGTGCCATATGCCGATGCGAACGACACCGTGCCAAACATGGACAAAATCAACGGATAGAAGCCCATGATGACCGTAGGAACGGCCAGCACGCACAGCATCGCGAGGTACTTACCGATGACCACATCCGACAGGCGGATCGGCAGCGAATACAGCAGCTGATCGGTCTTCTGACGCTTTTCCTCTGCCAGAGAGCGCATGGAGATGATCGGCACGGCAATCAGGTAAATGAATGCGATGGCGCTCAGCACATATTCGAAGTTCGAATAGTACCCACTGAGGTTATAGGCCATGCAGTAGATGCCCGCGAAAACCAGCAGGAACGCGGACAGCAGGTAACCCATGATGCCTTTGAAATAGGCAGCAACTTCCCTTTTGAATATAGCTGTCACTTTTCCTCACCTTCCTTCTCAGGAACATCATGTGCCGCCTCGGCAGACGAATCAGAATCAGAAGAAGGAATATCAGACGAAGTCTGCGAGGAAATATCAGACGAAGTCTGCGAGGCCTGAGGAACTTTTGACCATATTGACTTTCTCTTTTTCTTCTTGGAAGCATTGGCTTCATCCTGCGCGGCGCTCTGCGTCAGCTCGAGGAAAACGTCTTCCAGCGTTGCCTTGATGCGTGTCATCTCCAGAATCGGCACATTTGCCTTTGCAAAGGCATTGAACAGCGCTTCGCGGATGTCCTTTTCTTCATCGGGCTTGATTTCAAGCTTGCTGGTTTCACCTTTGCTCTGGTCGAAGTGGAAGTCCTCCACACCGGACACCGTATTCACGATGGTGCGGACGGTCTTCTCGTCGCCCTTGGCTTCAAGCTTAATGGTGGTCGTGCCTGCCAGCAGCGTCGTCAGGTTCTCCGGCGTATCGCTTGCCACCAGATGTCCCTTAGAGATGATCATGATGGAATCGCAGACGGCTTGCACTTCACTCAGGATGTGGCTGGACAACACAAGTGTGTGCTCCTTGCCCAGTTCACGGATGAGTTCGCGGATCTCGATAATCTGCGCCGGGTCAAGACCGACGGTCGGTTCGTCCAGGATGATTACTTCCGGATTGCCCAGCAATGCCTGCGCAATGCCCACGCGCTGCCTGTAGCCCTTGGACAAGTTGCGGTTCAGGCGGTTCTGCACGTCCGTCAGTTTCGTCTTTTCCATGACGCGTGCGATTTGCTCGTTCATGTCCTTGTGCGGAATGCCCTTCGCCTCCGCGACAAAGCGCAGGTACTCCAGCGGCGTCATGTCCATGTAAAGCGGCGGTTGCTCCGGCAGATAGCCGATGAGCTTCTTTGCCTTCATGGGCTCCTCCGTGATGGAATGCCCGTCAATAAACACCTCGCCGTCGGTTGCGCCAAGGCAGCCGGTGATGATGTTCATGGTTGTTGACTTGCCTGCACCGTTTGGTCCAAGAAAGCCGTAAACCTTGCCTTTTTCGATGGTGAACGACAAATCCGCGACGGCAACATGATTTCCGTAGCGTTTTGTTAAGTGTTTGACCTCGATCATGCGGTTTCCCTCCTTCGGTCGTATTGTTTCACAATGAATATGATAACGGAGAAACCTTAGAAAAACCTTTGAGCTTGTGTGAAGGCTTCAAAAAGATTATGTGAATAAAACGTGACGCATGAAGAAGACAAAAACAAACTGCGTCCGTATATTGGCAACCTCTTCCAGCGAATTTTCGTCATCATTCACGAAAAGGAAGGAAGGAACAACGCCATTCATGTCGAATTTTGTTAATGATTCAAATGCATCGTCCGGATTATTTTCTGACCGTATCTGACATAATTCAGGTCATGCATCGGAAGAAGAGGAGGAGGTATCAGCATGAATTACTACCATATCAGCCGTGAGGATCTTGGCAAGAATGCAAAGATTCCGCTGAAAAAAATGGGCGACATCGGCGAGGTTTTCTATGAAATGGCGCTTGATATGTTTGAGGAGATCAAGCGGAACAACGAGAACAACCGCCGCAGCGTCATCATCTGTCCCGTCGGTCCCACCGGGCAGTATCCGATTTTCGTGCGCCTTGTCAATGAGCACCGTCTCAGCCTGAAGAACACGTGGTTCATCAACATGGACGAATACCTGAACGATGATGACACTTGGATTGCAAAGGATGACCCGCTGTCCTTCCGCGGGTTCATGCAACGCACCGTCTACGACTGCATCAGCCCTGCCCTGATTATGCCGCCGGAACAGCGCATTTTCCCTGACCCTCAAAACGTTGCAGCGATTCCTGCGCTCATCGAACAGCTCGGTGGCGTTGACCTCGTGCTCGGCGGCATCGGGCTGAACGGTCATCTCGCATTCAACGAGCCGCAGGATGAACTGACGCCTGATGAATTTGCCGCCCTGCATACGCGTGTGCTGACCATCAGCCGTGAAACGCGAGCTTCCAACGCCATCAGTTCCCTGAACGGTGCTGTCGATGCAATGCCGAAGAAGTGCATCACCATCGGTATGGCAGAACTGCTGTCTGCCAAGCGCATCCGCGTTGCCGTGCATCGCCCGCATCACCGCGCAGTCGTGCGCCAGGCAGCATATGGCGAGGTCACCGCGCACTTCCCTGCCACGCTGCTTCAGCGCCATCCGGATGCCATGATTTATGTGAACAGCATTGCCGCCGAACAGCCTTTTTGAGGATGAATAATATGAAGAATTTGCTTCTCAAGAACGCCTTGGTCTATCAAAATCATGCTTTCCTTCCGGCTGACGTGCTCTGCGCAGACAGCAAGGTCGAAACGGTCGGCTGTCTGCCGGATCTGCCCGATGCGCAGACGGTTGACATGCACGGTATGTGCCTCTGTCCCGGCTTCATCGACATTCATTCACACGGCGGAAATGGTGTCGATGTCAATGCAGCAGACGAAAACGGACTCGCGAAAATCGCCGCGTTCTTCGCCTCTCAGGGCACAACCGCATGGCATGCCAGCATCATGACTGACTCCGAGGAAGTCACGATGCGCTGCCTGTCCGCCATCTCCGCACTCCAGAAGAGACACGGTTACGGTGCACAGCTGATGGGCGCACATCTGGAAGGACCGTTTTTGTCCGCCAAATACAAGGGCGCCATGCCGGAATACCTCCTGCGCACAGGCAGCGAATCACTTTTCCGCCGCTACGAAAACGCCTATCCGGGTGCAGTGCGCTACATCACGGTTTCCCCGGAAGTGGCAGGCGTGCCGGAAATGATCACTGCTATCAAGGATGATGTTGTCGTCGCCATTGGGCATTCCGGTGCGAATTACGACACAGCCATGGATGCAATTCACCGCGGTGCACGCTGCTCCACCCATACATTCAACGCCATGCAACTCTTTCACCAGCACGAGCCTGCCATCATGGGTGCCGTGCTGGAATCGGACGTCTGGTGCGAGGCAATTTGCGACGGACGACATCTGCATCCCGGTGCGGTTCGGCTGCTGCTCAAGTGCAAGGGCTGGGATAAAGTCGTTGCCATCACGGACAGCATCATGGCAGCCGGATTGCCCGACGGAAAATACAAGCTCGGCGTCAATGACGTAATTGTCCGTGACGGCGACGCACGGCTGATTGAACCCGATGTCCGCGCTGGCAGCACGCTGACCACCATTCAGGCGCTGCGCAACCTCATCCGTTTCACAGAACATCCGCTGGAAGATGTTCTGCCGCTGCTGACGGAAAATCCTGCAGCAGCGATGCGTATTGGCATGCAAAAGGGTAAAATTGAGCATGGTTTCGATGCAGATCTGGTGCTGCTCGATGAGCAGCTGAATGTCATCATGACCATTGTCGGCGGCGAAATCGTCTATCAGGCATAAACAGAGAAGGATCCATGCGCAAACGAGCCTGCATCCGTCAACACTATATCGCTGTCGCCGAACGTTCTGCATCGGAGGCACTGATCTCCTTTCAGCAGGGAATTCGGCTCTACCATGTTTCTTTCCGCTATCCAAAGCAGAACAATAAAAAAAGGGAGACTTCGTCTCCCCTTTTGATAGCATTGCGTGCCTCTGTCTGCAAGCTGGGCGTCATTTGCTGTTCAGCTTGCACTGCCTGTGCCATGATGATCGGTCGTAAAGGTGGTATCCTTCACATGTTTCAGCCGCGAATGCTGCTGCTTTTCCGCCAACAGGCGCTCAAACTCCGCTTCATCAACGGGCAGCGTCACCGGATGATCCGTCCATGAAGACAGATGCATCGCATTGGACAGCATCAGCGCATGGATGCCTTCCTCACCTTCCGCCACAAGCGGCGTGCCATGCAGGATATGCGCTGCGAAAGCATTCAGTACGCCCGTATGCTGCGGATTTTCGCCATCAGTCTGGAGAATTTCCGGCTTTGCATCCGTCTGGATGTACGCAACTTTGCTTTGGCGGTAATACGCCTTCTCGCTATGCGGCAAACGCCAGAACTTCACCTGCCCGTCCTCGCAGACAAGCTTGCCGCGGTCGCAGTCTATTTCCAGCCGATTCGTGCCGGGCAAGTCTCCGGTCGATGCGATGAACACACCCGATGCGCCGTTTTCGTACACCAAGTACGCCGTCACATCGTCCTCCACCTCAATGTCGTGCCATTGCCCTTCCCGGCAGAAGGCACGCACCGACTTTGGCATTCCGCAGAGCCACTGCAGCAAATCAAGCTGATGCGGACATTGATTCAGCAACACGCCGCCGCCTTCACCTGCCCATGTCGCACGCCATGAACCGGAATCGTAGTACGCCTGCGTGCGGTACCAGTCCGTGATGATCCATGTGACGCGCTTCATATCACCCAGCTCACCTGAATCGAGCAGCGATTTCATAGCACGATACAGGCAGTTTGTCCGCTGATTGAACATGAGCGCATACGTGAGCCCTGTTTCCCTCGCTGCAGCAATGACCGAATGCAACTGCGCAGTCGACACGCCAGCCGGTTTCTCGCTCAGCACATGCAATCCTGCACGAAGCGCCATTTCCGATAGCGGCGGATGCAGCGCATGCGGCGTCGCAATCAACACGGCATCGCAGCCTTTCGCATGGATGAGTGTTTCGCCGTCCTCGTAGATACGTATTCCGGCAGGCAGGTTTTCCTGTGCCCACGTTCTGCGGTCGGCACGCGGATCAGCCACGCAAGCCAGCTCAATTTCAGGCGTGCCACCGGACAGGATAAGCCGGCAGTGTTCCGAGCCCATGTTGCCGATGCCGATCACACCAAGGCGAATTTTATCCACAAGAATGCCTCCAAATGCAGTGAAGATTTTGCGTCCTCCGGTATCATACGTCGGTCAACGCACGTTGTCAATCCATTTTTGCCCGAAAAAAGGGACTGCGCCGAAACGCAGCCCCTTTTGTTTGCGTTTTACTCCTGCGCCATCGGATAGAAGCCGCGGTATGCGCCTTCCTGATACGCTTCACGCTGTTCATCAATGATCTCCTGACCGCCAGCGGCGAGGATTTCGTTGATGTACTTCTCCCACGTTGCATCGAAGTCTTCGGGTGCGCAGGTCACACTCTGAACGAGCAGTTCTGCTTCCTTGGACAGGATGGTCGTGCCGTAGTCCACACGTGCCTGAATGGTGCGGGTGAAGCTAACGGGTTCATAAGCGCCGGTGTTGGCCACAACCAGGCTGTCGGCAACAACGTCTTCATAGCCTGGGAAGCCCATAGCAGTCGCGGCGTAGTTCAGAGCGTCGGAGCCGTAGTAGTAGCCGTTGCAAACCGGAGCGCCGTCGGTCGCATGCAGCTTGTGCGCATCGTCGGTGTCGTTGATGTTCTTAATGTCGGTCGGAATGTTGTTCTCGTCAACAGTCGTGTAATTGTAGCCCATTTCGCCGTTCTGCAGGGCGTAGAGGGATTCAGGCTGGCTCATCCAGTTCAGGTACTTGATCGCTGCGATGGCAACTTCTTCACTCACAGATGCCGGGATGAAGATTGCCTGACCGGCTGCAGTGTAGGTTTCATGCAACGTCGTGCCGTCTTCAGGCTTGTAGGGATCGCAAGCAATCCAGCTCGCGCCGGGCACGTTCTTAGCAAGATCCTGTGCGTAGGACTTCTCCATACGCCATGCACCATCCCAGTTGCCGACCCAGAAGCCGTCATAGCCGTTCACGCGGTCGCTGTCGGTCTGCTTGGAGTTCTCAATGCCGAAGTAATCGGAAACTAGGCCTTCATTATAGAACTTGTTCATCCAGCGGATAGCTTCCTTCGCGCCGGGCAGCAGGTAGTGGAACTTGAAGTTCGCCACCCAATCTTCTTCGGTGACCTGGCTGTAGTCGATGAAAGCATCCATCTGGTAAATCCAGCCGTAGAAGGGATCAGCCGCATACAGGTCGGAAGAATACGGCACGGTCGTTTCGCCGCCCAGGTTGTTTTCCTTCGCAGCCTTCAGGTACTCGTAGAGTTCCTCGATGTTCGTGGGAACTTCCATGTTCAGGGCTTCCAGCCAGTCCTTACGGATGAACATGGATTGCGTCGCAACGATGATGCGGCGTGCCGGCAGATAATACTGCTGCTTGCCGTCGCCCACGTCGTACTGACCATACTGCAGAACTTCCTCGCCGAGGAATTCCGTCAGATCCTGACCGTATTCAGCCAGCAGATCATCCAGCGCCAGAATGCCGCCCATGTCGATGTACTGCTGTACAAGATCCGTGCCATACGTCATGCAGATGTCAGGCGCGGTACCGCCGGCAAGACGCGTAGACAGGATGGTGCCTTCCTCCCAGCGGGACACCGGAATCCAGTTGATCTTGATGTGGTTGGGATCGCCGAAATTCTTCTGGATGTACTGCAACTGCCAGCAATCTTCCACGTTGAAGCCTGCGATGGAGCGGTCGTACATTTCCACATTGAGCGTCACCCAGTCATCATCAGCCGCCAGCGCCGTCAGCGGAAGCGCCGTCAGCAGCATGCACAGCATGCAGATCAGTGCGAGAACCTTTTTCATAGAAAAACTCCCCTTTCTATTTGAACGGCTTATGCCGCCCGTTCCAATGGAATGATTTACCCCTTGACCGCGCCCATCGTGACGCCTGCCACGAAATAGCGCTGCACAAACGGGTAGACGATGAGAATCGGCAGCGTTGCGAAGATGATTGTTGCGGACTGAATCGACTCCGACACGCTTGCGCTCAGATCGTTCGAGCTGCCCTCTGCCATGGTGACTTCGACCGACTGACTGCCCTTGATGAGGTTGTACAGCTTAAGCTGCAGCGGCTGCAAATCGCGTGAGGTAATGTAATACAGCGCATCATTGAAGCAGTTCCACTTGCCAACCGCATAGAAGAGCGAGAGCGTCGCCAAAGACGAAAAGCTCAGCGGCAGGAAGATGCGTACGAGCACCTGCAAATCCGTCGCGCCGTCAATGGAAGCTGCCTCGACCAGCTCATACGGCAGCGAGGAGAAGAAATTCTTGAGAATAATGACATTGAACGTTGAAATCAGGCCAGGAATAATCAGCGACCACATCGTGTCCAGCATACCGAAATCCTTGACATTCAGGTAAATCGGGATGGTGCCGCCGGAGAAATACATGGTGAAGACGATAAAGAACATGATCACCTTTCGTCCCTTCAGCCGCCGCATAGACAGCGGGAAAGCGAGCAGAATCGTCATCACCATCGCCAGCACGGTGTAAATCACGGTCAATTCGATGGTATAAAACAGGCTGTGCCACATGGAATTATCGCCAGCAATCAACTTATATGCATCGAGGTTAAATTCCACCGGCCAGAAGGACACGTCACCGCGCAAAATCGCGGATTTGGATGACATCGACATCGCGATGACGTTAATGAAAGGCAGCGTGCAGACCAGCACGAAGAGGAGGATTACCGCAATAAGGATGATTTGTCCTGCGCCGAGTTTTTTCTTGTGCTCCGGGCAGACATGAGTTGCTGCAGTCACCATACGCTCTCCTCCTTACCAGATGCTCTGCTCATCGAACAGGCGGGACACGGCATTCGCGCCGGTAATCAGTACCAGACCCACAACGGACTGGAACAGACCAATGGCGGTCGCACGGGCAAACTGACTGTTCGTAATACCAGCACGGTAGACGAACGTTGAAATCACGTCGCAGTAGTCCTTAACCTTCGTATTGCCGATGATGAATGGGCGGTCGAAGCCGATAGACATCATGCGTCCGATATTCATAATCAGCAGGATCACGATGGTGGAACGTATGCCGGGCAGCGTCACGTGCCAAATCTGCTGGAGTTTGTTCGCGCCGTCGATGCGCGCCGCTTCAAACAGATTCATATCCAAGCCGGTAATTGCCGCAAGGTAGAGAATTGTCCCCCAGCCCATCGACTGCCACACGCCGACGAGCACATACGTGAACGTCCATGTCGGACCATCTGTCAGAAATGGGATATTTTCCGTGATAACACCCATGCGCAGCAGCGTGCTGTTGATGACACCCGAGGTCGGGGCGAAGATTTGCAGCACCATGCCGCCGATAATGACCCACGACAGGAAGTGCGGTAAATACAGCATCGTCTGTGAGAAGCGCTTGAGCTTTGGGGTGCGCATTTCATTGAGCAGAATTGCGAGGATAATCGGAACTGGGAAGCCGAAGAGCAAGTCAAGACCGTTCAGGATGAGCGTATTTCTCAGTGCGATACCGAAATCACTCATACCGAAGACAAATTCGAAATTTTCCCAACCAATCCACTTGCTCTTTGCCGGATTGAACATGTTGTATTTCTGAAACGCGATTTTCAGTCCCGTCATCGGCTTATAGCAGAAGAGGATATACCAGATGATCGGGATCAGGAGCATCGCGTACAGACGCCAGTCGCGCAGGAACCAATTGACCTTCTTCCGACGTTTAGAGAGCTTCACCGGTTTGGCGTTAACAGTTGTTTTTTCTGTTACCATGTCAAATGCCTCCATTTCATCCGTTATATGGTCGTATCGTCAGTGTAAAAACAAAGCAATCATGAACCTTTGAACGAAGCCGTCAACGATTGGCTTTCCTTCCAGATCAAGATCACTGAAGCAGTCTGAAAAATCTCCTCCGCTGAGGATCTGGGAATTTGTTACGGGAACGTCACGCTCCGTTTCCGTATCGATATTTTGATTATAGCCGACAGAAGTTGCATAATCAATGCTAATCCTGCTTGAAATTAGGCAAATCCTGCAGTATAATAGACTTATCCCGAACAAGGAGCGTGTTTCTTCTGATGAAATATATTCAACTCGAAAACGGCTATAACTCCATGGGACGTCCGGATGCTGAATACGAGTCAACGTATATGAAATCGGACTATCACATGGCGAGCGGACTTCACTGCCACGACTTCTATGAGCTGTACATCCACTATCGCGGCGGCAATCTCTACTATGTTGATGGGCAGATTTTTCCGCTCGAGCCGAACCAGATTGTCATTATGACGCCTTTCCGCATGCACGGACTGATGCGTGGCGATCCGTTGACAAATTATGTCCGCGGCTTCCTGTACCTGCGTCCGTGCGTCCTCAAACGGCTCGGCTTCGGGCAGATCGATCTCCAGCAATACTTCGACAGCCGCGTGCAGGCAGGCGAATTCGTCTTCAAATTGGACGAGGACAGCGCAAATACCTGCCGTCAGCTGCTGATCGACATTCAGCGTGATATGGATGTGCCGGACGAAATGACACAGTACATCAATTACAGCCGCATGAATGAGTACGTGCAGCTATTCTGTCAGGCGGCACAGAAAACAGCCATTCCACTGCAGCCGTTCACCAATAATGAAGTCATTTTCAACGTCCTGCAATACGTCAACGACCACTTCACGGAGCCGCTGACGCTCGAGGACATCGCTCGCAGCTTCGCCATCAGCGTTTCGTACCTCTCACACGAATTCAAACACTATGCAGGCCGCAGCGTCTACGAATACATCCTCTACCGCCGCGTGCAGCTCGCCAAGGAAAATCTGCTGACGGACATGAGCCTGAGCGAAGTATCGGAAAAGAGCGGTTTCTGCGACTATTCCGGCTTTCTACGGACATTCCGCCGCATGACAGGCATGTCCCCCAAGGCATACCAGAAGCAGCACACTCTGTCAATTGAAGGGAAATGAGCATTTATTCGGAATGGGCATTATTTTGCCAAATGCGCCGAATGCTGTACCAGATTCACATAGAATCACAATTTCGATTGCGTTATAATGCAGATAGCGCATCACGCAGCGCAAGTCTATTTCAGAGAGGTAGGAAGTATGATTCGGATTGCCATTGTTGGCACAGGCAATATTTCTCACGCGCATGTCAATGCCTATCTGTGCTTTCCGGAACGCTGCAAAATCGTAGCACTGGTTGACATTGTTCCGGAAAAAGCACAGAAAATGAAGGAGCAATACCATCTGACCGATGCGGAGGTCTACGATGACCACAGGAAGATCCTTTCACGCGAGGATATCGACCTGGTGGACGTCTGCACACCGCCGTATGTTCATGCTGAAATTTCCATTAACAGCCTGCGTTCCGGCAAGAACGTTGTCTGCGAAAAGCCGATGGCAGCATCCCTGCAGGAATGCGATGAGATGCTTCGTGCCCGCGATGAGAGCGGCAAGAAGCTGTCCATTATCGCGCAGAACCGTTTCCGCCAGCCCATCAGCAACCTGAAGAAACTGCTTGACAGCGGGCTTGCCGGCAAGGTGCTGTGTGCCTCCGTCACCTCCGCATGGTGGCGCGGTCATTGCTACTACGACCTATGGTGGCGCGGCACATGGGAAAAGGAAGGCGGCGGTTGCACACTGAATCATGCGGTTCACCACATTGACATGCTCTGCTGGATGATGGGGCTGCCGCAGTCCGTCACGAGCGTGCTGGCCAACGTCGCGCACGACAATGCCGAGGTAGAGGATCTCTCGCTGTCCGTGCTGCAGTATCCCGGTGCACTTGCCCAACTGACCGCCTCCGTCGTGCATCACGGCGAGGATCAGGAGCTGATCTTCCAGTGCGAGAAAGCAAAGATTTCCGCACCATTCAGCGTCTATGCATCCATTTCCAAGCCAAACGGCTTCCCGATTGAAAACACCGAGCTGGAACAGCAAATTCGCGATTTCGCCGACAGCCAGCCGGTTCTCCCCTACGAAGGTCATACCGGTGAGCTCGAAAATGTGCTGACCGCGCTCGAAACGGACACACTGCCTGCCATCGGCGGCGAAGACGGTCGGTGTACCATCGAGCTGATTACCGCTGTCTACAAGTCTGGCGCAACGAAGCAGACGGTCACCCTGCCGCTTGCGAAGGATGACCCGTTCTACACAGTGGAAGGCATGATGGCATCCGTGCCGCACTTCTATAAAAAAACAACTTCCGCCGCCTCGCTTGACGGCACGATTACATTTGGCAGCGACTACAAAAACAAGGAGGACAAGCAGTCATGAAGGTATCTGACGGCATGAATTACGCCCCGAAGGGCAAGCCGAAGCCTGTTGTCAAAGACGGCGAATTTGTCTTCTCCGCCGCACATCTCGATCACGGTCATATCTACGGCATGACGAACGGCCTGCTTGAGGCAGGCGGCACGCTCAAGTACGTCTACGATCCTGACCCGAAGAAGGTCGAAGCATTCGTAAAGGCCTATCCGCAGGTAAAGGTTGCCCGCAGCGAAGAGGAAGTGCTCGCCGACAAGGACACGCACATGATCTGCGGCGCTGCTATCACGAACGAGCGCTGTGCGCTTGGACTTCGCGCCATGCAGGCTGGAAAGGACTACTTCACCGACAAGGCTCCCTTCACGACACTCGAGCAACTCGACAGCGCCAAGAAAATGGTTGCGGAAACCGGCCGAAAGTATATGGTCTACTACGGCGAACGCCTGCACGTTGAAGGCGCTGTGCTTGCCGGCTATCTCATCGATCAGGGTGCCATCGGCAAGGTCATCCATGTGGAGGGCTTTGGGCCGCATCGTCTGGGCGCAGCAGGCCGTCCGCAGTGGTTCTTTGAAAAGGAGAAGTACGGCGGCATCCTCTGCGATATCGGCAGCCATCAAATCGAGCAATATCTGTACTATGCAGGCGAAACAGACGGCACAGTTGCAAACAGCCGCATCGCCAACTACGCGCATCCGGAATATCCAGAGCTGGATGACTTCGGCGACTGCACCATCAACGGTGCAAACGGCACAACCTTCTACTTCCGTGTAGACTGGTTCACGCCGGACGGACTGCGCACATGGGGCGACGGCCGTACTTTCATCATCGGCACGAAAGGTTTTATCGAAATCCGCAAGTACATCAACCTCGCGTCGGATGAGGTGGACGGCAACCACGTCTTCCTCGTCAACGGCGAAGGCGAAAAGTACTTCAACGCGACCGGCATGACCGGCTATCCTTTCTTCGGCGACCTGATTCTGGACAGCCTGAACCGCACAGAGAACGCCATGACACAGGCGCATGCCTTCAAGGCAGCCGAACTGTGCCTGAGAGCACAGAAGAACGCGGAACTCGTTCATCACGCTTAAACCACTACACAAAAAGGCACCCTGCCATATGCAAGGTGCCTTTTTCATGTGCCTGATTTCACTTTTCTTTCTCAACGTATACAATAGCTTCCACAGTTGTGGGCGTTAGTGATTCTCTGGTGTAGTAGTTGACAAGATCCTTGTCAATGTCCACTTTCGCAGTGATGGTGCTGCCGGGATGAACGCCGAACGTAGAGGTGTATTCGTAGTCCACAAACATCAGCGCACCGTTCTGATCGTACATAGCTGCCACTGCGTAGAGACCGTAGATGACATCCTCCGTCGTATTCGTAAACGTCACATAAATATAATTATCGTACGAATCAGCACCCTCATAGCTGATCGTTGCTTCGGCATTCATCGCCGTGTAGGTATACCCGTAGTCATCCGCCTTGATCGAGAACTTATAGTCGGCAACGGTCGACTTTTCTAGTTCCGTCTCCAAAATGCTGTTCTTGATAAATGCAGTTTCACCGGGCTCAAGGTAGATGCCGCTCGGACAGGTTGAAATGTAGTTATCAGTTAGAATAATGTCATCATCGCTGTCAAAGCAGACAAGCGTTCCATCATAGCCGACATACGTACCGGTATCACCGGTATTTTCGACCTTCGCGAAGAAATAGCCGGACCAATCGCCTTCAAAGGTGATAAGTTTCTTGTCCGTGACAGAAATTTTTGCGTCTGCCAGTGCCGTAGTCGCAAGCACCATTACGCAGCAAAGCGTCAGAAGAAGAGCCAGAAAGCGTTTCATGAGGAACCATCCTTTCTTTCAGAGAAATCAGTTTAATTTCATTATATAACGCGTATCCGGAAGTTGCAATGATCAAATCTCCATCGTCTCAAACCGCCGGCACCAGGTGTATTTGCTGATGGCGCTCGACAGAGCATTCGGACAGTAGAAATTCAGCAGATCACGGATGTAAGGCGGCATCACCTGATTGTACTTAACCTCCAGAATGATGTCATTGTTGTCGAACGGCGGCACAGTTGCCACGTATGGGTTGAACAGGTCAATGCTGCCCATGCCGGAACGGAGCTGCTTATCGAACGTGATACGCACTTCCTCCGCCGGATGCAGATACGCCTCACGGACGTAGTCCACAATCACGACTGGGCGCAGCAGATGGCACGTCATCTCGCGGTAGATATCCGAGAGCAGCCCGAAGCGCGTCTGTTCCAAACCAGTCGGGTCGCAGGCGATGATTTGCTCCGCCAAATCGCGTGGAATATCAAGGCTGCGCTTGGAAATCAGGCTGCCGACCTTTGTCTTGCACTCAAGCTTGATGGTCGTATCGCGCATGTTGTAGATGCGAATGCGGTACTTGTCGCGGTTCTGGTCGCCGTCCATCTTGTCGAAGTAGGCATCATTGAAAATCGTATCGAAGTACAGTGAGCGGATGTGGTACTCATTGTTTTCGTCGCCGTTCGGGTCACGTGAAAGCACGCGGTCAAGCTGGCGCGAAAGTACACGGTACTGCATTTCATTGATGAAGAATTTCAGCTCGTGCCGAAGCGGAATATTGTATGCCATGCGCTCCGCCTCTCCTTCTGTCAGGTGCCGGCTTCCGTCTGGCACGCCACGAGCGTTGCATCATGCACGCCTTCGATGCCCAGCATCAGCGCAACGAGATCCTGCTTGTTGTCCAAGCGTACTTCCCACGTCATTTCTGCGCCGGAACGCGTCTTCGTCTTCGAGCGCAGGCGGCGGTTTTTGACGCTGCGGCGCATCACCTGATCCACATCGTACTCCGCATCGTCATCATAGTGGACAACAAGCAGATAGGAGTTCGGATTCGTGAAGTGCACAAACGTCAGCAGGAACAAGATCGCCGAAATTGCCGCGGCAACCACCAGCGCGATGATATAAAGCTTCGCGCCGAGCAGGATGCCCATCGTCAGCGCCCAGAACATGTACGCCGTGTCCATCGGATCCTTCACGGCAGTACGGAAGCGAACAATCGACAGTGCGCCGACCATACCCATTGACAGGGCAACGTTGGACGAGATGCACATGACGACCGGCGTCGTGATAAGCGTCAGCATGACAAGTGTCGTCGCGAAGGATGGACTGTACAGCACGCCGCGGAAGCAGCGCTTGTACACAAAGGCAATCAGCAGTCCAACCAGCAATCCGAGCACCAGTGCGATGACGATTTCATACGGCGCGATTTCCTTGAATTGATCCGCCAGCGCGCTGCTCAGCTTCTCTACAATGCCGCTGGACGTTGAAGTCACATTCAGAGTCCCCATCCGATTTTCCTCCTAAATCAATGCATTTTTTAGAATATGGTTCCTTCCGGATATTCCGGCTGCGGTCCGAAGAGCGCTTCCATCTCATCGGTGGACAGTTCAAATTCGTCCTTAATAAAGTCCCACAGGCGATGCGGACGCAGGCGAAGCACGTTATACAAGCGGTTCACACGCGTTTCCCAGTAGGAATATGCGCCGTCAATCGTCGTCGGTACCTCGCTGGTAATCGCCGTATCGTTCAGCTCGCCCCAGCGTTCCCAGTGGTTCTTCATTTCCGGCTCAATTTCTGCGACCACGCCGTCCAGAATTTCCGTCATATACTCCGTCGTGAATGTTTTGAACACATCCGCCAGCTTTTCCAGGAACTTCTGCTTGTAATCCGGATGCTCCAGCAGCTTCAGGAAGATGGTGTTGTCAATTTTCTGCTGACCCATGCCGGTTTCCTTCAGGTAGCTCCACGGGCTGTTGAAGTTCGAGCTGTAGAGACCGTAGTCCGCATCGAACCAGATCCATTTCCACTTGCTGCCTTCCTGATGGAGGCGGTAGTAGCGGATATTACCGATGTCAGAGTTGCCGACGAACATCTGCAGCGCCATAAATTCAAACAGATTGTCCACATCGACATTGTCGAGGATATATTGCAGATCCTCTTCATTTGTCGCTGGACTGCCTGCCTTGATTTTCTTGAGCATGGCACGGTATTCCTTGTTCGAGCCGTAGTTTACCGAGCCGTTCGCCTCAAGAATATCCATTTCGTCCGCCTGGTCGAGCGACAAGCCCTCATGCTGCGCGACAAAGAAACGGTCAACGCGCTCTCGCAGGTTCATGGTTCCCCAATATTCACCGTTCAGGAAGACCGTCACCGGCTTCCATGCCTGATGGATGACCTGCGTTCCGTATGCATCGAGCAAACGCGACTGGAAGCCGTCCTGCAGTCGGGTCGACATAGCATCGTTGCCGGAATTACGCAGAACAAGCGACTTGTACTCCGTGTACGGGCGATCATCGAAGAGCGCCGCGGCAAACGTCTTGCTGCCATAGAGCGACTTTGCGCGGATTTTCATGGACTTCTGCGGCATATCCAGCGAGTATTGGCCGATCAGTGAAATGGCAACACCTTGACTGATCAGCTGTGTGCCATCAGTGTCGTAATACTCCATATACCCTTCACGGTACGTTTTGCCGTACTGTCGGTAAATGGTGTTCTTGAACGGAATGCCTTCAGACTTGTCGATATTGGGACCTTCCGCCAGCATGCCGTCCTCTTCGTTCCACAGTTCTTCCGGATCAACCGTAATGCACACAATCGGCGTCGTGTAATACGTTTCAACCAGGAATGTGCCGGTCGTAACCGTACTCGCCTTGTACTGGGAATTGGCCGGGAATGCCCTCACGCGAAGTGTTGTCGTCTTCGTAAAGGTGATATCCTGCCCCGTATACAGATAACCCTGATCAATCGTTGGCACCGAGCCGTCTGTCGTGTAATAAACAGTTGTATTTTCAGGAATGGTGAACTGCAGCGTAACGGTACCGTAATGCTTGCCGGGCTCCACGGTGAACTCCGGCGCTTCGGCATAGCCTAAGAAGGTATCCGTGCCGTTCTGCACGCCTGCGGTCGCCGTTTCGTAATAAAAAAAGCCCTCACGTCCGATGCTGCGGCCGTAGGACACATTCGTAGGTATTTCCGGCAGCACCACCTTGTCCAGAATCTTGCCCGTCGGGTCAGCGAGTACCAGCACTTCGCCTCCGCTCTTCTTGAGTTTGAAGGAGGTGTGCGGTTCTGCGGTGTTGTTCAGGGCGGTGTTGCCATCGCACCAAATCACTAAGTATTGTCCGGGAGAAATGTACGTCCCGTCCGGAAACTGCCACTTGCGTGCCCTGCCGATATTGTCTGACAAGCCGTAGCCGGACAAATCAACAACCTCGTTGGAGGAGTTGTAAATCTCCACCCAATCCACATAGTCACCGGAGGATGTTGCAGCCGCCGAGTCGTTCGATGCCATGACCTCGGTGATATACACCCCGGTCGTGTTGAGGGAGCGGAGGATGTAATCCATCCTGCTCGCTCCCTCCTGCGTATTCGGCAGACCGGGTGTCGGTGTCATGGTGATGATGAACACGCCGTCCTCGTTTCTCGCATAGGACGCGTCCTCGGGCACATTATCGAGCGTCACGCGGTCAACCAGTCTTCCGCGGCTGTCGGACAAAAGCACCGTATCATGCTCTGCGCTGAGGCGGAAGTTCGCATGCGGTACAGCGCTTGCATCGGTATTCTCCGAATCATCGCCGTTGCAGTAAATCAGATAATACCCGTGCGGCTCAATCGTCGCGCCTTCGGGGAACCGCCACTTCAGCGGCTTGCTCTCCTTGTCGCTCAACGCGTAATTATCCAGCGAGATGACCTGATCCGTCGTGTTGTACAGCTCAATCCAATCGCAGATGTTGCCGTTTTCATCGGTGTAACCCGTCAGCGGGTCCGGACAGACCTCGTTGATAATCAGTGCGCCGTCCGTCACAAGCGTCGCCGCACGATATGCCTGATGACCGGCAGTCGTGTTCTCATAGCCGGGACTGTATTCACTCGTCTGACCCCATGAACCGTCATCCAGCAATGCATAGCTCTCATCCGCACTGAGAATCGGTGTTTTGACCGAGTCAATCAGGTAGGCATTCGGGTCATACATGTAGAGCGTTTCGCCGTTAGAGGACAGCGCGAACTTCGCATGCAGTGGCTTGCCAGCAACCGCCTGATTCGTCTTGTCGCATAGCACAAGCACACGCTCTCCCGCCGCCAGCTCCATGTCAGGAAACAGGAAGCGAATGGACGTCTCGTCATCGGACAGACCGACGTCCTTGAGATTCATGGCATGGTCGGAGCTGTTCCAGATTTCCACCCAGTCGGGATAATTGCCGTCCTCATCGGGCATCGCCGTTTTATTGGACGCCATAACCTCGCTGAAAACAAGCCCTGTATAATCATAGAGAAGCGTTTCGCTGTCATGAACGAGATTATCCGAAGTACCGGTAGAATAATACGCCCTGCGCACCGCGCTCTTCGGGCTGACCAGCACCACAATCGCCACCAGCGCCGCCAACACGATGAACGACAGCACATTCACCACGCGGCGTTTCTTTTTACGATACTTGACGGCAGGCGACATCGGCTTTTTCTCCGAGCGTCTTGTCCGCCTTTCTGTCTGATTCGGCTGCATGACCATCCTTTCTGCGGCGTAACCGCGCAAAACTGCGCCGCCGCACTGCATGACGAAAACCGTCTGAAAGGGATTCGGGCGTCATCTATTCTGGCAATGCCCTTCGTTTATTGTATCATAAAATGATAGGAAAGTGCAAGCGCTCTGCCCGTTTTCCTCTGCATTTCATCGATTCGTCACATCGCGCGTTTTTTATTGGAACAGTGCCATGATTTCCTGCGCCGAAAGGCTGCCGACCATCGATTCGCCAGGCTGAATGAGTTGATCAAACAGTGCCTTTTTCCGCTGACCAAGCGCCACGACCTGTTCCTCGATGGACGCATGCGTAACGAGTCGGATGACCTCAACCTTGCGTGTCTGCCCGATGCGGTAAGCGCGGTCGGTTGCCTGATCCTCTGTTGCCGGATTCCACCACGGGTCGTAGTGAATAACCATATCCGCGCCGGTCAGGTTCAAGCCCGTACCGCCAGCCTTGAGCGAAATAAGGAAAATCTGCCCCTGTCCTGCGTTAAACTGCTCCGCCATCTCGACGCGGTGCTGCGCGGGCGTATCGCCGTCCAGATACATGGTCTCGTAGCCTGCGTTATCAAGCTCCTGCCGAAGAATTTTCAGCATAGACGTGAACGCGCTGAACAGCAGAATCCGCCTTCCCTTCGCAATCGCCTCCGGCAGCATATCCAGAAGCATATCGAGCTTGCCGGACGAACCGACATAGTCATCCAGCACCAGCTGCGGATGGCAGCAGATTTCACGCAGCTGCGTAATCGCCGCAAGCACCTCGGTTCTGCCGCGCTCGAAGCCTTTTTCGCGGACAATTGTATCCACGCGCTGCCGCAGCCGGCGCATCGTTGCCTCGTAGACCTTCGCCTGCTCCGGCGTCATCTGCGCGGTGAACACCGATTCGATCTTGTCCGGCAATTCCGTCAAGACTTCCTTCTTCAGGCGGCGCATGAGGAACGGGCTGATTCGCCTGCGCAGTTCCTCCATATCATTGCCATCCTGATATCGCCGGAGAAACGCCGTATACCCGAGCAGATATCCCGGCAGCACGAAGTTGAAGATACTCCACAATTCGCCCACGCTGTTTTCCAGCGGCGTACCGGTCAAAGCAAAGCGCGTCTGTGCTTGCAGCTGCCGCACCGCCTGAGCGCCCTTGCTGCCTGCGTTCTTGATATGCTGTGCCTCGTCTAGGATGGCGAAGCGGAACGAAATCGTTGTCAGCTGGTCAATATCCTGGCGAATCAGCGGATAAGACGTGATGAGCACATCGACATCCTGTGCCTCGCGAACATGGCGGATTTGACTTGCACGCTGTGCCGCCGAACCGCCAAGCACCATAACCGACAGGGATGGTGCAAAGCGCTGCAGTTCGCTGAGCCAGTTGTACGTCAGCGTCGTCGGCGCGACAACAAGCGAGATCTGCCGCTCCTGCCGCGTTGCCAGCAACAATGCAATCACCTGCACGGTCTTGCCCAGACCCATGTCATCCGCCAGTACGCCACCCATATGCAGCCGGTCGAGATCCATCAACCACTGGAAGCCGCGCTTCTGATACGGGCGGAGGCTGAGTCCTTCCGGCAGCTGCACTTCCGTAAATTCTTCTGGATTCGTCAGGCGTTCAACCACCTGCTTCGTCTCGCCGTCAACTTCAACCGGCAGACCGAGCCGCTCCAGCAGCCCCTGCAGATAGCACGCGCGGTACGCCTGCAGACGAATCGTATCATCCGCCGCACCGACAAAATCCGCGCCTTCCACCTGTGCTGCCTCGAAGATCGAATCCGCCAGCGGCTGCCATTCATCCAGCGCCGACAGGTCAAGGAACGAGCCGTCCTTCAGCCGGAAATAGCGTCGTCTGCGTGCCAGTGCCTCCATAATCGCAAGAATTTCCTGCGCAGGCTCACCATCCTGCGTGAAGGTTAGTTCGAGTGCAGAGCCCTTGAGCTGCATCTTGCCGGAGAACTGCGGCTTCCGCGGCGTAATCCGTTTGAAATCATTGGACAGATATACCTCCGAGATCGCCTGCAACTGCGACACGCCTTCGCTGACAAACTGGAAAATTGCCTCCTGCCCTGTTAGAAAGACATGTCCCTTGCTGACGGTAAAGCCAGCTGCACCCAGAGCATCCAGCACGGCCCGTTCCGATGCAGCATCACGCAGCAGGAGTTTTTCACTCCTTTGCAGATTTTCCGGTGCCGGCGTTTCGTCAAACGGATCGATCGTGCGATCACCGTAACAGAACTGCACGCGTGCCAGTACATCTCGTCCATTCGCCGCGCGGTCAAGATACACTTTCGTCACCAGCGGAAGCTGAACGAGCTGCCTACGCAGGTCATCCGAAATTTCCACCAATCCTGTCAGCTTAAGGAACGGCACAAGTTCGCCGATGACGCGTGCTGCCTCACGCACAGGATAATCAAAGCTGCACTGCCCGCCGAGCTGCTCCTGATACAGCACGCGCAGGACACTCCGCTGCTGCTCCTCGACCGCGACAATGCTGTCGCCGACAAGTGCGAACGCACACGATGGCAGCAGCGGCCGAAATTCCTTCGGGAACTTTGCCAGCACCGTCAACCCATGCAGGTCGCTCGACACACAGAAATGCAGCGGCACACGGCGTGCGCGCACCGGCTTGACGGCGACCGTCTTTTCGCCGACCTTCAGCCGGAAAGGCATATTCATCAGTGCACGCAGGATTTCCTCCGCAAACGGCTCCGGCAGCAGCATTTCGCGCTGATCCGCGCCGCGCAGCACCGTTCCGGCTTCCTTCTGCGCCAGGCAAAGCGCCCGCATGATGGCGATGATTTTCTCCTGCTCTGCACCGAAACGCATCCATTCCGGATAGAACACGAAGCCCTTGCCGTATTCGACCGGCGTCAACGTTTCCATCGCGTCAATCAGCTGCGGAATGGACTTGACAACATACATGCGTTCCTCGCCGATCAGCAGGCAGATGCGGATTCGAGGTGTCAGCTGGTCACGCACAGCCTCCAGCGACAGGCGCACCTCCATATGAACGGTGCCTTCCTCCGGCAGAGCACGATCCATTGCCGCCATGAGCTTGGGACCGGCTGTCTCTGCCTTCCTCCTGACCATATCATCCATCGAGCCGGTGTCCTGACACTTGAGCATAGCTGCCACCACATGACGGCATGCACCTGTCTCCGCATAAACCGGGCAGGTACACCTGCTCTCGCCGTCATCGGTAAAGACTACATCATATGCTTCGCCGTCCATCACCCGGCACGTCAGGCGGCGCGCACTTTTTTCAACAATACGGACATGATCGTTTTGATACAGCCGTTCACCGCTGCGCGTTTCAACCTCGCCTGCAAGTACGCGCAATGTGTAGGGAACCTGAGTCATTCGCGATCCTCCCACCAGTCATTTCTGTTCTTGCGCCGTTTCCGATGGGAAAAGGCAAATGTTTTATATTCTCCGTTTTCTCTTGAATTCCTTCCATGATTCTGTTAAAGCGGCTGATTTTCTCCGCTCTGCTTGCGCTCAATGTATTCCTCGAGGCACTCACCGGTTTCGTGCATTTCCGTTGCCGCCTCTATGCCCACATAGCGAAAATGCCACGGTTCATTCGTGATGCCGGTGATATCCGTCTTGTCCGCCGGATAGCGCAGGATAAATCCCCATTCCCAGCAATGTTCCTCGAGCCATTTTGCCTGTTTCGTGCCGCCGAAGGACTTTCCCGGCACCGTGATATCAAACGCCAGCCCAGTATGGTGCTCGCTGCAGCCCGGCAGTGCGACAAGTTTCCCTGCCGCGCTCCGTGCCTGTGAGCCGCTCATACCCTGCTGGCGGTACTCATATACTTTTTCGTCATAGAGTTCCTGCTGATAGGCAACGCTTCGGTAGCCCGCGCTGACCTGCCATGAATCAATACCTTCCGTCTGCGCCTGCGTGAGCATTGCAAGCAGCGCATCCACAGCGACCCGTGCACCCTGAATCTCGCTGCCCTTGATGGACACGATGGATGCATCACAGTAGTCGCGCATGTTGACCAGATCATCCGGCTCATAGTCATCCGGCAGCGGATGATCCTTATTGACAAGAATCGGTAGGCCTTCATCTTCTTCATCTGCCAGCAGAATCACAAGTTCCGTTGCCTCTTCCGTTGCTTCTGACACAGGTGCAGGCGTTTGGGTGGCATACGGCTCGGCGCTGTCGGAGTACAGAATTTCGCGTGTCTCTTCTCCGACGATGCCGTCCGCTGACAAGCCATGCTGACTCTGGAAGCGCTGCACAGCCTCCTTCGTTGCCGGTCCGAACTGACCGTCTGCCTCGCCCGACAGGTAGCCGAGTTCTTTCAGCCGTTCCTGCAGTGCGACGACCTCATCCCCTTGCGAGCCTGACCGCAGCACAGGCGCCGCAGTCGGCAGCGATGGGTCAATCGTCACCTGCATGACGTTGCCGAAGTCCGGCACAGGCGTCGGTGTGCGCTGCTGCTCGACTTTCACCTCGCCGTAAAGCTGAATTTCCCGAACAGCAAACACAATGACAGCGATTGCCAGCACAACAATCGCAATCATCTTAGCTATCTGCTTGCCGTTCATTTTCTTCCAGCCGTTCCTGTCCACCTTGCGCACCTCTCCTGCTTATTTGTCCTTTTTCTCCGGCCAAAGCGCCAGCGCCGCCGCCGCAAGCGCCAGCACGAAGCAGATCTCGCTGATGACGGACAATCCGAAAAGCATCGTACCAGAATCAACCGCTGCACCGCCAAAAATCATCAATCCGAGCGACAACAGCAGCAAACACACCCGCCGAACCGACTGCAGCACAAGTTGCCGGACATCCTCGCCTGCATGATGCTCAATGCCCAGATTCGCATCACCCTTGAGCCCGATGCGCAGGATATCTGCCAGCAACGACGGAATTTCGAGCGACTTCTGGCTGCTTTCATAAATTGCGCGGATGTCCTGTGCGAGCAGATTCTGCCAATCGACATTGGAAAACAGCTCGCTGCCGATATGAGAGGACACAATCTGCATCACGTTGATGGACGGGCTGAGATCCGCCAGCACGCCCTCAATCGTCGCCAGACCGCGCGCAAGCATGGTCAGGCTGGCAGGCATGGCGACATTATTGGTTTTCATAACCGCCGTCATCTGTTCAAACACCTCGGCAATATCGATCGAGCCGAGATCCGCCGAACCGTACCGGTCAAGCATCGCCTCAATGTCCCGATAGAGCTTGCGCTTATCCGGCTCGCCCTTGAACTGCCCAAGCGCCAGCACCGCATCGCGCACCATCGTAATATCGCCGCGTGCAACACCCGTGATGGCATGCCCGATCATCCGGCGCTGCTTTTCGTTCAGCGTACCCATCATGCCCATGTCAAGCCAGACGATTTTGCCGTCACGGATGCGAATGTTGCCCGGATGCGGATCTGCATGGAAGAAGCCGTCATCGATAATCTGCTTGACGTAGTTGTCCGCCAGCTTCGCGCCGATTTCCGCCGGATCATAGCCTGCCTCGGTCAGCTTGTCGCCCTCATCGATGCCCATGCCGTCAATGCGTTCCATCACGAGGACGTTACCGGTCGTGTACGTGCGGTAAAGCAGCGGCGAGGTGACAAACGCCACATCCTGATTGAGCGTGCGGAACTTCTCGAGGTTCGATGCCTCTGTCTGGAAATTCATTTCCTCCTGCGCCACGACCCACATTTCATCCAGCACCTGATTGAAGTCAACCAAACTGCCGGCCGGCGTATACTTGAGGATTTTGCACGCCTGCTTGAGCAGAATGATATCGCGGCTCATCATCTGATGGATGCCTTCGCGCTGTACCTTGACCACGACACGTTCGCCGGATTTGAGCACCGCCGCATGCGCCTGCGCAATGGATGCGCTGCCCAGTGCTTTCTCATCAAACTCCGTGAACACTTCCTCCAACGGGCAGCCGTACGCACCTTCGACAATTGCCCTAACCTGATCGAATTGCATCGGTGCAACGTTGGAGCGGAGCTTCTTGAGCGCTTCGCAGTATTCCTTCGGCAGAATGTCCGACCGCATGGACAGAATCTGTCCCAGCTTGATGAAGGTCGGGCCGAGATCTTCAATCATGGCGCAGAGCTTTTCGGGCGTCACGCCGTGCAGAATATCATATTTGCGGACAACCTCAACAATTTCATGCAGTCTGGCACGGTTCTGTGCAATCGACCGCTCTCGTGCGGCACTGGTCATTCCTTGAGGCTGTCCGGCTGCTTCCGGCTTCTGCTCCTGATTCGTCATAACGGTCTCCTTATGCCTGTTCGTTCGGTTCGTCCTGCTTTGCCTGCTCCTCGCGGTCAGCAATACGCTGCTTGAGCTGTGCAAGCTGCTCATCGGACAGTAGGTCAACGACACCGATCAGCTTGTCCGTCGGAATTTCAGGCGCATTTTCGCGGATGGCATCCTTGATGTTATGCTTCAGTTCTTCATTGAGCACCTTGCCCTGGTCGACCGTCAGTTCACCCTTTTTGACGAGGTCATCAAGGATTTCCGTTCCCTTTTCTTTCGTCACAACAGCGGCACCGATGCCGGCAAGAATCAGCTTGCGCAGGTTTTCTCCAAGATCCATCATCGTTAACAATCTCCTTCCCATTTCCGGGTAATTTGCCGAAGCATTTGCTTCTCCGGCAGATAATTATAACGCCGCATTATGAACACAGCATTACATAAAAAGCTTTTCCAGCTCCTCATACTTCTCGTGCGTAATCAGCGCATCCTGCGCAATCCCCTGCAGATGCACCACATACGTCCACCGTCCGTAAGGCGTGATGCTTCGGATCTGATTGAGGTTGACAATGTAGCTTTTATGGCAGCGAAAGAACAGATTCGGATCGAGCCTTGCTTCCGTGTCAGAGAGTGAATCGGACGTGATATACCTTTCACCGTTCAGCGTATAAAAAGCCGTTGCACGGTCTTCGCGCTGAATCAGTACGATGTCCTCTGCCCTGAGGAAGGCAACGCCATCCTTATGGTGCAACATGATGCGACCTGCTGCGATTTTCTTCGGCGGATGCACAGGCGGAAGCGGTGTATCCCCTTCCGTCTGATGGCAGATGCGCTTTTTTGCCTTTTCGAGCGTTTGCATCACGCGTTCCTTTTTGAACGGCTTGAGCAGATAGTCAAATGCGTATACTTCAAACGCATCACTCATGTATTCTTCATGCGCAGTCGCAAAAATCATAACGATTGATGGGTTCATGTCCTGTATAATTCTTGCGCACTCCACGCCCGTCTTTTCCGGCATTTCAACATCAAGGAACACCAGCTGCGGTTTTTTGTTTTCGACAAGTTGCAGCAGCTGCGCACCATCCGCCGCCTCACCGACAATCTCGAATCCATCGGCGCGACTGATCAGCATGTGCTCAATGCGGCGCATGTCCGCGTTGTCATCCGCAATCACGACACGTACAGGTGCTTCCATCGTTCCGTTCCTTTCTGCACAATGTCCCCTCCACCGTATTTCGCGATGGAGGGGTTCCTGATATTCAACGCCGTCTGCGATCGCAGGGACGCGTCAAAATCTCCTGCATGACGACCGCTTGCACGAGCGCATTCGGGCTGAAATCCAGCTGAAATCCGTTGTCCGGCTGTTGCTCCGGCACATTTCTGCGATTCCGGTCAGCCGGATGGAGCATTTCCTCATGGCACGAATCCAGCCCCTCAGGGCTATCGTAGTTGAGGCTGCCCTGCAAACCGCCATCCACAGGACAGGGTTCAGCCGTATGAACGTGCACCTTCGGATGCGTGGCTTTCGGCTTCGTCTGTGGGGGAAAATCCTGTTTGTCAATCATCGGCACAAGATCCGGCTGCATCGGCTTGATGCTCGGCTTCGCAGGCTGAATAGCATTTTCATGTTCCTCCTGCGTTTCTTCCTCGAAGTATTCTTCTTCATCAAGGCTTTCGTCTTTCTCGAAGTTCTCCGCAGGTTTGATCGGCCGATTCATCGGCTGACGTCTTGCCGCCCGCCGCTTCTTTTTTGCTTTTCCGTTGACATTCACAATCACGGCAATCAGCAGGATAATCAGCCAAACTGCAAATTCCACGCTCTTCCTCCTTTCAGCACATCTGAGCAGGGATGAGCATTACTTCTTTTCCGGCATATGCGGCGCGCTCTGCTGGGGTGCACTTGCCTTGGCGATGGAATCGCGCATAGACGTATCCGCGATGGTGTTCTGCATCTGATAGTAGTCCATCACGCCGAGTTTGCCTTCCCGCAGTGCAGCAGCCATTGCCTTCGGGACTTCTGCCTCTGCCTCGACAACCTTCGCGCGCATCTCCTGCACGGCAGCCTTCATTTCCTGCTCGCGGGCAACCGCCATGGCACGGCGTTCCTCCGCCTTTGCCTGCGCGACGCGGCGGTCGGATTCCGCCTGATCCATCATCAGCTGCGCGCCGATGTTGCGGCCGACATCCACATCTGCGATGTCGATAGACAGAATTTCATAAGCGGTGCCTGCATCAAGACCCTTGGCAAGCACAGTACGCGAAATCAAGTCAGGATTTTCCAGCACCTGCTTATGCGTTTCCGCTGAGCCGACCGTCGTAACAATGCCTTCGCCGACACGCGCGATGACGGTTTCCTCGCCTGCGCCGCCGACAAGACGGTCGATGTTCGTGCGCACAGTCACGCGAGCCTTTGCGCGCAGCTCAATGCCATCCTTCGCGATGGCAGCGACAACCGGCGTCTCGATGACCTTCGGCGTAACGGACATCTGCACGGCCTCGAACACATTGCGGCCTGCAAGGTCAATCGCACATGCCTTTTCAAACACCATGGGAATGTTGGCACGCTGTGCAGCAATCAGCGCGTTGATGACGCGGTCAACATTGCCGCCTGCGAGGAAGTGCGTTTCAAGCTGGGAGATGTTCAGTCCGAGACCTGCCTTGTTCGCCTTGATAAGCGGCTGAACGAGGCGGCGCGGCTGAATATGACGGATCTTCATACCGACAAGTGCGCCCATCGATACATGAACTCCGCTGGACAATGCTGAAATCCACAGTCCCAGCGGAACGAAGGAGAGGAACACAATGACAAGAATAAAAGCCGCCACAATGATCGCAAGAATCGTAATATCCATGAAAGCAACCTCCTATATTTGTCAAATTCTGACCACGACGATTTTGGAGCCCTCGATTTTGTCAATCCGGATGCTTGTGCCGGATTCGATAAATTCGCCGTCGCTGACCACATTCAGCTTCACGCCATCGAATTCACCCATGCCTGTCGGACGGAGCGGTGTTGTCGCCGTGCCTTCCTTGCCGAGAAACTCCTGCATGTCCTCTGCTGAGCGGTAACCTGCCTCGTTGTCCTCAACGTGGCTGTTCACCAAACTGCTCCGGCTAAGTTTCCCTTTTGTCAGCGACCGCAGCGATGTCGAAATGGCAACCGCCAGCACTGCCAGCACAATCAGCAGCATGCCAAGCGCTGCCATTGCACCGTGACTCGTGTAAATCAGCACCAGTGCGGCAATCTCCAGCGCAATACCGCTAATGCCGGCAATGCCGAAACCAGGCATCAGTGCTTCAGCGATGAGCAGCCCTGTACCCAGCACGAAGCAGATGATGATTGGCAGATTCGTGACGATGAATTCCGTTACTGCCATGTGCATTTCTCCTTTCCGTTTTGTTTGCTTCCAAATCCAGTATAGCAGCTTTTCGGCTGATTGCCAGCGTTTTTGTCTGAAAGATACATCTGCGCGCCTGAATTGTCATTCACGATTCGAGTACACGCTTCAAAGCTGCCAAATCCGCCCGATAAACATCCTTAAGCTTCTGATTATAGATGATGGATGCCGGATGATACAGCGGAAATAGCTGAATTTCTGCATTTCCTGCGCGGCATGTCAAGCGTTGTCCGTGACATTCGCCGATCGTTGCTTTCCTGCCGAGGATGGCATGTAGCGCCGTGTTGCCGAGTGTCACAACATATTTCGGCTGAACAAGCGCAATTTCCGCCAGCAGATACGGCACAAAGCGCTGCAATTCATCCTCATTCGGCGTGCGGTTCGACGTTCTGCCCTTTTCGCTCGTTTTTGTCGGGCGGATTTTGACCGTGTTTGTGATATAGATATCCTCGCGGTTAAGTTCAAGCACATGAAGAAATTCATCAAGATTTTTGCCTGCCTTACCCACGAACGGTCGTCCCTGACGATCTTCCTGCTCACCCGGTGCTTCGCCGATGAGCATCACGCATGGCTGATGCGCCTGTCCTTCGCCCAGCACAAGCGTCTTGCACGCTATCGCCGCTTCAGGCGTGAACGTCTGCCGCAGCAGTTCATTGAGCTGCTCAATCGTCTGCACGGCGAATCACTCCTCTCTGCTTTCCGCGTACCGCAATGTCATGGTCATGCCGTCCGTCGCGCATTGCGTATCAGGAAAGATTGCCTGCGCGTTCGGCAGAAACTCCTCCGGTGTCTCGATTGAAGTGGAAAAGTGCGTCAGCAGCAATCGTTTCGTACCGGCATCCCGTGCCAGCGCCGCCGCTTCCCGAAACAGCATGTGATGATTCTTGTATGCCAGCGGCAGCTTTTCCTCCGCACCGTACATGCCTTCCAGAATCATCAAGTCGCTTTCCTGTCCAAGGCGCACAATCGCCGGAACAGGGCGCGTATCGGTTGCGTACAGAAATTTGATACCTTTTCTCGGTGCACCGAGTACCTGATTCGGCTCATACGTCACGCCATCGAGCTCTGCCGTCTGCCCCTGCTGCAGAATCCGCCACAGCTTGACCGGTATGTTCTGTGCTCTTGCACGCATCGCATCAAACTGAGCCGGACGCGCCAGCGAAAAGCAATAGCCCAGGCACGGCATCTCATGGCGCAGCGCAAATGGCGTAATATCCAGACCGATGACGGAAAAAGGCGACAAATCGTCCGTGATTTCATGGAGTACAATCGGATACGACAGCACCGGCGCAATGACACGCAGCCCATTCACAATCCGCTCCAGCCCTGCCGGACCGTAGATATGCAGTGGCTCCGTCCTGCCCGCCTTCGTGATCGCAAGCAGCATGCCCGGCAGTCCCGAACAGTGGTCGGCATGGTAGTGCGTCAGCAGCAGCGCATCAATGCGTAACATTCCCCACGACAGCTTCTGCACGGCAATCTGCGTGCCCTCGCCGCAGTCCACCAGCAGCGACCTGCCGTTTACTCGCACATAGAGGCTTGCCAGCGCACGATCCGGCAGCGGCATCGTACCGCCTGTTCCCAGAATGCATAAATCAATCACCGGCATGCCTCCTTTTGCCCATTCTTGCCGAATACTCCCTTTGGTTATTTCGCCGCGTGTTCTGAAAACTCCTGCCGGATTCGCCGAATCAACGCAAATACGGCTCCCCTGCCGCACTTGACAGGGAAGCCGTACTGTATGTAATTATCCTCTTGCTGCAAAGCCGATCTTCTTCTGCACCTTCCGCAGCGTCTTGTTCGCCATGTACGCAGCCTTCTGCGCATTCTGGTCGAGCAACCCCTGCAGATACACCTTGTCGGCAATTAGCCGCTTGTACTCCGCCTGAAGCGGTGTCAACGCCGCAATCACACAATCTGCTGTCATCGTCTTCAGTTCACCATAGCCCTTGCCGCTCATATCCGCCGCAATCTGCTCCACATCGCCAGCGCCCAATGCGCTCATAATGCTCAGCAGGTTGCTCACGCCGGGTTTATTCTCCGGATCGAAGCGGATTTCGCCGTCGGAGTCCGTCACAGCACGCTTGATTTTGCGGCGGATGGTGTCCGGATCATCAAGCAGCGCGATGAACGTCTCCTCGGGGTCGGACTTGGACATCTTGCGCGTCGGCTCCTGCAGGCTCATCACCTTCGCGCCGACCTTCGGAATGTATCCCTCAGGAATGGTAAACACATTGCCGTAAATGCCGTTGAAGCGCATGGCAATATCACGGCAGATTTCCAGATGCTGCCGCTGGTCGACGCCGACCGGCACGAGGTTCGTCTGATACAGCAGGATGTCCGCCGCCATCAGCACCGGATAAGCAAACAGACCGACATTAATGTTGTCCGCATGCTTGGCGCATTTGTCCTTGTATTGCGTCATGCGGCTCATTTCGCCCATGTACGTATAGCAATTGAGAATCCATGCCAGTTCCGCATGGGCAGACACATGGCTCTGGCAGTAAATCAGCGACTTTTCCGGATCGATGCCGCTTGCAAGATAAATCGCGGCAAGCTCCATGCAGCGGCGGCGCAGGTCAGCCGGATTCTGCCGGACGGTGATCGCGTGCATATCGACGATGGAGTAAATGCAGTCATAATCATCCTGCAGCTTCGAGAAATTACGAAGTGCGCCGATATAGTTGCCCAGCGTCAGTGTGCCGGACGGCTGAATACCGGAAAAAATAACGGGCTTTTTGACGGGCTTCTGTTCCGTCTGCTGGAGTGCTTCCTGTTCAGTCATGATGATTCCCCTCTTTCAATGAAGATTATCATACCACACTTTCCTACGCATTGCAAGCGCAAAAAATAAAAAGCTTGTAAACCACTTGACAATCCCATCTAAATATGATTTAATATTCTTCGCTTTCAGGTTTAGTTTTGCTAAACCTATTTTTCAGCCAATTTGGTTTAGTAGCGCTGAACTTTGTGCTTATTGTCACTGAAGGCATCAGGAAAGGAGCATCCTCATGGATATCGGTGAAAAGCTGCGCCTGCTCAGAATCCGCCGCGGTTTGACGCAGGAGGATCTGGCGGATCGCTGCGAATTGAGCAAAGGGTTCATTTCGCAGGTCGAACGCAACCTCGCCTCGCCGTCCATCGAGTCGCTGATGGATATGCTGGAATGCCTCGGCTCAAGCCTGAGCCAGTTTTTCAGCGAAGACAAGGACGAAAAAACCGTCTTTACACCGCAGGACATGTTCGTCAAGGAGGATGAGCAGCTCTGCGGGCGCATCACGTGGCTCGTGCCGGATGCGCAGAAGAACACCATGGAGCCTATTCTTGTCGAGCTGGGTGAAAATGGGCGCAGCTACGAGCTGCCGCCGCATCAGGGCGAGGAGTTCGGCTATGTGCTCTCCGGCAGTATCTTCCTCATCGACGGCGAAACGAAGACGCGTGTCCGTGCAGGCAGCAGTTTCTGCCTCCATCCGCATGAAACGCATTACCTCATGAATGCCGGCAAATCAACCGCGAAGGTGCTTTGGATTTCAACGCCGCCTTCGTTCTGATTCGCGTTTTCCTCCTATTTAACCTCTTCTCATTCATTCTTATTTTATCATTTGTTGGGAAGGAAGTGCTCCGCATGGTGGAAAAGGAACATTTGATTGACCTGATCGGCATCTCGAAGGAGTATGACGGCGTCAAGGTGCTCAAGGATATCAATCTCTATATCCGTAAGAAGGAATTCATCACCCTTCTGGGACCCTCCGGCTGCGGCAAAACTACGACGCTGCGCATTATCGGCGGCTTTGAAACGCCCGATGAAGGTCAGCTGCTCTTTGACGGTCAGGACATCGCCGGGCTTCCGCCTTACAAGCGCCGCGTTAACACCGTCTTCCAAAAATACGCGCTGTTCCCGCATCTGAACGTTCATGACAATATCGCTTTCGGCCTCAAAATCAAGAAGCTGCCCAAGAAGCTGATTGAGGAAAAGGTCGCGCAGATGCTCGAACTCGTCAACCTGAAGGGCTACGAGAAACGTCATGTCGATGCGCTTTCCGGCGGTCAGCAGCAGCGTGTCGCCATCGCGCGCAGCCTCGTCAATGAGCCGGAGGTGCTCCTGCTTGATGAGCCGCTCGGCGCACTTGACTTCAAGCTCCGGAAAGAAATGCAGCTTGAGCTGAAGTCCATGCAGCAGCGTCTGGGCATCACGTTCGTCTTCGTCACGCATGATCAGGAAGAGGCGCTGACCATGTCCGACACCATCGTCGTGATGAAGGACGGCGCCATTCAGCAAATCGGCGATCCCAAAACCATCTACGATGAGCCTGCCAACGCCTTTGTCGCGGACTTCATCGGTGAAAGCAATCTGCTGCGCGGCACAATGATCCGCGATGAACTGGTTGAGTTTGCCGGCAATGCGTTCCCCTGTGTTGACTTCGGCTTCGGCGAAAACACGCCTGTCGACGTTGTCATCCGTCCTGAAGACATCATGCTGGTCGGTGAAGACGTCGGGCAGATGGTCGGCACGATTAAAAGCGTGCTGTTCAAGGGCGTCCATTACGAGATGATGATTGACACCGGCGCGTACACATTCAAGGTGCATTCCACCACCATGCAGCCGCAGGGCAGCCGCGTCGGGCTGAACATCGTCCCCTTCAACATCCACATCATGAAGTGTCTGCCGGAGGAGGAATCCTCGCCCGTTCCGGAGGAGGAAGATTGACATGCTGACAAACCTGTCGCTCCCCTGGTGGGCGATTGCGCTGATGATTGCCGGGCTCGGCGTTTTCATCGCACTGATTGCCGTCACCATCCACCGTAACCGCGGCATGCACCGTTCGCTGTTCGCCTCGCCTTATGCGCTGTGGATGATGATTTTTACCGTCATTCCGGTTATCCTTATCGGCTATTATGCCTTTACCGACTCGAACGGCGCTTTCACGCTGGACAACTTCCGCAGTTTCTGGGATTCCAACTACGAAACGAATAAAATCATCCTCGATGCCATGGGCGATGCCGGTCAGGCCTATATTTCCCGCGGCACGGTCAATGTCGATACACTGCTGTATTCACTGTGGATGGCATTCAAATGCACGCTGATCTGCCTCGTTCTGGGCTATCCGGCAGCACTCATCATGGCAGACCGCAATATGAAACTCGGTCCAACGCTCGTCGTGCTGTTTATCATCCCGATGTGGATGAACTTCCTCCTGCGCACTATCGCGTGGATGAGTCTGCTGGAGGACAACGGTCTGATTAATACGCTGCTGAACGCGCTCGGCTTTGAAAGCGTGCAGCTGATGTACAATTCCAGTGCCGTGCTGCTCGGCATGGTCTATAACTTCCTGCCGTTCATGGTCTTCCCGATCTACACGCTGCTGAGCAAGATGGATCACCGGCTGTCCGAAGCGGCAGCGGATCTGGGCTGCAACGGCTGGCAGACGCTGGTGAAGGTGACCATGCCGCTGTCCATTCCGGGCGTTGTCAGCGGCATCACGATGGTATTCATGCCCTCCGTCACGACCTTCTTCATTCCTCGCGTGCTCGGCGGCGGCAACACCATGATGTTCGGCGACCTGATTGAATCGAAATTCCTCACTGAGGGCAACTGGAACGTCGGCTCGGCGCTATCGCTGATTATGATGCTCCTGATTCTCGTTTCGCTGTCCATCCTGCGCAAGGCAGACCCCAACAATGAAGGAGGCGGCATCGCATGAAGAAAGCCATCAAGCGCATCTATCTTGCGTTGATCCTGATCTTCCTTTATCTGCCGATTGTTGTGCTGATTGTGCAGAGCTTCAATGCCGGCAAGAGCCGCGCAAAGTGGGAGGGTTTCTCCTTCCGCTGGTACATCGAGCTGTTCCAGGATTCGCGCATCATGAATGCACTGACCGTCACCATCACCATTGCGCTGCTCGCCATGGTTGCCTCGACCATCCTCGGCACGCTTGCCGCCATCGGCATTCATGCCATGAAGAAGCGTCCGCAGGCGTTCATGATGACGCTGACGAACCTGCCGAACACCATGCCCGATATCGTCACTGGCATCAGCCTGATGCTGCTTTTTCTCTTCACAAAGGTGGAACGCGGCTACGTCACGATGCTTCTGGCGCATATCACGTTCGATACACCTTACGTCATCCTGTCCGTGCTGCCCAAACTCAAGCAGATGAATCGGCATACATACGAGGCAGCGCTTGACCTCGGTGCAACGCCCTTCTATGCGCTTTTCCACGTCATCATTCCCGAATGCATGCCCGGCATCATCACCGGTGCCATGCTGGCATTCACGCTCTCCCTGGACGACTTCACCATCAGCTACTTCACGACTTCCCCGCTGGTGCAGAACCTGTCCACGCTGATTTACTCTGCTGCCCGCCGCGGCATCGAGCCCACGCTCAACGCGCTGTCGGCACTGATGTTTGTCGCACTGCTGGTGCTGCTGCTGATTGTCAACCGCCGCACCGCGTCGAATGATAAGTAAAAAAAAGGAGGAACTCCCCATGAAAAAGGCTTTTGCTGTTCTGCTGCTCCTCTGCATCGCACTTGCCTGCGTGCCTGCCGCTTCCGCCGAGGAGGTCGTCAACGTCTACAACTGGGAGGACTACATTGCCCCCGAAGTACTGACGCTCTTCACCGAAGAAACCGGCATCAAGGTGAACTATATGGTGTTCACGACGAATGAAGACATGATCGTACAGGTCGAAGCAAATCCCGGCGCATTCGATGTCTGCTTCCCGTCCGACTACATCATCGAGCGCATGATTTCAAAGGGGCTTCTGGCGGAAATCAACTTTGACAACATCCCGAATTACGATCAGATCATCGATACGCTGCTCAGCCCGGATTACGACCCGGACAACAAGTATTCCGTGCCGTATATGTGGGGCACAGTCGGCATCCTCTACAACAAGGACATGATTCCCGACCCGGTGCAGTCCTGGTCGATTCTGTGGGACACGCAGTATCAGAATAACGTGTTCATGCTTGACTCCTATCGTGACTCCATCGGCATCACGCTCAAGTATCTGGGTTACTCCATGAACAGCCGTGAGGTGCCGCAGCTGATGGAAGCGAAAAACAAGCTGATCGAGCAGAAGACTTCCGGCGTCGTCAAGGCGTATCAGGTGGACGAAACGAAGGACAAGATGGTCGCCGGTGAAGCTGCGCTCGCGCTGATGTGGTCGGGCGATGCACAGTATGCTATCGACCTGAACGACCATCTGGATTACTTCGTGCCGGAGGAAGGCTCGAACATCTGGGTGGACGGCGCTGTCATCCTCAAGGATGCCAAGAACAAGGAGAACGCCGAGGCTTTCATCAACTTCCTCTGCCGCCCCGACATTGCGCAGATGAACTGCGAATACATCTGGTACTCCTCCCCCAACAAGGGTGCCATCGAGCTGATGGGCGAAGAATACGAGAACAACCACGTACTGAATCCCTCGCAGGAGGTTCGTGACCGCTGCGAATTCTTCCATGACATCGACGACACCTTCCGCACGATTTATGAATCCCTCTGGCTGGAAATCAAAAATACGAAGTAAGGCGCTTGCATCATGAAAAACATATTGTGCTTCGGGGACAGCAACACATGGGGCTTCACGCCCGGCACATGCCGCCGCTATGATGAACATACCCGCTGGACAGGCGTGCTTGCGGATACGCTCGGCGAAGGCTGGCGCATCCACGAGAACGGGCAGAGTGGACGAACGACCGTGTTTCCGTCGCCTGCCAAAGGCTTCATGACCGGTCTCGGTGCGCTGCCGTATGCGCTCGATACGCTCCGTCCGCTCGATGCCATTATCATCATGCTTGGTACGAACGACCTGAAGGAACACTCCGCACAGAGCAGCGTTGATGGCATCGGCTGCCTCATCCGCACCATCCAGACGTTCGACCAGCTCTATCCTGCCAGTGAGCCGCTTTTCCGCGAGGATAAAATGCGCATTCTCGTGCTGACGCCGCCTGAAATCGGCGATTGTGTTGCCGAATGGGACACGCTGCACGGCAAGGGCGATGAATCCCGTCAATTTCCCGTGCAGCTCAAGGGGCTGTGTGACTATCTCAAGGTCGACTTGCTCAACACGCAGGAAATCGTCAAGCCGTCTGATGTTGACGGCATTCACCTGATGCCTGAGGAGCACAAAAAACTCGGTCTCGCCGTCGCAAAAAAGCTGAAGGAAATGTTCTGAAAAGCTGCTTGACAAGTCGCGACGAATGGGCTATACTTTGACATGTACGAAATGACGGAGAAGAGTAGCCTGTCAGACGATCCTCAGAGAGGCGCAGTTGGTGAAAAGCGCTGATCCGGCGGCAGAGGAAAACCACCTTCCGATCGCACCGTGTGCTGCACGATATCGCGGCAAAGAGAACCAATCAGGGTGGAACCACGGGCTGATGATTATCGCTCGTCCCTTACAGCAACGCAGGGGACGGGCGTTTTTTCGTCCCAAACAACTTCAAGCAGGAGGAAACAGCATGAAAATCATCTACAATGACGGTCATGTCGATGAGTGCCCCGCTGACGAGGAGCTGCACGTCATCCGCCATACCGCAGCGCATATCCTTGCGCAGGCGATCAAGCACCTCTATCCGCAGGCACATTTCGCTTACGGTCCCGCAACGGAAAAGGGCTTCCACTATGACGTCGACCTCGGCGATGTAAAGCTCTCTGATGAGGATCTCGCCACCATCGAGAAGGAAATGCAGGCAATCGTCAAACAGAACCTGCCCATCAAGCCCTTCACGCTCAGCCGTGAGGATGCCGTCAAGCTCATGCAGGAGCGCGGCGAAGTCTACAAGGTCGAGCACATCGGTGATCTGCCTGAGGATGCCGTGCTGACGTTCTATCAGCAGGGCGATTACATTGACATGTGCGTCGGTCCGCACCTGTGCTACACCAAGGCGCTCAAGGCCTTTAAGCTGACTGCGCTTTCAGGCGCCTACTGGAAGAACGACAAGAACAACAAGATGCTCACGCGCGTCAGCGGCATTGCGTTCCGCAATCAGGATGAGCTGGGCGAATATGTCCGCATGATGGAAGAAGCCGAAAAGCGCGACCACCGCAAGATTGGCAAGGAAATGGGTCTGTTCATGCTCTGCGATGAAGGTCCCGGTTTCCCGTTCTTCCTGCCCAAGGGCATGCAGCTCAAAAACGCGCTGATTGATTACTGGCGCGATATCCACTATGCAGCGGATTATGTCGAGGTTTCCACGCCGATGATCATGAACCGCCACCTGTGGGAAACGTCCGGTCACTGGGATCACTACAAGGATAACATGTATTCCACGAAGATCGATGACGAGGACTACTGCATCAAGCCCATGAACTGCCCCGGCGGCGTTATGGTCTACCGCAGCCAGCCGCACTCCTACCGTGACCTGCCGCTGCGTGTCGGCGAACTCGGTCTGGTGCACCGTCACGAGCTCAAGGGTGCCCTGCATGGTCTGTTCCGCGTCCGCTGCTTCACGCAGGACGATGCGCATATCTTCATGACGCGCGAGCAGATTCCGCAGGAAATCGCAGGCGTTGTCCATCTGATTAATCAGGTGTACAGCAAATTCGGCTTCGAATATTTTGTTGAGCTGTCCACCCGTCCTGAGAACTCGATGGGCTCCGATGAAGACTGGGAGGATGCAACGAACGGCCTGAAGACCGCGCTGGAGACGCTCGGCATGCCCTACATCATCAACGAGGGCGACGGCGCTTTCTACGGTCCGAAGATTGACTTCCATCTGCGTGACTGCCTCGGACGTACATGGCAGTGCGGCACCATTCAGCTCGACTTCCAGATGCCGCTGAATTTCAATCTGGAATACATCGATGTGGACGGCTCCCGCAAGCGCCCGATCATGATTCACCGCGTCTGCTTCGGCTCCATTGAACGCTTCATCGGCATCCTGACCGAGCACTTCGCCGGCAAGTTCCCGACGTGGCTGGCACCTGTACAGGTGAAGGTGCTGCCCGTATCTGACAAGTCGATGGACTACGCCAAGGAGGTCTACGAGGCGCTGCGCAAGCAGAAGATCCGCTGCGAGCTTGACGACCGCAATGAGAAGATCGGCTACAAGATTCGCGAAGCGCGTCAGGTGGATCGCGTGCCGTACATGCTGATTCTGGGCGGTCAGGAGGTCGAGAACAGGACCGTGTCCGTGCGTGATCGCGCGACCGATCAGACGACAGCCTGCACGCTGGACGAATTCATCCAGAAGATTTCCAAGGAAATCGCAGACCGCGTGTAAAGAATAAAAAACAGGCGAGCAGAACGGTTGATGCCGTTGACTGCTCGCCTGTTTGCTTTGTTATGTTATGTTTTTTCTCGCAACTTATTTCGCGTCTGCGGAAGCGACCAGAAAACTTTGTGCTCGCCCTCTGGACTGTTCCGCAGTGCACGCCTTCATAATAAGATAATTTACACGCCCAATGAGAACCCGCCTTGAATCAGGTAGAACACAGCAGTTCCATCCACATAAACCGCATCGTGCATGGCATCATAGTTCGCAAATGCAACCGTATGTATCGTGCCATCGTTGTCTTGAAACACGTACTCTGTATGCGGCTTTTCATCGCTTGTCCAACCCTCAGACAGCTTACCGGAGACCGTAACCATCATTAGCTGCGAATACGCGGCAGAAAACGCGTCATAATCAGCCTCTTCGCCATTTTTTGTCAAGGTGATGTCGTACACCTGATTGCCGTCCTCATCCACAGTCAGCTCGTTATTCTCATCAACCTGTTCAACGCGTGTGATGACGTACACCGTCTCCTCGCCGTTTTCACGAATCGTCAGTGAGGACAAATTTCCAAGCGCCGTCAGCAGCGGATAGCGCGTAAGCGTCTCCATCGCATCCGCATTCAGGAAGGCGCGGAACAGCAGATCACTGCAGCGGTAGATGCCGCCTTCGAAAAGCACATAATCAATGAGGTCGCTTTCCTGCGCGCCGACCGTGAACAACAGTGTCGATGCTTCCCAATCGGTTGTTTCGTACGAGCCGGATGTACCGACCGTGCCGATGGTCCCTGCCGCTTGATGCAGCCGAATCGCCATGCGCGGCTCATCGAAGCCGTAGCGTGTGAGCGTCTCTGCCGTCGCATCGCACAAATACTCGCCCAACCGAAGCGCCGCCGCAGATTTGCGCAGCGTCGTCAGGGAATCCGCATCCGCCGGATAGGCGACCGGCACCGTCATTCGCCAGCGGTCTTCCGCATCCGTATCGGTAATTTCGCCGTCCAGTATCCACTGCATGGTGACGTTCCCCTGCGCATCCATCAACGTAATTTCGTCCACGCGGTCGGCATGGATGGTCGGCTGCGTGACGCTGTGCAGGGAACTGCGTGTGACGTAAAGTTCATCCGCCACACCGCGGCTGACGGACAGCAGGCGTGAATCACCTTCGAGCTGTGCATACTGCCAGGTCGTATCGTATTGCGGCGAATCACCAATGGTCAGCGTATACACCGTGCCGTCCTTCATTGTCACACGGACGACATTTTCAGGCTCGGTCAGCCCCATGGCTTCCTTTTCCTCGTCCGAGCCGTCCCAGTCATCGCTGAGCACCTCCGCCGTCACGCTCTTGAGCGCATCCAGCAAAGTCGATGCCGTGGTGTCATCAACCGTATAGGTCTCCTCGCCAGCAAGTGTCAGCACGCCGGATGATGTTTGCTCCGCCGTCCATGATTCTTCATCGCGCAATGTGATGGTAATAGCCGAGATGTCATCCGCTTCCGATGACCAGAGGATAACGCTCGTGTCAACCGTCTCTTCCTCGGTATCATCCGTCGTTTCCGGTGTCTGCGCGAACAGCAACAGTCCTGCAGACAGCCCGACAAGCACCACGCATGCAATCAGCGCCGCAATGCGCCATTTCTTATGCGCCGCATGTCGGTGATGCTTCTTTGGCACATTTTCCATGCTTACAGATGCCTCCTCGGAAGCAGAATCAGCACCGCAAAGAGCACTACCAGCAGCGGCAGCACCACCAGCACCACACTGCCGAGCGTCAGTGCATTTGCGGAAAGTCCCGGACGAAGCGCCGTCTTGACCATGATACTGCTATCGATGCTATCCGAGCCGGAAAGATATTCAACAACGCGAATCAGGAACTCCTCGCCGTCCGTCATGGTGAAGAGCTGCTCTTCCGTCAGCAGCGCCGAACTGCCGATGACGACTGCGCGGCTGACATCGCCGGTATCAGTGAATCGCTTCGACTGCAGTGCAAGTGCGAACGGACCGGTCGGGTCGGTGTCAGACTGCGTGAGGCTCAGACGCGTGCTGCTCGTATCAATGCAGTAGCTCTTTTCGCTCGTCAGCAGCAACGCGTCCACCAACAGATTGTTGTCCGTTTCAGGCTCCGGGTCAAAGCCACGGCTCGCCACCATCAGGATGGTCGTGCGCCCGTTGAGCATCATGTCAAGCGTGATATCCGTTGCGTTCATTTCCGGCAGAATAGCAAGGCGGTTGCTGTTGTAGTAGGTATCCTCTTCTTCCGACGATGCCAGCACAAGGCCGTTTTCAGGAAGGAAGCCGTAGGAACGCAACAGCGCCGTCACGTTCGGCATATCCTCAATCGGGTCAGTGTAATCGCATGTAAAGAGAATTGCGCCGCCGCCCTGTATGTACTCGCGGACAATCTCCATGTCGGCATCAGAATATTCCTTCACGGGCGACAGGATGCAGAGGATGTCGTTTTCAGCAAACGTCATCTCGCTGAGCGACTCAAACGCCACGTCGTAGTGGTTATCCTCCATCAGCGTAACAAAGGCAGACACAGAGTCCTCGCCCAGTTCGCCGTGACCGGTCACAATATGCAGCGTCGGCACGGTATCGCGTGTCACGTACGAAATGGCAGACGTGATTTTTTGCTCATATGCCAGACCGGACACATTATATGAGCCCGTATCCGTATCGACGGAGAGCGTCACAAAGTCGGTGGACGTCAGCACGCGATAGCGGTCAGTCTCCTCGCAGTACACAATCAGGTTCGATGCAGATACCGTTGTTGTGCTGCTCGAGAAGCGCGTCAGCAGCAGCGGATTCAGGCTCGGCGGTGTCTGCTCCCATGTCACCATGTCGCTCGCCGCAGCATAGCGGTTGAGCAGTTCCAGCAGCGGCGCATCCTCCTCGCCGCGCTCGAACAGGGCATAGATTTTGACCGGACGCGTCAGGTTTGCAAGGACTTCCTTGGTCGTTTCGCTCTGCGTTGTGACGGAGTTGAACGAGAAGTCCGCGCGCAGATCGTATTTTTCCTCCAGCTTCGTCATGGCGAGGTTTGCCAGAATCAGTGCTGTGATCACAAGTGCCACAAGCACAGTCGACATGGTGCCGTAGCGGAAGCGTGCAGAAAGCGTCATTTTCCTCTTCGTCCGCTTTGCTCTGATTTTCTTGTCACGCATCTGCTTTTCACTCCCCTCGATAGCGCCGAGCATCCAGTGCATGCACGGTCAGCAGCAGGAAAGCTGCGGTAAACGACAGGTAGTACACAACACTTGCCGCGCTCAGTTGCCCCATCAGGAACGGCTCCGCGCGCTGATACAGGCTGAAGAAGGACAGCAGTTCAGAGAAGAAGTCTCTGTTGACCGAGTTCTCCAGCAAATCGAGCATCCACAGCACGAAGTTTGCACCGAAGCCGAACACAGCCGCAGTCACCTGATTCTTCGAGCAGCCGGAAATGAACAGGTCAAGCGCAATAAACGAACCGCCCTGCAGGACAAAGCCGAGGTACGCGACAAGCAATTCAGACGGATATACGCTGCCGTAAATCGCTACGACAAGGACAAAACCGAGCGTCAGCACCGTCGTTGCCAGCATGACCGTGCATGCAGCAAAGTACTTGCCCAGCACCATGCCCGGCAGGGACACAGGGCTCGTCAGCAGCAGCTGATCCGTTCGGCGCTGGCGTTCTTCCGCGAGAAGGCGCATCGTCAGCACGGGCGACAGCAGCATCCACAAATAGCACATCTGCCCGATAAACGTCGGCAGATCAGACGAGCGCGACTGCATGATCTGCACATAAAACAGAACAGATGATACCAGCAGAAACACGCACATAAACACATAGCCGATCGGCGTGAGAAAATACGCCTGCAGCTCACGCTTCCAGATTGCCCGCAAAACCGCTCACCTGCTCTTTCCTTCGGCTGATATTGCCGCATCTTCCTGCGTTTTCGGCATTTCCTGGGCGGTTGTCCGCAGGAACGCAGTTTCCAGCGAATCCTGTTCCTCCACCAACATGCGAATCGGCGCATCCAACCCGCACAACAAGCGGAACAACTGCGTTTGCGGATCAGGCTCAGCAGCCGCATCGCATTCCAGCTCGACTTCGCTGACTTCAATCGTCCATGTCGGCAGTGCCTTGACGCGCCGCACGCACGGCAGCGACCGAAGTGCCGGAATCAGCTGCTTCTCGCGCATCGCGATGCTTGCCCGAAGCCGAATTGTTTCGCCGGTCTGATTGAGCGACTTCATATCCGCCTCATACTCCAGATGACCGTGATTCAGAATCATCACACGCTGGCAGAGCTGCTGAATTTCAAACAGCAGATGCGAGGAAAAAATAATCGTGTGCGACTTGCCGAGCTTTTCAATCAGCGTACGGATTTCGACAACCTGCCGCGGATCAAGCCCGACCGTCGGTTCATCCAGCACGATGACCTTCGGGTTGCCGCAAAGCGCCTGCGCCACACCGACACGCTGCCGATAGCCCTTCGAGAGATGTCCGATCAGCCGATGCGCAACCTCGCGCAGGCCGCAGGTGTCGATGATCTCCTCGACATGCTTCGGGATAGCCTTACCCTCGACCTCCTTGAGTTCGCACACAAAGTGTAGGAACGACCGCACCGTCATTTCGTCATACAGCGGCGGACGCTCCGGCAGATAGCCAATCAGTCGCTTGCATTCACGGGCATTCTGCAGCAAATCCATGCCGTCCACCAGCACCTGCCCCGAGGTTGGCGGCAGGTAGCCGGTCATAATGTTGAGCGTCGTTGTCTTGCCTGCGCCATTCTGCCCGAGCAGCCCGACAATCTGCCCTTCAGGAGCGGAAAAGGACACATCGCTAAGTGCCTCCACTGCGCCGTAGCGCTTTGTCACATGCCGGAGTTCAATCACGCCGCACACCTCCTATCGAATACGGTCATTATAACAGAACTTTTCCGGCAATGCATGAACGGAATGTAAAGAATCCGCCGCGCCTACTCAGCACAGCGGATCCTTTTTTATATAATGATGCGGAACGTGATCGTATTCTGTTTCTTCTCGACCGAAATGCTGCCGCCATGTGCCTCGGCAGTTGCCTTCGCGATGGACAGCCCAATACCCGAACCGCCGACTTTCGCCGTTTGACTGCTGTTGCCGCGGTAGAAGCGTTCAAACAGCCGTGCCGTATCCACCTCCGCATCCGGTGCGCAGGGATTTGACACGCAGATTTCGACCTTTCTGCCCTTACGCCGCAGTTCAAGGCGAATCTCGCCTTTCTCGGCTGCATACTTCACGGCATTGTCCAACAGGATCGAAATCATCTGCTGAACCGCCGTTTGATCACCCAGGAACATGACATTGCCCTCAATGTCCATCGTGAAGGACTTCCCCTGTCCCTTTGCCAGCGCAGTAAACGGCTCAGCTGCTTCCCAGACTGCATCGCTGATGGAGAACATCTGCTTCTCCGGGAAGGGATTCTGTTCATCGAGGCGGGAGAGCGTAACAAGATTTGAAATCAGCTTCGACAGATGCGCAGACTGCTCCTGAATGCTGGTCACCCACTCATTGTCCGGGTCATCCATCGCCAGCACATCAGCGCTTGTTGCGATAGCCGTCAGCGGTGTTTTCAGCTCATGTCCGGCATTGGTGACAAACTGCTTCTGCGTTTCCATGTTGCGGACAAACGGCTTAATTGCACGCCGCGACAACAGCAGCACCAGCAGGAACACGACCGTCAAGCAGCATGCCGCAATAACAGCGCTGATCACAAGCAGCATGCGAATCATCTGCGTTTCCTTTTCCGCATTCAGGAAGACGATGCGCGTTTGCGAATCCGTCTTGGACACCTGATATCGGTAACCGCCCAGAAAGCCTTTGCTTTTTCCGCTTGACAGCACCTTCTCGGCATATTGTGTCGCCGCCTCCTCGGACACGGACGCGATGAAATCCTGATTAATGCCAGACACTTCACCGTCACTGTCGTACGTCACGGTGAAGAAGCGAATCATGTACTGCATTTCCGGTGAAAATGGAGGCTGAACATCCATAGGCGGTGTCATGCTCGGCTGCATCTTTTCGCCGCTTTCCACTGCCTGCAGCCGATTCAGGATGCCGTCAAGCTGTACCATGGTCGACTGGTAGTTCCACAGGTTGATCACCAGCAGCAGCGTCAGGATGACAGCAGAAAAAGCGCCCATTGCCGCCCCAATAAATCGCCAGCGTAGTTTCTTCAGCATGAAATCTCCTCCAATGCATAGCCTGCGCCGCGAATTGTCCGGATTTCAACGTTCGCATCAATCTGCCGCAATTTCTTGCGCAGGAAACCGATGTACGTCCAGACAACATCCATTTCCGCCTCACTGTCAGGTCCCCAGATGCGCTCCATCAGGTGTTCAGACGAAAACACCTGCCGCGGATGGCGCAAGAGCAGTTCCATCAGTTGATATTCCTTGTTATTCAGTCGCACCTCATTGCCGGACGCGCGGAGTATATACTGGCTGCAATCGAGCGTCACGTTGCCAAGCGTCAACGCCGAAGGTGCATACACCTCGCTGCGGCGGACAAGGGCTCGAACCCGCGCCAGGAACTCGCTCGCAGCAAACGGCTTGGGCAAATAATCATCCGCACCGGCATCCAGTCCCGCAACGCGGTCAGATACCTCCGCCTTTGCCGTCAAAAACAGTGCCGGCGTCGAAACGCCCAACCGCCGTGCCGTTTTGAGCACCTCAATGCCGTCCATGCCCGGCATCATAATATCCAGAATCAGCGCGTCATAGGTCACCGTTTGAATATAATACAGCGCATCCGTGCCGTTATGCACAAGGTCGACAGCATACTTGTTCTTTTCCAGCATGACCTTCAATGCCTTCGCAATGGTCATTTCATCCTCAGCAACTAAAATACGCATTCGCAATCACCAGCCTTCATTTTTTCTTATTATTATAACGCTTCCGGTTAAAATAATCCTGAAAAAACTTGTTTTCTCCCCTATTGTAATCGGAAATCCTCGATATGGCAATACAGAATCATCAGGAGAAATTCAAAATTCCTTCACAAAGCTTTTCAGGTTCATTTCGGGAAGCAAATGTAAAATCTAAGTAAAGCAAGCGGATTTGATCCAAATCTGCAGAAGGGAGAATAAGCATGGAAACAGTTGGCAAGTACCGCCATGAGCTGAAGTATCAGATCAGTCTGGCTGATTACTACGCGCTCCGTCAGCGGCTGCGCACGATTATGAAGTCCGATCCGCACACCGGCGCAGACGGGCGCTATCAGATCCGCAGCATTTACTTCGATAATTTCCGCGACAAGGCGCTGCGCGAAAAAACGGATGGCTTACAGCAGCGTGAGAAGTTCCGCATCCGGTGGTATAATGACGATTTGTCATTTATCACGCTGGAGAAGAAAATCAAGCACAACAATCTCTGCCTGAAGGTCGATGCGCCCATCACGGAAGCGGAGCTGAAAGCGCTCCTGAACGGCGACACATCCTGGATGCTCAATCATCCGCAGGAACTCGTACGCGAGCTGTACTGCAAGATGCAGTATCAACAGCTGAAGCCGCGCGTTGTCGTGTCGTATGTGCGTGAACCGTACATCTATGATGCCGGTAACGTCCGCATTACGTTCGATTCGCGTATCCGAACGACACTCTTCAGCCGCGACTTTCTCAATGCCGGCATGAAGGACATCAGCGCCCAGGATTCGCCGTCCGATATGCTGCTCGAGGTCAAATACGATGAATATCTGCCGGAAATTATCTCGGCACTCGTGCAGACCCCCAGTATCCGGCAGCAGGCTTTCTCGAAATACGGCGCCTGCAGGCGCTTTGGCTAACCCCATCAACACAAAAATAATATTTAGGAGGAATTCCCCATGACGTTCACTGACATCTTCAAGTCCAGCTTCCTTGAGAACATTTCTGAGTTTTCCGTCACCGACACCCTGATTGGTCTTCTGTTCTCCCTCGTCATCAGCCTGTTCATCTTCCTCGTCTACAAGAAGACACTGACCGGCGTCATGTACTCCAGTGGTTTCGCGCTCACGCTCATTGGTCTGTCCCTCGTCACCACGCTCGTCATCATGGCGGTCACTTCAAATGTCGTCCTCTCTCTGGGTATGGTCGGCGCACTGTCCATCGTCCGTTTCCGTTCCGCCATCAAGGAGCCGATTGAAATTGTGTTCCTGTTTTGGTCGATTGCCGTGGGCATTGTCATCGGCGCCGGCATGATTCCGCTGGCTGTCATCGGATCCGCAATCATCGGCATCATCCTGCTGATCTTCGCCAACCGCAAGATCCACAATAATCCGTACATTCTCGTGCTGCACTGCGCCGATGAGAACGCCGAAACGGCCGTCCTCGACACACTCGCCAAGGATACCGCAAACTACATCATCAAGTCCAAGACCATCAGCACGTCCGGCATTGAGCTGACTGCCGAGATCCGCACGAAGAACGCCTCGACCAGTTTCGTCAACCTGATTGCCAATCTGCCCGGTGTTGAGAACGCCACGCTCGTGAGCTACAACGGCGAATACATGGCGTAACGGAGGGATCAAGCATGATCTCCAATAAACATATCACAAAGATCATTGCTGTGATCATGGCGCTCGCCGTCTGCCTGTGTTTCTGCACGGTCATGTATTCAGATCAGATCACAGCAGCTGCCGGAGATTCCGGTGTCTCCCTTGCCTACGAAACCAAGTTGTTCGATACCGATGAAATCATCGACATCAACAACATCATCTCCGAAGACGATTGGAACGACATGCTGACCAACGCCACCGCAGAAGAATATCACACCTGCGATGTTGAGGTCAACGGCACAATGTTCTATCAGGTTGCCATCCGCACGAAGGGCAACACTTCCCTGACGTCCATTGCGAGCGACCCGGACACCGACCGCTACAGCTTCAAGCTGGAGTTCGACCGCAACATCGACGATCAGACGTGCTTCGGACTGGATAAGCTCGTCCTGAACAACAACTACGCCGATGCCACGAACATGAAGGAAGCGCTGATTTACGACATGTTCCAGTACCTCGGCGCGGATGCCTCCCTGTACAACTACGCGAAGATTTCCGTGAACGGCACGTACTGGGGTGTCTATCTTGCTCTGGAGGCGGTGGAGGACAGCTTCATGCTGCGCAACTACGGCGTTCAGAACGGCGAACTGTACAAACCGGACAGCATGAACTTCGCGAATAATGATGGGGACGACAGCAAGCCCGATGTCAGCTTTGACACATCGAGCTTCCCCAGCCGTAACGATTCGGATTCCGACTCTGACAGCGATTCGGACAGCTCTCGACCGTCCAATCCATTCGGATCCTCCTCCGGCAATTCGGGCTTCGGTCCGTCCTCCGGCAGCTCAAACCAGACGCAGGATACGGCCACAACCTCGTCTGACCAGCCGAGTTCTGACTTCTCGCCGTCTTCCGGCCGTTCGAATCAGACAGACACGAGCAAGCCAAGTGCGCCTGATCAGACCGCCACAAGCACCGATCTATCCGGCTTCACGCCGCCTTCCCGCGATGATGCACCCTCCGACTCCTTCAGCTTCGACAGCAGCTCGTTCAGCTTCGGTGGATTCGGCGGCGGATTTGGCTTCTCCAGCGGCAACGGCACGAATTTGAACTACATTGATGATGATGTGGACAGCTACTCCGCCATCTGGAATAGTGCAATTTCGAAGATCAGCACCAAGGACAAGCAACGCGTTGTCACTGCCCTGAAGAACATCTCTGAAGGCACCTCGCTCGAAACATACATGGACACGGACAACATTCTCCGCTATCTGGCGGTACATATCTTCTCCGTTAATGAGGACAGCCTGTCCGGCTCCATGGCGCATAACTACTACCTCTACGAGTACGACGGCAAGCTGAACATCATTCCGTGGGACTACAACCTGTCTCTCGGCGGCATGAGCGGTGGCGGCGCCAGCAGTGTCATCAATTCGGCGATTGACGATGCATTCTCCATCACGAATTTCTTCGATGCACTGCTCAATGACGAAACGTACCACAGCCAGTATTACGCCTACCTGCAGGAATTGGTAGACGGCTACATCAACGGTGGCGCATTCGATGCATTCTACAACCGCGTCCGCAGTCAGATTGATGAGCTTGTCGAAACCGACCCGACTGCCTTCTTCACCTACGATGAATACACAACCGCAGTCGAGATGCTCTATAAGGTGGTCAAACTCCGCGGCGAATCCATCAGCGGTCAGATCAGCGGCGAAATTCCCTCGACCGATTCTGCCCAGCGCAACAGCAGTGCCCTGATTGATGCAACCGGCATTGATCTGAGCGTCATGGGCTCGATGAACACCGGCAACACGCCGAGCGTTCCCGATAAAGACAATTTTGATTTCAGCAGCTTCGATTTTAACGGCACCAAGCCTGATGGCGATGTTCCAGCAGCACCTGATGCCACAGACGCAGCCAAAACCACAGCCAACGTGACAAATGCACAGCCTGCCGGAACACCCGCACCAGCCGCTATTCCGACTTCGTCTGATTCCACCGCGGCTGATGCAACCGCCTCCAGCATGCCGCAAATGCCCGACAATGCGGACTTCAGCGCATCCTCTGGCGCAAGCGCGCAGTCGTCCGACACGACAGCCTCTGATGCAGCTGCTACCAACATGCCTTCGCCGCCAAGCAACGCTGACTTCAGTGGCTCGCCCGGCGGTAGCAATGTTTCATCCGATTCCGCTGCGGCTGATGCAACTGCCTCCAGTATGCCGCAAATGCCCGACAATGCGGACTTCAGCGCATCCTCTGGCGCAAGCGCGCAGTCGTCCGACACGACAGCCTCTGATGCAGCTGCTACCAACATGCCTTCGCCGCCAAGCAACGCTGACTTCAGCGCATCTTCCGGCAACAATGCACAGCTTTCGGACTCTACTGCATCCGCGGCACCTGCAAGCGACACGCCGGCAGCATCAGAAGCACCGATAGCATCAGCCGACAACGAATCTGTCAACAAAAAAGCGGACGATCCGTCGGGCAAAGGATCTGCCGAAGTGAACGCTTCCGGATTCACGAAACCCTCGGGCGATTTCTCGTCGTTCGGCGGCGCCGCCAATGCAGCCACCAACAACGCCGCCATTTCACAGAATCTCGTTTCCTACGGCATCTGCCTCGCGGTCATGGTTGTCGCGATTATCATCGCACTGCTTTTCCGCCGCAGAAGGTAATTAAAAAGGACTGCTGCAAAGTAAAATTGCGGCAGTTCTTCTTTTTCTTCAAGGCATATAAAAACCCCGAAAGCAACATTGCCTTCGGAGGTAAGCCGTACGCCCGGCAGGAGTCGAACCTGTGACCTTCAGAGTCGGAGTCTGACGCTCTATCCATCTGAGCTACGGGCGCTCAACAGCTTATTTATTTTATCACGACAGCAGATAAATGTCAAGCGCATTTTCCATCGTGCGATTTGTGATCCTGCAAATTTCCCTTGCCATCCTTCTGATTTTTTGATATAATCATTTTGAGACCTTGTGCGATGATCACGTTCATCGTCATTCCCCGATTGCCCCTTGAAAGGATGTTCACAGATGAAAAAGTGGAAGCTTTTTCTTGTTTCCGCGGTTCTTCTGATGCTTTTGCTGACTGCATCTGCCTTGGCAGACAACACACGCTTCGGTGTCGTTGTTAATGTCAACAGCGTCAATCTTCGCGCCGCGCCCAGCACCAACGCCACTAAGCTCGGCACATGCGCAAAGGGTACGTGGGTGACGGTGCTCGGCAGCGGCAATGGCTTCTATCAGGTCGAAACTGCTAACGGCACGCTTGGCTGGATTATGCAGTCCTATCTGCACGTGTCTGCCGATGCCACCGGCACGGTCGGCTACGTAACCAATGCCGGCTATTTGAACCTCCGCAAGAGTGCCAGCACTTCTTCGCGTTCTCTCGGACAATACGATGACGGCACACCCTGCGTGGTGCTGAACCGCACCGGCAACTGGTATTACGTGTCAGTCAATGGGCAGAACGGCTATTTTCTTGCCAAATACATATCCACTAAGCGAGGCATTTATTCCGATAAGCTTGGCATGGTCATCTCGCCGGAGAAGAGCCCCGTCAACCTGCGCAGCGGTCCCGGCATGGGGTATTCCATCATCGCTTCTGTTCCCGGCTGCACGTATGTCATGGTACTCCAGCAGGGCACGGACTGGTGCCGCGTGTCCGTCAACGGCAAGATTGGCTTCATGTCGACAGACTACCTCCACATCGGCTATTTAACCCTATCCGAGGGAGCAAAGCGCTGCGGCTCATCCTCTTCCGACTCATCCTCAACAACCTACACCGGTAAGCAGGCAGTCGTCAATAACCCGAATTCGCGCGACAAATTGAATCTCCGACGCCGTGCCAGCAAGAGCAGCACCAGCCTCGGCAAATACAGCAACGGCACCGTTGTCACGCTGATTTCCCGCGGTGACCAGTGGTGCAAGGTCAAAACGCCGGATGGGCAGACCGGTTACATGATGACCGACTACCTGACCATCCTCAAGACAAACACATCAACCGCCACGCGCATTGTACGCCATCCGGACAGCACGTACGTCAACCTTCGCAGCAAGGGTTCGACCAACGCACGCATCCTGACCCAGGTGCCGCACGGCGCATCCGTTGTGCTCCTGTCCGAAGGGAAAACATGGTCAAAGGTGCGTTACAACGGCTATACCGGTTACATGATGACGAAGTATCTGAAAAAGCAATAATCCGCAAAAAACGCGCCGGAGGATTTTCATCTTCTCCGGCGTGTTTTGTTATTCGATTATGTCAATAGGCGCATTGCCCTCGCAGACGTGCTCCATGCCCTGACGCAGCAGCGTCGCAACATGGTCATCCGCAAGCGAATAGAACACCGTCTTGCCGTCGCGGCGAGCTTTAATCAGCCTCGCCTGCTTGAGCACCCTGAGCTGATGCGACACAGCAGATTGTGTCATGCCGAGCAGCTTCGCGAGGTCGCACACGCAGACTTCCGCCGTCAGCAGCACAAAGAGGATTCTGACGCGTGTGCCGTCGCCGAAGACCTTGAAGAGATCTGCAAGGCGGAGCAGCGTCTCCTCCTGCGGCAATTCGTGCTGAACCTTTTCGACAACTGCTTCATGCACACACAAAAAGCCGCAGCCTTCTACTTCCATGGGTTCAAAATCTGTCACGCTTTTGCTCCTCTCTGTTGTCAAAAAGCGGATAAAATCCGCCGTCAACCCGAAATCTTCAGCACTCCGGCATCCACTGAGGGAGAACCGATGGAGCTGCTTTCAAACGTCAGGTCGCTGCCGACCGCCTTAATGCTCTTGAGCACCTCGTAGAAGTTGCCCGCGACGGTAATCTGTTCCACTGCACGGCCGCGCTGACCATTCTCGATGGTGTAGCCCTTGCTCAACAGGCTAAAGTCGCCGCTGGACGGGTTCGCACCTGCATGCAGACCGGTCACTTCTGTAATCACGACGCCGCTGCCGACATCCTGCATCAACTCAGAAAGCGTCTTTTCGCCCGGCTGAATGTAAAAATTCGTAGGAGCGACATGGATGCTGCCGCCGGCACGTGCTGCATTGCCGGTCGTTTCAACGCCCTGCTTGCGTGCCGTCTTGCGGTTATGCAGCAGCGTTGTCAGCACGCCTGCATCCACCACGCGCTTCGTGCGGCTTGCGCTGCCTTCGCCGTCAAACGTGCGCGTTGCCAGTCCGCCCTTCATCAGCGGATCGTCGATAATCGTCACAATGTCTGCTGCAATCTTTTCGCCTTCGCGCCCTGACAGCAGCGACAAATTCTGCTGGGCATTTTCCGCAGAGAAGATCCCGGAAAACACCATCATCAGGCTCTTCATTGCGTCATGACGGAAAATCACGCGGTATTCGCCAGTCGGAACGGACTTGCCGTAGAGCTGCGCAATCGTCTCGCTGCAAGCATCCTGCACAAGTTTCTCCGGCTTGATATCGTCAAAGCGCCGTGTAACCACGATCTTGCCGTTCGATGCAGTGGATTCGCCATCTTTTGCGATCATCTCCGTGTACGCCACGAAATACTGTTTCGCATTAGAAAGGTTCATGCCGAGGCTGTTACGCAGGATCACCGCACTGCTTATGGACTGAATCAGCGAATCCGGCACACGTACGATGCGCGGATCGCTTTTTTTCGCAAGCGCCTCAATTTCGAGGCTCTTCTCGATTTTCTGCGAGGCGGTCGTGGTTGCAACGTCGCTTTCTTCCTTCTCAATTTCGGGATAGGACGCATCACCCGCGTAGATTTCGTCCTGTTCCTCGTTCTCCTGCAGCGTTGCAGACTCCTTCACGTCATCAATGAGCTGACTGACGGCCGCTTCATCAAACGCCTCAGTAGACGAGCTGCCCATTTTTCCGCCGAATTCTCCGCGCAGCGACACGCTATCCCCTTCGGACACCTCGTAATTGCTGATTTCGCCGTCCATCGCGTTGACTTGGAAGCTCTCCTGATGGTTATAGTAGACTTCTGCCGGATTCACGCCTGCTTCCTTCGCGTTTTGAAGCACACGATCAAGAAATTCATTCACATTCATGCACTTTTCCTCCTTAACGGCCGCCTACCGTGATGCTGCTGACGCGAATCATCGGCTGACCAACGTCCGTCGGCACGCTGCCGCTCTTTGAACCGCACATGCCTTGCGCCAATTTGAGTTCGCGCCCGACACGGTCAATCTTCATCAGAATTTCGCTGCCGCGCCCAATCAGCGATGCGCCGCGCACCGGGTGAACAATCTTGCCGTCGCGCACCAGATATGCCTCTGCTACAGCAAAGTTGAACTCGCCAGTCGCCGGATTGACGGAGCCGCCGCCCATCTTCTTGGCATACAGACCGTTGCCCATCGTGGCAATCATCTCATCATTATCATCGTTGCCGCGCGCGATGTAGGTCGAACGCATACGGCTCGTCGGCGCATAGGCATAGCTTTCACGGCGCGAAGAGCCCGTCAGCGGATGATTCATCCGGCGGCTGCCGAGGCGGTCAACCAAATAGCTTTTCAGGATGCCGTTTTCAATCAGCACGGTATGCTGACTCGGCGTACCTTCATCATCGACATGGATGCTGCCCCAATTATTCGGCACGGTACCGTCATCAATCGCGGTGACGCACGGCGCAGCAATCTGCTGACCGAGCTTGCCGCAGAATTCGCTCACGCCGATGCCGACGCTCGTCGCCTCCAGCGAATGACCGCATGCTTCGTGGAAAATAACACCGCCGAAGCCGTTATCGATGACAACCGGCATGATGCCGGCCGGGCAGACCGGTGCATGCAGCATCGTCACAGCCTGACGCGCCGCCAGTTCGCCCGATGCTTCCGGATTCACGCGCTCATTGAAGAGCTCGAAGCCCATGCTGGCACCCGGTGCATCGCCGCCGGACTGATTCTCCGTGCCGTTGCTGGCAATCGCATTAACGCGCAGGCGCGTCTGCACGCGGCGATCCGTCACGAACACGCCTTCTGTGTTGCAGATGCACACATCCTGCACATGGTCGGCATAGCCCGCGATGACCTGGACGATTTCAGGCGACACGCGCCGCGCTGCTGCTTCTGCCGCACGGAGCTTTTCCGCCTTGAGCTTTCCTTTGACTTCCGTCGGCAGCATCAGGATTTCTTCCGGCTTTGACGCATCCCATGCCTTAAACGCCTGCACTTCGCAGCCTTTGCCGCCACGAACCGCCGCGGCCGCCTGCCTTGCGCAACTCATCAGCCCTTCTCGGCTCGTGTCGTTTGTGTAGACGTAGATTTCGTTCGTGCCGCTGAATACGCGCACACCCGCGCCATGCGTCCTGCTGGTCGATGCCGTCTCCAGCTTCTGAGAGCGCATGGTCATTCCGTGATCGATGCGATCCTCCATGAAGATTTCCGCGAAGTCGCCGCCGGTGGACACTGCCGCCTGCAGCACCTCCCGTGCCACGTTTTGGTCGATCATGTTGGTTTTACCCCTTTCTTGCTTCGTCCATTTGCTTGTCAAAATACGTCAACAGTGATGCGTACAGGCACTTTCGTCCATTCGGAAACACATCTCTGCTCCTGCGAATCCAGTCCTTCACATCCTGACGGCGCGTGTTTCCGTCTGCCGGACACGGATTTTTGTAGACCGGCAACTGTTCCCTGCGCGCAAAGCCAATGACATCACGCTCATCAATCATCATCATCGGACGAAGCACCGTCAAATTTGTCCGGTCGAGCCGTGTCACCGGTGGAAAACAGTCGTAATGCCCTTCCAGCATCAGGTTCATCAGACTCGTCTCGATGAAGTCATCCTTGTGATGCGCATAGGCGATTTTGTTGCACCCAAGTTCAAGCGCTTTGTCGTTCATCGCACCGCGCCGCAACTTCGCGCACAGGCTGCACGGGTTCTTTTCCCGCCGGATTTCAAACACAATCTGGTAGATGGATGCATGCACCACATAAAACGGCACGTCCAGTGAGTCACAGAAATCCTGCATTTTCCGGATGCCATTCTCGCTCCCTGCCGCACCGCTGTCGACGTGAATCGCACATAGTTCGTACGGCACGGGATAGAATCGCTGCAGGTGCTTGAGCCCCGTCAGCAGCGTCAGGCTGTCTTTGCCGCCTGAAAGTCCAACAGCAATCCGGTCATTCGGCTGGATCATGTCATACCGCTGAATGCAGCTCCGCAGCAGGCTCGTCAGCCGCTGGACATCCATCGACATCCGTTTTCCTCCTCATGCCTGTGCTTCCAGATACAGACGCGCCTGACGCGCGTTGTCCGGATTCGTATTTTCCAGCGTCATCGGCAGATTGCGCTGCTTCGCCAAATCGAGCAGTGCACGATAATTCATGTTGCCAAGCCCGGGTGCAAGCGACAGCAGCCCGTCATACATATCCGCATTGGCCACGGTCTGCTGCGCATGGATACATGACGGCGTATTCTCCGGCAGAAAGTCTTTCATGTGCAGCAGGGCAACATGGTCGCCGAGCCGTTTGACCGCATCCTGAATGACCTCATCCGCCCGATTCACATTCGTTCGGTCAAGCAGGTTCACCGCATCAAGAATGACACGCAGATTCGGTGAATGAACCGCGTTCAGCACACATTCGCAGCGTTCGGCATTATAAACGATATGGCGAATGACTGGCTCAATTGCAAACGTCACGCCGACCTCCTCAGCGCATCGGATAACGGGCATTGCGCGCTGAATGAAGAGCTGTAAACTTTCCTCCGTCCTGCATTCCGGACACGTCTTGTAGGCAGTATTCGGTGCACCGGTTTCCGTACCGACCATCTGCGCACCGATTTTCTTCGCGAAACGCAAATGCGCCCGGTAAATATCCAGCGTATGCGCATAGGCATCCATGTCAGGCGTGCAGAGATTCAAATAGCAGCCCAACAGCACGCACTGCTGATTGTACTTATCCAGCAATCCGCGCACCTCGTCCGCCAGCGCATCCGTCAGCAGTTCCGGCGCCTGTGCCATCTTGAAGCCCGGCACCACCTTGCTCATGGCAATATGAACGCAGGAAAAGCCCTGGTCATGCGCTGATTTCAGCTTCTCTTCCAAATTGCTGCCACTCGTATCATGCAGCCGAAGTCCGATGTTCATGAAGCACGCCTTCTTTCGTTCATTTATTCCTTCCAGCGATGATGCACCCATGTGAACATTGCCGGATAGCCTGCGACCGCGAAGAGAATCAGCCCGAACATCTGCCCGAAATTCGCCCAATGCTCATCAAGGCAGGCGTTTGTTGCCGCCTTGAGCACCTTGCGCACCACCAGCAGCAGCAACACGCCGACCACGCCGCGCAGCACGCGTCGCATGGGCTTCCCTGCCGTGTCGAAGTGCACAAAACGCCGCTCAATCAGCCAACCGAGCATCATGCCCATCAAGGCGCCGAACGCCTGATAGCAGTCCGTGACCATTTCCCACGGGTCGACCAGCAGCGTACCATCCTCCAGCACGTCCATCGGGTAAGACTTGAGGCTTGTATATGCCAGCATCGCCGCCGCAATTGCGATGCCGACCGTTGCAATGACAATATCCGCATTCTTACGGCTGTCCGCCAGTTTCAGCAATCCGTTTGAAATCGGCAGGAATGCCAGCGCAATCACCCAGCCGACAATCACATCCTGCGGCGTATGCGCACCGAGCCAGTTTCGGGAGAATCCTGTCAGGAAAATCAGAACGGCACACGGCAGAATCCACCATTTGCTGTATTTCTTCAGGAACACTGCCAGATTGGAATAGAACGCCGTGCCCAGCGTCGTATGTCCGCTCGGAAACGAATATCCGGTTGCGCTTGATTCCGCCTCGGGCATGATGTGCAGCCTCGCGTCACGCTTCCACGGGCGGTAGACGCATGCAATGTTCTTCAGCAGTTGTGAAACGCTCATCGCGCCCACATAGGAGAACACCATTCGCTCACCGCTGCGCTTGTCGATGCACCAGTATAAAAGCACCATCAATACAATGACCAGCGAACCGGTTGCAAATTCAGATATACCAAACAGAATGCTGTTCAGCCATGCGGGACTCTGTTCGCGCAGCTGCTGCAGCCAATACAAATACTCCAGATCCATACCTTTCCCCACTATTCGTCTTGCTTATTTCTGATTCGGCGAACGCATCGTCAGGCTGATGCGGTTCGTTTTTGCATCCGCCTCCAGCACCCAGACCGTCACGATGTCACCCACACGCACGATTTCGCTCGGATGATTAATCCGCCGCTGTGCCATCTGGCTGATATGCACCAGGCCATCGCGGTGGACGCCGATATCCACGAACGCGCCGAAATCCGTCACATTGCGAACTGTTCCGCGAAGCTCCATGCCGGGCTTCAAGTCCTTGATGTCCATCACGTCGCTGCGCATCATGACTTTCGGCAGTTCATCGCGCGGATCGCGTCCCGGGCGTGACAGTTCCGCCGCAATGTCTCGCAGGGTCGGTTCGCCGATGCCAAGCTCCGCTGCAATTTTCGCTGCGCCGTCCTGCTCCACCAGCGCATTCAGCTTGCCGACTGCCTGTGCAGGCGTCATGCCGTAGCGCTTGAGCAATGCCTTTGCCGCGTCATAGCTTTCCGGATGAACGCCGGTGTTCTCTATCAAATCCTTGCCGTCTGGAATGCGCAGGAAGCCCGCGCACTGCTCGAACGCTTTCGGACCAAGGCGCTGCACCTTCTTCAGTTGCGCACGGCTCTTGAAGGCACCGTTCTCCTCTCGGTACGCGACGATGTTTTTCGCGACTGCCGCGTTGATACCCGCAACATAGCTCAGCAGCGACACGCTCGCGGTATTCACGTCCACACCGACGCTGTTGACGCAGTCCTCGACCACGCCGCCGAGCGCCTCATCCAGCTCCGATGCCTTCAAATCATGCTGATACTGCCCGACGCCGATTGCCTTCGGATCGATTTTCACCAGTTCCGCCAACGGATCCTGCAGCCGCCTTGCGATGGATACCGCTGAGCGCAGATTCACGTCAAACTGCGGAAATTCTTCTGCCGCCAACTTTGATGCGGAATACACTGATGCGCCCGCCTCGCTGACAACCATGTAGCTGAGCTTGTCGCCCAGCCCCATTTCCTTCATCACATCCGCGAAGAACTGCTCCGTCTCACGTCCTGCCGTACCGTTGCCGATGGCCACGATGCTCACGCCGTGCGCAAGAATCATCCGCTTGACGTCCGCTTTCGCCTTCTCCACCCGTCCATGCATGGGCAGCGGATAGATGACCGCCGTTTCCAGCACACGCCCGGTTTCATCGACCACCGCAACCTTGCAGCCCATGCGGATGCCCGGGTCAAGCCCCATGGCGACCTTGCCGCGAACAGGCGGTTGCATGAGCAGCGGACGCAGATTCAGCGCGAACACCTTAATTGCTGCCGCACTTGCCTTATCGGTCAGCTCCGCGCGAAGCTCCGTATCCAGCGACGGCGCAATCAGCCGCGTATAGGCATCATCGCACGCCTGCGCGACATAATTGCCTGCTTCTCCGCTGTTCGGCTTGACAAAGCCGCCGCGCACAAGCTGCTGCGCCTTTTCGCGGTCAACCTCCAGCGTGACCTTCAGGAAACCCTCCTTTTCGCCTCGGTTCATCGCCAGCACGCGGTGCGACGGCATCAGCCGAAGCGGTTCCCGATGATCGTAATACATGCGGTATGTGCTGTCCTCATCCTTTGCCGCTGATGTCGCAACCATTGCGTTTTGATGGTAGTACGTCTTCAGCCGCGTACGGACAGTTGCATCATCGCTGACCGTTTCCGCAATAATATCCATCGCGCCCTGCAGCGCATCCTCCGCCGTCTGGACGCCTTTTTCTTCATTCACATAGTCAAGAGCCAACTGCATCGGCTTCGTGCCGATCTGCTGCAGCAGCAGCGCTGCCGAGAGTCCTTCCAGGCCTCGCTCACGGGCAATGGTTGCCCGTGTCCGGCGTTTCGGGCGGTATGGGCGGTAGATGTCTTCCAGCTGTGCCATGGTAGCCGCCTTGTCCAGCGTCTTTTGCAGTTCCTCCGTCCATACTTCCAGTTTCTTCAGGCTTTCGCTGATTTCGCCGCGCCGTTCATCCAGCGAACGCAATGCCGCCAGCCGCTCGCTGATTTCACGCAGCTTCTGGTCATCCAGCGAACCATGCTGTTCCTTGCGGTACCGTGCAATGAACGGCACTGTTGCGCCCTCATCCAGCAGCCGGATGACTGCTTCTGCCTGCCACGGCTGAATCGAAAACTCTTCACAGAGTTTTTGCGTGATATTCATTAGCCACCTCAGTCATGATGCTTTTTGACAATAACGCCGCCGGTCTTCCAGATGGAATCTGCCGGCACAACGCCGCGCACGCAACTCAGCGGATAAATCTGCGACTCGCGTCCAATGACCGTACCGGGATTCAGCACGCTATTGCAGCCAACCTCGACATGATCGCCCAGCATCGCGCCCATCTTCTTGAGTCCTGTCTCCTGACGCTCTTCGCCGCTGCGGACAATGACCTTTGACTTGTCGCTCTTGACGTTGCTGGTGATGGAGCCTGCGCCCATGTGGCTGTAATAGCCGAGAATGCTGTCGCCGACATAATTGTAGTGCGGCGTCTGCACATGGTCGAAAAGAATGGCATTTTTGAGCTCAACGGAGTTGCCAACAACGCAATCCTCGCCGACAAGCGCACTGCCGCGGATAAACGCGCAGTGACGCACCTCGGTGCGCGCGCCGATGATGCAGGGTGCACCCAGATAGGCTGTCGGCGCGACAGTCGCGGTCTTATGCACCCAGACATGCTCGCTGATTTCCGTATATTCATCCTTCGGCAGCGTTTCGCCGAGCCGGATAATTTCCGCCTTGATACCCGACAGCGCTTCCCACGGATATGTAAACTGACGCAGGTAGTCACTCGCGATGGAATGGGACAAATCAAACAGGTCAGAGATGGTCAGCAAGGTTATTTCCTCCCTTATGCTTCTCATGCTTCGCCGAATCCAGCGATATTCTATGAATATTTCTATTTCCTGAATGAAAAATCCTGCCAATCACAGCTTCTCGGACGAAAAAAGCCGCCTCTGAGGACATAAAAAGAGGGATAGCCCGATGGAGCTATCCCCTTTGCTTGGCGTAGATTAGTTGTTCTGGTCATCCTCATGATACTGGCTGGAACGGCGGCGCCGCGGCGTTTCTTCGTTCGACTTTGCAATCGGACGCGCGTACGGATTGTCCTGCGCCGTCGATGCCGTCTGACTGCCGGTCAGCGGCTGACTGCCGGTCACCGGCTGACTACCGGTCAGTGGCTGACTGCCGGTCACCGGCTGACTGCCGGTCACCGGCTGACTACCAGTCAGTGGCTGACTGCCGGTCACCGGCTGAATGGGCGTACGGAAGCTGCTCTGCGGTTTCGTTTGCTGTGTCTGCGTGGTCGTAGCCGTCGGGCGCACCTGCTGCACAGGGCTGCTGCTCTGTTGCTTGGTTTGTTGCGGCGTGACATACGTACCCGTGCGCTGCTGTGTCTGCTGCGTTGCACTGACAACAGGACGGTTTGCGCCTGGCTCACGTGCTGCCTGTGCACGGCGCTGCGCAATAATGCGTGCATGCTCGCGCTTCTGCCGCTGATACTGGATGAACAGGAATGCACCGCCGCCTGCCAAGATTGCAGCGATTGCACCGCAGACAATGCCGACCGCACTGCTGCTGCTTTCATTCGTCGTCGGATAGGTCACCGTTGTCGTGGGCAGCAGCTCCAGTGTGGGCATTGGCGAAGGAGTCGCTGTTTCTGTCGCGATAATCAGCCCTGCCGCGTCCGTTTCCACCGTACCGGGCTGCGGCGGATTCGTATACACAATCGTGACGGTCTGCTGGGCACCGGACTGTTGCGTGCCGGTTTGCTGCGAGTTGTACTGCTGTACAGCAGTCGGCGTCGCCGTGCTGGCAGGACCAGGCGTTGCGAAACCTGTCCACGGGACATAGCTGATTTCAACACCGCTGCCTTTCCACTCGCTGACCGTCCTGTCCTCCTCGGAAATGATGGTAGTCGGATTGGCCGTTTCCTCAGAAGTACTATTATTGTTGATTCCCTGATAGTATTCATCGCTATAGAGGAAATTGGACAGCTCAGCAATGGTCATACGGTAGAAGTAATTGCCGTTGATGTAGCCAACCTGTTCATTGTAGCGAACCTTATACCATGTATCTCCGTCCGTACCGGTGACGGTATCGAGAATCATGCACATCGCATAATTCTTCAGCTTTGCCAGTACGGTTGATTTGGTGGATGGCTCCGCGCGGAAATTCACATAGGTGCTCGTCTTAACGTAGCCGTAGGAAGAGGGATTGTTCGTGCTGTACGTCGGCTGCGGTGTAACCGAAACGACCGGCGTTGCCGTGATCTGCATATTCCTGATATACTCCATAACCTCGTCATTTGTCATGAAGCGCAGCATATCATAGCGGACATAACCCCATCTGCCGTTCACATAGACTCTGTGCCACGGCATGCCGTTATTATAGACCTGCCCGAAGACATACGTGACATCGCCCTGCGCCATGAAGGAGTAAATCTCGCTGTAGTCATCCGGCATTGCACGGAACGGCACATTGTCGCCCAGCGCACATGCATAGCCTACGGCCTGTTCCGGCTCTACAGTCGGTGTTGCGGTCGGAGTTGCCGTCGGGGTCGCAGTCGGGCGTACGGTCGGGGTTGCTGTCGGGGTTGCCGTCGGCGTCGGTGTTTTATGATCCAAATTCCATAGCTTGATGTAGGCTGCCGCCGTCTCATCCGACACATGAAGCAGCTTGTCATCATCCACATAGCCGAAAGAGCCGTCAAGCGTCGTCACGTGATCCCAGACATCATTCTCCACATCGGCAAACTGTGCATCAATATGCACCAACACGTCCTCATCAATATACTTGATCAAGGAACCATTGCCGCCGATGGCCGAGTAGATTTCAGCCGAATCAGGATATGTAACTGCATAGCCCACATAGCTTGTATCAACAGCCGGTGTCGGCGTACCCTGCTCTTCTTTCCACTGCTGAATGTAAGGTTCTGCTTCCTCATCCGACACATGCGTCAAGTAGCTGTCATGGATAAAGCCGGTTATGTTGTCAAGCGTTTTTACGATATCCCAACGGACACCGTCGCTGTCGTCGATTTGGCTGATGACCTGAATCGGCTCATTCACATTAACGTGCTTCATCGTGTACGCGCCGGCATCGGTACCAGAATAGATTGTCGACTGCTCTGATACGATTGCATAGCCCTGATAAGCAATGAAAATCGTGGCAGTCGGCGTTGCCGTTACCACCGGAGGTTCTGTCGGCGTGACTGTCGGAGGTGTGGTCGGCGTTGCCGTCGGCGCGGCTGTCGGCGTCGCAGTCGGGGGTTCGGTTGGCGCTTCCGTTTGCACCTTTTCGTAGAAGAACGTAATTTCTGACGGGCTGGCTGCGCCGGTCAATGAGACAATCAACTCCACCGGTTTGTTATCCGGATTATCCTCCATGAGCTGATAGCCGCTCTTCAGGTCAGACGGTGCCGGATAGATGGTATACGCACCTGTCGTGTAGGTCACAGTCTGCTGCGTTGCGACCGCCTCGCCATACGTATTGAAGTACCTGATGGTAACGGTCGCGCTGCTGATTTCCGGATTTTCACCGATCGCAACAGCAAACGCATCGCTGTCCGCCTGCGACATCAGGGTGATAAATTCGCTTTTCACATAGCCGGCTTTTCCGTTGAAACTAACTCTGCTCCACGTTTCGCCGCTGCTGTTTGTCAGCTCTTTGAACACGAAAATATTGTCGCCTTTATCCAGGCGCATGATAATCGTGTCGTTGCTCGCAGTCGATGCTTCGCTGCGGAACGCGACTTTATTGTTGTTGATGGTTGCATAACGGTTGATCATCTGCCCAACCGGAATCGGTGTTTCCGTCGGCGGAACTTCCGTTGCCGGAATCTCCGTCGGTGCATCGGTTGCCGGAACATCTGTCGGAGGGACTTCCGTAGGCGCATCGGTTGCAGGGACTTCAGTCACAGGAACATCGGTCGGTGCATCGGTTGCAGGAATCTCCGTCAGCGCATCCGTCGCGGTCTGCACAGGATGATAGTAGAACGCAGGCTCTTCAAGCTCCTCATCATCGAGGGTATACGTGCCGTCCGCATAGACCGTCACCACAAATTCCGTCAAACTCTCATCCAATTCATAGCCGGACTGCAGATTGACCGGATTCGGCGTAATCTGATAGATGCCCTGTTCAAGCACATACTCACTCGGCTCGGCAATGATTTCGCCCAGCGTATTGTAGTAGTTGACCGTAATTGCCGCTGTCTTGGGCGCTTCGGTCGGGGCGTCCGTTGCAGGAACCTCCGTTGGAATCTCCGTCGGTGCTTCAGTCGGCGTCGGCTCCGCATACGTGAACACAACCGGATTCACGCTTGCATTGCCGTTCGTGTCCACATACACATATACCTGTGCATCGCTCGTCAGCTCGTAGCCGCTCACATTGCTGCTGTCCGGCGTGATGGAATACTCGCCCGGATTCAGCGTCTTCGTCTGCGTGTCTAGCAACGTGCCGTCGCTCAGCTGGTAGTTCACCGTGATGTCTGCCGGATAGACAGGCGCGGCATACGTAAACACAACCGGATTCACGCTCGCATTGCCGTTCGTGTCCACATACACATATACCTGTGCATCGCTCGTCAGTTCATAGCCGCTCACGTTGCTGCTGTCCGGCGTGATGGAATACTCGCCCGGATTCAGCGTCTTCGTCTGCGTATCAAGCAACGTGCCGTCGCTCAGCTGATAGTTCACCGTGATGTCTGCCGGATAGACAGGCACAGCATACGTAAACACAACCGGATTCACGCTCGCATTGCCGTTCGTGTCCACATATACATATACCTGTGCTTCGCTCGTCAGCTCATAGCCGCTCACGTTGCTGCTGTCCGGCGTGATGGAATACTCGCCCGGATTCAGCGTCTTCGTCTGCGTATCAAGCAACGTGCCGTCGCTCAGCTGATAGTTCACTGTGATGTCTGCCGGATAGACAGGCACCTCAGTCGGTTCCTCGGTCGGGACTTCGGTCGTTTCTGCAGGAATACCCTGCGAGGACAGATAGAGCAGGAAGGAGCCTTCATAGCTGTCGTTGCAGTCGTAATAAACCTCCTGCGCATTATACACGTCGAGGCTGGCTGCATCCGTCACCCACTGAAACTGCGTCGTTCCATCGGGCAGATAGAAGCGGTAGGCGCTGTCTGAACAATACACATCCAGCGTCATCGTCGAGTACAATGCCGAACCGTCCAGCGTCACCCAGTACGCATGATCCGTGCTCTGCGGAACAAGCGATGCCTGTGCCGTCTGCATCATGCCCTGCGAATCCGTCCACGTGACGGACACAATCAGGCCATTCCAATCTTCAAGCGCCAGCGCCGGCGTGATCCACACGGTCATCAACAGCGCCGCCGCCATGATCAAGCACAGCAAGCGGTTCAGCTTTTTGCCAGCGGATTCCTTCATGTCTGGTCTCCTCCTTGCCTTTGTCCTCTTGGGGACACCGTGCACACTTTTCCATCTATATATTATAACGCACCGGTGTTTTTTGTCAAACGACAAATTGCACCGTGCGGAAATTCCCATAATTCACGCCGTTTCGCAGGATTTTTCCCATCTGCTGTCGAATGATTCCGCCGTAAATCAGTCAAAGCACAGGAGGGATCATCATGATTGAGGATTCGCAGCTGACAGAAAAATTTCTCGACAGCCAAGTCGTTTATCCCGGAAAGATCATCCGTCTGGAGCACTGGCATGTGCGCCTGCCCAACGGCGATATCGCTCTGCGCGAAGTTGCATGCCATCCAGGTGCATCGGCAGTTGTCGCGCTCGATGAGCAGAACCGCGTCATTCTCGTCCGCCAGCACCGCATCGCCGTCGGTCGACTGACACTGGAAATCCCTGCTGGCAAGCTCGACAGCGCCGAGGAAGACCCGTTTGTTTGCGCCCAGCGCGAGCTCAGCGAAGAAACCGGTCTTTCTGCTGACCACTGGCAGAAGCTGACTGTGCTTGAAACAACGCCCGGCTTCTGCAATGAGCGCATCCACCTGTACCTTGCAACAGGATTGCATGCCGGTCAGACGCATCCGGATGATGACGAATTTGTCGCAACCATCCGCATGCCGCTTCAGGAAGCGATTGCCAAGATTATGGACGGCACGTTCCATGACAGCAAGACGCTGGTGGGTTTGCTGATGGTACAGCAGCTACTCACTGCTCAGAAGACAAATCTCTGACCGTTTTCACCCTATATAACGGATGAAAGTTCCCTTTTGTTCCCTTCCGCTTCGATTTTGTAACATTTTTTCACCGCTCATCAGGAGGTTTCCTGCCCATGGTTGACAAGCTGCATTCCTGGCTGACCGGGCACGCCGGCAGTGCGGAAGATTGTCGGGAAATGACCGCCACGGAATACTTTTCCTCGCTGCCGCAGCTGACAACGCCCCGCCTGCTGCTGCGTCCGATGACGATGCGCGATGTTGCGGACATGTACGCCTATTCACGCGACCCGGAGGTAGCACGGCACGTGCTGTGGGATGCGCACACGTCCATGGCAGACACGCGCGGCTATCTGCGCTACATCATCGGGCAATACCGCGACGGCGAGCCTTCCAGCTGGGGAATTGTCCTGCGGGAAACGAACCGGCTTGTCGGCACCATCGGCTTCATGGCCTACAATCAGGCGGACAGCGTGATAGAGCTCGGTTATTCCCTTGCCCGTTCCTGCTGGAATCAGGGGATCATGACCGAGGCGCTGACTGCTGTGCTGAATGAGTGCTTCACGGTATTACGCATCCACAGGGTCGAGGCAATGCATGAAACCGACAATCCATCCAGCGGACGCGTCATGCAGAAATGCGGCATGACGCACGAGGGCTGCCTGCGCGGACGCGTATTCAACAAAGGACGCTACCGCGATGTAGAGCTGTGGAGCATTCTCCGCGAGGACTGGACAAGCCGACGCACATAAAAAGCCGAATACGTCTCACTGGGCGTATCCGGCTTTCCCTTACTTTGCGTTTTTGATGCTGTTCATGCGCCGTTCGAGCACTTCAGGCCGCGCGACGGAATATCCGAAGAAGCCGAGCACATTCTCCGCCTTCTGATAAACGCCATGGCTATAGGCGACCAACCCCGCACGCTCCAGATGCAGCGATCCGTCCTCTGCGAACAGCTTTTCACTGACCTGAACACCGACGATTTCGCCAAGAAACATCGTGTGGCTGCCGAGTTTAATCGACTGCCGAACCTTGCAGGCGAGATATGCCGGACATTCGGCAATGGCAGGCGCCGCATCCATATTCAACGCCTTCATTGGTGTCAGGCTGCACTTTTCCCACTTGTTCACGTCCCTGCCGGACGTTACGCCGCAATAATCCAGCGCCTTGCAGTGTGCCTCATCCACCAGATTGACCACAAATTCGCCGCTCTTGGTGATCATGCCGTAGCTGTGACGGTCAGGGCGAACGGAAATCGACACCATCGGCGGTTCGCTGTTTACCGTGCCGACCCATGCAAGCGTCACGATATTGGGCTTGTCGGGCTGATCAGGATCGCAGCAGGATACCATCACTGCCGGCACCGGTGCGAGCAAATTGCAGGGATCAAACGTGCGGAATTCTTGCATAAGGCTGCCTCCATCAAATCGATTTTTTCATAGTTTAGTGTACGCCTCTGCATTTCAATTGTCAAGACCGGAAGGAGCGTTTTCCATGACCGTCCTCTTACAGGTGCTCACTCTTTTTCTGCTCATTTTCTGCGGCTTCTTTTCTGCCAAAAGGAAAATGATTGATGAGCATGGCATCAGTGCGTTGAACAATCTGGTGCTCAATTTTGCCCTGCCGGCCACCATCCTCTACGGGCTGCAGAAGCCTGCCGATGCGCAGCTCGTACATGACCTGATTCTCGTCTTCGTCTGCACTTGTGCCTTGCTGATTCTGTGCAGTGTCATCGCATTCGGCTGCTTTTTCCGCGAACCGGCAGAGCGGCGAAGTGTGCTGACAAACCTGTCCACCTTCTCCAACTGCGCCTTCATGGGTTATCCCGTCATTACCGCCTGTCTTGGCGAGGATTTCCTCATTTACGCGGTCATGTTCAACGGCGCTTTCAGCCTGATGAGCTGGACGCTCGGCGCGTTCGTTTTCGGCGGCATGAAGGCGGTTCAGCCGCGCAGGCTTTTTGCCAATCCATCGCTGATTGCCGTGCTTCTCGGACTTGTGCTCTTCCTGACCGGCATCGAGCTGCCCAGCTTCATCAACAAGGCACTTTCGCTGATGGGTGATACAACAACGCCGCTGGCGATGTTCGTCATTGGTGCACGGCTGATTGACGTCCGCCTGTCGCACTTTACCGACAAATCGCTGCTGCTTGCCTGCTTCTTCCGCCTGGTGCTATTTCCAGCTGCCGTTCTGCTGCTGCGCTTGACGAGTCTCTCGCCGGTCGTCATCAATACGCTGTACATCTGCACGGCCATGCCCGGCGCTGCGCTGACTGCCATGCAGAGCGAGCTGTTCCGCTGTGACAGTTCTCTGGCATCCCGCGGCGTAGCCATTTCAACTGCCTTCTCCCTCGTAACCTTGCCGCTGATGCTGCTGCTTGTCTGACAGGAGGTTTCCACCTTGGCGCTTCGCGATACAGTTAAAAGCTACTTTTTTCCCGGTGAAGACAGTAACTATGCACCTGCCCACGCCGGTGGCTATCAGTCAGAGGTGCCGCATCTGCTGAAAAAGTTCAAGTGGGTACTAATTATCCTGCTGGTTTGCTGCCTGATTTGGCCGTTCATCGAGCCGTACCTGCTGGAGACGGAAGAAGTTACGATTGCGTGCGATGACCTGCCTTCCGCCATCAGCCAGCTGAAAATCGTATATGTGTCCGACATCCATGACGGCTCTCAGCTCTTTTCACAGGCACGGCTGAACCTGCTGATTAACCGCATCAACGCCTGTCAGGCGGACATCGTGCTGCTGGGCGGTGACTATGCCTCTGACAAACTGACATCTGCCGCATTCTTCGAAGATTTGCCGCGCATTTCCAGTACATATGGCGTATATGCGGTCGCCGGCGAAAATGACCGTCAGCCCATGGAACGCACGGATGAATCCGCCTCGCGCCTACGCAACGCCATGTACCGACTAGGCATCACACTGCTGGAAAATGAGGTTGTCAGCATCCGCGTCGGCACGGGCACCATCTACATTGCCGGTATCGATGATGTCAGCACCAAACTTGACGATGTGGAAGCCGTTGCCAAGAAGGTCAGTGCCAGCGACTTTGTGATCTTCATGGCACACAATCCCAGCATCATCACGGAAGCACTGTCCGCCACTGACCAGAGCGGCAACTCCGGCTGGTTTGACCTCGGTCTGTTCGGGCATACGCACGGCGGACAGATTCCTTTCATTGAGAACATCTTTAACTTCGACGGCATCCCTGCACGATATGAAGGCGGCTGGCTGCAGGAAACGCGCGCATGGCTGCTGATTTCCAATGGTGTCGGCACGACCGGCTTTCCGGCACGATTGTTCTGCAAGCCGCAAATTCACCTGATTACTGTGACACCCGGCACGTAATCTCTTGCGTTTTTTCAGAATTCATGATACAATCAGAATCAAGATGGTTCGCCGCGTTTCTTGCTGCGCCGCGTTCCGAAATCAGGCGTTTTCGCCGGAAATGAGGCTGGTTTTCCCATAAAAAGCTACTGGTATCCGTTCTTTCGCTCCTGATGACCATGACGTTCCTGTTCTCTGCCGCCATTGCGGACACGACCGATGACAGCGCCTCCTACCAGGCCATCTACGACATGATTCTCGAAGAGATGGACAGCGTTGAAATCACGTATGACCGCTACGATGATTACTTCTCCATCTATTTCGGCTATGAGCTGGATGACGCGAATTACGGCGATGCGATGGTGTTCATGTCCGCTTATTCCGATGCATTCACCATCACCGCCGGCTTTACGACTGCCATCAAGAGTGAGAATTTCAGCGAGGTGTTATCATTCATCAATCTGCTCAACGGGGACCTTTATGTCGGCAAACTCATGCTGGACAAGAGCGATGACGACTGGTACCTGACGTACGAGGTTTTCGTCTCCGTTGATCCTGACAACATCGATGACTGGGATCGCTCTGCGCTGCTGGGATACACCGACCTGTCGCTGGATATTATCTGCGAGCTGAGCGATTATATCGCCGAAATCGAGGCCGGCGAAACAGGCGCAAATGTCTACGCCATGTACCTTGCCGACTACACGAACGAATAAACATCCTCCAAAAAAGCTGTCTCCCGCATCACAGGGAGACAGCTTTTTTATGCAATTTTCGGCAAACGCTTTCGCACGATGCGCAACCGCCTTCGCCAGTTTCCCGCAATGATGTCGGGAGCGTATCGCCGACATCCTTCATCGCGATAATCATTTCGTCCGGATCAATGGGGCAGCGGATGCCGCTGAGCACCATGTCCGCCGCAGTGAAGGCAACACCGGATGCACCCACGTTGCGATACACGCAGGGCACTTCCACCAGTCCGCCGACCGGGTCGCAGACGAGTCCGAGCAGGTTCATCAGTGCGAACGCTGCTGCATCCGCGGATTCCTGTGCCGTACCGCCTTCCAGATATACGAGTGCTGCCGCTGTCATTGCAGCAGCCGAGCCGCATTCTGCCTGACAGCCGCCTTCCGCGCCGGAAATGCTTGCCTGCGTTGCAATCGCTTGTCCGACCGCTCCGGCCACAAACAGCGCGTTAACTGCCTCGTCCTCCGAAACGCCCTTTTCCTCCATCATCGCAAGCACCGCGCCCGGCAGGATGCCGCATGCGCCAGCCGTCGGCGCCGCAACGATTTTGCCCATGCAGCCGTTGCATTCCGCCGTTGCAAGCGCGTACGTTTCCGCCTTGCCGAGCAAACTGCCTGCGAGGCACTTACCGCTCTGCAGGCGCTTCAGCAGCAGTGATGCCTGACCGCCTGTCAGCCCTGTCACACTGCGCAAGTGCTCATCCAGTCCCTGCTTTACGGAATCCTGCATGACGTGCAGCATTGTGCGCATCCTGCCCGTAACATCCTCACGGCTCATGCCGGATTCCTCTGCCTGCTTTTCGATGGCAGCCTCCGCCAGCGAACCATGCTTTTCCGAAAATGCCACCCATTCCCGAAGCGTGTAGTCCATCAGTCATCCCTCCTCTTCAGGAATGTGCAGTTTTCCACCTGCGGCAGCACACGAATCGCCTCGATATCCGTCTGCGATGGGATGCCGTCAAGTTCAAGCACCATGACCGCATCCGCACCAGCCTTGCGGCGGTAGACCTGCATGTCCGCAATGTTCAGCCGATGCCGTGCGAAAACACCTGTTACGGCAGCAATCACGCCTGGCGTATCCTGATGATGGATAATCACCGTATTCTCCTTGCCGGTGAAGTTGACGCTCAGCCCGTTGATGCGATGAATCTCGATGTTGCCGCCGCCGACCGATGCGCCCTCGAGTGTCAGTTCCTTGCCGCTTTCGCCGATGATGTGCAGGCGGACTGTATTAGGATGTGCGCCGCGCAGATGCACTTGCGAGAACGTCACTGCCATGCCGCTTCTTTCGGCGATTTCCAGCGAATCGCGCAGCCGTGCATCATCAACATGCATGCCGAGGAGTCCGCCGACGATAGCACGGTCAGTGCCGTGCCCGTGATACGTCTTGGCAAACGAGCCATGCAGCGCGACTTCTGCTTTCACAACGCGTTCGCCGAGCAGATAGTACGCCGTTAGCCCGATTCGCGCCGCGCCCGCCGTATGCGAGCTGCTCGGACCAATCATGACCGGTCCGATTAAATCAAACAAATCCATGCAGCCAACGCCTTCCTCAAAGAAAGATGATTGCTCTGCTGATTATGCTTCCCAGCCCTGATCGCGGATTGTCTGTGCAATCGCTTCGCACGTTTTCGCGCACAGCGCCGCATCTTCCGCCTCGACCATCACGCGCACGAGCGGCTCCGTACCGCTTTCGCGCACCAGCACACGGCCGGTATCGCCAAGCTGCGCTTCAGCATCCTTGACGGCCTGCTTCACCTTTTCGTCCGCCTGCGCCGCCTTCTTGTCCTTCACGCGGACGTTAATCAGCTTCTGCGGATAGACAAAGAACTCTTCCGTCAGCTGATGCAGCGTCTTTTCGGTTGCGCACATGACCTCCATCACCTTCAGGCTCGTCAGGATACCATCGCCGGTGGACGCATACTTGCTGAAGATGATATGACCGGACTGCTCGCCGCCGAGCCTGCAGCCATTCTTCGTCATGTACTCATAGACATACTTGTCGCCGACCGCCGTCTTTGCGGACTGGATGCCCAGCTTTTCCAGTGCCTTGAACAGACCCATATTGCTCATGACCGTCGCAACGACCGTGTTGCCGAGCAACTCGCCGTTCTGCTTCATGTGCTTGCCGCAGAGATAGAGAATGTGGTCGCCCGTCACCTCCGCACCTGTTTCATCTACGCACAGGCAGCGGTCTGCGTCGCCGTCAAACGCGAAGCCGACATCGCAGTGATTTTCCACCACAAACTTCTGCAATCCGCCGATATGCGTCGAACCGGCATCGCGGTTGATGTTCAGACCGTTCGGCTCGGCGTTGATGACCATCGTTGTCGCACCCAGCGCATCAAAGACGGACTTGGCGATGTTCCAGCTGGCACCGTTGGCGCAGTCCAGCGCGATTTTGTAGCCCTTGAAGGAGTACAGACCAAGCGAAATCAGATAGCCGACATAGCGGTTGCGGCCGGACACGTAGTCCACCGAGCGCCCGATCTGATCCTGATAGGCGAATGGAATATCATCCCAGTGCTGTCCGAAGCACGCCAGTTCACCATCCAGATACGCTTCGACCAGCGCAATCGTTTCCTCATCCATCTTTTCGCCCTGACCATTCATGAGCTTGATGCCGTTGTCATAATACGGATTATGGCTGGCAGAAATCATGATACCGCAGTCAAAGCCATCCAGCCGCGCCACATACGCCACGGACGGCGTCGTCGTGACATGCAGCAGATACGCATCCGCACCGGAAGCCGTCAGTCCGCCGACAAGCGAATACTCAAACATATAACTGGAGCGGCGAGTATCCTTTCCGATGACGATGCGCGGACGGCTGTCATCGCCGCTGCGCCGCTTGCATTCGCCGTAATACCAGCCCAAGAAGCGCCCGACGCGATACGCATGATCCGCCGTCAGTCCCTTATTGGCCTCCCCGCGGAAGCCGTCTGTTCCGAAATACTTACCCATTGGTGATATTCCGCCTTTCTCACTTCACATCATAGCCGAGCGTACGCAGATCCGACGCGCGATTGCGCCAGTCCGGACGTACCTTCACCCACAGCTTCAGGTTCACATGCAATCCGAGCAGCTTTTCGATATCCGCGCGTGCTTCCGTGCCGATTGTCTGGAGCATCGCGCCGTGCTTGCCGATGATGATGCCCTTGTGCGCCTCGCGCTCGCAGTAAATCGTCGCGTTGATTTCCATGAAGTTGTCATTCTTCTTCTCCATGCCCATCATTTCCACGCCGATGCCGTGTGGCACTTCGTCACGCAAGTGGCAGAGTGCCTTCTCGCGGATGAGCTCAGCGCAAATCAGTCGTTCGGGCTGATCCGTCATCATGTCATCCGGGAAATACTTCGGCCCTTGCGGCAGCGCCGAGGACAATTGCTTCGTCAGGTCATCCAAACCATCTCCGGTTTTCGCGCTGATGGGGATAATAGCATCATAACCGCAGTCCGCGAACGATGCAATCAGCGAGAGCAGCTTTTCGGGCGGCAGCAGGTCAATCTTGTTCAGTGCGAGCACCTTCGGCACCTTCCGTCCGCCCATATCGCGGACGATGGCGCGATCCTGCTCGCCAACCTGCGTTGCATCCACCAACACCAGCATGCCGTCCATGCCGTCCATGGCATCCTTCACGGACTGCATCATGCTTTCGCCGAGCTTCGTCCGCGGCGTGTGAATGCCAGGCGTGTCAAGAAAGACAATCTGCCAGTCCGGACGCGTCATCACGCCCATGATGCGGTTTCTTGTTGTCTGCGGGCGACTGGACACGATGGCGATTTTTTCACCGACCATCGCGTTCATCAGTGTCGATTTGCCGACATTCGGGCGGCCGACAATCGTCACGAAGCCCGATCGGAATGTGTTTTCATCACTCATGATTTCTGTATGCTCCTTTATTGCAGCTGCGTGGGGCCAAAGCCCTTCGGCAGCAGATCAGCCAACATTGCCTGCTCCGTACCGCCGTCCCATGTGACAAGCACGCGGAGTTCCGGTGCAAATTCGTTCAGCACCTGTCGGCATGCACCGCACGGCCACGGTGCAGCAGTTTTTGCAGCAATAGCAATCGCGGTGAACTCGCGTGCACCTTCGCTGACAGCCTTTGCAAGCGCTGTTCGTTCCGCACAGATCGTCATGCCGAACGACGCATTCTCGATGTTGCAGCCCTGAAACACGCGTCCGTCCGCGCAGAGCAGTGCCGCGCCCACCGCATAGTGCGAATAGGGGGAATAGCTTCGCGTCATCGCTTGACGCGCCATGGTCAGCAGTGTTTCATCCGTCACGGACTGCGCATCGCTGTCCCGTGAAAGTCCGATAGCAGACAGGATTTTCTCCTCCATCGCGCGCATCTTCTTCTGATCGTCCGGCTCGATGTGATCATAGCCCATCAGGTGGCACAGCCCGTGCACCAGCAAAAACGCCGCCTCACGTTCCGGTGAATGGCCATACTCCGCCGCCTGCGCAAGCATATGCGGTACAGAAATAATCAGGTCGCCCAGCATGCACGCATCCGCCTCGTCATCCAGTTCGCGCTCAATCAGGCTGTCGCATGCACCTGCCGTCTTGCCTGCCGGATAATTGATCGTCGGGAAGGACAGAACATCCGTCGCGCGGTCAATCTGCCGATACTCGCGGTTGATTTCGCGGATTGCCTCATCATCGCACAGCCGTACACACACAGCGCACGCGCGCGTAATGCCTTCTGTCCATTCGGCGCAGTCAGCCGCTGTCTGCATCAGCGTCAGGTAGCGCGGCTCAATTTCCGCGTCAAGCTGCCAGATCAGCTTCATTCCTTTTCCTCGCTTTCTTGCGTTTCAGGATTATCCGTCGCTTCAGCGGACACAGCTTCTGTTTCAGCAGGTTCTGCCGGCTGCTTTTCCTGCTTGAGCTGTTTCGTTTCCTTCTCCGCTTCCTTTTCAGCCTTCACAAGCGGCCGTGACGGCACATTCACTGTCGGATACTCGATGCGTTCATGGAACACGCCGTTAAGTACCTTACAGAATGCCTCGCAGATGGCATCGATATCACGCAGCGTCAGCGGCGAATTGCTCAGCTGACCATCCTCGAGCTTGCCGCGGACAAGCCGCTCGATAAACTGCTCAATCGCCTTGGGCGTTGGGTCAGGAATGGAACGCACAGCAGCCTCCACCGTATCCGCCAGCATGATGACAGCGCTTTCCTTCGTCGTCGGACGCTGACCGTCATAGCGGAAATCGGAGATGTCAACCGGCTTGCCGTCCGCCATCTGCAGTGCCTTGTGATAGAAGAACATCACAGGCGTATCGCCATGGTGTTCCATGATAATCGTCTGGATTTCGCGCGGCAGATGATACTTCTGTGCCAGCAAAAGTCCGTCATGCGTATGCGCCGTCACGATAGCGGCAGACACATACGGATCGGTGCGGTCGTGCGGATTCTCGCCCATCTGATTTTCCTTGAAATACAGCGGGCGCTTGAGCTTGCCGATGTCATGGAAATACGCGCCTGTGCGTGCAAGCAGCGGATTCGCGCCGATTTTCTCTGCAGCAGCCTCTGCCAAATTTGCAACGATAATCGCGTGATGATACGTGCCGGGCGCTTCAAGCAGCAGCCTTCTCAGCAACGGCTGATTCGGGTTCGCCAGTTCAAGCAGCTTGCTGGGCGTTGCCAGATTGAACGCCGCCTCAAACACCGGCTGGAAGCCCACGGCAATCAAACCGCTTAGAATGCCGCCAGCCACTGACCAGACCGCGTTATCCACCGCGCTGGACAAGTCGCTGGACGTCATCAGCCCGACGGACAGGATGACAAGCATATTCACCGCCGCTGCAATCACGCCGGCGATTACCATACGCACGCGCTGCGGCTTATCCTTGAGGAAGCGCACCACAACCACGCCGGACACAATGCCGCTCATCATCAGATGCACCATTTCGGATGAATACGTATTGGAACTGCCTGCGCTCAAACCGGACACCAGCAGCGCCATTGTGAACGCTGCCGCCAGTCCAACGCGGGCATTAAGCAACGTCGTCAGAAGCATCGCCGCCAGCACAACCGGTGCCAGATACACATTGAACAGCTTCACCGCAATGACGCACAGTCCTTCGCACAGCACCAGCACGACCATAATCACGCTGGTCTTGCACACATCGGACAGCACCTCGCGCGAAAGAATCAGCAGCAGCAGGCACATCACCGTCATTGCCAGCAGGACAACCAGCAGCGCACCGAGATAGATATCCCAGTCGACCTGCGCCGTATCCAGCAAGCCAAGTGCTTCAAGCATCGCCACCTGATTTGCCTGCGCCACCTCACCCTCACGGATGATGTTCTGCCCCTGCAGGTACACAACCGGCTCAACCTGGGCAGCTGCCTCCTCCTGCGCCTGCGCCGTCAATTCCTGGTCGATCACCATGTTCGGTCGGATACAGTGATTCAGCACAACCGGCACGATGTTCTGCATCAGCGACGTCTCCACGCGATAGCCCGCAATCTGCCGGATGGTAGAGATAGACTGGCTGACCTGCCCTTCGCGAATGGTTGTGTTCAGCGCACTTTCCACCGCAAGGCGGACAGTCGAAACCATCGTATCGAAATTCTCCGTGCTTGCGCGCAGAAGAACGGTCGCCTGATAGCGCGTCAGCGTCACCAACGTAACCTGTGCCAGCGCATAGTCCACCTCTTCTGTCGTGAAGGTCGTCAGATTTGTCGCCGTTGCCGCTTCATCAGATGATTCGCTGCGCAGTGTCAACCCATACTGCTGCACAACGCGAAGTTCACGGAACGTTGCGTCCAAATCGCTGAGCACTTCTTCGGTCGTGCCCTCCTGAAAGTGATAGGTGGGTTCAACCTTCGCGGCAGCCTCTTTGCGCCGAGCTTCCGTCGTGACGGTGTCCTCGATATCTTTCGTCGCCGTAATGGTCTGATGCGAAATGCTGCCGACAGACAGGCTGTAGCGTTGCGGCGCGCAGGAGGCGCAGAACATCGCCAGTAGCAGAAGCGTTCCTACTGCATAAATCAGCACACACTTTGCGCTTGTGCTTTGCAGCCATGTGGCAAAGCTGCGCAGAACCGGCTTGCGCTGCTTTCTGCCATCACCTTTCACCTTGCGCATAAAACTCTCTCCTCCTAAATCAGAAACGGAGAATTATCCTTTTTGCTGCGCTTTTTTCTCCGCTTCCTGTTTATAGTAGGCATCATAAGCCTGGACAATCTGCTGTACCAGTTCATGGCGGACAACGTCCTTGTGTGTGAGCTCCACCATGCCGATTTCCGGAATGCCCTTCAGGATATCGACTGCCTCCGCCAGACCGGATTTCTTGCCGTAGGGCAGGTCGGTCTGCGTGATATCGCCCGTCACGACCGCTTTGCTATGAAAGCCGAGGCGCGTCAGAAACATCTTCATCTGCTCGGAAGTCGTATTCTGCGCCTCATCAAGGATGATAAAGGAATCTGAGAGCGTGCGTCCGCGCATGTACGCCAGCGGTGCCACCTCAACCACGCCGCGCTCCAGCAGCCGCTGATAGCTGTCCACACCCATGAAGTCATAGAGCGCATCATAGAGCGGTCGCAGGTACGGGTCAACCTTCTGCGTCAGGTCACCCGGCAGGAAGCCAAGCTTTTCGCCTGCCTCCACCGCCGGACGCGTCAGCACGATGCGTTCCACTTCCTTGTTCTTGAGCGCAACGACCGCCAGCGCCATCGCCAGATACGTCTTGCCCGTGCCGGCAGGACCGACCGCAAAAGTCAGGTCATGGTCGCGGATTGCCTGCACGTATTCCTGCTGACCGAGCGTCTTGCAGCGAATTTGCTTGCCGCGGTGCGTGATGGCAACCACAGAGCGAAGGATTTCATCGATGCGGTCGACATCGCCCTCGCGTGCCAGCGCCACGGCGTACCGAATGCGTGCCCGATCCACCAGTTCGCCGCGCCGGATCATTTCCAGCAGCTTGACGATCACGCTTTCCGCCAGCGCTGCATCTTCCTCCTCGCCCGTGATGTTCAGCTCCGACTCGCGCAGGCTCACATGAACGCCGCATTCCATCTCCAGCAGTGCGACATTCTGGTCATTCATCCCGAAGAGCGACATATACGCGTCCATGGTATCGAGCGTCAGCGGGATCTTCTTTGTTCCTGTCAAAAGGGCTTTCCTTCTTTCTTTCATTGCCGTCCCGACAGCATCAGCAAAGGCGCCGAACCTGCGGGAGAGGATGCTGCTTGCTCTCCAAACAGTATCTCGTATTCTATCATACTACAATTTGTCTTTCGGGTCAATAAAAAACCATTTGCGTTTACGCGATTTGATGGTATAATAAGGAGCGCAGTGTATTCAGTCTGTGTCGCGGTCAGCCATGTTCGCGGCCATTTTGAGCGCACATATGCACAAAAACTGGCAGGTGGTTTGACAATGGCTCAGCTGAATGATTTAGGCATTGACCTTGGAACTTCCAACGTACTCATCTATCAAAAGGGCAAGGGCATCGTGCTCCGCCATCCGGCGGTGGTTTCCATTGAGCGCTCCACCAAGAAGGTGCTCGCTGTCGGCGACGATGCATACAAGATGATCGGCCGCACACCCGGCAATATTCTCGCCATTCGTCCGCTCAAGCAGGGCACGATTGCCGACTTCGAGCTGACGAACGCCATGTTGCGCGTCTTTCTCGGCAGTGTGCTGGAAAAGCGTGTTTTCTCCGGTCCTCGCGTTGTCATGAGCGTCCCCTCCGGCGTCACAGAAACGGAAAAGCAGTCGCTCATCAACATTTTGCTCGATGCCGGCGTCAAGCGCACTTATCTGCTGGATCGTCCGCTGGCGGCCGCCATCGGTGCAGGCATTGACGTCACCATGCGTTTCGGACGGATGATTGTCGACATGGGAGCCGGCATTACGGATATCGCCGTCATTTCCGAGGGCGAAATCGTGCAGGCAACCAGAACTTTCTATGCCGGCGACTATTTCGATGACGCCATTATCCGCTATATCCGCAAGAAATACAGCCTGCTCATCGGCGAAAAGACTGCCGAGCAGGTCAAAATCAATATCGGCACCGCCATGCCGCCGGAAAGCGACGATGTTGACCTGTCGATGACCGTCGTCGGACGCCATCAGCTTTCCGGACTGCCGCGCACGCAGGAGATTCGCGCAAGTGAAATCTATGAGGCACTCAAGGATCCGGTCTCCGCGCTCATCGGGTGCATTCAGGATGTGCTCGTGCGCACACCGCCTCAGCTTGCCGCCGATATTTTCGATGACGGCATCGTGCTGACCGGCGGTGCTGCCGGTGTTGCTCGGCTCGCTGATGCCGTCTACAGCGTGCTGCATATTCCCTGCGGCATCGCGGACGATCCGCAGACAAGCGTTGTCCTCGGCTGCGGTAAGGCAGTCGAAAACACTGCCCTGTTCAGCGCGATGATGGACGATGGACGCAAGGGGTTCAAGAGATTATAAAAAATAAGGGGCTGCTGCATTTTGCCGACTTCGGCATGCATCAGTCCCCTTTTTATTCACATTTCATACTGCGCAAGGATGTTCTGCGCGACAGCCATTCTCGTCAGCCGCAGATCCATCGCCTGCTTCTCGATATAACGGTGTGCCTGTTCCTCTGTCAGGCTCTGATGCTGGATCAGCAGGCATTTCGCCCGGTCAATCACGCGGATTTCTGCAAGTTTCTTCTCCAGCTTCGTCTTTTCGGCGCAGACCTTCAGCAGACGGCTTCGTGATGCCGCCGCACAGTGCATCGCCTGATCGAACATCGGGCGCGCAACCGGCTTGGCTACCACCAGCACGCCGTCGCCTTCCAGCCGTTCCTGAACAGCATCCGCCAGTTCCGCCTTGACGAGCAGAAGCACGCCAGCAGACGTCCTGTCCGCCGCATCAATCGCCAAATCAATGCCGCTTTCATCATTCAGCGGCGTATTGATCACGATGAACGCCCAGTCACGCTCGCCCAACAGCCGGCGTGTCTCCGCGCCGCTCTGCGCGATTTGAACGGAATCCGCCTTTCCGGGCGGAAGCAGGGTTTGCAGCAACTGCCGACCCTTTTCGGTGCTGCCTGCGAGCAGAATTTGTTCCTGCATGCACATGCCTCCCCGCTCTGCTCAGATGGTGCGAAGGTGCAGCTGATACACGGCATTTGCATCCGCTTCATAACGTGCCGCTGTCTTCCGCTTTTCCTCCAGATATGCCTCGATGACGCTTTCCGGCAGTACCTCTTTGATAAAGCTGCTCTTTGACGCCAGTGCGATCGCTTCCTCGAGATTGTCAGGCAGCTCACCGGAGTCCTTCAGCGGCTCCTGCAGTGGTGTCACCTCGGTGATGCCTTCCATTGCTGCCGCCAGCACCAGCGCGAACGCCAGATATGGATTGCACGCCGGGTCAGGCGAACGCAGTTCCATGCGCCCTGCGCCGGGCTCTGCCGCCGGAATACGGACAAGCTGACTGCGATTGCCGAACGACCAGTTGATGCGTTTCGGTGCCTCACAGCATCCCAGCCGCTGATAGCTCGACGGCAGCGGATTGAGGAACAGGCTGATTTCGCGGATGCGGCTGAGGATGCCAGCGATGGCATGCTGCGCATCGTTCGAGAGCTTTCCGTTCTCCTGCGCGAAGATATTCACGCCGCCGCGCTCGATGGACAGGTTGATATGCAGCCCGTTGCCGCTCTCGTCACGCAGAGGCTTCGGCATGAAAGACGCACACAGCCCATACTGATTCGCAATCGTCCGCACCGTCGTCTTAAAGGACATGGCATGATCTGCCGCCGTCAGCGCCCCTGCATAGTGGAAGTCAATCTCATTCTGACCAGGTCCCTGCTCATGATGGCTGCTTTCGGGCGTGATGTTCATGTTCTCCAGCGTCAGGCAGATGTCACGGCGTACATTTTCGCCCTTATCCAGCGGTGAAACATCCATATATCCCGCCCGATCCTGCGGCTGAAGCGTTATGTTGCCAACCTCATCCGCCTGAAAGAGATAGAATTCGTACTCCGTGCCGATGCGGAACGTCAGTCCGAGTGCACGCGCCTTTTCGACCTGCCGACGGAGGATTTCGCGGCTGTAGCCTTCAAATGGCTTGCCATCCGGCGTCAGGCAGTCGCACATCATCCGCGCGACGCGACCCGTCTGCGGGCGCCATGGCAGCAGCGTGATGGTCTTCGGATCAGGGCGAAGGAACAGCTCGCTGTGCGAAATGTCGCAGAAGCCCTTGACCGCCGATGCGTCAAACGACACGCTGCCGCTCAGCGCCCGATGCAGCTGCGTGGGCATGATGGAGATATTCTTCAGCGTACCAAAGAGGTCAACAAACGCCAAACGAATGAATTTGACATCATTTTCCTCAACAAACTCAAGCACTTCCTGCTCAGTCATGTTCTTCCTCCCCGACCCTTCTGTTAATTGGTCACATACATGGAACGATACGGATTCGCGCTGTCCGGCACAAGCACCACGAAGCGGTCGGACAGAATTTCATCTGCATTCTTGCCGAATTTCTCGGCGAAACGGCGGATGTACGGTGCAATTTCCGCCTTCTCCTCGTCCGTCGCCTCATGCGACAGCACCTGCTGCGGAATATCAAACGGCATGTCACATTCCGTGCGCAGGAAGATTTTGCCGCCGTGCATGCCCGCCGCCGGGAATCGCCCGACAGGTGCATGATCTGTCGTTTTCAGTCCCAACACGACAATGTATCCGCCTGCCTGATATTCGCCGAGGAACGAGCCTGCCTCGCCGCCGACCACCAGCACCGGAATGTGCGTCTGATACGCCTTCATGTGGATGCCGGCACGGTAACCGACATTTCCCTCAATGAAGATGGAGCCGCCGCGCATCGCGTAGCCCGTCGCATCGCCGCAATTGCCGTGGATGGTCAGCGTGCCGCTATTCATGGTGTCTCCGGTCGCGTCCTGCGCGTTGCTGAACACCTCGACATCGCAGCCGTCCAGATAGCAGCACAGTGCGTTGCCGGGAATGCCGTGAATCGTGACGCTTTTACCGGAGAGTCCAGAGCAAATATAACGCTGTCCGCAGACATTGTCAAGCTCGATTTCGCTTGCCTGACATGCATTGATTTCCTCGTTCAGTTCCCGAAAATTCTTGTCGCCTGCAACGATTCTCACAGTCTGCTCCCTCCCATCAGCATCGCGCGGTCACGTCTGGAGAACGCCATGAGCTGCGGCTTCTCCAGCATCAGCTGAAAGTCAATACTGCTCAGCGGTGTTTTTTCGCGGATCAGCGCCGTGTAGATGCCTGCACGCTCTACATCGCCGAGCATGATGTAACCCATCAGCCGGTCGTCCTTCGTGCAAAGGCGCTTGTAGCTGCCGTTTTCGCGGATGATGTAGCTTTCGCCTGTCATCGTGCCGGCGGTAATCATATGCAGCCCGAACATGCCCATGGCGTTCATCGGGATGGCCTTCATCTGTTTCGGCGTACGCCCTGCCATCGCCATGCCGCAGATTTCACCCTGCTGTGTCGCGTTCGGCAGCAGCGCCAACACGCGCTCGGTGTCCGTCGTCAGGTCGATCGACTTTGCGCAGTCACCTGCGGCATAAATTCCGGGAATGTCCGTTTCGCCGTATGCATTCGTATGGATGCCGCGTGATGCATCGAGTCCGAGGCTCTGCGCAAGCTCCGTTGCCGGACGAACGCCGACTGCCATCACCAGCTCGTCGAACTCGACTTCCTTGCCGCTCTTCATGATGGCCTTGCCCGGCTCGAAGCGAACTGCGCTGTCGCCTAAGAGGAATGTCACGTCCTTTTCCTCGCAATGCTTCTGCACCATAGTTGCCGCTTCTTCATCGAGGATAGAGGGCAGCACCTGCTTTGCCAAATCGCAGACGGTCACGCTTGCGACATGGTCGCGGATGCCTTCCAGACACTTCATGCCAATCAAACCTGCGCCGACAATCAGCACGCGCGTGTTCTTCGTCAGGCAGCTTTCGAGCGACTTCGCATCCGCAAGCGTCATGAACGAATGATATTTGATCGTGTCAATGCCCTCAATCGGCGGAACAAAGGGTCGTGCACCCGTTGCAAGCAGCAATGCGTCATACGGCATGATCTGCCCGTTCGAGCCGGTAACCGTCTTCTTCTCGCTGTCGATGGCAACCGCTTCGACGCCCTTGAGGAAGTCAATCCGGTTCTTTTCGTAGAAGTCCGGTGCCTTATAGCGCATTTTGGTTTCGTCCGTTTTGCCGCAGAGCAGATAGGAAATCAGCGGTCGGGAGTAGGTGAATTCATCCTCCTTGGAGAAGAGCGTGATGTTTCCTTCGCCGTCCGCCTTGCGGATGGTCTCCGCAGCCGTCACAGCTGCCGGGCCGTTGCCGATAATCACGTAGTTCATTTGCTTCTCACCTCTCCTCATACACAATTGCCTGATTCGGGCAGTTCTTGACGCACAGCGGCTCACCGCCATTGCGCGTGCACAGCTCGCACTTCTGCATCACATGACCGGTCTCGTCCGGCATAATCGCGCCATACGGGCAGGACAGGATGCACGTGAAACAGCCGACGCACTTCTTGTCATCAATCACAATCATGCCGTCCTTGCGGGTCAGCGCGCCGGAAATGCAGCCCTTAACGCACAGCGGGTCAGCGCAGTGGCGGCAGTTGACCGCAAAATGAACGCCATTTGCACCTTCCTCAATGTGGATGCGCGGATGAATCCGGATGTTCTTGAGCGCCTTCACCATGTCGCTCTTGCCAGAATTTGCAAATGCGCAGTAATATTCGCACAGATGACAGCCGAGGCACCATTTTTCATTGACATAGATTTTCTTCATGCTGCTCACTCTCCCGCATGCTTGACGCCCAGAATCTCAAGCTCCTTCTCGTTGAGCCCTACGCCGCGAAGCATCAGCCGGTTGCCGCGAAGCGCCTCGATGGAGTTGATGCCCATGCCGCCCATCATTTCCTTGATTTCGTGATTCCATGCCGTAACGAGGTTCACCAGCCGCTGGCAGCCCATATCGGGATTCAGCCGCTGCGTCAATTCCGGAATCTGTGTGGCAATGCCCCAGTTGCAACGTCCCGTCTGGCAGGAGCGGCACAGGTGGCAGCCCAGCGCCATCAGCGCCGATGTCGCGATGTAAACTGCATCCGCACCGAGTGCAATCGCCTTGACCACGTCCGCGCTGGAACGGATGGAACCACCGACAACGAGGCTCACGCGGTCGCGGATGCCTTCCTGACGAAGGCGCGTATCGACCGCTGCCAGCGCCAGTTCAATCGGGATGCCGACGTTATCGCGGATACGCGTCGGTGCAGCACCCGTGCCGCCGCGGAAGCCGTCAATGGCAATGATATCCGCACCGGAGCGTGCAATGCCGGATGCAATCGCCGCGACATTGTGCACGGCAGCGATTTTGACAATGACCGGCTTGGTGTACCGGCTTGCCTCCTTGAGCGAGTAAACCAGCTGGCGCAAATCCTCGATGGAGTAGATGTCATGATGCGGCGCGGGCGAAATTGCATCTGAGCCTTCGGGAATCATGCGCGTTTTCGCGATGTCTGCCACAATCTTCTTGCCGGGCAGATGGCCGCCGATACCGGGCTTTGCGCCCTGTCCCATCTTAATTTCAATCGCTGCGCCGGCATTCAGGTAGTCGTGATTCACGCCGAAGCGTCCCGATGCCACCTGCACAATCGTGTGAGCGCCGTACTTGTAGAAGTCCTGATGCAAACCGCCTTCGCCGGTGTTATAATACGTGCCGAGCTTTTCCGCTGCGCGCGCAAGCGACTCATGCGCGTTATAGCTGATGGAGCCGTAGGACATGGCAGAGAACATAATCGGCACCTCAAGCTTGAGCTGCGGCGGCGTATCATCGATAAGCTTGCCGTCCTTGTCGCGGCGAATGCCCTCAGGACGGCTGCCGAGATACACACGCGTCTCCATCGGCTCGCGCAAGGGATCAATGGACGGGTTCGTGACCTGTGAGGCATTAATGAGCAATTTGTCCCAGTACACCGGCAGCGGCGCGGGATTGCCCATTGCGGAAAGCAGCACGCCGCCTGACTGTGCCTGACGGTAGATTTCCGTCATTGCCTGCGCGGTGTAGTTGACATTATCCTTGAATGTATTATCGGTCTTGACGATTTTGAGGGCACGCGTCGGGCAGAGCGACACGCAGCGCTGGCAGTTGACGCACGCGCTTTCATCGGAAATCATGATGCCCAGTTCCGCATCATACTGATGCACCTTGTTGGCGCACTGACGCTCGCAGACGCGGCACGTGATGCAGCGATCCTGATTGCGCACCACCTCATACGCCGGATAAAAGAAATCAACAGCCATCAGTCACGTCCTCCTTCGGTCGTAAAGATCACCGGCTGACCGCCGCGCGGCGCCCACACATGATCCACATCCGGTGCAATCCGGCGAATGGCGCATTCCTCGCTGGCGACATATGCAATATCTTCCGTCTCTGCGACAACCATCGAGCGGAGTTTCAAGCGATCGTTCAGCGCCATCATACCGCCGTTGAAGCCGACAAGGATGGAAAACGGTCCGTTAATCAGCATGGACGGGAAGCGCTTGCGCAGCAGGAGCATCCGCTTCTGCTCTTCCTCCGGCATATGCTCAATCGTCGACCAGAACGGTGCCGCCATCACGTTTGCCGCCTCTGCGTACGTCAGCCCCTGCTTGCGTACGAGGTAGTCAATCATGTACGCGATGACCTCCGTATCCGTCATCAGCGTGCAGGTGTAGCCGTACATCTCCATGCAGCGGCGGTTCGCGTCATAGGACGAAATTTCGCCGTTATGCACGACCGACACATCCAGCAGCGTAAACGGATGCGCGCCGCCCCACCAGCCGGGCGTATTCGTCGGATAGCGTCCGTGCGCCGTCCAGCAGGTCGCCTCGTATTCCTCCAGGCGGAAGAATCGACCCATATCCTCCGGATAGCCGACGCCCTTGAAGACACCCATGTTCTTGCCGGAAGAGAAGATGAACGCACCGGGAATGTTGACGTTCACGTGCAGCACATGCGCCGCGGTGAACGCGTCCTCGTCCATTGCCTCTTCCTGACAACGCCATGCCTTCGGCGTCACGAAGTACCGCCAGATAATCGGCGCATCGGTGACCTCGCGCATCGCACGCGTCGGCATGACGGACATGCTGTGAATGTCGAAAAAGCGCTTCAGGTAATGCTCACAGTCATCGCGCGCTGATTCATTGTCGTAGAACAGATGGAAGGCATAGCAGTCCGGGAACTCCGGATAGATGCCGTAGCCTGCGAAGCCACCGCCCAAGCCGTTCGAGCGGTCATGCATCGGCTCCATGGCACGGATGATGGTGTCGCCTCCGATGAATCCGCCCTTCTTGTGAAAAATACCCGCAATCGCGCATCCGCTGGGGATGCGAACCTCGCCTTCATGCGGATTTCGGGTTGAAAAGAGGGACGTGCCCCGCGTGTCTGTCATGACTGAAACCTCCTTCAGCATCTTGCCGGCATTATAGCATTTCCGGACAAATAGGGTACAAAAAAGACGTTCATGCCGCGCGATGGGCACACCTCGACCGCATCCTTGCGGCACGAGCCCTCAATCGCGTGGTATGAACGCCTTTGTTCTCCACGCTTTCGATTGTACATGAGTGCGGCTGTTCCGTCAAGGTATTTCGCTGTTTTTTTGATGTATTTATGCATATTTTCCCTGATTTCCGGTTCATTTTGCCGATTAGCCGTTCCTAATCTGCATATTGCTTCGCTGTTTCCGTCATTTTGGCGATTGATCGGCCGCACCCTCCTCGTTTTTTTCTTCCATGCGGAAAGATTTGCCTGCGAAAAACTTCTGTTTCAGCAAACATTGATGCATGGTGCTTGACGCTCATTGCCTTCCGTGCTATGCTGTTATGATGTATTAAGGAGGGATTTCGTCCATGGCTCGCAATGACGCTGATATGACACAAGGCAACATTCTGCGCCAATATATTGATTTTGCTCTACCGCTGACAATCGGTCTGCTGTTCCAGCAGCTCTACAGCGCTGTTGACACCGTTGTGGTCGGCAATTTCGTAGGAGACACGGCACTGGGTGCAGTCGGCTCAACCGGCAATATCATCAACATGCTCATCGGCGTCTGCAATGGTCTTTCGCTTGGCGCAGGCGCTGTCATCAGTCAGGCATACGGTGCAAAAGACAATGAACGCATTGAGCACGCCGTCCACACGACCATGCTGCTGACGTTCATCCTCTGCGTCATTATGACCATCATCGGCGTCGCCGTTGTCGAACCGAGCCTGCAGCTGATGCGCACGCCCGATGCCATGCTCGATGAGGCACGGACGTATCTGACCATCTACTTCGGCGGTGTCAGCGGTCTGCTGATTTACAACATGGGCAGCGCCATCCTGCGCGCCGTCGGCGACTCGCGCCGTCCGCTGTACTTTCTGATTTTCTCTGCCGTTGTCAACACAATTCTCGACCTTGTTTTCGTCATCTGCTTCCATTGGGGTGTCGCAGGCGTCGCATACGCGACCATTATCGCGCAGGCAGGCAGCGCTGTGCTGGTGCTGTTCGTCCTCTCCCGCGAAAAAGCCTCCTACGGACTGCGCTGGCGCAAGTTGCACATCCATGGTCAGACGCTCAATCAGATTCTTGCCATCGGTCTGCCATCGAGCGTGCAGCAGGGCGTGACATCCTTCTCCAACGTGTTTGTGCAGGGGTATATCAACGATCTTGGCGCTCTGAGTGCGTCCGGCTGGGCTGCATACACCCGTGTGGACAACTTCCTGACGGTGCCCGTCATGGCAATCGCACAGGCTTCGACCACCTTCGTCGCGCAGAACTGGGGTGCCCGCCGTCCTGACCGCGCAAAAAAAGGCGTCCGCACCGGCATTTTCCTCTCGCTCGGCTGCATGATTGTCTGTGCGCTGTTCGTCATTGCGCTGGCACGTCCTTTGCTGTCGCTGATTTCGCCGTCTGACGATGTCATCTCCTACGGCGCACGCTTCCTCTATATTATCACGCCGTTCTACATCGTCATCATATTCAACCAGCTCTATGCTGGTGCCCTGCGCGGCATCGGCGAATCCGTCCTGCCGACCGTCATCATGCTCTTCTCGTTCGTGCTGTTTCGTCAAGTCTATCTCTATCTTGCCACGACGCTGCTGACGGATGAAAACACGCGCTTCATCGTTGTTGCGCTCGCCTACCCGATTGGCTGGATGATGTGCTCCGTCCTGCAGGCGATTGCCTATCACCGCAGCCGTCTTTTCAATCCGGATGCCCATACATGGCAGGCGCCGAATTTCCATCTCCATCATTAATCGGGAGGTGAACCGCATTTGTCAACCGCCATTACCCATGTTCAACCCGGTTCCATCGCGCATCGTTTGGGGCTGAAGGAAGGCGAAAAGCTCGTCTCCATCGCCGGTGAACCGATTATCGACCAGATTGATTATCAGGCGCTGACGGCTCAGCGTCGCTTTGACCTCACGGTGGAAGGACTGGATGGGCAGACCCGCGTGCTGCACGTCCGCAAGGAAGATTGGCAGCCGCTCGGGCTGACGCTCGACCAGACCATCGTCTCCAGCCCGCGCCCGTGCCGCAACCACTGCATTTTCTGCTTCATCGACCAGATGCCGCCGGGCATGCGCAGGACGCTCTATGTCAAGGATGATGACTGGCGGCTGTCGCTGATGATGGGCAATTACATCACCATGACGAACATCGATGACAGCGAACTCGACCGCATCATCCGCCGGAAGGTATCGCCGCTCTTCGTGTCCGTCCAGTGTACCGACCCGGATATGCGCGTCAAGCTTCTGCGCAATCCGAGAGCCGCGAACATCATGGATAACCTTCGTTTGCTCAAGCAGAACGGCATCCGTTTCCATGCGCAGATTGTGCTTTGTCCAGGCTGGAATGACGGCGATATCCTCATAAAGTCGCTGAATGACTTGGAAACGCTGCGTCCGGCAATCCAGTCCATCGCACTCGTTCCCATCGGACTGACGAAATTCCGCGATGGTCTGCCTTACATCAAGCCCTACGACCGGCAGATGGCGCTTGACCTGATCGAACAGGTCAAGCCATACCAAGAGCGTTTCCTACGTGAAATCGGCACGCGCCTTGTATTCCCTGCCGATGAATTCTACTGCCTGTCCGGTCTGCCGCTGCCGACAGACGAGGAATACGAGGATTATCCGCAGGTGGAGAACGGTGTCGGCATGCTGCGCATGTTCGAGACCGACCTGCTGTACGCCATCGAGGATCTTCCCATGACGGAAACGCTGCCTCGCCGCATTTGCATCGCGACCGGCACGAGCGTTGCGCCATTCCTGCGTGAGCTGGCAGAACGCCATGCGCCGAAGGGAACAACCGTTGAGGTGCGCCCCATCATCAACCGTTTCTTCGGCGAAAGCGTCACGGTTACCGGACTGATTACAGGGCAGGATCTTGTGGCGCAGTGTCAGGATGTTCAGGCGGATGAAATCATGATTGTCCGCAGCATGATCCGCGCCGAGGGGGATTTGTTCCTTGATGATATGTCCATCGATGACGTGCGCAAGATGCTCCCATGCCCGCTCAAGGTCGTTGAAAACAGCGGCGAAGGCTTCTGGCGCGCCATCTCAGGGCAATGCTGACACATTAGCACACCAGCACCGTGTTTCTATAACCTTTTTTCCTGTATATTCTTTATCTATCTTTTTTCTTTTTATTATTTCAATGTATCAAGTGTGTCATAGAAAGCAGATACAGAAATTGCAAGGCTTTCGCCGGCAACCAGCTCGACACACTTCCGGCACAGAAGCATGGCAGGTGTGCCGTTGCAGCCTCAAGGTGGCTATAGCACAGGCGAAACCTGCGATTAGAAAGCCCTTGGGCACTCCGCAGAGCGAACTCTTTGCAACTTGATTGCGTTGCTGATAGAGAACCAAATTAACAATTGCTTTTTTGCATGAAACGTGGTAAACTGCAAGATGGACATTTGTGTCCGCTGTTTATCACGTTTTTTGTTTAGGAGGAACCCATGGCCAAGCCACTTGTTGCCATCGTTGGCCGCCCCAACGTCGGCAAATCTACATTTTTTAACCGCATTGCCGGAAAGCGCATTTCCATTGTCGAGGACACGCCCGGCGTAACCCGCGACCGCATCTACGCGGATGTGGAATGGCAGAATCGCCGTTTCACGTTGATTGATACCGGCGGCATCGATCCGCGCAGCGATGATGTGCTGCTCTCGCAGATGCGCCGTCAGGCAGAAATCGCCATGGACACGGCCGATGTCATCTGCTTCTTCGCGGATGGCCGCGACGGGCTGACTGATGATGACCGCGAGGTTGCAAATCTGCTCCGCAAGACAAAAAAACCGCTCCTGCTGGTCGTCAATAAGGTTGACCATATCAGCATGAACGACATCATCTACGAGTTCTATGAGCTTGGCATCGGTGACCCCATCGCCATCAGCGCCGCCAACATGCTGGGTCTCGGTGACCTGCTGCAAGCCATCTGCGACAAACTGCCGCCGGCGAAGGCTGATGAACTGAACGAGGAGGATCATGTGCTGCAGCTGGCCGTTGTCGGGCGTCCGAACGTTGGCAAGTCCTCGCTTGTCAACCGTCTTGTCGGCAGCGAACGCACGATGGTATCCGATATTGCCGGTACGACGCGCGATGCCATCGACACGGTTTTCACGGTCAACGGCACGTCATACAACATCATCGATACCGCCGGCATCCGCCGCAAGCGCGCCGTTGAGGAAGAAACGCTTGAGCGCTACAGTGTGCTGCGTTCCATTGCCGCCATCCGCCGCTGTGATGTCGCGCTGCTGCTCATCGATGCGCAGGACGGCGTAACCGAGCAGGACACGAAGATTGCCGGGCTCATCCGCGATGAAGGCAAGGCCGTGATCGTCGTTGTCAACAAGTGGGATGCCATCGAGAAGGATACCGGCACGCTCGAACAGTTCCGCAAAGAGGTGCTTGACGCGCTCAAATTCATGGATTACGCGCCCGTGCTGTTCCTGTCCGCCAAGACCGGTCAGCGCGTGAACACCGTCATCGATACGGTCGACCAGGTCTGGGCGCAGGCAAGCAAGCGCATCCCGACCGGCGTGCTCAACGATGTGCTGACTGACGCCACAGCCGACCTTCAGCCGCCTGCGACAAACGGTCGCCGCCTCAAAATCTACTACGTCACGCAGCAGGGTGTCTGCCCGCCGACCTTCATCTTCTTCGTCAACGAAGAGTCGCTGATGCATTTCGCCTATCAGCGTTATCTGGAGAACTACTTCCGCAAGACCTTCGACTTCACCGGCACGCCAATTCGTTTCATCCTGCGGGAAAAAACGAAGGAGGACAAATAAGCCATGGATGCTCTTTGCTATATTGCCATTGCAGTCATTGCGTATCTGCTCGGCTCGATTTCGACCGGCATAATTGTCTCCAAGGCGATGGGCGGTCCTGACCTGCACAAGGTCGGCAGCGGCAACACTGGCGCAACAAATGCCCTGCGCACAATGGGCAAAAAAGGCGGTGCGCTCGTTTTTGCCGGCGATGTCATCAAGGCGCTGCTGGCATGTCTAGTCGGTCGGCTCTGGATGGGACAGTACGGTGCAATGCTCGCCGGACTCTGCGTCGTCATCGGGCACAACTGGCCGGTGTTCTACGGCTTCAAGGGCGGCAAGGGTGTCAGCAGCACCTGCGGCGTCATGCTGATGACCTTCTGGTGGCAGGCAATCATCTGCTACGTCATTGCCATCGCGACGATTGCTGTAACAAAGTTTGTATCCGTCGGCTCAATGGTGCTGACAGTGCTGTTCGCCATCATCGTGACCGTCACGAATTGGGGCAACTGGCTGTTCATCGCCTGGGTTTGGGTCATGGCAGGGCTGTGCGTCTATCGGCACCATGGGAACATTGCCCGTCTGCTTCAAGGCACGGAACGCAAGCTTGGGGCTAAGGAAAAGTAAAAAAACAGGCACTGCGGAGCAACATCTCGCAGTGTCTGTTTTTTATTGACCTTTTGCCGCCTTGCACCACATGCGCAGCGTGCACTCGCCGCACAAAGGGTGCTGTGCCTTGCACACGCGCCGTCCATGGAAAATCAGCTGATGATGCGCATCGTTCCACTTGTCCCGCGGAATCAGCGCACAGAGCTGTTCCTCCGTTTTCCGCACATCCGGCGCCTCTGCCAGCCCGAGCCGATTGCTGACGCGGAACACATGCGTATCCACCGGCATTGCTGGAATCCTGAACGCCGCAAGCATCACGACATTCGCCGTCTTTCGCCCGACGCCCGGCAGGCGCGTCAGCTCCTCCATTGTTCGCGGCACCTCGCCGCCGTACTCGCTCATAATCATCCGGCATGCGGCGATGATGTGCCCTGCCTTGCTCTTGAAGCCGCAGCTCTTCACCATCGGGAACAGCTCCGCTTCCTCCGCCTCAGCCATGCTCTTCACGTCGGGGAAACGTGCAAACACAGCCGGTGTCACCTTGTTGACCTGCTTGTCGGTGCACTGTGCAGACAGCATGACGGCGACCAGCGTCTCATACGGGCTTGCAAAATTCAGCTCCGGCTTCGGCTGCGGATACAACCGGTCAAGCTCCTGCAGAATCAGCCCTTGCTCTTCCGTCATCGCAATTTCCTCCCATCAGCATTTCATCATCGACTTCGGCAGACGTTCCGTCACCCGCCCGAGCAGCAGGAGCAGGATCACCTTCAGCGGGCACTCAATCACATTCGTCAGCACACGCACGGGCAGTTTCGCCCAGAAGGTCTTGCGGTACAGCAGGTACGTCCAGACGGAATTCAGCCCGATTTCTCCCAACAGAATCACGGGCACGATGCACAGAACCGCACGCTTCCAATTCAGTTCCCTGCGGTAGAGCACCAGCCCATACCAGCAGCCGGAAAGCAGCGCCGTCAGCGTATAGCCCGGAAAATATGCGCCGTAAGCGTAATTGAACATAAGAAAATTCACGAGATCGCCCAATGCGCCGGTCATCGCGCCGTACATAGGGCCCATCATCGCGCCTGCCAGTGCAATCGGCAGAAAGCCGACAATGCTCAGCCGCACCTCCGGCGTAAACTGTACGCTGAACCGCCCCAAAACAACATTCAGCGCGACCATCATCGCCAGCAGCACCATCCGCTTTGTGGAAATCTGTGTCCACGAGCGGTCGAAGCCTTCATTTTTGATCATACGAAAAAAGCCTCCTTCACGAGATGTTACCGCAACTCGCAGGAGGCAGCACCAAGACAGCGGGATGCGCCGAATCCACCGCGCGCCGATTTGACGGCAGCTTCGTTTCATGACAACTCCCCGTTCATGAACACTTAACGCGGATTCAGCTACTCTGCCCGATGCGAATCACAGGCAAGACCATTGTACGCCCATTTATCGAAAAGTGCAAGTCCTTATTTCAGCAGGATAATCGAAACGATTTCCAGCGCCGCTTCCAGAATAATCGACACACCGATGAACACCCACACGACATTCATCGCGAAGCCGGGATTCAGCAGAATCAGCAATGCAATCAGCAATGCGAGCAATGCAGACACTGCCGGATAATACCAGCGAATGCGGCTCAGACGGAGAATATCCACCGTGCACTGCACCTTATACGCGGCGAGCACCAGCAGGGCAATCGCATAAATCCACGTCACGACCGGCAGAGCCGCAATAATCACACCGCACTGCGTCACGCAGAGGACGCCGAGGATGATCATCAGGATGCCCTTGAAAAGCAGTTGCTTCATCGCCATGCTTTCCGCTTCGCCGATGAAGTAGAGCACCGTGCAGACCACACCAGCAATCAGCAGGCAAATGCCGACTGCGGTGATAAAGATGGATGTCACGCGATCCGGATTAATGAGCAGGAGCACACCCAGTGCAATTTCCGCCACGCAGAGCAGAATATTCCCGATTTTCGATGACAATAGCTTTTTCACACAAAACTCCCCTTTTCTTCTGTTATGCTGCGTTCAGAATCGTCATGAACTCATCGCCCGTGATGGTTTCCTTCTCGTAGAGATGCTTGGACAGCTCATCGAGCTTCGCGCGGTTCGCCATCAGAATTTCAATAGCCTTCTGATGTTGCTCCTTCACAACATTAACGACCAGCTCATCAATCTTGGACTGTGTTTCGGCAGAGCAGCTCAGGGACGTGTCGCCGCCCAGATAGGCGTTCTCGACTGATTCCATCGCAACCATGCCGAATTCGCTGCTCATGCCGTAACGGGTAATCATCGCGCGAGCCAGCTTTGTCGCCTGCTCGATATCATTCGACGCACCCGTTGTCACCGAGCCGAACACAATTTCCTCCGCCGCGCGGCCAGCCGTCAGCGTTGCAATCTTGTTGATGATTTCTTCCTTCGTCATCAGGTAATGGTTGCCCTCATCCACCTGCATCGTATAGCCGAGTGCACCGGATGTACGCGGCACAATGGTGATTTTCTGCACCGGCGCGGAATGGCTCTGGAGCGCAGCCACCATTGCATGACCGATTTCGTGGTACGCAACAATGCTCTTTTCGCGATCCGTCAGGATGGCATTCTTCTTCTGGTAGCCTGCAATAACGACTTCGATGGATTCCTCCATATCGGACTGGGACGCTGCTGTGCGGTGATTGCGCACGGCACGCAACGCAGCCTCATTGACGATGTTCGCCAGCTCAGCACCGGATGCGCCGGATGCCATACGGGCAATCTGCGCGTAATTGATGTCCGGTTCCGTCTTAATCTTCTTGGCATGGACGCGCAGAATCGCTTCACGTCCCTGCAAGTCAGGCAGTTCGACCGGCACGCGGCGGTCAAAACGGCCAGGGCGCGTCAGTGCCGGGTCAAGCGAATCCGGACGGTTCGTCGCTGCCAGAATGATGACGCCGTTGCTACCCTCAAAGCCGTCCATTTCCGTCAGCAGCTGATTGAGCGTCTGCTCACGTTCATCGTTTCCGCCGAATTTGCCGCCGTCGCGCTTCTTACCGATGGCATCAATTTCGTCAATGAACACAATGCACGGTGCCTTCTCCTTTGCCTGCTTGAACAGGTCGCGCACCTTGCTTGCGCCCATGCCGACAAACATCTCGACAAACTCAGAGCCGGAAATGGAGAAGAACGGCACGTTTGCCTCGCCTGCCACTGCCTTTGCCAGCATCGTTTTGCCGGTGCCGGGCGGGCCGACAAGCAGAATGCCTTTCGGCATCGATGCACCGATATCGCGATACTTGCTCGGATCATGCAGGTAATCGACAATCTCGCTCAGGGCTTCCTTCGCCTCGTCCTCGCCTGCCACATCATCAAACTTGATGCTGCCTGCACTGTCCTTGACGTAAACCTTCGCGCTGGAATTGCCCATGCCGAAGGACATCGAGCCTTTGCCGCCGCCCATGCGCTTCATCATCTGACGCATCAGCAACTGACCAACCAGTACCATCAGCGCCATCGGGAGCACAAAGGAGAGGAAGAAGGACAGAATCGGGGATGTCTCCTCCACAATTTCCTTATCAAAGATAACATTATGCTCCGACAGGCGGTTTGTCAGGTCGGGGTCATCCATGCGGCCTGTCCGGTAATAGACCGCCGCGTTCTTTTCAGCATCCGCCTTGGTGACAAACAGGATTTGGTTATCCTGCACCTGCACCTGGTAGATTTGGTTATCTTCCGTCATCTGGATGAACGTGCCGTAGTCAACATACTGCACGCTGACGCTGTTAAACAGCGGGACGAGCACAGTGTTAATCAGCACGACAATCAAAATCGCCACTAAGTAGTACACAATCAGCGGCTTTTTGGGGGCTTTCACTTCGTTCATTGTTGTTCCTCCCTTCCAACATCGCCATTCTACAGCATGAATATGAACTCAGTTTGTCTTTTCCTGACCTTTGTAAAAAAAGACGGCGGAATTTTGCACCGCCGCCCATGTGGGCTTACAATTTGCCCACAACATCGTCCATATTGTAGTTACCCGGCTTCTGATTCATCAGAAATTCAGCCGCACGAAGCGCACCCGCAGCGAAAACGCCGCGGTTTTCCGCGCTGTGGCTGATCCGGATGCGCTCGCCCGTGCCGAAGAAGCACACTTCATGCTCACCAGTCACCGTACCGCCGCGCAGCGCATGCACGCCGATTTCCTGATGCTGCCGCTTGCTGTTGCGCCCGTGACGCCCGTAGACCGCCTCGCGCTCATCAGGATACGCCGATTTGACGGCATCAAGCAGCATCAGTGCCGTGCCGGACGGTGCATCAAGTTTGCGGTTGTGGTGCGCTTCGACAATTTCCACGTCAAACACATCGCCCAGCACGCCTGCCGCCTTCTTCACCAAGGAACGGAGCAGTGCAATGCCGAGGCTCATGTTGCCGGAGCGGAAAATCGGCACGACCTTCGAGGCTTCCTCGACTGCCGCAAGCTGCTCTTCCGTCAGACCGGTCGATGCGATGACGACCGGCACGCGGTACTTCGTGGCGTAGTCGAGTACGTTTGCGCCCGGCATCCAGTTGGAGAAGTCAATCACGACATCCGCTGCCGGTGCCTCATCGTACGTCTTATAGAGCGGAAAATCCGGCTGATACGGTGCAACACCGGCTGCAATATCAACGCCGCAAACGATCTCAATGCCATTTGCCTTGGCTTGCGCTGCCACTTCACGACCCATATAGCCGCATGCGCCGCTGATGAGAATCTTCATGTTTTTTACTCCTTAAATCAGCTTCAGGCCGCGCATGATGTCAGCGAGCTTCTGACGGTTTGCGTCCTGCATGGGCACAAGCGGCAGACGCAGCTCATCACGGCAGACACCCATCAGGTTCAGCGCCGCCTTGCACGGAATCGGGTTCGTCTCGCTGAATAGCGCCTTAATCAGCGGCAGCAGCTCAAGCTGCATCTTCGCTGCTTCATCGTAGTGTCCTTCCAGCGCGAGATTGGTCATCTTGGTCGTTTCCGCCGGCATGACGTTGCTCAGCACAGAAATGACACCCTTGAAGCCCATCACCATCAGCGGCAGAATCAGGTCATCATTGCCGCTGTAGAACGTTGCGTTGTCGCCGACGAGATTGATTTTCTCCATCGCCTGCACGACATCCGGATTTGCTTCCTTCACAGCGACCACCTGCGGCAGCGCGCAGATGCGCTGCAGCGTTGCAGGCAGGATGTTCACGCCCGTGCGGGACGGCACGTTGTACACGACAATCGGCAGGCTCGTCTTCGCAGCAATTTCGCTGTAGTGCGCAACAAGACCTTCCTGCGTCGTCTTGTTGTAGTAGGGCGTCACGCACAGCTGCGCATCCACGCCGAATTCCTTGACGGCATTTGCAGCATGGATCACCTCACGCGTGCAGTTGCTGCCCGTACCGGCAATGACGCATGCACGTCCCTTGACGCGCTCCGCCACAAAGCGCACAACCTCGATATGCTCCTCCCATGTCATGGTTGCAGGCTCGCCGGTGGTACCCGCTGCGACAAATGCCGTTACACCGCCTGCCAGCTGGCTCTCGATCAGCGCGTCAAACGCCTCCCAATCGACCGAACCGTCCTTGAAGGGCGTAATCAGCGCCGTACCGGTTCCCGTAAACAAAGGCTTCATGATATTTCCTCCTCGATGATAGCGGCTCTTATTCGCCGCGATGCTCGATATAACCCTTTCTGCAGAGCAGCTCCGCCGTCAGGATGCCGCCGCCGGCCGCACCGCGAACCGTGTTGTGGCTCAGGCAAACAAAGCGATAATCGAAAATCTTATCCTCGCGCAGACGGCCGATCGACACGCCGAAACCGTTCTGGAAGTCGCGATCCAGCCGCGTCTGCGGACGGGACGGATCCTCGAAATACTGCAGGAAGGGCTTCGGGGCACTCGGCAGCCCCAGGCGCTGCGCCTCAGTCTCATAATTCATCCAGCGTTCCTTAATCTGCTCGATGGTCGGCTTCTTCTTGAAGCTGACAGACACGGCTGCCATATGACCGTCGGAGCACGCCACACGCAGGCACTGCGCAGAGATCACCGGCAGCTGCGCATTGACAATCTTACCGTCCTCAACGTGTCCCCACAGCTTGAGCGGCTCATTCTCGCTCTTTTCATCCTCGCCGCCGATGTACGGGATGACATTATCAACCATCTCCGGCCACGTGCGGAAGGTCTTGCCGGCGCCGGAAATTGCCTGATACGTGCACACGCTGACCTTGTCCGGCTCGAAGTCAAGCAGGGGCGTCAGGGCAGGCACATAGCTCTGAATGGAGCAGTTCGGCTTCACAGCGATAAAGCCGCGCTTCGTGCCGAGACGCTTGCGCTGCGCTTCGATGACGGCGAGATGATCCGCATTGATTTCCGGCACGACCATCGGCACGTCCTCAATACCGCGGCATGCGCTGTTGTTGCTCACGACCGGGATTTCATGCTTGGCGTATGCTTCCTCCATCGCGCGGATTTCATCCTTCTTCATGTCCACAGCGCAGAACACGAAATCGACATGCTTACCAACCTCATCAATGTCCATGGCGTTGACAACGGTCATGTTCGCGACCTTTTCCGGAATCGCCCAGTCGAATGCCCAGCGGTCGCCCACTGCCTCGCGGTACGTCTTGCCCGCGCTGCGGCCGGATGCTGCCACGCAGTTCACCTCAAACCACGGATGATTTGCCAGGAGCGAGATAAACCGCTGCCCGACCATGCCCGTTGCGCCCACAATGCCTACACGATACTTTTCCATACTGCTGTCCTCCATCCAACTTTGTGTCTGATTCAAAAAAAGCCACCACAAGCGATGCATGCGGTGCGCCAAGCCCCTGTCAGCCATGATGCAGCGCACAACACGCCGCCAATGCATCAACTGAATACCGCTTCATTGCGGTCAGAGGCCTTGAATCAGCGCTCCGCCGGATGCTCTCCGATGACAGTTCCGAATCCGTTCGACCCGCAACCAAGAGCAGACCTTGGCGTTCTTCCGCTCTTTCGGCGCCTGTTCCCTTCCCACGGTCTCGTCAGCTGCCAGCCTCCGCCGCGGTACACGAATCACGCGCACCTCTGATTCATTCCTTATTTGACTATGGACTACCATTGCTATCTTATCACGCTTTGCGCGCTGTGTCAATGTATCATATCACGAATTCTGTCCGAATCGGGCGTTTTCCACTTGCGAGTTTTGTATTTCCGGTGTATAATCTTCGCGGAAAATATCGCAAAGGAGCGATGAAATGTCTTCCGAAAAGCACGACCTGACGCACGGACCGCTTGCACGTCAGATCATCCTGTTCAGCCTGCCCCTGATGGCGACGAACGTCCTGCAGGTGCTCTTCAACATGTCCGACATTGCCGTTGTCGGACAGTTTGCCGGACCGGAGGCGCTGGGTTCTGTCGGCTCGACCTCGATTCTTGTCACGCTGCTGACCGGTTTTCTGATTGGCATGGGCAGCGGCGTCAACGTGGTCGTCGCGCGCTATATCGGTGCACGGCATGACCAGGACGTGCATGAGGCGGTTCACACTTCGCTGATTCTGTCAGTAATCATCGGCATCATAATCATGGTGCTTGGCTTCATCTTTACCCCAACGCTGCTGACCATGCTGGGAACAAAGGAACTGCTGATGGACGGTGCCGTCAGCTATCTGCGCATCTACTGCCTCGGCATGCCGGCTGTCGCCATTTTCAACTTCGGCAACGCCGTACTGTCTGCGTCGGGCGACACAAAGAAGCCGCTGTATTTCCTCGCGATGTCCGGCGTGCTGAACATCCTGCTGAATCTGTTCTTCGTCATCGTCTGCCATATGGCGGCGGCTGGTGTTGCGCTGGCAAGCATCATCTCCCAGTATACGTCCGGCACGCTCGTACTGCTCTCGCTCCGCAAGTCCGACAGCCTCATCCGCATCTCGCGCGACATGCTTCACATTGAACCGCATAAGGCACGTCAGATTCTTTCGCTGAGCATTCCCGCCGGCTTGCAGAACGCCATTTTCGCGATTGCGAACCTGTTCATTCAGGCTGGTGTGAACAGCTTCGACGAAATCATGGTTGAGGGCAATTCCGCCGCCGCCAATGCCGACGCGCTTGTCTACGATGTCATGGCTGCCGTATACACCGCGTGCTCGTCCTTCATGAGCCAGAACTACGGCGCCGGCAAGCGCAAGCGCATCATGCGGTCGTACTTCATTTCGATGGGCTTCTCGTTCATCATCGCACTGGCGATGAGCGCACTGCTTGTGCTGTTCGGGCGGCAGTTTCTGTCGATTTTCACGAATGTCGAGGAAGTCGCCGAAGCTGGTATGATTCGCCTGCGCATCATGGGCTGCTCGTACGCATTCTCTGCCTTCATGGACTGCACCATCGCCGCGAACCGCGGTCTCGGCAAGAGTCTCGTCCCGACCATCATCGTGATTATGGGCTCCTGCGTCTTCCGCATCCTGTGGGTTTACACGATTTTCGCTTACTTCCACACGATTCAGAGCCTGTATCTGGTCTACATCGTCTCGTGGGGCATCACCGCCATTGCCGAAATGATCTGCCTGTTCTTCGTTCACCGCACACAGTTCCGTAAACTGCCGCCGGATGTGGATACCCTTGCAGCATAATCACAGCTCTATTGCAAACGCCTCCTTGCGGGGCGTTTTTTTGTAACTTTCCCACTCTGCCGCCACTTTTCGGTGAAATTTCTCGGAGAAAAAAAGGATTTTTCATCAAAAGAGCGAAATATAGAGGATAAAGTCTTGAATGTGCTCCATTTTCGGTTAATTCTGGGTTGATTACTTTTCTTGGCTGCTTCGCTGAAACAAACGAAGCATCAGATGAGGAGGTTGCTTTTCTTGCAGGACATGGTCGTGATTGTGAATCTCAACGCATCGGCATGCCGTCTGATGGCGCAGAAGCTCCGCGCGGAACATATTTACTGCCGAATCGTTTCCTCCATCTGCACGGCAGAGGACATTCAGCACATGGGCGCACGCGGTATTCTGCTTGCTGCCGACGTCAGCGGAGAAGCTGAAAGCGTCCCTCATCTCAAGGACTATCTGCAGACGGGTCTCCCGATGCTCTGCATGGGCGATTCCGCGCTGACGCTCTGCGAAACGCTTGGCGGCAGCCTGAGCACATCGGTTGTGTCTGAAAGCACGATGCAGATTCACATCGACACGCAGGACGTGCTGCTGAGCGGCATGGATGACACTGACCGTTATCAGCCGACGATTCGCGCAATGAATCTCGATGCATCGCTTGCTGCACCGATTGCCACATCGGATGATGGACTGCTCGGCTTCCATGCAAATCAGCGAAGCGTCTGGGGGTTCTCCTTCCGGCTTGAGCGGAACGACCCGTTTTCGACCCATCTCCTGCTGAATTTTGTGCTGAATGTCTGCGGCTGCACCCCATGGTGGACGAATCAGATGCTGATTGACCGTGCACGCGATGAAATCAGCCGTGCGGCAAGCGGCGGCAACGCGCTCTGCTGCCTGTCCGGCGGCATCGACAGCGGTGTCTGTGCCGTGCTCGGTAACCTCGCCATCGGTCACAAGCTGCATTGCATTTTCATTGACACCGGTCTGCTTCGTAAGAACGAGGCAGAACAGGTCATGGCATACTATCACGACAGCCTCGGGCTGAATCTGCAGCGGATTAATGAACAGGAGACATTCATCAAGGCGCTTGCCGGCGTGACGGATTCAGCGGAAAAGGATCGCATTGTCCTCGACCTGCTGACAAAGATTCTCAGCCGCGAAGCCGCCGCCATCGATGATGTCCGCCTCATCATTCAGGGCACGAACGTTGCTGACACGCTGCTGCATCCGCATCCATCCGATTACAGCATCAACGGGATTCCGGTCGTCGAGCCGGTTCGTGAACTGTTCAAGGATGAAATCCGCCAAATCGGCAAGGAGCTTGGTCTGCCGCCGGAGCTTGTCAGCCGTCAGCCTTTTCCTGCCAGCGGTCTTGCATCGCGCATCATGGCGGAGGTCACCAACAAGCGGCTTGAAACGCTTCGCACAGCAGATGACATCTTCCGCCGTGAGGTCGACGAAAGCAACCAGAACAAGCGGCTGTGGCAGTATTATGCTGCCCTGGCGCTGTCACCGATTTACAGCAAAGGTGACCTCATCATCCTCCGCGCTGTCCAGACGGTAGAAGGCACCGGCGGCAACACGGCGCGTTTCACTTCCGACCTCCTTGAGCGCGTGACATCACGAATCCTCAAGCAATGCCCAACTGTTCGGCGGGTGCTCTACGACCTGACACCGAGCCGCTCCTATCAGCGCTCCATCCAGTGATTTTCCGGCGGTCTGTCTCGTGCGGACCGTCTTTTTTCGTGCAACAAAAAAGCACCCTTCCGTCACAAGGACGGAAAGGCACTTTTTGCAACAGTTTTGTCAGAAGCGTTGGGGCTTAACCACGACGCGCTGCATAGCACTCGCTGCAGTAGACAGGGCGATCATCCCTGGGCTGGAAAGGTACCTTGGTGGGCTTGCCGCATTCAGCGCAAACAGCGTCGAACATTTCACGGGCGCCACCGGCAGCAGGGCGGCTGGCCTTACGTGCCTGACGGCACGCCTTGCACCGAGTCGGCTCATTCTGGAAGCCCTTCTCGGCATAGAATTCCTGTTCGCCGGCAGTGAAAACGAATTCATTGCCGCAGTCTTTGCAAACCAGCGTCTTGTCAGTGTACATGGTTTGGAACCCCCTGATAGATTAAAATAGGCGCATCCTTCGGCTGACCTGGTCTTTGACCCCACACTCGCCGTCTGGGAGGTTGCTCAACGCATTGCGCGCCCTCACGCACTCCTCTCGGAGTCATGTCACCACGCTCCGGACGGTCTTACCTCTAAACCGCACCATGCTCCCCGGCGCTTTGACCGGATTACGTGGACCGCTTGGCCTGCGACTGGCTTCGGCTTGCAACCACAGACCCGAAGGATTCAACCGTGCTCATTATACTCGAATTGCAATCAAATAGCAAGAGTTTTTTCCAAAAAAATGTTTTGTTTACAACTCGATAAAATTTCAAAACTCACGCTTCATTTCTGCCGAATCTGTCTTAAATGTGCTCGAAGAAAGGCGTCCCATCCGCGTTTCGAAGGACATCGTCCTCGAAATGCAACGGCTCAGGCTTTGCAATCATGTACTTGAGGATTTCGTCCATGCGGACGCTCTCCCGGAACGTAACCAGCGAGAAGCTGACGCCATGCTTGCGGGCGCGCCCCGTTCTGCCGATGCGGTGCAGGTAGTATTCGTTTTCCGTCGGCAGGTCGAAATTAATGACAGCCTCCACATCATCAATGTCAATGCCGCGTGCAGCAACATCCGTCGCAATCAGAATCGGGAACTTACCCTTGCGGAAGTCATTCATGACGACATTTCGCTTGCTCTGCGGCACATCACCGTGAATGCATTCCGCACTGTATCCTGCCTTCTGCAGCCGCTCCGTCAGCCGATCCGTCATGAACTTTGTATTGCAGAAGATCATCACACGCTGATACACATCCGCATCCAGCAGATACAGCAGGTGATCAATCTTCTTGTCCTGTTCGGTTGCAATGACATACTGCGTGATCTGCGGACGATCCTGCTTCGTCGCCTCGACCGTCACCTCAACCGGTTCATGCTGGTACTTCCATGCGATTGTCAGCACGTCCTGATTCGTCGTTGCTGAGAAGAGCACAAGCTGCCGATCGTCCGGTGTAGCCTCGATGATATGCGTGACATCCTTGACGAACCCCATATTGAGCATTTCGTCCGCCTCGTCGAGCACCATTGTATGGACGCTGTGCAGGTGAATATTGCCGCGGTTCATGTGGTCAAGCAGGCGGCCGGGCGTGGCAACAAGGATTTGCGGCTTGCGCTTGAGGGCGGCAAGCTGCTTGGGAATCGGCTGACCGCCATAAATGACAGCAATCCGGCATCCCTTGATGTACTTGGCGAGCTTCGTCAGCTCATCGCCGATCTGCAGTGCCAATTCGCGTGTCGGTGCCAGCACGACTTCCTGAATATTTGCGTCTTTGAGCTGCACGTACTCGAGCATCGGAATGCCGAACGCACAGGTTTTGCCCGTGCCGGTCGGCGCGATGGCATCGATGTCCGCGCCGGCCATCATCAGCGGAATGGTTTTTGCCTGCACAGTGGACGGCGCTGTGAAGCCCATATCCTTGACGGCTCTGAGCACCTCCGCCGAAAGGTCCATTTCATCAAACGTAGCGGGAAGCTGATTGAGTTCAGACAATGTGCGCTCCTCCCCGATGTTACGCCTGATATTCGCGGATGGCTCTGCTCAGTTGATCCGGGCAGGAGGTATTGCCGCGGCAGGGAATGCCTGCGAGCTTTTCGGCGACTTCATCCGCTTTGCGGCCGATGACCATCTTGGCAAGACCCTGCGTGTTGCCCTTGCAGCCGCCGATAAACTTGCAATGCGTGATGATGCCGTCCTGAATTTCCAGCTCAATTTCAGAGGAGCAGGTACCGTGCGTCTTGTAATGCATCATATTGATTTCCTCCTTTATAATGCAGAAAAAGGGACGCTCCCCACAAGAAAGCGTCCCTCGAAAAACCGAGATTACTCGATGACCTTGGAAACGACGCCGGAACCAACCGTGCGACCGCCCTCGCGGATAGCAAAGCGCAGGCCCTGCTCCAGAGCGATCGGCGTGATCA
>CAVANO010000022.1:0-2467 GCA_963590165.1 Anaerovoracaceae bacterium
ACTTCATATAACAATACCCCCAATACCGGGTGTCCAGTATTGGGGGTACATATCACTATTGGTGAGACAGCTCTTTTTCGATGCGGAAAAATTAGCCGTTGCTGGCTTCGGAATTCCATACGCCCAGTATTTCGCCGGTCGTGTCTTTCAGCAGAACCTCGTAGAAGGCTTCCGAACCGTTGATGTTGGTGATTCGGAAATTCACCTGCCATCTGCAGTTGTCTCTTCCGGTCATGTAGCCGTATTCCGCCACACAGGAAGTCAGCGAGGATGCATCAACGCCGTATTTCTCCATGACGGCGAGGGCGGCAACCGTCAGCGCCTGTTCAACCGTCCAGTCTGCCTCGTCCGTGTCAGCATAGGTATCATATCCGGAGTCCTCCGCCATGTCGGTTGCGAAAAGGGTGTATGTTTCGCCGTTCAGCACGATGCCGTAGCAGGACAGCGTCGGAACGGTTGATTTTGCGCTCCTGCCGTACAGGGCGTTTGTCGATACCCAGCCGAACCTGATTTCGTCATCCGTCAGCGAGTAGACAATCCGCGTGATGCTGTCATCCCACTCCAGCGGCAGGATGTTATTGTCCGGCGCGTTTATGGTTTCCAGCTCTGCGTATGCCGTCCCGGCAGGCAGTTCGTCCGTCTGCACGAGATAGCGCCCTTCAACCAGCGTATAGACGGTGACGGCAGCCTGCAGCGCTGTGTGCGTGACCTCCGGCAGCACTTCATCTTCCTGCTCGGACAGGGTGATGGAATCGATCCCCATGGCGGATGCGCTGCAATGGTACAGCAGCGTGTACCGCTCCTGTTCGCCGTAGAGGTCCTTGAGGACATCGGTTACCTCACTGCCAGGGAAGGACGCGATGCCGGTGATGGTGCCGTCAGAAAGCACCTGCACGGCAAAGAATACATTCGCTGTGTTGATGCCCTTTTCCAGCAGGTCGTCGCGCATCAGCAGGAGCACATCGCGCTGCGTCTGCGCGGCATGAATATCCGCATCCAGCGATTCAATCTCGGTGAAAGCCAGCATGTCCAGCCGCATCGTGAAGCGGTAGGTCTTGCCGCCGAGCATCGCTGTCGCCTTGACGGACACTGCCGTATTGCCTAACGAAGTCGCATCTCCGCGCTCGTAGCTTTCCAGCGCACCCAACCCGTTCAGCTCGGCAAAACGCGCAATATAGCTTTGAATCGCCTCGTCAATATTCTCCGGCAGCGAACCGTCATACGTAAATCCATCCTCTGCCAGCACATGAAAGCGGTAGTCAATCAGGTAGCCGGATTCATCCAACAGCATCCACACGAACGTGCCGCGCATATACCCTGTGACGTACCAGCCCTCGTCTGCCTGCATGGCAGTCCAGTCGGCGGAATCGCTGTTTGAGGGAAAATTCGTGCACAGAAGCGGCAGATTCAGCCACTCCTTCGCTTGCTCAATGGCTGTCTCGGCGGACGTGATGTCGGCACGGCTGAAGTAGGCATACTGGCGGCTGTTTTCCGCCATCGGCAGCGAGGTGCCTGTCGCGACGGGCGATTCACCGGATTCTGCTGCCGCCATCGGGATGAGCAGCAGCGCCATGAGCAGGGATAGCCATTTCCGCATATCGTTCCCTCCTGAGACTGATGAATGGATGTTACCCATATAGAACGATCGCGGTTTGCTTTTTTATCCCACGGAAAGATGAACAAATGATTAAAATCATTCGCGGACTTCATCCGGTTTCTTTGAGCCATTCGGCAGTTTGCTTTTGATTTTTTAGCAAACCATACAGAAGGCTGAATCATCAATTGACGATGGGAGTGAAGATTGCATGCCGAAGGTTTCCCAAGGGCGATCGGAAAGCCCTTTGGTCGCTCAAGATAAACAGCAGCTGCCCGAAAAGAGCAGCTGCGTTTGATTACTTTTTCTTTTTGGTGCTTCCGCCGAAAATGCTCGAAATTCCGCCGAGGATTCCGCGGGTCACCGACTTCGTGACCTCTCTCGTTGCGGTGCTGATGACCGTGTTCTGCACGCGTCCGAGGATGGAGTCGTTCTTCCGGGCACGCGCAGCACGTTCTTCGCGCAGCTCATCGGCACGCTTGCGGCGCTCCTCCGCCTGACGATCCTTTTCCGCCTTTTCAGCGGCTTTGCGCTGCTTTTCCTGTTCCTTCGCGGAGGCAGGCGAAACGGGCGAGGCTGTCTGCACGGGGACGTAGTTGCCGGTGGTCGGGTCGAGCTGCATCGGCATCATCTTCTGTATGTATTGCCCGCTTGTCGGGTCGTAGACCATGACGAGCATCTGCTGCACTTGCGGCGCTGCCGGCTGCGCTTCAGGCACGACCAGCTGCGGCGCGGGCTGCTGATTCTGCCATGCGGCGCGTGCAGGCTCGTCGGCAGTCATCCATGCAGGGCGCGGCGAGCTCCCGGCGGCCGGCACTGCCGGTGCGACCGGTGCGACCGGTGCGACCGGTGCGACCGGTGCGACCGGTGCGA
>CAVANO010000023.1:0-6927 GCA_963590165.1 Anaerovoracaceae bacterium
ATGGCGCAAAAGGCATGTTCAGCGATGTTGCCGAATTGTGCGGTGTTGCCTTAAACCGGAATTGCATAAAAAGCCGTCCGCTGCGCTGGACTGAGCCGGTGCGGCGGACGGTTTTATGTGTGCAAAAGCCTTGCACTTGGAGCCGGAGGTTGGACATACCTGACAAGTCTGACAAGTCCGACAAGCTGTTTCTATAACCTTTTTCTGCGTATTCTATTCTTATTTTAAAACTTTTATAAAAAACACTTGTCAAGCTTGTCAAAACGCTGAAACCCTTGTACCATAAGGGTTTGCCCGACAAGTTTCTGACAAGTTCCTGACAAGTTAGGCGCTGCAAACTTGTCAGAACGATTCCCTGGAGGTTGGACATGGATAAACGTCATACCGGACAGCTTTCGTTGTTCGGTGAGCCCGAGTTCTTCGGGACGAATCTATTACATCCTGTTCAACCCCTTTAATTGGTTGATGATTGAAAATCAGGGGCTTGTGCAGGAGATACTATCTATTTTCATCATATGTCCAATTCAGCGGACATTTTATTATATCAGCTGCTCATGCTGCCGGTTCCGTTGCCGGTGGAGGCGCGGTTGATGTCCATGCGTCAGTCCTCCTTCTTGGTACAAGAAAACCGCCGGGCGTGCGCCTCAGCGGTCAAGTTGCTCCATAATGTCCAGTCCTTCCTCGCCCTTTGTCATCCGGACTTTGCCATCCTTCTCAAGAATGTACTGTGGCAAACCAATGCAGCAGATCTCATCGCCTTCAAAGTCAGGGACATAGACATTGTAGCCGTTTGCCTGCTTTAGGAGCGTTGCTGTATCGTACCCATTCTGCACGGCAAGATCAATTATCGTCTGAGAAACTTTCTTCTTCATGCTCACTTTCCTGCTTTCCGGAATATCTGCGCCGCCATCGTTTCATCATCCGTGTCTGGTGCATCTCTCGAAGCTCACGGTCAGATTCGCAAGCGGAGGATGCCACACAGCCCATTCGATGTTGTCTTCCCATTTGTCGTTCGGTTCGCCCCTCAGCCATTCCTGTTCAAACTGCGCAGCTTTTTCTTCCGGAACGCGCCAACCGCGAAGATCCTCACCTTCCATGTCCTCTCTGAAAAACTCGTGTCCTTCTCCGCAGTCCAAGAAGAAGATCGAATGTGTCTTCGCGGCTTCCTGCTGGACGAGTGCGAAGAATGCTTCAAACTTGCTTCCTTCTTGCGTTTTTAACCCTCGCATTTGTGACCCCTCCCTTAAGAATCGTTACAAACATACCCGTTTGGGTTGCCACAACAACATCGTCGCCCTTGACGAAGAACTTCACCTCGCCAGACTGCCCACGCCAGTCGCCATACGCTACTTCATCGGGTGCTTTGCAGATGTTGTCGATAATCGTCCGCATCTGCTCTCTGTCTTCCTGCTTGGAAGGGTCGAGACCGTAGTCTGCTGCATGCTTCCCGATCTTCTTGCCAAACTGTTTGTCTGTTTTAATTGTACCACTTCCGTCGCTGCTTTGCAAGCTGTCCGCCTTGCCGATGCTGCCATCCTCGTTCAGCGTCTCGCCCGGCAGCAGCACGCCGACCTGCAAGTAGCAGTGGCAGTTGATGACCTCCGCGGCGCTGCATCGTACCGCGCCTGGCTCTGCACCCGGTTGCGCATGCAAATATGCTTGCAATCTGTTGCCGTTTATGCTATGATGGTCGAACAGAGGAGGAAAACACATATGGCTACACATCTTGGAAACAAGGTCACCGGGCTGACGGTCGCCTATATCGGCGGCGGTTCGCGCGGATGGGCATGGGGTTTCATGCGCGATATCATCGCCGATGGGCAAATCAGCGGCACCGTCCGCCTGTACGATATTGACCGCGATGCCGCCGTGCGCAATCAGAAAATCGGCACGATGCTCGCTGCGCATCCCGATGCCGCGTCAGAATGGCAGTTTGTCGTCAGTGATTCGCTTGCGGATGCACTGACCGGTGCAGATTTCGTCGTCATCAGCATCCTGCCCGGCACGTTCCAGCACATGCAGAGCGATGTTCACCTGCCTGAGCGTGTCGGCGTGTACCAGTCCGTAGGCGACACGGTCGGTGCAGGCGGATTCATGCGCGCCATGCGGACTATTCCTATGTTTGTAGAAATCGGCGAAGCCATCCGCGACTATGCGCCGGACGCATTCGTCATCAACTACACGAACCCGATGACGCTGTGCGTGCGGACGCTCTACGAGGTGTTCCCGCAGGTGAAGGCGTTCGGCTGCTGCCACGAGGTGTTCGGCACGCAGGCAGTGCTCTGCAAGATGCTTGAGGAGCAGGAACACATTCCCGGCGTCAAGCGGCAGGATTTGTATACAACCGTCACCGGCATCAACCACTTCACGTGGCTTACATCCGCGAGCTATCAGGGGATGGATCTCATGCCGCGCTACGCCCGTTTTGTCGTGGAGCACCCCGAAGGCATTCAACTCGGCTCGGACAACTGGATGAACAGCCATTTCGCCTGTGCCCACAAGGTCAAGTTCGACCTGTTCCGCCGCTATGGCGCCATCGCCGCCGCCGGTGACCGCCATCTGGTGGAATTCCTGCCGCAATGGTATCTTCACAGTCCTGAAACGGCGCATCAGTGGAAATTCGACCTGACACCGGTGTCGTGGCGCATCGATGATTTGCACAAGCGCATGCAGCGCTCGGACGACCTGCTCAGCGGCAAAGAGCCGCTCGATCTCAAGCCGTCGGGGGAAGAGGGACATCTGCTACTCAAGGCGCTGCTCGGTCTGGGGAACATCGTCAGCAACGTCAACGTGCCGAACCGCGGGCAGATTCCGAACCTGCCGATGGGCGCCGTTGTCGAGACAAACGCGCTCTTCTCGCGCGGACGCATCGACCCGATTTGCGCAGGTGATATTCCGTCCAACATCCTGCCGCTCATCGCGCGCCACGTCTACAATCAGGAGAACACGCTCCGCGCGGCGCTGCACTGCGACCGCAAGCTCGGCTTCTCCACCTTCATGAACGACCCGCAACTCGGCGCCGTGACGCTCGAGGACGGTCAAAAGCTCTTCGACGACATGCTCGAAAATCAGAAGGATGTCCTGCCGAAGGGATGGTTTGCATAACTGAAAAAGGCTGTGAAGGAACGATGTTCCCTCGCAGCCTCTTTTTTTTATTCTTCTACATAGTCCAGTAAGTTATCGGCAACCTTCCGCGGCGCATTGCCCGGTACGATGCAGTAGACGCTTCCGTCCGCATCCTGCCACATGCACGCGCCATCTATGCCACATTCCTCCACCACATAGAGGTTTTGCGGCACATTTGGGTCATTCTTCCGCTGTGCCAGCGTAACGTCCACCACATTCAGCCGTTTCGATGCGCAGATGCCTGTCAGCTCGTAGCAATCAAACGTTGCCGCGCCGCATGCCTTGATGTACTCTGCATAATCTTTCGCGAACGTCACGTTCAATGCACGTTCGGCTTTTTTGATTTCATCGCCATCAACCGGTTTCATTGCCATAAATCCCGGCTGACTCTGGATGTATTTCAGGAAACCATTCATTTTTATCTCTCCTTATGGTGCCAGCAGTTCCGCCAGTGCCTTCCAGAATGCTTCACGCTGCTTATCAAAAACTTTTCGGTCAATCTCGGTTGCTTTTCCCAATTCATGCCAGATGGTGTTGTTGCCGCCTTGCATATGTTCTGATTCTGTCAGGATCGCCAGCGTCGAATCCATCTTCTGCCCGATATGGTGCAGCTGATAGGATTGACCTGTTGCCGGATCGATTGCGGCCAGCCCCTGCTGCATTCTCTGCAGATTCGTCCTGCCGTAATCATCCACCACTTTAGTAATGTCAATATTCTCTCGTATAAGCGCTGTTTTACCATTGACCAAAGCGGGTTTCAAGCCGGCTTGCTTGCAAATGTTATACTGCTCCATCGATTTGAAGCCCTTGATAACGTCCAGCGGATAACCGGATTCCTTCTGAATGGCAGCCGCTTCGTTCATCGAAAGCCCATTGAGCGTAGCACCCTTCAGTCCAGCGTATTCGCTGACGCCGCCCGAAATCGCGCCGGTAATCGCGCCCCACTTGAAACCCTCACTGCCTGCAAGTGCAGCGGCTTTCAGCGCCTCGTCCATGTCGCCCGTCTGGACACCTGTCACGATGCCAGCCGATACGCCGCCCAGCGCCGCGCCGGACAGTGCACCAATCGCGGCAGATTTGGCTGCAACGGCGAAAATCATGCTGACCGCCGCACCGCCGGAAACGACAGACACCGTCACGCACACCAGAATGACACCCGTGCCGACCGCGACATTGCGGATAATCTGGTCGTATGTGTCATCGTAATCTTCCCACGGCTCAACCGTGGTTTCGTTGTCGTCGCCCAGGGTAAAGATGTACTTGCTGCCGTCAAACTGCTGATTCAGTTCCGCCAGCGTATAGCCGAAGAACACGTTCGCCTGCGAGTTGTATGCCAGCTCATCGAGATACTCCTGCGAGATGTAGACTGCTTCGACGTTCTCCACGAAGTATTCATCGCTGTCCAATTCAGACACAAGGGACGTGTACAGCGTATCCTCGATATACTCCGGCAGATCGGTGTCGTTCATGCCGGTGAACGTCGGCACATCCTCCGCGCGAGCCGTCTTCCATCCGCCGAATGCTACAAGCATCGAGACCGTCAGCAGCAGTGACAGAAACCGTTTCATAGCGCATTCCTCCTCACTTCAAGCGATCCATGGAGAAGCCATTCTCCACATACTGCTGCAGCAGCTCTTCCGAGCCCACGAAAATGGTCTTGACCGTTGATTCGCCCGTATAGCGGTTGCTGACGGAAATCGTGTAGATGCCTTCCGCCGTGTACTGGTCGCCATCCTTCGCCGGGCGATTGAAGCGTTCATCCTCTATCATGCCGGTCGGGCCTTCAACAATCACCGAGCGTTTGACATCGATGTCCAGATAGCGCGACCGTGCCAGATCCAGATAGAAGCCGTTTTCCGTGACGGACGTATTCTGCAGTTCCGCACCGGTCAGCGCATCGAACGGATACACCATGCAGTTGCCGTTGCGCACGGAGAACTTGAACACAATGCGGTAATTGGCGTATTTGCTGGTGATGTGGGTCAGCTCGTTGTCGTGCAGCTCATAATCCAGCGCGATTTCGTAGTCGCCTTCCTCATTCAGCACGATTTTCGTATCCGCGCCGGTCGTGCCCTTTGCCAGCAGATAGTCCGTGTAAATCTGCGGCTCACCCTGCTTGTTCTGGTAATCCGTATGGCGGACAATCAGCGTGCCTCTGCCGAAATTGGTCTTCGCGACACCGAAAGACTGGTCATAGCCGTTCGAATCCTCGCCGATGATCAGTTTAGTGTTGCCGTTCAGCGCGTTGATATCCTGCTCAAGATCAAAGCGCAGCGTCACGGAATCGCCGAGCGTCTTGATGAAAATCGGCTCATCCGTCTCCTGATTGATGACGCGCGTAAAGCCGGTCATGAAGAAATTGCCCAGTTGCCAGCCGAAATGCTTGTCGCTGCCCGTGATGATGTCTGTCTTGGCATAGCCCGTATCGACGCCCGCATTCACCACGTCGGTGCTGAAGTAATACACGGATGTGCCGAGTTTTTCGAAACACGCCTTCAGCCGCGTCATGCTGTCCTCGTACTGTCCGACCTTGTCGAACAGTTTGACGGCATTCTCGTAGTCGCCGCTCTCCTGCGCTTCCACAGCAAGGGCATAGCGGCATGCGCGCCCGTTGACATAGCTGTCCTCATAATCGCCGAGGCTTTCAAAGATGCGCAGGGCGTTCGCCGTATCGCCGTCATTCATGGCGGTGAGCGCCTGCTGATAGTAACTGCTCTGTGCCTTCGATTCGCAGCCATTGTACGTGCCGAGGGATTCATACATCGTGGCAGCATCATTGAAGCGCGACTCTTCCTCTGCCTGAAGCGCCGCCGTATACTGCTCATAGCGGAAATAGGAGCGTTCAACCGTTGTATCCAGCCACATCGCCGGACGAACGCCGACCTTGTCCGTCACCGCCTTGCTGCCGATTGCGCCCTTCACATCCACATAGCTTGCCTGACCGGCATCCGTACCGGCAGAGCGCAGCCACCAGTCCGTTTCGCCGATGACGAAGGTCGTAAAGCCGAGGAACTTCGCACCGTTCGCCCGGGCATACTCGCTGCCGGTTGCCTTGCGGCTGTCCGCATCTGCAAGATATGCCGCCGCCTCATCGTAGCTCAGCAGAAAGAGCCGATCCGTCGTTTCGGCACTGCTGATCCCGTTCGTGACCGAGGAGGATAGAATCGCGCCCTGCTCCGCTTCCGTAAAGGCGCTGGTCAGGAACGTGTCATTCAGCCATGCACGAAGGCTGCTGTCCGCCCAGGAAACGCTGCCCTTCTCCGCGTTGAACGTCTGGCAGTCCAGCGCATACTGGCTCAACAACAGTGCGCGGTGATCCTCGACCGCAAGCACCTGCCATGCAATCGCTTCATCGCCGTTGTCCGTATTGTTATCCTGCTCATACGCACCGAGATATACAATGTCGCCGACCTGGAGTGCCGTGCCTTCCTCTGCCGATGCCGTGCACGCAAGCAATATCATCACCGCAATGACAAAAAGAGCCAACCAGCCACGCTTATTCACGAAAACTATCCTCCGCATGTTTCTTCCAGAAATATAGGCAAACACCCAATCGGGTTTATTATCTATCTTCTACATGTTCTTCAAATTTCCTTCTTTTTCAAAAAAAAAAAAATAGATAGTAGTTTTGCAGAAGCAGTTCCGATGATGAGCAACTCAAACCTCCCACACGCTCAAAAAACATGCGTCTTGAAATTTTCTCAATGTCACGAACTTTTCAGCTTGACGATGCACCAATTTTACTTGGGCAATACCGCACAAATGAGGTGGTACGATGAACAATGAATTTTGTGTCAGATG
>CAVANO010000024.1:0-6555 GCA_963590165.1 Anaerovoracaceae bacterium
TGATCACGCCGATCGCTCTGGAGCAGGGCCTGCGCTTTGCTATCCGCGAGGGCGGCCGCACGGTTGGTTCCGGCGTCGTTTCCAAGGTCATCGAGTAATCCGCATCATTCGGCGCGCGCCGGTCGCTTTTGACCGACGCCGCCTCCCCGGATTTGTGATCCTGTCATCAAGTTCAGGATGATAAAACCGCATATTCGCTATGGCAGGAGGTGTCCCACGTGGCAAATGCCGCCCGTACCAAGGTGTGCCTGGCCTGCACGGAGTGCAAGCAGCGCAACTATAACAACATGAAGAACAAGAAGAACACGCCGGATCGCATTGAGCTGAAGAAGTATTGCCCCTTCTGCAAGAAGCATACTGTTCATCGCGAGACCAAGTAAGCGTGCCGAAATAATGTGAGGATGTGATTAACGATGGCAGAGGAGAAGACGACTGAAAAGAAGCCGGGCGTGTTCGCACGAATCGGCAACTGGTTCAAGAACCTCCCGGGCCGCATCGCGAAGTCCTTCAAGAACATGGTCGCAGAACTGCGCCTTGTCTCTTGGCCCAGCAAGAAGAAGTGGATCACCTGCTCGGTGACCGTGCTCGTCTTCGTTGTGGTAATGAGCATTGTGATCGGCGCGCTGGACATGGGTGCGACCGCGCTCGTGAGACTGATGATGTGATGCCTTGCTGCTCCCCTGACCTTTGGGAAAGGGGAGCGGAGGTTTCACGAGACTTTCGCAGGGGGATATAACGATGTCCGAAAAGAGCAATGAGGCGTGCTGGTACGTCGTTCATACCTATTCCGGGTATGAAAAAAAGGTGAAGGATACGCTGGAGAAATCCATCCGGAGCAGCAACATGCAGGACTATATTTTCGATGTCCGCGTGCCTGAAGAGGAGGTTTCCGAGATCCGCAACGGCAAGCGTGTCAAGTCATCGCGCAAGGTCTTCCCCGGTTACGTGATCGTCAACATGATCAAGACCAACGAAAGCTGGTATGTCGTGCGGAACACGCGCGGCGTGACGGGTTTCGTCGGGCCGGACGGTCAGCCTGTCGCCCTGACGCCCAGCGAGGTGGAAATGATGCTCAATCCCCAGTCGGTGGGCACAGCCTGCGATTTGGCAATCGGCGAGAACGTCAAGATTGTCAATGGCAGCTACACCAACTTCAAGGGAACCGTGGTTGAAATCGACCAGATGCTCGGCAAGGTGCTGGTGAATGTGCAGATGTTCGCCAACCGCACGGGCGAGGTGTGGTTCAACATGGAGGATGTCATCCGGGACGAGGACGAGGAGTAATCATCCGCTCGTGCTGTTTTCCCCAGTTGCTTTCAGGGTTTCCCGTGATCGCCTTTGGGCGGTTCATCATGATTGAGAAAACGCCTGCTCACCGCTGCGGCGTGATTGAGCGGCTTTTCATGGCGGATTTCCGCCGTTTCCAATGCGCCCGATTCGTTGGGCGCAGCGTGGGAGGAAGTTGCAAATGCTTCCGCGTGACCACATTTTTTAGGAGGTGCCATTACCATGGCCAAGAAGGTTACTGCTTTCATCAAGCTGCAGGTTCCCGCCGGCAAGGCGAATCCTGCTCCGCCTATCGGTCCGGCTCTGGGCCAGCATGGCGTGAACATCCCCGGCTTCTGCAAGGAATTCAACGAGCGCACGAAGAACGACGTGGGTCTGGTGATCCCCGTTGTCATCACGGTGTATTCTGACCGCACCTTCACCTTCATCACCAAGACCCCGCCGGTCCCGGTGCTGATCAAGAAGGCGCTGAACATCGAAACTGCTTCCGGCCGCCCCAACCGCGACAAGGTTGGCCAGCTGACCAAGGAACAGCTTCGCAAGATTGCTGAGACCAAGATGCCTGACCTGAACGCGGCCAGCATCGAAGCCGCCATGTCCATGGTTGCCGGCACGGCTCGCAGCATGGGCGTTACTGTTGAGGAGTAATCCGACAGCATCAGCAATTTGCCGGGGTGCAAGCCCCATGAACAGTGTGGGAGGACGAAAGTGCCGCTAATACCACATGGGAGGAATATAAAATGAAGCATGGCAAGAAATATCAGGACAGCGTGAAGCTGATCGACCATCTGACCCAGTACGACCCCGACAAGGCGGCCGAGCTGGTCGTGAGCACCGGCAAGGCGAAGTTCGACGAGACCGTTGAGGTCTCCATCCGCCTGGGCGTCGACCCCCGTCATGCGGATCAGCAGGTTCGCGGCGCAGTCGTTCTGCCCCACGGCACTGGCCGCGTGATCCGCGTGCTGGTCATCGCGAAGGGCGCGAAGGCTGACGAAGCCCGTGCCGCCGGCGCTGACTATGTTGGCGATCAGGACATGATCACCAAGATCCAGACTGAAAACTGGTTCGACTTTGACGTCTGCGTTGCCACCCCTGACATGATGGGTCTGGTCGGCCGCATCGGCCGTATCCTTGGTCCGAAGGGCTTGATGCCGAACCCGAAGTCCGGCACCGTCACCATGGATGTCACCAAGGCCATCACCGAGATTAAAGCTGGTAAGGTTGAGTACCGCCTGGACAAGACGGCCATCATCCACTGCCCGGTTGGCAAGGTGTCCTTCGGTGCGCAGAAGATTCAGGAGAACCTGACTGCCCTCATGGAAGCAATCAACAAGGCAAAGCCTGCCGCCGCAAAGGGCGTGTACGTGCGCAGCCTGTACATCAGCTCCACGATGGGTCCGTCTGTCCGCGTGAATCCGCTGAAGTTCTAATTGCACACAAAAAGAGCCGTCCGAAAGGGCGGCTTTTTATTTCGCCAAAGGGGAAAAGCCACTTTGGCGAATTTTGCACTCACTCGCTGGTCGAACGGTAAACCGTTCTCCCGGCCGTTCGTTCGTGAAAGGAAGCGATTTCGATCGAAATCGCAACGGCTTTCACCGCACATGTCGCTGAAAGCCGATGTAGAGTTGAAGGGCTTGCGAGCCCTCCAACGCCACCTGAAGGTTGACGATCCGCTGCTCCGTCCGAAAGGGCGGCTTTTGCTTGCCTGATTTTATGCTTCCTCGACCTTTGTGACGTGATAGCCCTCGTTTTCGACCGCCTGGCGAAGAAGATTCTTGTCGAGCGGCTTTTCCAGCGTGACAGTGGCTGTGCCGGATTCATGGTCGGCGGATGCGCTCACGGCACCAGGCAACTTTTCCAGCGCACTGCGGACGCGCGCCTCGCAATGGGCGCACATCATACCCTTGACCTTGAGCGTCATGCGGATGGTGCCGTCCGGTTCTGTCAGCGAAGGAAGGGAAACAGGATGCAGTTTGCGGTCGTGCTTGCCGTCATGCAGGCGGAACAGGTTCAGCCGCAGGGCATTCGACACCACACAGAAACTGCTCAAGCTCATCGCCGCAGCGCCAAACATCGGGTTCAGTTTCCAGCCGAGCAGGGAGATGAATACGCCTGCCGCGAGCGGAATCCCGATGACGTTATAGCAGAAAGCCCAGAACAGGTTCTCGTGAATGTTGCGCAGCACTGCACGGGAGAGGCGAATCGCTGCAGGAACGTCCGACAGGCGGCTGTTCATCAGCACAACATCTGCCGCGTCAATGGCGATATCCGTACCGGCACCGATGGCAATGCCGACATTCGCACATGTCAGCGCAGGGGCGTCATTGATGCCGTCGCCGACCATCGCCACGCGACCGGCCTTCTGCAGCCGCCTGACGACGTTCGCCTTGCCGTCCGGCAGAACGCCTGCGACGACCTGGTCGACTCCTGCCGCTTTGCCGACGGCATCCGCTGTGCGCGGATTGTCGCCCGTCAGCATGACAACACGGATGCCCATGCGCCGCAGCTCCTGCACCGCCGCCGGACTGTCCTCCTTGACGGTGTCGGCAGCGGCAATCAAGCCGAGCAGGTTGCCGTTTCGGCTGAAGAGCAGCGGCGTTTTGCCCTGTGCGGAGAGCGAGACAGCCTGTTTAAGCAGCGCATCCGGTACGGTGCATTGTGTCTGCATGAATGTGACGCTGCCGCCCAGCAGGGTTTCACCCGAAAGCATCGCTGTCAGCCCGCGCCCGGGCAGCGCCTCGAAGCCTTCGACGGTCTGCGCGGAACAGCCCTGCATCACTGCATACGTCACAATTGCCTTTGCCAGCGGATGCTCCGAGGGCGTTTCGAGCGCGCATGCCGCATCGAGCAGCGTTTGACGGGCAATGCCATCCGCAGGCATCACGTCTGTCACACTCATCTGACCGGTGGTGATGGTGCCGGTTTTGTCCAGCGCGACAATCTGTGTCCGGCCGGTTTCCTCCAGCGAGGCCGCCGTCTTGAAGAGGATCCCGTTCTTCGCGCCGACACCGCTGCCGACCATAATCGCGACCGGCGTTGCAAGCCCCAATGCGCACGGGCAGCTGATGACAAGCACTGCAATTGCGCGGGACAGGCTGTCGCCGAACGAAGCGCCCGTCAGCATCCAGACAACAAATGTCACCAGCGCAATGCCGATGACCGTCGGCACAAACACGCCGGACACGCGGTCAGCCACCTTCGCGATGGGTGCCTTTGTCGCAGCGGCATCCGACACCATGCGGATAATCTGATTCAGCGTCGTGTCCTCGCCGACGCGGGTTGCCTCGCAGCGCAGGAAGCCGGATTGGTTGACCGTCGCGGCGGACACACTGTCGCCGGGCACTTTGTCCGCCGGAATGCTCTCGCCTGTTAGTGCCGATTCGTTGACCGCGCTCTGTCCCTCCAGGACGCGGCCGTCCACCGGAATGCTCTCGCCGGGACGGACAACGAAAACATCGCCCTTCTGCACCTGCTCAATCGGCAGGACAATCTCCTGACCGTTCCGCACGACGGTTGCCGTCTGCGGCGCGAGCTTCATGAGCGATTTCAGCGCATCGGTCGTCTTGCCCTTGCTGCGCGCTTCGAGCATTTTGCCGACCGTGATGAGCGTCAGAATCATCGCTGCTGATTCGAAGTAAAACTCGTGCATATACCCCATGACTGCCGACGCATCGCCGTGCAGCTGTGCATCGGTCATGGCGAACAGCGCGTAGGTGCTGTACAGGAAGGATGCGGATGCGCCCATCGCCACGAGCGTGTCCATGTTCGGACTTCGATGAATGAGTGCCTTGAAGCCGCTGATAAAGAATTTCTGGTTAATGACCATGACGATGACGGTCAGCAGCAGCTCCGCCAGCCCCATCGCGACATGATTGTCTGCCAGAAACGCAGGCAGCGGCCAGCCCCACATCATGTGCCCCATGGAGATGTACATCAGCACGCACAGGAAGCCCAGCGACCAGCATAGCCGCTGCTTGAGCTTCGGCGTTTCGCGGTCGGTCAGCGCGTCTGCATCCGCTGATTTCGCTTGTGCCGCGCCCTTCACGCTTGCACCGTAGCCTGCCTGCTGCACTGCCTGAATGATGGCATTGTCGTCCGCTGTGCCTTCAACGCCCATCGCGTTTGTCAGCAGGCTGACGGAAACGCCCGTCACGCCCGGTACCGCGCTGACTGCCTTCTCGACACGCGCCGCGCATGCCGCGCACGACATGCCGGTTACACAATATTGCTTCATCGGATTGCCTCCTGAATGATGGTGAATCAGCGCATCAGCTTCTGCAGCGTTGCCACCAGCTCGTCAATGACCTCATCGTTGCCCTTGCGGATATCCTCTGCCACGCAGGTGCGGATGTGGCTCGCCAGCAACTCCTTCGTGAAGGCGTTCAGCGCGGCGGACGTTGCCGCAACCTGCGTCAGAATATCGGGACAATAGGCGCTGTTCTCCAGCATTTTGCGGATGCCGCGCACCTGCCCTTCGATGCGGTTCAGGCGGTTCGTCAGGCGCTTCATTTCCTCGGGGGAGCGTTCCTTGTGCTTGCGGCAGCATTCGCACTGATGATTGCAGCTGTCCATGGGGAATTCCTCCTGCTTCAAAATACCCTCAGCGGGTATCACGATTATATACCCCGTCCGGGTATCTGTCAAGGGGACTTCGTTGCCCAAGCATAGGGAAGAAAAAGATTGTCCGCGAAACACGCTGTATTGAGTTTCCGGCAAAAAAAAGCTTGACAAACACATAAATTCGTGCTAAAATAACCTTTGTCATCAGGGATTGCCTGAAGATATGGTCGCATGGCTCAGTCGGTAGGACACCCTGGTAGGTTTACACCTACAAAATAAAGCTCTTCTTGGTGAAAGAGGAACTTTATGGTAAATTTCCAAATTCTGGTCGCATGGCTCAGTCGGTAGGACACCCTGGTAGGTTTACACCTACAAAATAAAGCTCTTCTTGGTGAAAGAGGAACTTTATGGTAAATTTCCAAATTCTGGTCGCATGGCTCAGTCGGTAGAGCACTTCGTTCACATCGAAGGGGTCACAGGTTCGAGTCCTGTTGCGACCACACAAGCCTGACAGGTTCGCTTGTCAGGCTTTTTCTTTCCCCTTCGCCCGTAACGAAAGGATGTGACGCGCATGGCGAAGTTCGTCTCCCGCGAGAAGCTCGGTGTATACGCCGCTTAAATAGCCGCATCTGCGCGGATTTTTAGCCGCAGTGCATCGGAAAAATAGCCGCAGTACATCGGAAAAATAGCCGCACTTAACCCCTTGAC
>CAVANO010000025.1:0-21768 GCA_963590165.1 Anaerovoracaceae bacterium
GTAAACCTTCGATTTCTGCAATCGCATCTGACACAAAATTCATTGTTCATCGTATCACCTCATTTGTGCGGTGTTGCCCATGGATTGCATGAAAGAATTCAATAGCATGTTCCAAAGGTTTTTGTGGTCGCCATCCGGACTTTTTCGCCTCCTCCAAGGTTGCTTGTGCTCTATTTTCCAATTGGTGATGCTTTTTTTCCATAATCCGCAACAGTCGGTTCCCCAAGATGATGTGAAAATCCGGTACACACAGTGGAATTATGGGCACTGTGCTGTATTTTGCTGTTTTTTATGATATAATAGCCTCGTCAAGGGCTGGTGCAATCAGGCACAGCTGTTTTCCCGTTTTTATTCAGGAGGATTCAGCCATGTATCAGGTGTTGATTGTCGATGATGAGCTTCCGGCACAGCGCTTTGTCCGCAACATCATCGAGCAGTTCGCCAAGGATTATCAGGTGGTCGGCACGGCATCCGGCGGCGAGCAGGCCATGGAAATTCTCGCGAAACACCCCATCGACCTGCTGATTACCGACATCAGCATGCACGGCATGACCGGCATCGAGCTGGCGCAGGAGGCCCGCAAACTGCAGAGCGACATCCACATCGTCATCATCAGCGGCTACGGCGAATTCGAGTACGCGCAGGGCGCCATTCAGGCGAATGTCGATGATTACCTGCTCAAACCCGTCAGCATCCGCAAAATGACAACCATGCTGCAGACCATCGCCAAGAAGCTGGATTCCGAAAACGCTGTGCGCACCGCGACGCTGCTGCCTGCCATCGCCTGCTCGCAGTATTACGACGAAGAAGCGGCACGGCAGCTCTACGGCAAGCGCAGTTTCCGTTTTGCGCTCGTCCGCTGGGGCAACCTCGATATGACGCTGCCCAAGGCGCTGACGGCAACCTCGCTGATGCCCTCGCAGGATTCCTACTTCCAGGCGCTGCGCGGCCGTGACGATGACGAACGCATTCTGATTGCCGCCGATGCCGCCTCGGAGGACTTGCTCATCCATCTGAGCGTCTACCTGACGCGCCCCGGCACCATGTCCACATGGACAGCCATCTATACGCCGTCCGCCCAGCCGATTGAAACACTGCCATCCTTCATCAAGTGGGCAATGACCCTGCTGCACCGGCAGGTCGTCATCGGCAAGCATCAGATTCTGCAGTACACCGGCGGCACATCCAATGAGGACGTCATGCGCCTGCCGACCGCCGACATGAAGCAGCTCTCCTACTTCATCAGCACCGGCAAAAACCGCATGATTAAGGAGTATTTCGTCACGCTCGCCGTCAATTGGGAGCGCAGCCAGATTCCGCAGCGGCAGGTCTGGCACATGGGTCGGCAGATGATCCATCAAATCGCCACGAGCTATCAGCCCGTTTACAATCGCTTAGAGGAGCTGCTGCAGGAGTTCAATGAGCTCATCCGCTGCGCAAACTCCTACGGCGACCTCATGTATGGGCTGTACGCGGCGTTGTTTGATAATGACAATGTCAAGGATCGCCGCATGTCCACCCGTGAGCTCTACGATTACGCCGTGCAGTACATCGACGCGAACTACGCATTGCCGCTGAGCATGCAGAGCGTCTGCGACGAAATCGGCATTTCCCAGACGTACCTGAGCCGCCTGTTCCGCAAGTACAGCGACACGACGTTCAACGCCTACCTGACCCGGTGCCGCATGGAAGCCGCCATGCGCCTTCTGCGCGAAAAGCCGGATTATCTGCTGCGCGACGTCGCCACCTGCGTAGGGTATGACGATTCGTCCTACTTCACGAAGGTATTCCATCAGTATACAGGGCAAACGCCTTCACAGTTCATCGAAGCCGGGAATTCGTAAGATTCCCGGTTTCCTTTTTTCCGGAACTGAAGCGCTGTTTAGGCTTGATTCCATTTCCTCGCTTATTTTTTCCGGCTTCAAGAGGGCTTTCCGGTCGCCCCCTTGACCCCTTCGGCACTTCCTTTTTTCTTCCTTAGGCCATTTCAGATTCCCGGTTTCCTTTTTCCGGAACTGAAGTGCTGTTTAGGATTGATTCCATTTCCTCGCTTATTTTTGTCCGACTTCAAGGGGGCTTTCCGGTCGCCCCCTTGACCCCTTCGGCGCATCCTTTTTTCTTCCTTAGGCCATTTAACGCTGCTTTGCAAACCAAGCAACACGGAAGTGCACTGCGAAGGAGTCTTTAAAAAACCAGACGAAGTCTAAACCAGACGAAGTCTAAACCAGACGAAGTCTAAGCCAGACGAAGTCTGTTGCCCTCTGGAAAAACAGCAAAGGTCGGGAGCCATGATGATGTCTGCTCCCGACCTGTTTTTATTTCATCTGCTGCTTCAGCCTGACACGATCAATCTTCATATTCGCCGTATGAGGCATTGCATCCAGCCGAACAAACACATCGGGCACCATGTAACGCGCGAGCTTTTCCCGCAGCGCCTGCTTGAGCTGCTTTTCATCGGCGCTGCCAACATAGAAGCACCAAATATGATCCTTCTCCGAATCGTAGAGGATGCAGCCCTCTGCAACCTCCTTGACGGCACCAAGCGCCGCCTCCACCTCGCCAAGCTCCATGCGGTAACCCATGTGCTTGATTTGCAGGTCGCGGCGACCCATGACCATCAGCTGACCATCCTCGCGGAGATAGCCGATGTCGCCTGCACGGAAGAACCGCTCATACCAGCCGCGGTTCAGCGGGTCAACCACCCACGAGGATGCCGTGCGCTCCGCATCGCGGTGATAACCGCCTGCAATCCACGGGCTGGAAACAAGCATCTCGCCGGGCACGCCGGGCGCGGTTTCCTCGCCGTTTTCGTCCACAAACAGGATGTGCGCCAGCTCAAACGGCTTACCGACCGGCAGTCGTCCTTCCGGCACCTTATTGGGGTCGACCTTGCCGACCGCCACCGAGAACATTTCCGTCGAGCCGTAGAAATGCCACCAGTTTGCATTCGGCGTTGCTTCCATCCAAACGCACAGCGGCAGCCACGGCATGCTTTCGCCGGACATGATGCCCCAGCGCAGCTCCGGCAGACACCCCGGCGTCAGCACACCGGCATTCGCCACCGCCACAAAGCTTGACGGCGTCATGCACAGCACCGACACGTGCTTGTCCTTGAGGCACTGCACCATCTTCTTCGGGAAAGTCAGCACGCCTGCAGGCAGCAGGTACACCGGCGCGCCCAGCGCAATCGGCGGGAAAATCTCCAGCAGGGAGTTCGCGTAGAAGAACGGCGACTGATTGCCGAACACAACGTCCTCCGTCATGCCGTATACGCTGATGGTTGCTTCCGTCCAGTGGATGTAGCTGAAATGCGTCTGCACAGAGCCCTTCGGGATGCCGGTTGAGCCGCTCGTGTACAGCACGGACATCGGGTCGTAGACGCTGGACTGACTGCGGATTTCCGCCAGCTTGCCTGCATCCTCTGCCGTCGCTTCCGCATCCTGCATCATCACCAGCGGTGCTGACACTTGCTCGCAGCCGCGCAGCGCTTTCGCGCCCTTTTCGTCCGCCAGAATCGCGGCAGGCTGCATGAGCGTCAGCAAGAGCGTCAGGCGTTCCGGCGGCATGGTAATGTCCAGCGGCGCATAGGCACATCCGGCAGTCACCGCGCCGAACATCGCCGGCAGATTGTGGATGCTTCGCGCGTCAATCAGCAGCGCCACGACCTGACGCGGCTGCGTCACCTTCGCCAGCGCCGTGCCGACAGACCGCGATGCCGACAGAAGTCCCGAAAACGTCAATTGCTCCTTGTCGTCAAAAAAGGCGCACCGTTCCGGCACACGCTGTGCCGTTTCCTCCAGATATTGCAGGATGCTTCGTTTCATCAGTTTCCATTTCCTCCTGTGTTCATCATATATTCCTGATAGGGATATTTGCTGATCCATTGCTGCGCGCACCGCTCATACGTGTCGTAGGCTTCATCGCCGCGATGATCCTCCAGCTTGACAATCTTTTGCAGATCTTCCGCCAGTTTGCGCGAGAAAACAATGCTGCCCTCGACATTCAGGTGCTGCCAGTCCGCAAAATGCGTGGAGTACCGAAGCCCGTAGCGCATTTCCGGATCATTGTAATTGATGCCGGTGATGCCGTATTCCTCTGCGATCGCCCACAATGCGTTGTAGTACATGTGATCATACGCGTAATCCGGATTCGGCATGCCGACCAGGATGAGCGTGATACCCTTCTCCTGCACAAGCTCAAAGATCTTGCGGGCATACTCCTCCTCGCGGCTGTTCATGTTGCGCTTCATGTTCGTCCACACGAACGACGGGCGCTGATGCGTTTCGGTTTCATTCGCCTCGATGTAGCCCTTCCAGTCGCTGCCGCGTCCGCCGTTTGTCGCCGGAAAAATGAAGTCCTCCGCGGTCACCTTCTGGTAATTGCTGTGTACCTGCGGCAGTGCAAGCATGTATCCGATGGCGTCCACCGGATCCGTCACGCAAGCCATCATCGCGCCGAAGCGGTTCTCCAGGCCGCGGATGCCGTAGGTGGACATGATGATACGCCCGCGCTTCGACTCATCCGCGTCATAGATGGCAGGCTTCGCGTCCAGCAGAATAATCTTGGGCGACTGCGTCTTGAGTGCCTCCTGAATCGTGTAATAGCTCACCCAGAAAGGCTGCTCGGCGCTGCACAGGTCGTAGGACGAGATGCCGTATTCCTCCCAGAGGATATTCGTGTTGATGCCTGCATAGAACATGCTCGTCCCGACAGCCAGCACATCAATCGTGTTTTCCGGCTGACTGTAGTAGTTCATCATGCTGCAGATGCCGTAATCGTTCTTGGGCGTAAGCACGTAGGACGCATATGCCATCAGGAGGACAGCAATCAGGCAAAAGCACACCAGCCGCAGGAAAAACAGTGCCTTTGACTTTTTCCTCGGCTGCGTTGTTTCTGACATGCTTCATCACCCTCCTTAGAATTGGGCGTACAGGAACGCCTGCGCGTCATAGCCCGTGCCGTAGACGCCGAAAATCAGCACCGTCAGCAGCAGGAGCAGCATCAGCGGCCAGCGGATAAGCAGACTGCCGCGCGCCAAACCGCCGCAGACATCCTTCTTCTTTTCGCACAGGAGATCCACCACCAGCACGATAACCATGCCGATGAGCGCGATGATCCATTCCAGCGTTGTCATGATGCCGGTCAGCTGACCTGCCGCATCCTCAAAGCACCAGTTGGCAAAAGTGCCCTTCAGCAGTGAAAAGCTCACATCCGCGTCCGTCGTGAAGGCGAAATACTGCGCGAGAAGCACAATCAGCAGCGTCCGAACGATGCGGATCGGCTTCATCCAGCCGTCCTTGGGCAGATGCAGCTTTTTCCGCAGCTGCTTCCATACGGGGTCGAGCAGCATCGAAACGGCCATCAGCAGGCCGAAGTAGCCGCCGTAAATCACCGCGTTCCAGCTGACGGCATGCCACACACCGATGAGCAGAAATACAGGAATCGTCGCCAAAGCGGTCGGGAGGATGCGCCCCGCACGCTTGCCGAAGAGCTTTTCCGCCGCATGACCCAGCCCGATGCCTGCATGGGAGGTCGCCAGCGGATACAGCACGTACGTGCGGAACCACGCGCCCAGCGTGATGTGCCAGCGCCGCCAGTAGTCCGCGACACTCTGCGCAAAGAACGGGCGCTTGAAGTTCAGCGGCAGCTCAATGCCGAGCATCCGCGAGAAGCCGCGCACGACATTCATGCCGCCGGAAAAGTCCATATACAGCCGAATGCCGTAGAGCGCGACACACAGCAGAATCAGCCAGCCGGAAAGTTCGCCGCCTTCGAGAAGTTTGTCCGTCGTCGGGGCGAGACGGTCCGCAATGACCATCTTCTTGAAATAGCCCCACAGCATGAGCTGCGCGCCGGACACGAATGTATCCGGGTCGAGCCGGTGTCCTTCGCTCAGCTGCGGATTCAGCTCCTTCCACGTGGCAATCGGTCCCTGCGAGAGCTGCGGGAAGAAGCCGAGGAAGAGCCACACGCGCGTCGGGTCACGCGGCACCTGCACCTTGCCGCGGTACGCGTCAATCAGGTAGCCGGACGCCTGGAACGTGTAGTAGCTCAGCCCGATGGGCAGCGCGAAATCCCACACGGAGATCATCTCCGGCATCATTTCCATGTCCCATGCATCAAACATCATCGCGCCGTCTGTCAGCAGGAAATTGTTCAGCCATTCCGCCAATGACGGCTCGAACTTGAGCAGCAGCATGGAGCCAAGCTCCAGAATCAGCGTCAGTGCCAGCATAAGCCGCCGACCCTTTTGCATTTTGACGAGCGCCCACGAGCCGCCCCACGCAACCAGCGCAACGACCGTCAGGTGAACAAGGCTCATCCAGCCGGAAAAAGCCACAAATGCAATGCTCGCCAACGTCAGCACCCATCGCCGCGCCTTGACGGGCATCAGGTAATACAGAATCAGGATGCCGAAGCAGAACAGCAGGAATTCACCCGACAAGATGCTCATGCTCTACCTCCTGACGAAGGGCACGCCGGTCAATCTTGCCACTGCCCGTGCGCGGCAGCGTCTCGCGCTGAAGCAGCTTATCCGGCAGCATGTACTTCGGCAGCGCCTTGCGCAGCGAAGCCTTGAGCGATTTGCTGTCCGCCTCGCCGGTATACGCGCCGATCATCAGCCCTGCCGCCGCATCAAAGTAACAGCATGCCAGCGTCACGCCGTCCGCCGCATTCATGGCGCACTCGATTTCGCCCAGCTCAATGCGGTAGCCGCTGCGCTTGATCTGATCGTCCCTGCGCCCGAGGAACATCAGCTCGCCGCGGTCATTGTATTCACCCAAATCGCCCGTATGGTACAGCAACTCGTGAATCTGCGGCCGGAGCGGATTGAGCCGGAACGCCGCCGCCGTCTTTTCCGGCGCGTTGTAATAGCCCACGGACAGGCATGTGCCGCCGACGCAAATTTCGCCGTCCAACAGCACAATGCGCGTATTTTCGCAGGGATATCCGATCGGCAGGCTGTCCGTATCGGCAAATTCGCGGTCGACACGGTACCACGTGCAGACATCGGTAATTTCCGTCGGACCATACATGTTGACATAATCCGCCTGCGGCACCGCTTTCCGCCAGAGATTCAGCGTGCTGCACGGCATGATTTCGCCGCAGAAGAACACGCGCTTCAAATTCGGCAAACAATCCGGCGACAATGCCGGTGCAGCCGCCGTCAGCGCGGACGGCACCCAGAAAATTGTGTCAATCTTCCGTTCATTCAATCCGGACAACAGGCGCTTAGGGAACATGAAGTCGCCGCGCGGAATCATGTACAGGCAGCCGTGACGCTTCATGGTGCAGTAGATGTCCAGCACGGAATTATCGAAATAGAACGGCGCCTGCGAACCGAATCGCGGTCCTTCCGGCAACTTGAGCGCGCCGCACGCCCACTCGATGAAGTCAATGACGCTGCGGTGGGTGATGGAAACGCCTTTCGGGACGCCGGTCGAGCCGCTGGTGAAGAGCACGTACAGCAAATCCGTGTCAATCAGCTGACTCCTGCGTTCGTCAAGAAGCGCGTCATCCGCCGTTTCCGGCACATCCGCGATATTCAGCACCTCCGCGCCGTCCGCAAGCCGCTCCGCCAGGGCGGAAAACTTCTCCTCGCAGACAATCAGCGATGGTTTCAGCGATGCACAAATAAGCCGCATTCGTTCCTCCGGCATGGAGGAGTCCAGCGGCGTGTAGTAGCACCCGGCACACGCCGCGCCGAGCATGGCGGCAACGCACGTGGGGCTTTTTTCCATCAGAATGAGTACAGGTGTCTGAAACGGTGCATGCTGCGCCGCGGCTGAGCCGATCCGCCGCGCCAGCAGACGCGTTTGAGACCAAGTGAGAGCGCTGTCCGGCGATTCATACGCCAGCGCATCCGGTGCGCACAGCGATGCCTCATCCAGCCAGTCTGTTACGCGTCGCGTCACTTTTCCGCCTGCAGGCGATGAACAAGCGCCAGCATCGCATCGGTGCTGTTGAAATTCTCCGGCTCAATGTCAGCGGTGGTAATATGCACGTCAAACGCATCGTCCAACCCGGCGATGATTTGCGTCAAATCAAGCGAATCAATCAACCCATCGTCAATCAGTGCCGTTTCCGTTTCGAAATCAACGTCATCCTTGATTTCCTGCAGCACCTCAAGCAGCTTTTGCATTTCCTCCATAAGACAAAATCCCCCTTTAATTTTTTACGATTCCCTTTCAGCAGCGTCCCGTTTTCCCCGGACGGGGCGTTCGTGAAAAAGCACCGTACGGGGATGCGCAAGGAGGTGCGCATCCCCGTACGGTAGATCACGATGATGCTTCAATCACACTTGTTTCGTTAACATGGATACACAAGGGGCTTTCCGATCGCCCCCTTGACCCCTTCGGGGTGTACCCTCGGGTTGCAGCCTCCCATGTCAGTCGTTTTGATTGAAGGAAAAATTATGCATTGATGCGGCTGCCGGTTTCGGAGTCGAAGAGGTGGAGCTTCTCCATGTTCGGGGTGAGCTTCAGTTCCTTCTCCACCGGCGGATGTTCCGCAGTGCTCTTGTAGACAACAACCTTCTCGCCCACGCGGACATAGATGAGGTACGCATCGCCCAGCGGCTCGATGGAATCAACGTGCGCCGGAATGACGTTCTCGTCGTCTTCCGCAATTTCGAGGTCGGACGGACGGATGCCGAGGTTGACCTGCTTGCCGACATAGGGCTGCACATCCGCCGTCATCTCGCTGGGCACGTCAATCTTGAAGGACTTGGCATCGAGCACCAGCTTGTTGCCTGCCTGCAGAACCGTGCAGGGGAAGATGTTGATCTGCGGCGTGCCCAGGAAGCCTGCCACGAACTCGTTCGCCGGATGGTCGTAGAGGTCGTTCGGCGTGCCCTGCTGCATGATGTGACCCGCATTCATCAGCACGATGTGATCCGCCATGGTCATGGCCTCGGTCTGGTCGTGCGTGACGTAAATGGTGGTGATGTTCAGCTGCTCCTGAATTTTCTTCAGCTCATAGCGAACCTGATCGCGCAGCTTCGCATCGAGGTTGCCCAGCGGTTCGTCCAGCAGGAAGACCTGCGGATCGCGCACAAGGGCACGGCCGAGCGCAACGCGCTGACGCTGACCGCCGGAAAGCTCTGCCGGGCGGCGGTCGAGCAAGTTCTCAATGGACAGCATGTTCGCCATGTAGTTGACGCGCTTTTCGATTTCTTCCTTCGGCGCCTTCTTGGTCTTGAGGGCGAAGGACATGTTCTCGCGCACCGTCATGTTCGGATACAGAGCGTATTCCTGGAACACCATGGCGATGTTGCGTTCCTGCGGCGGCACGAAGGTGGTGTCCTTCTTGCCGTTGGCGGCGGTCATGACCGTATCGCCGAAGCGGATTTCGCCGGAAACGGGATGCAGCAGACCCGCGATGCAGTGCATGGCGGTCGACTTGCCGCAGCCGGAAGGTCCGAGGAACACGCAGAATTCGCCGTCCTTGACCTCCAGATTCAGCTTATCCAGCACAAAAGTCTTTCCCTTGTTATAGCTAACGCTCATGTCTCTGATCGAAATGGAAGCCATGATATCTACGACCTTTCTGTGGAGGCAACGAGGCAGCGATGCCATTATTATATGCCATCCGGTGGAAAATTGCAAGCAGACAATGTCTGTACTCTTTTCTGCCATCCTGTTTGTTACAAGATGCTAACCATTTGCAGGGGATTTCGCATCTGCGGACGCGAGCAGGGGCTTTCCGATCGCCCATGCACCCTTCGGTTGCCATTTCATCTGGCAAATCATCGGAGACCAGACGAAGAGATCAGACGAAGAAAGAGATCAGACGAAGGAAAAGATCAGACGAAGTCTGGGGAAACTTTATGGGGATGTTCGGGAATGACCGGCGGCAAAGGAGGCGACTGCCGGTCATCCCGAACGGGAAACGTGTTTTTACTCGCCGAAGGATGCGACTTCGATCCCGTAGCCGTATTCATACAGCGGATTCTCGATGTCCATCGGCAGATCCTCGCGCTGCGCGAGTACCTGATCCATGGAAGCCGGAATCTGGAACGGCGTCTTGCCGGTGATGGCTGCTTCGCCGAAGAGCGCTTCCGCCACCGCTTCCGCGCCGCAGGTCACGCCCGGACGATACGCCAGCAGGATGGTGTCGCAGGTCTCGGCAACAGGGGTCATCACGTACGCGCGGTTCATCAGCACCACCGCGATGACATTCGCGCCGGCGTTGTCCAACGCCTGCATCAGCGCAACCTGATCTTCGGGGAATTCAAGCGTGTCCGCACCCCATTCCGGATCATGCGTGCCGCTCTTTTCGCCCAGGACGACCACGGCGGTCACACCCGTCAGGTCAGCAGGGATTTCCTCAGCCGTCGCGTAGTACGTCACGTTGTCCGCGCCAGCCTTGTTCTGGAATGCCTCCAGCAGCGTCGTGCCGGTCAGCTCCGTCGGGGACTTCGCCGTCCAGCCGCTGTTGAGGGCGCGCAGGTCGGTCGCCAGCTCGCCAGCCACCACGAAGGACTTGCCGGCAAGGGATTCAGCATTTTCATACTTGACCAGCGTCAGGGACTTTGCAGCCGCTTCCTTTGCAACTGCCTTGTGCTCGGCGCTGCCCACGATTTCGGATGCCGCGTCAGCATCCACATACGGATTTTCGAAGATGCCCAGCTGGAACTTGGCAATCAGGATGCGGCGGCAGGCGTCCTTCAGACGGCTCTCGTCGACGCTGCTGATCAGCTGATTGGTGGAGCGCACGCCCGCGCCGCCCAGGATATCAGCACCCGCATTCGCCGCGCCCGCGAAATTCAGACCCCAGTCGGTCTGGATGAGACCTTCAAAGCCCAGCTGATTGCGGAGCAGATCCGTCATAACGACGGAGCTCTGGTCAGCGGAGTTCTCGACCGCGTCACCGCCCAGGTAGGGCACGGTGGAATAGCCGTAGGGCATGACCGCCGCGACGCCCGCCGCGATGGCAGCCTTGAAGCCGGCCAGATGCAGCTCCAGGGAATCCTCGGCGATGGTCAGGGGAGATGCGTCAACGCCGTTCTCCTGCGCGCCTGCGCCGGGGAAGTGCTTGACGGTCGCGATGACGGAGTTTTCAGACAGGCTGGAACCCTGCTGCAGCGACTGGACAGCCGCCACAATCAGCTTCTGCACAACTTCGGTATCCTCGGAGTACGTCTCCTGATTGCGTCCCCAGCGGGGGTCGGTCATCAGGTCAGCGTCAGGCGAAAGCGCCATGCGGATGCCGACCGCCATCAGCTCCTCGCGGAGCACGTTATTCAGGCGAGCCACGAGGTCTTCATCGTTCGCGGCGCCCTGGTTGAGCTGGTCGGGGAGGAACGTCGCGTCATTGATGAACGCGGCGCCGATTTCAGTATCCATGGAGAAGACGACCGGAATGCCCAGCGCAGAGCTTTCGGACAGCTCCTGAATCTCGTTCGTGCGCTCAGCGGCATCCTTCGCGCTGTCAAACACATACTCGTAAACAAGCGCGAAGCCCACGTTGTAGTCGGTAAACCAGCTGTCCTTCTTGGAGACGAGGGTGAGATGCACCATCTGCGACGCCATCTGGACAGGCTCCATGCGGCTGAGCAGGTCATCCGCGCGTTCTTCAGCGCTCAGACGCCAGTCCTCATAGGGGTCAAGCTCGCCGTTATCGTTCAGATCCTTGAACTGATAGCCATCCACCTCGATGATATTCTTGACGCGCGCGCCAAGCTCGGGCTGGACGTAGGTTGTTTCTTCCGCCGAAGCCGGAAGTGCGGACAGCGCCAGCATTGCTGACAGCGTAACCGCTGCGATTTTCTTCAGGCTGATCATCTTTTTGTTTCCTTTCCTAAATTTACGTCAGCTTGCCGTAACAGCACCGCTCATCTGACCGCTGATCAGGTACTTGCCCATGAAGATGTAGAGCACCAGCACCGGCAGCGCCAGAATCAGGGAACCAGCCATCTGGACGTTGAACTCGGCAGCCATGGTGCCGGCGAGTTCGTTCAGGGCGATGGTAGCGGGCTTGGAATCGTAGCCGCCCAGCACCAGCGCGAAGAGCATCTCGTTCCAGATGGACGTGCACTGGAAAACAAAGACCGTGATGGTTGCGATTTTCGTGTTCGGGACAACAATCTTGCGGTAGATCTGCCACACGCCGTTGCCGTCGATCATGGCCTGACGAATCAGCGCATCCGGCACGTCGGCGTAATAGCCGCGCATCATGACCGTGCACATCGGCATACCGAAGACCGTATGCACCAGCACCAGTCCCCAGACATTGTCATAGAGGTCGAGCGCGTTGATCGTCTGCAGCAGGGGAATCAGGATGGCCTGGAAGGGCAGGTAGGTTGCCGCGACCAGTGCAATGAAAAAGACGTTGTTCAGCTTGAACTTCCACTTGCTCAGGCCGTAGGCGCAGATGGAACCGAGGAAGACCGAGCCCAGCGCGCCGAAGATCGTCACGAACAGCGACGTCAGCAGCGGCAGTCCGAGTTCCTCCATCGCGCTTGCGTAGCCCTCAAGTGTCCATTCGGAAGGCGGCGTAATGGGGGTCGTGGTCATGACCTCGGTGTTTGTCTTGAAGGAAGTCATCACCGTGCCCCAGAAGGGCAGCATGTAGAACACCAGGAAGACGACCATGATGAGATAATACACGATATGCAGCACCGTCATGTGCCACTTCGGCTTGACCCGGACGGTCTGAGCCTGCTGAGCGGCTTTGCTGCGTTCAATGCTCGCATTGTTTTGCATACCGTCACTTCCTCCTGTTCGTCCAATATGTCAGCGGCAGAATCAGCACAAGCACCAGCGCCAGCAGGAAGCAGCTGATTGCCGCAGAGTATGCGAAGTTATTGTTCTGGAATGCCTCATTGTACATCCAAATCGGCAGCGTCCACGCGGACGAGGTCGTGTAGCCGACAAGGGAGACAATGAAGTCGAAGGAGCGCAGCGCGTACATCGCCAGGATGGTGATGCAGGAACCCATTGCACCCTTGAGCTGCGGAATGATCAGCTTCATATAGATGCGGGGCATATACGCGCCGTCCAGCTTTGCCGCGTTGATGATGTTCGTCGGGACGTTCTTGATCGCCGCAAGGAAGATGACCGCGACATAGCCCGAGAACTGCCAGACCATGGCAATGATGACGGACAGCATGATCGTATTGTTCGATGATGCCCACATCAGGTGACCGCTCTTCATCGCTGCCGAAACATCCACGCCCAGAATCTGCAGGAAGGAGTTCAGCACGCCGCCGGACGGACGGTACATGTAAGCCCAGACCGTACCGGTTACGACGAAGGACAGCGCAAAGGGCAGCAGAATCAGCGTGCGGAAGACTGCCGTGCCGCGCAGTCCCTGATCCATGATCAGCGCCAGGCCGAGACCCAGCAGCAGGCACAGCGGAATCAGGCAGAACAGCAGCAGCGTGTTCCTGAGCGCCGGCCAGAAGGTATCGCTGGTAAACATTTTGACGTAGTTGCCGAAGCCGCCCCAGCCGTAGCTGGCTTCAAGCTCGCCGGCCTGCCAGTCCGAAACGGACACCCACAGGTTCCAGCCCAGAGAAACGTAAACGAAGTAAATCAGCAGCGCCGCCGGAATGCAGAGCCAGATCAGCGGATGACGGTCGAAGAACTTCGTGATCGGTGCCGTCACTGCCGGCGCGAACCGCTTCAGCAGCAGCTGATACGCGAGGATCAGGGCGACAAGCACCATGCAGACGATCCAGAACGTATCGTTGGAGAATGTCATGTAACCAAGGTTATCAAAAAATTCCGATATTGTTTCCATAGGCAGTCCCTCCATCAGCAATTGGGACAGACAGGAGATAGACGGGGAAGAAGCTTCCTGTCCCGGGAAGCTTCCTCCCCGCGTTTTGAGAGGAGGCAATTATTTAGGCGATCCCGACGATCAGGTCTCGCAGCGCTAACGGTCTGTCCCCTGCCTATTCGTTATTCAGCCGTGTCGTAGCTCAGACCCCAGCCGTAGTCGTACAGCGGGTTCTCAAGGTCGAAGGAGACGTCGCCTTCCTGATTGTTGACAGATTCCATATCGCGGGGGAACTGGATCGGCGTCTTGCCGGTCGGGTTGTTGATGCCGTAGATGGTCTCGGCGATGGCGATGCCGCCCTGAGAGCCCGGATAGTAGGCTTCAAGGATGGCGTTCGTGTTCTCGTCGCACCAGGTCAGGATGTAGGGACGGCCGCCGGTCACAACCGTGATGACGGGCTTGCCGCTTGCCACAGCCGTTTCAAGGATTTCCTGCTGGCTGGAGGTGATTTCCAGCGTGTCATAGCCCCACGGCGGATCGTGCTGATAGCTCGGCTCGCCGACGGACACGATGATGACATCCGCATCCTGTGCCAGCTCTGCAATGCGCGTAACATCCTCCGCCTCGTAGATGACGGTGGTCTTTTCGCCAGCGTATTCCGCGATGGCGTCAGCGATCGTCAGGCCTTCCTGCTGAGAGGACCAGCCGCCGACCAGGGAGTCCATATCGCCGGCGCGCGGGCCGCAGACAAGGATCGTCTGCTCCGCATTCGCATCCAGCGGCAGGGTGCCGTCATTCTTGAGCAGCGTCATTGCCTTTTCAGCCGCTTCAAGGTTCACAGCCTGATTCTCTTCGTTGCCAACGTAGGACACTGCATACTCAACGTCGCAGTAGGGATTCTCGAACATACCCATCTGGAACTTCACCAGGACGATGCGCGTCGCGGCAGCCGTCAGGATGTCTTCGTCGATCTTGCCCTCGTTGTAGTACTGCTCCATGTAGTCAATCAGCTTGATGCTCTCGCCGCCGATGCCGTCAACGCGGCTCTCGGTGACACCGATCAGGATAGCTTCCTCATCGGAGATTTCTTCGCCGGTCATGGTGCCCAGAGCTTCCTGGATTGCCCAGATCATGCCCCAGTCGGTCTGGATGATGCCTTCAAAGCCAAGCTCGTCACGCAGCAGATCCTGCAGCGTCGCCTTGGAGCCGATGGCGGAGTTTTCCATATCCAGTGCCAGCGGCACGGAGTAGTAAGGCATGATCGCAGCAACGTTCACTTCGAGTGCCGCGAGATAGGGCTTCAGGTGCGTCTGCAGGGTTTCCTCGGTGGACACGATCGGAGAGGTGTCCTTGCCGTCCATCTGCGGGCCGGCGCCGGGGAAGTGCTTCATGCAGGCAACGATGGAACCGGTGTTCAGGCCGTCTTTGCCGTTCTGGAACGCGACAACCTGCGCAACGGTCATCTGGGTCACAAGGTCAGGGTCTTCGCCGAACGTCTCCATGACGCGGCCCCAACGGGGTTCAGAAGCGATATCCGCTTCAGGAGAAAGCGTCATGCGGACGCCGATTGCCAGATGCTCCTCGCGGGCGATTTCAGCCAGCTTCGTGACCAGCTCTTCGTCGCGGGTGGCAGCCAGTGCCAGGTTATGCGGGGTAACGGTCGCGCCGGTGACGTAGCTCAGGCCGTGCACGGAGTCCATGGACACCAGCACCGGAACGCCAAGCCGAGACGCTTCCGCGTATTCCTGAATGGTATTCATCGTCGTGGCGGCGGCTTCAACGCTGTTCAGCTCGCGGATGAGCAGCATGCCGATGCCCTCGGTGTTGCACCACTTTTCCAGATAGGAAGGAATCTTGCCGTCAGAGCGCGGCAGGAAGGTCGGATGCTGCATCTGCGCGATCTTCTCGCGGACGGTCATCTGAGAAACCAGGTCGGCGGCACGCGTTTCCGCGTCCTCGCGCCAGTCCTCGTAAACGTCCAGCGTGCCGTTGCTATTCAGGTCGATGAACTGATAGCCGTCCACCTCGATGATGGACTTGGAATGGGGGTTCAGGGTCGGCTGCTCGTAAGTCGCCGTTTCCGCTTCGGCCAGCGCCATGCCGGTCATCATCGTGCCGCACAGGGCAACTGATGCTGCCAGCGCCGCGCCGCGCTTGAGCCACTGCTTAATCAACAATGTTCCAGTCTCCTTTCACGCCTGCTTCCTTGAGGATGTTGACAATCTTGTTGGCGAAATATTCCGCGTCATGGTCTGTCGAGGTGGCGAATTCCTGAATCTGCGTCTGCAGGCTCGTGGATGCGCTCCAGGGCAGTGCCGTGCCGTGGGTGAAGCTGGGATAAACCTTCGTCGTCTCAGCTGTCAGCTCGTTCTTGAACTTGAGGGTCAGCTCGCAGTAAACGTCGTCGGGGGTATCATTGTAGGGAGAGATGGACTCCTTGAGCTGGGAGAACGCGACCTGCACATCCGGCGTGGACACGTTGTACGCCCAGCGCACGCCGCCCTCGACGTCCGCGGAGTCATTGGACACGACGAAGCCGTCAACATTCATGCCGAACCAGCCGTCGGTGCCGGGGAAGGTGAACACGCCGTAGTCTTCGCCGTAGACCTGACCCATGCTGGTCATCAGCGGCTGCATCCAGGCGCCCATGATCTGCATGGCGTAGGTGCCGGCAACGACCTGACCGGAGGTCTCATACCAGTCGCGGCTGGAGTGGTCGGGCGCGACATAGTCCATCAGGCGAGCGTAGGTGGAAAGTACCTCAGTCACCTTGTCCACATCGTAGATGCCGTTGATGAAGTCCTCATAGAGCTGCGGATCGGTGCCGATCATGATATCTTCGAACACCTGGCATGCCGGCCAGCCCTTGCGGTCGCCCAGATCCAGCGGATACTCGCCGTCAGGCATGACCGCCGCGAGCTGCTCGCAGATAGACCAGAACTCGTCCCACGTGATGTTCTCGTGATCCGGAATTTCGATGCCGTACTTCTCGAACACGTGGATGTTGTAGAAAATGACGTTCGTCTTGTGGATGCCGATCGGGACAATGTACTTGTTGCCGTCGGACGCGGTGCACAGCTCTTCGATGCCGGGCAGCGCGCGCTCAGCCAGGTTCGCGTAATCCCAAACCTGATTCAGGTTCAGCAGCAGGTTGGAAGACAGGTAAGGCTCGATTTCCTGACCGGGATGCGCCTGGAACGTTTCCGGGCTCTTGCCGGCCTGCTGGAGCACCTTGACCTTCATAACCATGGCGCCGCCTGCACCGCCGGGGATGGCGTTCGACTTTGCCTTGATGTTGGTGAACACATTGGAGAAGCCGTCAACGACGCTCTCGATGGCGTCCTTTTCGCCGCCGGCCGTCCACCAGTGGTAGACGTTGACGGTGCCGCTCGCCGTGGTGTCTTCGATGATCGCGGCGAGATCCATGTCATCCGCGCTCTTCTTCTCGCGCTTTGCTGCGAATGCGGTACCGGTCAGTGCGGTCAGCGCCAGCACGCCGGTCAGCAGCATCGCTCCGATTCTTTTCAGCTTCATCTTATTCCTCCACAAGCGTCAGCGTGCCCCACAGGCTGGGATCCTCGTCGACATTGTGCATGGTGGGCTTGCGGTCCTTGCCGGTCAGCTCAGCGGTGAGCTGCATGCGCAGGCTGTGGATGCCGGGGCAGGGCAGGTCAACGTCGAGGATGGAGAAGTCAAAGCCGAGCGTCATGCCGGCAGCGGGGGTCAGCTGCGCAATGTCGTCATTGGCGAGGTTGTGCAGGGGCAGCTTGCTCTCCCAGACGATGCCGCCGTCGATCTTCACGATGGCCGCCTCGTAGTCGTCGAACACCAGCTCGTCGCCGTATTCGCCTGCGGTCTCCCAGCCCTTGTTGTCCGCCACCATGTCGCGGTCAACGTAGGTAAAGAAGTCGTAGCTGTCATTGAAGGAGTCCGCAGACAGCACGATGCGCCAGTCGGTCGCTTCGTAAGCGGTGCGGGTCGCGTCGGCATCGGGGTTCGTGCTCAGGAACAGAACCACAGCGTCGAGTTCATCGAGCGGGAAGCCTTCGCGGTAAACCAGGGGCGTGTCGTCGAGAATCTTCATGGCGATGTAGAGGTTTTCCTCGTCCCACATTGCATAGACTTCAACGGAGCAGTCCGCCTCGCCGTCCCAGTGTTCGATCTGGTCGGTGATCTGGCCTTCGGTGTTGATCTTCACGCAGCGGGTCGTATCCCAGTCGGAGAGATCGCCGTCAATCACGACGCCCTTCGCCTTGGGGGCTTCGAGGTTCACGCTGTCATTGTATGCCAATGCGGGCACGGTCAGGCTCAGCATAAGCACCAGAGACAGAAGCAGGGTAGTCATTTTTTTCATGAGAGAGTCCTCCTTCTTCTTGCGGGGAGCCTTATGATGTTCCACCGCATTCTTTTCAATGCTATTGTACTCGATTGCGGAAAAAATCGAGCGATAAGATTTAAAACGCCTCGTGGCAAAAAACCAACATACCGGGCATAAGTAGGAAAATCCAGCACAACCGGCTGGAATATCGTTCACTATGCCGTTTTTTTCTCCTCCTTTCTTCCTCTAAAGACTTCAATTATGCTATAATTTTCGTAAACAGCACCTCCCTCACCCTTTTGAAAGGACGGAAACACGCCCCATGAAGCTGAGCATCAAGATGACCGTCATTTTTACGGCGACCATTCTCGCCGCGCTGCTGATTTTCAGTTCCTACGCTGCCACCTGCTCTATTGACGGCGCCATGTCCTTCACGCAAGCGCGCTTTTCCAACATGACAGCGGCCATCGAGCGCGACCTGTCGCAGGATATCGAAATGATGGAGCTGACGCTTGATACGCTTGTCGGCACGCCGAGCTTCCTGTCCTCCCTCAACCAGATGGTGCGCGATGACAGCGACGACAACAAGGTTGGTCTTGCCGCGGCGCAGAAGGCGCTTCAGCTGATGTATCAGTCGCCGATGGTCGAAAATTACTACCGCGTCACGTTCTACACGCGCGACGGACTTTACATCACCAGCCGCGCCGACAAGGACAACACCCTGGTCAGCGGCAGCGATGCAGCAAAAAGCATCATCAACAGCCTGAGCTACCTCTCCGCCGCCGATGATACGCTGACCGCCGTCATTCTCGCACCGCATGACGACCCGTTCTCCCTGCGCGAGAATGTGCACGTATACGGCATTGTCCAGCAGGTGCTCTATCACGGCACGCCCATCGGCTATCTGGAAGTCAGTAAGGAATATGCCGATTTGGAGCGCATCATGAGCTTCATCGACAATCAGGCCGTCATTGTGCAGGCGATTTTCGATGACGGCACGACCCTCTTCTCCAGCACGGATGACATCATCGCGTGGCCCGAAATTGTCGAGGAGGGGGTGTACACCATCGTCAACATCGAGGAGACGAATCAGAGCTACAGCACGCTGTACAAGCACATTGATGCACTTTCGCTTCATTTGTATATTGCGCAGGATGCCAGCGTTGACCTGCAGAAAAACATATTCATCACGAGGGATATGCAACGCTACGCCTTCTACATCTTGCTGCCTGCCGCCGCGCTGATTACGCTGGTCTCCTTCGGGCTGACCTCTTCCATCCGCCGGCTGACAAAGAAGGTTCGCCAGTTCCCTGCCGACGTTGCCCTGAGTGCAGACCCCTCCATTACGCAGAACCTGAGCACCGTTGTCGTCAGCCGCCGCGACAAGGAAATTTATGAGCTCGAGCAGGCGTTCAACGCCATGATGCTCCGCCTGAGAGAGAGCACGGCAAACGAGATGACGCTCCGCTCCGGCGCCCTGTCCGCGCGGCTGAGTGCCCTGCAGACGCAGGTGAATCCGCACTTCATCTATAATACACTCAACATCATCAGCGCGAAGGCGATGGAAACCGGCAGCTTTGAAATCATCGAAATCTGCGACCAGTTTGCGCAGATGCTCCGCTATTCCACCGATACACGCTCCCAATCCGCCACGCTCGGCGAGGAAATCGAACACGTTCGCAATTACCTGCTGCTCTCCAAGGCGCGCTACGAGGACAACCTTGAGTACACCATCGATGTGCCGGAGAACATGTACTCCCTGACGCTGCCGAAACTGACGCTCCAGCCCATCGTCGAGAATGCGCTCATCCACGGCTTCAACGGCAGCAACACGCTGCGCCGCCTGTCGGTCACCGGACGCATCGAGGAGAACATGCTGCATCTGGAAATCCGCGACAACGGCGTTGGTTTCGCGCCGGACGTGCTGGAAAACCTGAACAAGCGCATCTCCGAAATCAGCAGCCAGCCCAACGGTGCCGACATGAACACGGGGCACATCGGGCTTTTCAACACCTGCCTGCGCCTGCATTACTACAGCAAAGGCGCCATGCACATCTCCATCCGCAACGATGACGGCGCTGTCGTCGTCCTTTCGATGCCCTGCACCCCCAAGGGCGATTCCGCCCAGACCAAAAATGACGGAGGACAACATGCATAACCGCACACGCCTGATCTCGCTTCTTCTCGCGCTGCTCCTGCTCTGCATTCCGCTCTCTGCCTTTGCGGAGGAACCCTCTGCTGACGATCTGCCGGACGATGCGCTCGCGACCGGCACCGATTTCGGCGAAGCGCCGCCTAATTGGCAGGAATCGCTGACCGAAGCCGCCTTTACCGCCGATGACCTGCCGGACAGCTATCTGCAGCCCTGCGAACAGGCGGGACGCGTCGAGCGCATCCACTACACCACGACGGACGATGATCCGCAGGCGAAGTACGTATACATCTACCTGCCTGCAGAATACGACGAGAATCCCGACAAGCAGTACGACATCATGTACATCCTGCACGCATCGGGCGGTTCGCCGAAAAACTACATTTCGACCGAGAAGGTGACTTCCTTCCAGAACCTGCTGGACAATATGATTGCGCTGGGCGAGTTGGAGCCGATGATTGTCGTTGCGCCGACGTACTATTCGCCGGATGACGAATGGATTTCGTACATGCCGCTGTCCGAGCAGGTCAAGGTCACGGCGACCTTCTCGCGCGAGCTGGTTGAGGACATCGTGCCCGCCGTTGAAAGCCAGTACCGCACCTATGCCGAATCCACCGATGCTGACGGTCTGCTTGCCTCGCGCGACCACCGCGCGGTTGCCGGCTTCTCGCTCGGCAGAACTGCCGTCTGGTACATCTTTGCGCAGCGCATGGATGCTTTCCGCTGGTTCCTGCCCATCAGCGAAGCCTCCTGGGACGACGGCGAAGGCGGCATCACAGGCATCCGCGACAGCGAGCTGTCCTCGCAGGCGCTGTATGAGGCGATTCTGACGCAGGGCTTCGGGCGCAACGATTTCCGCCTGTATTTTGCCACCGGAACGGACGATGAGGCATTCAATATTTCCACAAGCCAGATGGAATCCCTGCTGTCCTATTCCGATTTCTTCATTCTCGGCAAGAACACGAGCTGTTCGATGATGCTCGGCGGCACGCACACCCTCGCCGCGGTCTACGTGTACATGTACCACATCATGCCGGCGCTGTTCCAGTAACAAGTTTTCAATCAAACAGCACACCACCGGAGAAATTCGTTTTTTTCGCGATGGTGTGCCGTTTTTTATCCGGTTTTGCGATAAAAAAAAAGACCATCTCATGCGAGACAGCCTTGAAGAGGTGCCATCCAGATTTGAACTGGAGAATGAAGGTTTTGCAGACCTTTGCCTTACCACTTGGCTATGGCACCATCATACGAAATGGAGCGGTAGACGGGGCTCGGACCCGCGACCTCCACCTTGGCAAGGTGGCGCTCTACCAACTGAGCTACTACCGCATATGTTATGTGCCTTGGGGCGGAATCGAACCACCGACACGCAGATTTTCAGTCTGCTGCTCTACCGACTGAGCTACCAAGGCGAGATGGCGACCCGGAAGGGGCTCGAACCCTCGACCTCCAACGTGACAGGCTGGCGCTCTAACCAACTGAGCTACCGGGCCATTTAAGTGATGGTGGGAACAACAGGGCTCGAACCTGTGACCCTCTGCTTGTAAGGCAGATGCTCTCCCAGCTGAGCTAA
>CAVANO010000026.1:0-11915 GCA_963590165.1 Anaerovoracaceae bacterium
CCCATACTGGATGAGATGGGGTGTAACGTAACTGCACAGAATTGACGGATAGTGGTAGATTTGGGTGCCGGGTTGCACCAGATTGTACTGGGTTGCGCGGGGATCAAGGGAGGAACTCCCTTGACCCCTTTTGCGATGGCGTTGAACGCATCTGCATAGAAGTTATGCGTATTTGGGATTAGACCAGTGTTTTGGTTTGCCATTTGCCGCCCCTCCAGCGGACGATGAAGCAAACAATCCGGAACACCCAGTCAATCTGCATCGCCAGCCAGACACCCAGCACGCCCATGCCGAAGCTTTTCGCGAGGATGAATCCGAACAAAATCCGGAATGCGGCCATGGAAAAGGTCGAAATCGTCATGGTATACCGCGCATCGCCGGCGGCACGCAGCGCATTCGGCAGCACAAAGGACATCGGCCAGAGCAGCACGCATCCTGAGCCGTGCAGGGCGACAATCTGCCGCGCAAGCACCGTCGCTTCGTCGGAGAGGTTGAAGGGGATCGTGATAATCGGGTTGCACAGGAGCATCAGGATGTTCAGCGTGCCCATGCACAGGTAGGCAATCTGCATCAGCCGCCGCGTGTAGTACCGCGCCTGCTCGTATTCATGTGCACCGCAGCACTGCCCGACAACGGCAATCATCGCCAGCCCGATGGCGTTGCCCGGCAGGCACTGAAAAGAGCCGAGTGTGTTGCCAACAGCGTTTGCGGCGGTGCTTGCCGTGCCGAAGGTGGCAATCATGCTCAGCAGGAGCAGCTTACCGAGCTGGAACAGCCCGTTTTCGAAGCCGCTCGGCAGCCCGACGGACAGAATCTTCTTCACCTCGCCGAGATCCCAGGCAAACGGCAGCATGCCCGGATACGGCACGCGGCATTTCGGATTGCGCAGCGCCCGGTTCGTCACCCACGCACCGACCGCACGTGAAATCAGCGTTGCCAGTCCCGCGCCGATGACGCCCCAGCCGAACACGTAAATCGTCAGGCTGTTGCCGATGAGATTGACGATGTTCATGATGAAGGACGAGTGCATGGTCGCACGCGGATTGCCCGTGCAGCGCAGCAGGGCGCAGTACGCGTTGTAAATGGCCATGACAGGATACGACAGCGCAGACATCAGGAAGTAAGACCGACTCGCTTGCATGACTTCTTCTTCCACATCGCCGAAAATCAGCGTCAGCAGCGGATTGCGGAAAATCAGGCAAATCGCCATGATGACCACCGACACTGCCAGTACGACATAGAACAGCATCTTTTCGGCTGCCTGCGCCGCTTCAATCTGCTTTTTGCCCAGATGCTGGCTGACGAGCACCGCACCGCCAGTCGCAAGGGCAGAGAACACGCCAATCAGCAGCACGTTGATGCTGTCCACCAGCGAAACACCGCTCATTGCCTGTTCGCCGCAGGAGGACACCATGACTGTGTCCATCATGCCAATCAGCACGACCAGAAACTGCTCCGCCAGCAGCGGAATCAGCAGCTGCTTGAGGTCGTAGGCGGAAAAGAGCATCTCATCCTCGGATTTCGGTGTGGTTGCTTTCAAAATGCGCATGATCCCCTCCTGCTGTTATGAGAACAGCTGCATCAGCGGAAGAATCGCAATCGGGAGGAACATCGCCGGCAGCATATTGCCGACGGAAATGTGCTTATCGTAAATCATGTTGAGTCCGACACCGGCGACAAGCAGTCCGCCGACCGCCCCCATTTCCGTGACGACTGCGTCCGTCAGTACGGATTGCAGCAGCCCCGACAGCAACGTAATCAGCCCCTGATACAGGAACACGGATACCGCCGAGAGCGCCACGCCGATGCCCAGCGAACTTGCAAGGAACACCGAGATGACGCCGTCCAGCAACGCCTTTGCAATCAGGGTGCTATGGTCGCCGTGCAGACCGCTGTTCATTGCGCCGACAATCGCCATCGCGCCGACGCAGTACATCAGCGTACCCGACACGAAACCACGCGCGATGCCGCCGTTTTCCTCCGTCTTGCCGCGGAGCAGGCGCTTTTCGAGGCGCTCGCCGAGGTTGTTCAGACGACGCTCGATGTCAAGTCCCGCGCCGAGCAGGCTGCCCAGCACGATGCTGAGAATCATGCAGAGAGTGCTGGTCGTCTTGAGTGCGCCGGACAACCCAATGAGCACGATGCAGAGCCCTTGCCCCTGCATGACGGCATCGCGGAGACGTTCAGGGATGCCGCGCTTTGCGAGCACGCCGCAAAAGGTGCCCAGCAGAATCGCTGCAGAATTGATGATTGTTCCGATCATGGTGGTCAAATTCCTTCCAGAAGGGGTTTAATGGGGCGAGTAGAAAGCCCCTTGATGTAGCATGAAAGTTCGGTTATGAAAATTGCTTGCTCGAAGATAAAGCGGAAAAATCAGCGCAAAACGATAGAAATCAAAACACCTGATGACGCATCGCTGCGGTCATCAGGCGGACGAACCAGGGGAATGAGTGCAGTTTACTCCGCCACAGGATAGACGGAAACCTGCTTCTTGTCACGGCCAAGGCGCTCGAAACGAACAACACCGCTCACCAGGGCGAACAGGGTGTCGTCCTTGCCGATGCCCACGTTCAGGCCGGGATGAATCTTCGTGCCGCGCTGACGAACAAGGATGTTGCCAGCCTGGGAGAACTGACCGTCTGCGCGCTTCGGTCCGAGGCGCTTGGATTCGCTGTCGCGTCCGTTACGGGTAGAACCCATACCTTTCTTATGAGCGAACAGCTGAAGATTAAGCTTCATCATGGTAATACCCTCCGTTTATATCAATCAAGGTCGGCGGCTCATGCTGCCCGGCGGACAGAGAGCCGGAAAAATGCCGGATACTGCTCAGCGATGGCTTCCAGACCAATGCGGAGCGCCCCGAAGAGCAGCTGCGCCTGTTCTGATTGCTTCTCCGTCAAGTCCGGCGGCAGCCAAACTTCCACATAGCCGTCTTCACCGCCCCGTTCGATGGGCGAAAGACCAACCAGACGGCAAAGCGCCTGATCTGCTGTGACGACGAGCACGGAAATCGCTGCACACACGATATCGCTGCCTTCCTCGGCATAGCCCGAATGACCCTTCACGGAAATACCCGTGACCTGTCCGGCAGCATTCTCAAAGAAGACCGCGCGTGTCATTACGCGTTGATCGCGGTAATTTCCACCTTCGTGTAGGGCTGACGATGACCGGCACGGCGATGGTAGTTCTTCTTGGACTTGTACTTGTAGATGCGGATCTTTTCGCCCTTGACCTGACCGACGATCTTGCCCTCAACGGTCGCGCCCGCGACAGTGGGGTTACCGACCTTCACGTCGCCGTCATTGACGATCATGATGGCATCGAAGGAAATGGCAGAGCCATCCTCCTGATTCACCTTGTCGATGTAGATGGTTTCACCCTGAGAAACCTTGTACTGCTTATTGCCAGCGCTGATGACTGCGTACATGACAAAAAGCACCTCCTAATATATACTCGCCGGAATCTGAGGTTGCGCAGATGCGCATTTAGGCATACCTCTCCCGTGCGGCTCAAATGGCAGTATAGCACAGAATTCAAGCTGTGTCAAGGATTTTCGCGATGGAGTTGCCGCCAATTCGTGGTTTTTCCGCGTGCCGATGCTGTCAGACGTTCAGCCACACGCGCATTTCGCCCTCGCCGCGGTTTCCCCATGCGTAATAGGGGATGAGGGCGATTTTGCAGGGCGTTTCAACCGGCTTGCAGTATTCGGCGTACAACGAATCCGGCGAATCGGTTTCTGCACGGTAACCGGGCACCAGCAGCCGGATGCTCGGATGACCGAAGCAATGATCCGGCAGCACGCTGACATGCTCTGCAAATTGATCCGCATTGATGCGCAGCAGATGCAGGTCGGCACCGTTATCTGCCTCTTCGGCGCAGTACGTGACGGGACCTCGCATGACGGCAGCAAGGCGCGTATCCTCGCGGACGCGGCTGTTTGCACGGAACAGGCGAACCGTCATCGGGAAATCGAGTGTGATTTCCTCACCGTCGCGCCATTCGCCGGTCAGGTATGCGTAGCCGTTTTCGATGCGGATTTGCTTTTCCGACTGCAGTGACGGTTTTCTGCACCAGCCCGGCAGGCGGAATGCCAGCGTGCCGGAAACGGGCCGTTCAGCATGAAGCGTGACCTTGATATGCCCGTCCCACGGATAATTCGTTTCGGTCGTCATGCGGAGCACATGCTGTCCGAAGCGCTTTTCGACTGTGCCGCCGAGGTAAAGGTGCGTCAGGAGTGCTGTGTCATTCTCCGTGTAGGCATAGGAAGCGATGGACGATACAATTCGTGCAATGTTCGGCGGACAGCAAGCGCACCCGAACCACCGCTGACGGACAGGTTTGACATGGCGCAAGCGCTCGTCCTTTTCGCAGGCTTCTGGAACGACGCTCAGCGGATTGACATAGAAGAAACGCGTGCCGTCGAGCGACATGCCTGCAAGCACTGTGTTGTACAGCGCGAGTTCCATCACGTCGCCGTACTCCTGCTTCGGGGTCATCTGCAGCATCCGCCGCGCGAAGAACGCCAGCCCGATGGCGGCGCATGTTTCGGAGTACGCGGCATCATTCGGCAGGTCATAGGCATAGGAGAATGCCTCGCCGAGATGGGTGGAGCCGATTCCGCCGGTGATGTAGAGTTTTTTCTGCACGATGTCGCGCCAGAGCCGTTCGCAGGCGGTTTTCAGTGTCTCATCGCACGTCAGTCGCGCCGCGTCCGCCATGCCGGAATACAGGTAGACGGCGCGCACCGCATGACCGGTTGCCTCCTCCTGTTCGCGGACAGGCTTGCCAGCTTGATAGTAATCCGGATTGAAGCTGCGGACAGCCCGATGGTCGCGCTGCGCCAGCCGCTGCTCCTCCTCGCGGAAGTAATTCGGTTCCTGACCACGCTGATTGATGAAATACAACGCCAGACGCAGGTACTTCTCCTCGCGCGTGAGCTCATACAGGCGGAAGAGCGCCATCTCCGCAATCTCATGTCCCGGATAGCCCTTGCACTTGCCGTCTTCAACGCCGAAGCGGTCAGCAATATAATCTGCGAAGCGGCATGCCGCATGCAGCAGCTGATCCTTGCCGGTCGCCTGAAAGTACGAAATTGCGCCCTCAATCAGGTGCCCCAGACAGTAGAGCTCGTGATGGTCGCGCAGATTTGTTAGCGCGCCGTCCATGCCGTTGATGATGTAATACGTGTCGAGATACCCATCGGGCGTTTGCGCGGCACAGACGATGTCAATCGCAGCATCCGCCGTTTTCTCGAGCTGCTCATCGGGATGCTGTGCGAGGGAATAGCCAACCGCTTCAATCCACTTGCTGAAGTCCGTATCCTGAAACACGAAGCCGTAGAACCGGTCGTCCTCGGGATGGGCAGGATCATCCGGCAGCGCCTCGAAGCCGCGGAAGGTGTACTTCGGCGGCACGTACTGCGCGTTTGTGCGCTGCTGCGCCATCATGCGCCCGGCGGTGCGGAAGTTACGCATGCACCAGCTCGGCGCAGCATCAGGCACGCGGTCGTTCAGCGCCTCCCATTGATACGGAATGACGCGGCGGCGGACGAGTTCCGTCTCACGCTGCCAGAACGGGTCGGAAAGCGATACGCTGCGAAGGTCAATCGGGTGTGTGAAACGCTGTGAATCCATAGGCTTCCTCCTGTCATTCCGCCTCGGGAATGTCGGGCATCGCTGGGAATTCGCGCCCGGAAAGCGCCATCAGCTCGCTGACGGTAACGACCTTGTAGCCGCGGACGTTAATCCAGTTGTCAAGCCCTGCATCGAGCACTTCGGCGGATTGATAGCCGTTGATGTGGAACTGAATCAGGCTGCCGCTGACGACGCGGTCGGACGTGACGAACGATACCATCTGATTATACAGCCCGCGGTACGATTCCGACCAGTCGCGCGCATCGATGGTGTACAGGCATTCCTCCATGCCCTCCGCACGGGCGATGGCGGTGATATTTCCGTTTGTCGAACCCATATGGGCGTAGAACAGGCGCGGACGGATGCCGAGAACCTCCTCGCATTCATCGTTCAGCACGGAGATGTTGCGGCGTGCGCGGTCGTAGGTCACCTGCGTCATGTCAATCAGGTTGTTGCCGTGGCTGCCGATTTCGTGTCCTGCCTCGACAATGCGCTTGGCGTATTCGGGCGTGTTCCGGAGAAAATCGCCGGTGATGAAGAACGTTGCCTTCACGCCGTACTTGTCCAGCACATTCAGCATGTCGTTCAGCTGGCTTTCCGTTGCGCCGGAGCAGACAATCATTGCCGATACGGCAGGCTCGGACGGGTTGAGCTGCTTCACGCGGGACACGGAGCTGTCATAGAACGCGGCATACGCATCCTCCGTGTTGATTTTCACGCCGTCCAGATAGACGGACAGCTGCTGACCGCCCAGCATTTCTTCGGTGACATAGACGGAGAAGGTCAGGTCATGTTGCGGATTGCGCCAGAAGGCACGCTCAAGCACCTCGCCGCGGTGATTGCGCAGCTCAAGGTACTTTTCAGGCACGGTTACGCTGTTCTTGTTGAGGCAGCGAATGGTCACGCTGACCTCATGATCCTTCTGCCCGATGATGAAGTCGCTTCGGAAGGCGACCTTCGGCGCGACAACGTTCTCCTCCGCAAGCGCAGGGCAGGTCATGGAAAGTGTCAGCAGCATCAGCAGCAGGGAAAGCATGCGTTTCATGGCACATCCTCCTTTGTCTCTTTTCCGATTAAGGCAATACCGCACAAATAAGGTGTTGCCTTAAATTTCTTCTGTCAGCTTTCTGTCGCGGAAGTAGTATTCCTTGTCGTGCTCATTGATGGGGCGCATGACGCGGCACGGCGAGCCGACCGCGACGACATTCGCCGGCAGGTCACGCGTGACGAGGCTGCCCGCGCCGACGACGGTGTGATCGCCGATGGTGACGCCCGGCAGCACGGTCACGCCTGCACCGAGCCAGCAGTTTTTGCCGATGCGGATGGGCATGTTATACTGTAGCCCACGCAGACGCAGCTCCGGCAGAATCGGGTGACCTGCCGTGACGAGTGTGACGTTCGGTCCCATGAGCGTATTGTCGCCGATGTAAATGTGCGTGTCATCCACGAGCGTCAGGTTGAAGTTCGCGTACACGTGATACCCGAAATGGACATACTTGCCGCCCCAGTTCGCATGGAGCGGCGGCTCGATGTAGCATCCCTCGCCGATTTCCGCGAACATCTCCTTCAGCATGGCCGTTCGCTTCTCCATCTCGATCGGACGGGTGACGTTGAACTCATAGAGGCGGTCAAGGCATTTCATCTGTTCCTCGACAAGCTCCGCCTCGCCGGGGTCGTAGATATTGCCGGAATGCATTTTCTCCCAGGTTGTCATGTTTATTCTCCTATCTTCGCGCCGCGACTGATGGCGGCGAGCACAGCATTGCGCACACGGCGAATGGTTCGGGAAGTGCCGGTGTTGGTCGTGTTCTGCATGGACAGAATGGTCAGCTGCTCGTTGGGGAAGTTTGAGAAATACGTGCCGAGCCAGCCGTCCCAGCCGTATTCGCCCAGACATGCCAGCCCTGCAACGCGCCCGGGGTCTGTACAAACGCGCATCAGGTGCCCATAGCTGTACCCATCGAGCGAATCCCACAAATCGCGGCGGACGGCGTCGCGCAGCTGCGGCTGCGTCATGCAGGCAACCGTTGCGGGTGACAGAATCCGCCGACCCTCGTACAGTCCGCCGGAAAGCAGCATGTCGGCAAAGTGGCTGTAATCCTCCAGCGTCGAGACAAGCCCCGCGCCGCCTGATTCAAATGCCGGCTCACGGTCATAGCGCCCGACTGCCAGATGAACGCCTGTCCACGGCTTGAGTCCGTTTTCCGTCCGCTCATAGGCCGTTACGAGTCGGCTGCGCTTGTTCTCCGGCACATAGAAACCCGTGTCCACCATGTCCAGCGGCTCAAAGAACTCGCGGCGCAGGAATTCGCCGAAGCGCATGCCGCTGACGACCTCCACCACCGCACCCAGCACATCCGCACACGCTGAATACCGCCAGTGCGTACCTGGCTGATACGACATCGGCTGCTGACCGAGGCGGTTGCAGAAGTCCACCGTCGGGATGCCTGCGCCGGTCGTTGCTGCCTGCTGCGCTTCCTCGAACACCTTCGCGGCGTACTGCCCTGCAGGGTCGACGTCCGGATAGCACACGCCGCCCGTCATGCCCAGCAGCTCCATAATCCATGGCGCGCGCGTCGCCCTGCGGACGGTACCCTGTTTATCCACAACCTGCGGATTCCTGAAACCCGGCAGATACCGGTCAACGCTGTCCATCAGGTCGATTTGTCCGCGCTCCGCCAACAGCATGACTGCCGCTGCCGTGATGGGCTTCGTCTGACTGAATAGCCGGAAGATACTGTCCCGATGGAGAAGCTTTCCGGCTTCCATGTCCGCCATGCCGACCTGTGTATACAGGATTTCCTCGCCGCAATGGCGGATGAGCACGCTGATGCCCGCGCATTCCTGCTCATCCACAGCCGATGCGAGGATATCCGTGACCTGTTCATGTAATGTCATACCCATCGCTCCTATCGTGTGTTCAGTTATTGCAGGCTTCGCCTGTTTCACGGACTTCGTCCGTTTTTTCTTGCCCCTGCTTGCTCCGCAGAGCGAACTACCTGCAGCAGTATTCCGCAGCCATTGCTTCGCTCGGCTGTGAATGAGCCATTTGGGGCGTTGCCCCAAACCTCAGCAGGGACGCTGTCCCTGCACCCTGCAAGGGCCGGGAAAAGGGACGAAGTCCCCCCTTGACCCGTTTTTGTGTGTTTATTGCACTTGATTCAGGCGTTCCAGCAGTGTTACTGCATACGGTGAACGGAAAATGACCGCTTTGCCCTGCGCAATCGCGTTTGCCGAAAGATTGTCCTCAATCATATTGACGAGGAAATCCGCCTCCAGCAGAATCCGCCAATCGATGCTGTCAACGCCCTGCAGTGTGTGATGGTGCGCAATCAGGAAGCAGACGCGGTCAATGACGGCTGCATCAAAGCCGAGATCCGTCAGCATCTTTGTGGCTTCGGGCGGCCCGAGACGCTCCTGCAGCTTGCCGCCGCATTCGCCGTACAGGCGCTCCGCCTCGCGGATGCCGATATCATGTGTGAGCGCCGCCGCTTCGAGCGTGAACTGCATGTCCGCGGACAGCCCCTCATGCAGCGCAATCTGACGGGCATAGGCATGTACCTTGATAAAATGGTTGATGCGGCGCTGGTCGCCTGTATAATACGCGGTCATTGCGTCAAACAGCGAGGACAGCTGGCTGACCTGCGCTTCCGTGAATGAAGTCATGACGGATACCTCCGTTACAGATTGAGGGACTTCCGTCCTTCGTCAATCGCCTGCTGCACCATATCCGGCGCGGGTGCACCGGGAATGCGGCGCTTTTCAACGCAGGCCTGCATCGACAGGTCATCGAACACATCCGCCTCGAAGGCAGGGTGGAACTGCTTGAGTTCATCGAGGCTCAGGTCAAGCAGCGCTTTGTTTTCGTTCAGGCAATGCGCAACGAGCCGCCCGACAACGGCATGGGCATCGCGGAAGGGCACGCCGTGCTTGACAAGGTAATCGGCGCAGTCCGTCGCGTTGGTAAAGCCGCCCGATGCGCCCCGCTCCATGACATCCTTGCGGAACGTAACGGTTTTGAGCATCGCGGTGAATACGGTCAGCCCCTTGACGAGCGTATCGCGCGCATCGAAGAAGGCTTCCTTATCCTCCTGCATGTCCTTGTTGTAGGCGAGCGGCAGACCTTTCATGACAGTCAGCAGCCCCATCAAATCGCCGTAGACGCGCCCGGTTTTGCCGCGAATCAGCTCGGCAACATCGGGGTTCTTCTTCTGCGGCATGATGGAGGAACCGGTCGCAAACGCGTCATCCATCTCGACAAAGCGGAATTCGTTCGTGTTCCAGAGAATTAACTCCTCGCAGAAGCGCGACAGATGCATCATGCAGATGGATGCTGCGGACAGATACTCCAGCAGGAAATCGCGGTCGGATACGCCATCGAGGCTGTTCTGGCTGATTTGGGAGAAGCCGAGCAGTTCGGCGACGCGTTCGCGGTTGAGCGGATAGGTCGTGCCGGCAAGCGCACCGCTGCCCAGCGGCATCACATCCGCCGCTTGATAGGCATGGGCAAAGCGGTCGAGGTCGCGGCGGAACATTTGGAAATACGCCATCATGTGGTGCGCAAGGGTGATGGGCTGCGCCTTTTGCAGATGCGTATAGCCCGGCATGATGGTGTGCAGGTTATCCTGTGCGATGTTCAGCAGAACCTCCAGCAGTTCGCGGAGCATCTCCTGCGTTTCCGTGCAGGCGAGTTTGGCGTACATGCGGCAGTCGAGCGCAACCTGGTCATTACGGCTGCGCCCGGTATGCAGACGTTTGCCTGCCTCGCCGATGCGCTGCGTCAGGAGCGTTTCGACGTTCATGTGAATGTCCTCCGCATCGATCATCCAGGTGATTTTGCCGGCCTTGACGTCCGCAAGGATGCCGCGAAGCCCCTCAACAATCTTGTCGGCATCCTCCTGCGGAATGATGCCCTGCTCGCCCAGCATGGTCGCATGGGCGATGGAACCGGTGATGTCCTGCTCTGCCAGACGCTGGTCAAAGGAAATGCTGGAATGGAAATCGTCCACCAGACCGTCCGTGGACTTGCTGAAACGACCGCCCCAAAGCTTCATATTAATAATCCTCCAATTTCATCAGAAAAGCAGCAGAATTCCCTGCGCTGCCAGCACTGCCGCGCAGGCACAGAGCGCAACCGTCAGCAGGCTCTTGCCGCGCCATGCGAGGATGACGGCGACAATCAGCCCGACAATCGCCGTGCGGAAATCGCCGGTCGCGTACAAAACGTCAGGAATTGTCATCGCACCCAGCACGGCAAAGGGCACATAATACAAGAAGGACTTGACAAAGTCGGACTTGATTTCCTTGCGGAAGATGGTCAGCGGCAGCATGCGGATGAGATACGTGACGCCCGCCATAATCAGCAGATACAGCCAGAAGTGCTCTGTCACTGCTTGTCACCTGCCTTTGCGGAAATCGGAAAGAGCCACGCGCCGACCGCTGAGGCGACCACTGCGCAGATGATGATGACAAAGCCACTGGACACTGAACTCAGCACTGGCAGATACCGGAAGGCAAGGCTCATCGCAACGGCAATGAGTACCACGGCGCGTACCGGCTTTTCCTTGCGTGCCGGCGGCAGAATGATGGCGAGGAACATACCGTAAATCGCGAGCCCGAGCGCATTGCGCAGAAATTCGGGCAGCAGCGTCCCTGCGACTGCGCCGAGCAGCGTACCGAGCCCCCAACCGATGTACGGCGCTGTCATCAGCCCGTACATGTACCAGTGGCTGACCTTTTCCGGCTGACTTGACGCGACAGCGAAAATCTCGTCCGTGTTCATAAAGGAAACGAACATGCGGCGCGGCGTATTCATGTCGCTATCGAGCTTTTGAGAGAGAGAAAGGCTCATGAGGGCATAGCGCAGGTTGATAATCAGCTGCGTGAGCGCGACCTCGAGATAGGAGGATTGTGCGAGAATCAGCGGTAATCCGGCAAACTGTCCGGCGCTGGTGACGTTCGTGAGGGAAATGAGCAGCGCCTCAAGTGGAGAAAGCCCATCAGCTACAGCTTTCATTCCGAACGTAAAGGCAACGGAAAGATAGCCGAGACCGATGGGTATGCCATGGCGGAAGCCGCGGCGATAAAGGGGTGCATTCATCGTCATTGATGCCTTCTTCATGGATTTTATGCTACTATGTGCAGCTTATATCATACCATGAAGAAAGCGCCTGCGTCAATGACCAATGCAGGAAAAGAACAGCGGTTCCTGCGACAATGGGGGATTTTTAAGGCAACACCGCACAAATGAGGTGGTACGATGAACAATGAATTTTGTGTCAG
>CAVANO010000027.1:0-44552 GCA_963590165.1 Anaerovoracaceae bacterium
AATGTTCGCTTTGATGCCACTTCTTTTTGTGTTGCACTTAGATTATAAATTCAAGTCAAAAAAGGGGCACATGCCATGATGACATGTGTCCCCTGTTTTTGTTTGCGCCTTATTCGCCGAACAGCATCTGGTTGATTGCCTCAACCACTGCCTGCGTTGTTTCGGTCGCATGCGTGATGGCATCGATTTGCACCTTGCCATCTTCCTTCGTCAGCGTGAACGGACCTGTCTGTCCGATGAACTGCTTCAGCCAGTCCGCATCCTCCGCACGCAGTGCGAAGTAATTCGTGCTGTTGCGCGTCATCGTCACCGTGATATCTTGGATGACGTTGTTCCCGTCAAGCACCAGCGTAACCGTCAGCATGTCCTTGTTGTAGGACGGATAGTCCGTCAGCGTCAGCTCGTTGCGGTTCTCGGCAGCCGTTTCGGGCTCTTCGACCGCTTCGGGTTCTTCGACTGCTTCGGGCTCTTCGACTGCTTCGGGCTCTTCGACCGTTTCAGCTTCTTCCACCACTTCCGGCTCTTCAACCGCTTCCGGCTCTTCGACTGCTTCGGGCTCTTCGACCGTCTTGGGATACTCATCCGGGAACAGCAGCTTGTTCAGCGCATCGACTACCGCCTGCGTCGTTTCCGTTGCACCGGTAATTGCATCCACCTGCATGCAGTCGTCTTCCTTCGTCAGCGTGAACGGTCCCGTCTGTCCGATGAACTGCTTCAGCCAGTCTGCATCCTCCGCACGCAATGCGAAATAGTTCGTGCTGTTGCGCGTCATCGTCACCGTGATATCACGGATGACGTTGTCTTCATTGAGCTTCACAACGATTGTCAGGATGTCATCACCGTGGGAGGGTGCATCAGCAACTGTCAGCTCCGTGAGGTTCTCGGCAGGCGCTTCGGGTTCTTCGACTGCTTCAGTCTCTTCGTCCACTTCAGGCTCGACAGCCGTCTCCGGTTCTTCGCCAACTTCGGGTTCGGCAACAGCCTCCGGCTCTTCGACCGCTTCAGGCTCTTCGACTGCTTCAGCCTCTTCGACCACTTCGGGCTCTTCGACCGCTTCAGGCTCTTCGACTGCTTCGGGCTCTTCGACTGCTTCGGGCTCTTCGACCACTTCCGGCTCTTCGACCGTCTTGGGATACTCATCCGGGAACAGCAGCTTGTTCAGCGCATCGACTACCGCCTGCGTCGTTTCCGTTGCACCGGTAATTGCATCCACCTGCATGCAGTCGTCTTCCTTCGTCAGCGTGAACGGTCCCGTCTGTCCGATGAACTGCTTCAGCCAGTCTGCATCCTCCGCACGCAATGCGAAATAGTTCGTGCTGTTGCGCGTCATCGTCACCGTGATATCACGGATGACGTTGTCTTCATTGAGCTTCACAACGATTGTCAGGATGTCATCACCGTGGGAGGGTGCATCAATCGTCAGCGTAACGAGGTTCTCCGGCACAGGAGTCGGAGCTTCCGTGGGCGCTTCCGTCGGGATTTCCGTCGGCGCTTCCGTCGGCGCTTCCGTCGGCGCTTCCGTCGGGATTTCTGTCGGGATCTCTGTCGGGGCTTCCGTCGGACTCTCCGTCGGCGCTTCCGTCGGCACTTCCGTCGGGGCTTCCGTCGGGGCTTCCGTCGGACTCTCCGTCGGCGCTTCCGTGGGCACTTCCGTCGGAATCTCCGTCGGCGCTTCCGTCGGCACTTCCGTCGGGGCTTCCGTCGGGTTCTCCGTCGGGATCTCCGTCGGGATCTCCGTTATTTTCGGTTCAGCTGTCGGCTCAGCTGTCGGTTCTGCGGTCGGCTCTGCCGTTGGTTCCGCTGTTGCTTCTTCCAGCACGGTCTGAATCGGCTCGGTGGTCGGCTCTACCTGCGCCGTGTCACCGCCGTTGACGGCCGTAATCACAACTGCAAGAACGATCGCCAGCACCAGCAATCCGCAGGCAATCCAGCCTCTGATGTTATTCCCTTTCATGGCACACTTCACTCCTCCGTTTAGAAATTTGCATGGAACGGCATGTTTCATATAATATAGTAACTTCTTTTCATCATAATGTCAATGGTTACGCATGAAAGTTCTGAAATTTACCGCCTTAGCACCATTACAGCAAACAAAAAAAGCCCCGCATCACAACTGCGAGGCTTCTTGATTTCATGCTTCCGGAAAGCTGTCGGGCATGGGCGGCGGCGTTTTCGTTGCCGTGTACACGAGCACATCGCGTGCGCCGGCGTCCTCAAGTGCCCTGATGCAGGCGGCTGCGGTCGCGCCGGTCGTGTAGACGTCATCCACCAGCACAACCGGACTGCTGATTGCTTCTGCCGCAGCAAACGCGCCCTGCAGATTCTTTTCACGCTGCCGAGCATTCAAGCCTTGCTGCTTGGCTGTTTCGTGCGTCCGGCAGAGCAGCGGACGATATTCAAGCGATTGACCTGCCGCGAACGCCTCCGCCAGCAACCGACCATGGTCAATGCCGCGTTCCTCCAGCGACCTTGCCGTCATCGGCACGGATGTCACAATGGTATCCGGCGTCAGGCTGACCGGACATTCGCGCGCCATTTCCGTACCCAGCACCTTCGCACATTCCGCCAGTCCCTTGTACTTGAGCGAGAGCACCATGGTTCGTGCTTTGCCGCGGTAGTCATAGAGCGACAGCACATTTTTGCCTGTGCGATGTTCCGACAGCCGTTCTGCACGAAGGGATTCGGCGCATTCCCTGCACACGGCATCAGGGAAGGACATCGCGCCGCAGAGAATGCAGAGGAAGTTTTCCGGATAGAGGATATCATCGAGGGTGGTCATCGCCGATGCGAAGCGGCGTTTCAGCGTCCGGAGCGGATTGACCGCCTTTTCTGTCATGGCGATGGCTCCTTTCTATGATTGTTTATTGTCCATTCGGCTGGTAGAGGCTGACCACATGCGCGCTGCTGCTTTCCAGCGTGCTCATGGCGGACTTGATGGCGCTCAGTTCATCCTGCGTCATCTTGTCGGGTTTTGCATGGTTCAGCAGACGGCGAAGCGCAACCTCGTCATCCTTGACATGCTTTTTCTCGTCCTTGTCAAGCTGCTTCCCCTGCTGTGCCAGCGCCGCATCGACCTGATTGACAAGGTGCTGTGCAGCGTTCATCGTCTCCATCGTGTCGCGGCGGAAACCGTCCTGCGCGGCGTACTGCTCAGCATCGCGGATTGCCTGCTGAATTTCCGCCTCGCTCATCTTGTTTTCCGCAGTAATCGTGATGGACTGTGCGCAGCCGGTGTCCTGGTCGCGTGCAGAAACCGTCAGGATGCCGTTCGTGTCGATGTCGAACGTCACTTCGATTTTCGGGACGCCGGCCATCGCGCGGCGAATGCCCTTCAGGCGGAATTTGCCGATGCTCTTGTTGTCGCACGCCATCGGGCGCTCGCCCTGCAGGACGTTGATTTCCACAGACGACTGGAACATGCCTGCCGTTGTGAACACCTGCTGATAGTGCACCGGCAGCGTCGAGTTGCGTTCGACAACGCGCGTCGCGACACCGCCGACCGTTTCGATGGCGAGCGACAGCGGCGTCACATCAAGCAGCAGCAGGTTCGTTGCGTTCGTCAGCGTCGTGCTTTCGTTCAGCGTATCGCCCTGAATCGCCGCGCCCTGCGCCACGCATTCATCGGGGTTGATATTCTTGCTGGGCATCATGCCGGTCAGCTGGCGAACCTTCTCCTGCACCGCCGGAATGCGCGTCGAGCCGCCGACAAGCAGCACCTTGCCCAGCTCACTCGCGGCAATGCCCGCATCATTGAGCGCACTGCGGACAGGCTGCTCCGTCCTTGCGACAAGATCCGCCGTCAGCTCATTGAAGCGGCTGCGCGTCAGCTGCACCTCGAGATGAACGGTTTGTCCGCCGACCGTGCTGATGAAAGGCAGCGATATGGTGGCCATTTCCGCGGCGGACAGTTCCTTCTTCGCCTGTTCTGCCGCTTCCTTGACGCGCACCATCGCTGCTGCATCCCGATGCAAGTCGGCATGATGCTCCTTCTTGAAGGCATCGCAGACGTATTCGACAATGCGCTCATCGAAGTCATCGCCGCCGAGGTGATTGTCTCCGGCGGTCGCCAGCACTTCAATCACGCCGTCGCCGATTTCAATCACAGACACGTCGAACGTGCCGCCGCCGAGGTCGTACACCATGATTTTCTGCGGTGCCCCGTTGTTCAAGCCATACGCGAGTGCAGCGCTTGTCGGTTCGTTGATGATTCTGCGGACGTTCAGCCCGGCGATGCGTCCCGCATCCTTCGTTGCCTGACGCTGGATATCCCCGAAATATGCCGGCACAGTGATGACCGCGTCGGTAACCTCCTCGCCGAGATAGCTCTCCGCATCCTGCTTGAGCTTGCGCAGAATCATTGCGCTGATTTCCTGCGGCGTGTACGTCTTGCCGCCGATATTCGCGCGCCAGTCCGTACCCATGTGCCGCTTGACGGACGAAATCGTTCTGTCCGCGTTGACAGCTGCCTGACGTTTCGCCGCGCTGCCGATGAGCCGTTCGCCGCTGTCGGTGAACGCCACGACAGATGGGGTTGTTCTTTCGCCCTTGTCGTTCGGGATAATGACTGCCTTGCCGCCCTCAACGACGGAAACGCAGCTGTTGGTTGTGCCCAAATCAATACCAATAATTTTCTTCATTTTGATTGCTTCTCTCTCAACATTAGCAGCAGCGGAACAGGGAGCACAATGTCTGTGCGAGGCACAGCCCCATGCATAGTCCGTTCGGATCCATCGCCCATGTATTATAGCCGGACGCGTTCGTCTGATACGTTTGCCCGGCCTGGCGGTACTGCCGCAGCAGCGTCTGATAGACTGCATTATTCGGACTGAGCTGCACAGCCTTCGTCATGTGGTCAATCGCCTGAATCGTATTGCCCGCGCCGTAATTCGCCATACCGGACAGATAGTACCACCGCGCCGTGCGGCCGGTGCTCGGCACATTTTGCAGGATGCTGCAGGCGCTTGCGTACCGTCCGGCGAGGATATCGCGGATGGCGGCGCGAACCTGCTCGCTGTCGCCGGGCTGCTCATGCGGCTGGGTGCTCTGTGCCTGACCGCCGTAGCTGCTATAGCCGCCGAAGCCGAATCCGCCGAAGAAATCGCTGAACGGATCGCTGCCGGTATTTCCATAGTTTCCATAATTGCCGCCGGCATTGCCGGTATTACCATAGCTGCCATAGTTTCCGCCGGCATTGCCGGTATTACCATAGCTGCCATACGGATTGCTGTACGGGTTCCCGCCGTACGGATTCTGCTGTTGCTGCTTCTTGGCGTACTTTTCCGGATTCATCAGCATGTCGTACGCCTCATTCAGCTCATTCATCTTCTTTGCCGCGTCCGGGTCATTCGGATGCAAATCCGGATGGCATTCCTTCGCCTTTCGCCGATACGCGCGCTTGATTTCATCCTGCGTGGCGCTTTCCGATACGCCAAGTACTTTTCTCGGGTCTGTCACCATCTCTGCATCACTCTCCCTTCTGCTCCGGTCGCTCCGGACGCACCGGTCGCTCCGGCGCTTCTTCCGGGCAATCCGGTTCTTCCGCGCCATCCTGCGGTTCGCCGTGCTTCTTCTTTTTATCCTCACGGCGCTTGATGGATTCGTTGTACCGCTGCCAGATGCCTTCGTAGAGGATATTGCGCAGAATCTCTGTATCCGACACAATCGGCAGCGACTCAAATGCCGCCGACGCATCGCCCAGCAGGATGGTCATCACCTCACGCATTTCCTCCGGCTGACGGTTCATCAGCGCAATCGGGTTGTAGCTGCCCTTTCGCACATCCGCGTCATAATCGCATGCGGCATCCGTCATATACACGAACCGCCCGAGCGATGCGCCGAAAATACGCAGCGTCCGCGACCAGTAGTCCTCCTCGCGCACGAAGAGCGACGCCATCAGCGCACCGAAGCAGTTTGCCGCCGCATCGGGTGAATCCTCGCGCTTCTCCTCCACCGCGCTGAGTGCACGAAGCTGCCGCTCCATGTCGCCGCACTGCCGCGGATAAAGCTTTTTCACCTGCTCATAGCGGCTCTTGAGCAGCTTTGCCGTCAGTCCGCCCGGCAGCGAACGGTCATCCTGCCAGTCATCGAGCGCATTGAAATACGCCAGCGCGACCGTTAGATCGGCGGCATAATCCGTCATCACCGTGCGCACATAATCATGCGCCTTGCCGGGATGCGGCACACACCGCCCCTGTCCCTGCGTCTCCTCCGGCTCATACAGGGCAGAGAGGAAGATGGCGAGGAACGTCATGTCATACGTCAGCGTCATGCGTCCGCGAAGCCCGTGCCGTTCGCCAAGCGACCTGCACAGCCCGCAGTACCACGCCCGATACCGTTTCTGCTGACCCTCGTCCAGCGATTCCAGACAGGGTCTGACATAACCAAACATGTTTTTATGCCCTTTCGTCAAACTCGTGATGGCACTTCGGGCAGTTGATGTGCTTTTCGCCGCAGCCGCGCTTGAGGCGCAGGCGCGTCTTGCAGCTCGGGCAACGGAAATACTTGTACGTCTTCATGCCCTTCAAGCGCAGGAAGAACTGCCGCGTTTCTGTCCGCGCATGCTCCGTCTTTTCCATGAACTTGCGGTTCTCCTCCTGCCGCTTGCTCACCTGACGGCTGAGCATGCGCCAAATCGCATAGACGTAGCATAGCATGGACAGCAGGCTCATCGTCGTCAGCCCGAACAGCGACAGCAAGCTGAATACAATCGCGGCAATCAGTGCCGTCAGACCGAGTTGGTCCGGCCCGTTTCGACCCTGCATCCATCGGTTAAGTGCCATCTGCATCCTCGTTAGAAAATTCATACACTGCTCCTCCTTGCTTTTTACATAACATAGTATACGCCTGTTTTTTGAGGTCAATATGAACAACCGGAGAACAATGTGAAACAAATTTGCTCCGAATGCCCATTTTCGCTGACTTTTCGGCATTTTCGCCGCACAGAATTTCTGCATCCATTGAAAAAATTCCTTCTTTGCGCTATAATGAAATTATAAAAGCCTTCCTGAGAGAGAGGCATCAGAACGTTATATTGATTTCAGAAGAAGATTGGAGGCCAATGCATGTTCAAAGTCGACCTCAGCGGCGAATGGCGTGTGCTGCTCGATGCGGAGAAGCAGGTGCTGTATCCGGAACAGTTTCCGGACAAAATCGAGCTGCCCGGCACCACCTCATTTGCCGGACTCGGTGCACCCAATCCCGCGCGGGAAACAGGCTATTTGACCGATGCGCACAAATTCGAGGGTCACGCGTGGTTTATGCGCCGCTTTACCGCCGGTGACTGGACGGGTCAGCAGGTCATGCTGACGCTGGAGCGCACGCGCAAGACGACCGTTTATCTCGATGACCGCCCCATCGGGCATCAGGAGAGCCTTTGCACGCCGCACCGCTACTTTCTGCCTGCCCTGCGCGCCGGAGAACATACCCTTGTCATCCGCGTGGACAACACCGATTATCCCACGCGCGGCGGTCATTTGACGAGCCCTGACACGCAGAGCAACTGGAACGGTATCACCGGTGAAATCAGCCTGACCGTTGCCAAAACGCTGTTGTTCGACCTGACCGTTCAGCCTGATTTGACGCGCGGCTGCCTGCGCCTGCACGGATTTACCGCCGGCATGACGGACGGCATTGCCGAAATCACGCTGCCTGCGCAGCGTCCGCACGTGCTGCCTGTCCGCAGCGGTCTGCTGCAGGGCGAATGTCCGCTGACCGGCAGCGAAGCGCTGTGGGACGAGTTCCATCCGATCGTCCATATGCTTTCCATCGACTTGGACGGCGATGTATACACAGTATCGTTCGGTCTGCGCAACCTGCGCACGAAGGAGCGGCAGCTGCTCATCAACGGACAGCCTGTTTTCCTGCGCGGCAAGGCGGACGGGCTGCTGTTCCCGCGCACCGGCTATGCGCCGACTGACCTCGATGCGTGGCTGACGCTGCTGTCCACCGTCAAGCGCTACGGCATCAATCACTATCGCTATCATACATCCTGTCCGCCGGACGCCGCCTTTACCGCCGCGGACATGCTCGGTATCTACATGGCGCCCGAGCTGCCCTTCTGGGGGACGGTCGCCGAACTGGGCGAGGAAGGCTATAACGAAGCAGAGCGCGAGTTTCTGCTGGAGGAAGGCTTCCGCATGCTGCGCGAGTTCGGGCATCATCCATCTTTCGTGCTGCTGTCGATGGGCAATGAGCTCTGGGGCAGCAAGAAAGCGCTGAACGAGATGATTCGCGCCTACCGTCAGGCGGATGATACGAAGCTGTATTCCAGCGGCGCGAATAACTTCCAGTGGGCACCCGATGTGCTGGAGGAGGAGGACGTGTTTGTCGGCGTCCGGCTGAACAGCAGCCGCGGCGAGAACACGCGCCTGATTCGCGGCAGCTACGCCATGTGCGATGCGCCGCAAGGCATCGTGCAGATGACCCGTCCTGAATCCGTCACCACATACGATGAAGCCATCGTTCCGCACGCGCTGACGAAATCCGGTACATCCGGCAAGGTCATGATTCAGTACGGCACGGGCGTGAAGGAGGTCGATGCGCAGGAAGCAGAGGAGCTGATTCCGCAGGTGCCTGTCATCAGCCATGAAGTCGGGCAATATACCTTCTATCCCGATTTTTCCGAGATTCCGCAGTACACAGGGCCGCTCAAGCCGCGCAATCTGGAGATTTTCCGCGAGCGGTTGCAATGTGCCGGACTGTACGGCGAGCATGAAGCTTTCTTCCGTCAAGCAGGCAAGCTGGCGGTGGCTTGCTATAAGCGCGAGCTGGAAACATTCCTCCGCACGCGCGAACTCTCCGGCTTTCAGGTGCTTGATTTGCAGGATTTCACCGGTCAGGGTACGGCGCTTGTCGGCATCCTGAATGCGCTGATGGAGAATAAGGGGCTGATTTCTGCCGAGGAGTGGCGCGAATTCTGCGACAGCACAGTTGTGCTCGGCGAATTTGAGCGTTTTACCTTCTCCGCCGATGAGGATATCACCTTCAACGTGCAAATCAGCGAATGCAATCCCGACAAGCAGCATGACAGCATCCATTGCGTCCTGCTTTCTGGGGAAACCGTGCTGTATGCCTGCGATGTCACGCCCGGTACACGCCGCGGCCGCCTGACGGACGCAGTGCCGGTTGTATTCCCTGCTGGCTGCGATCAGGCCGTCATCGGTCAGCGTCCTGTCAGCCTTACCGCTGTGCTGACACTCCCCGACGGCACACGCAACCACTATCCGCTGTGGGTCATCCCGCAAATCGACATCCGCATCACCGAAAAGAGCATCGAAAAGGACGGCAAGCTTCTTCGTTTCGTCGCAACGGACGAGGAGGCCGATGCATGCAATATGCCTGTTCTCGTTATTCCTTCTGCGGATGGTCAGCTGCCTGCGGAATACTGCACGGACTTCTGGTGCTACCCCATGTTCCGCAGCATCAGCGAAAGCCTGCATCGTCCCCTGCCGGTCGGTACCATGGGTCTTTCGGTCGATGTTGCCTCGCCGCTGCTTCATGATTTCTGCACGGAGGATTACACCACGCCGCTGTGGTACAGCATCCTGCAAACGGCACATTGCCAGTGGCTGCCAGCATCTGTCCATCCGGCAGTGCAGATGATTGATAATACCGAGCGTTGCCAGCGGCTGGGCATCCTGTACCAGGAAAATGGGCATTGGCATTTGACAGCGCGGCTGTGGGAGGCTTCTGACGATCCGGCGGTGCGTGCATTTGCCCACTCGCTGTGGGCGGCGCTCCACTAAACATGCGGAAACCTGCATAAAAATGGCGTACCTCAATCGCGGGGACTTCATCCCCTTTCGCGATCAAGGTACGCCTTCTGTTTGCCGGTGCCGTATGCAGTATTAGCCTAACGCCACAGTCACTTCATGCACTTTTCCATCATTGAACACAGGCAGCAAATTTCCCTCGATGGGCGCGCCATCAACCGTAACGTGCTTAACGCCGCGGCAGACATGCTGCGAATTCGTGATGGTAATATCGTAGGAGGCGCCGCGGAAACGGCGGCTGACACTGTAGCTGTCCCACGTGTGGGGAATGCAGGGGTCAACGCGCAGTCCTTCCCAGTCAGGCTTAATGCCGAGAATGGTATTGCTGATGACGTAGAAATTCCACGCTGCCGTACCGGTCAGCCAGCTGTTCTTCGCCTGACCGAAGTTCTTCGCATCCTTGCCAGCAATCATCTGACTGTAGACATACGGCTCCATCTTGTGCAGGTCGCTGATGTCCTCGCGGTAGGCGGGCGCGATTCGGCTATAGAGGTCGAAGGCGCGGTCGCCGTGACCGACAACCGTTTCCGCTGCCATAATCCACGGGTTGTTATGGCAGAAGATGCCGGCGTTTTCCTTGTATCCCGGCGGATAGGACGACACTTCGCCCAGCTCAAGGTGATACTCCTTGTAGGCAGGCTGAAGCAGGACAATGCCGTGCTTCGTCTCCAGATACTTGTGGACGGATTCAAGCGCCTTCTCAGCCTTGCCGTCCTTCACGCCGACGCCGCCCATGATGCAGTAGCCCTGGCTCTCGATATAAATCTTGCCGTCCTCGCATTCCTTCGAGCCAACCTTGTGCCCGAAGGCGTCATATGCGCGGATGAACCATTCGCCATCCCAGCCGTCGCGCAGAATCGTCTCGTTCATCTCGTCGATGGCCTTCTGGCATGCATCCGCCTTGTCATTGAGCTTGCGGCGGCGCAGAATTGCGACCAGCTCCGGCCCGATTGCAACGAACATGCCTGCAATCAGCACAGATTCCGCCACGCGGTCATCCGGTGCATTCGGGTTGGAGAACGTCTGGAAGGATTCGCTCGGCTCATCGGAGAAGCAGTTCAGGTTCAGGCAATCATTCCAGTCGGCGCGGCCAATCAGCGGCAGACCGTGCGGTCCGCGGTTGTTGACGACATGCGCGAAGCTGACCTCCAGATGCTCCAGCAGAGTACCGCAGTCATCCGGATTGCAGTCGTAGGGCGTAGGTTCATCAAGAATGCCGAAATCGCCGGTTTCCTTGATGTACGCCGCTGTGCCGGCAATCAGCCACAACGGGTCATCATTGAAACCGCCGCCGATGTCGTTGTTGCCCTTCTTGGTCAGCGGCTGATACTGGTGATAGCATCCGCCGTCACGGAACTGGGTCGCGGCAATGTCGAGGATACGCTCACGGGCACGTTCCGGAATCTGGTGGACGAAGCCCAGCAAATCCTGCGAGGAATCGCGGAAGCCCATACCGCGCCCGATGCCGCTCTCGAACATCGAGGTCGAACGGCTCATATTAAACGTGACCATGCACTGATAGGGATTCCAGATATTGACCATGCGGCCGAGCTTTTCGTCCGGCGTCTTGAGCACGTAGGCGGACAGCAGGTTGTCCCAATGCTTCCGGAGCGCATCAAACGCATCGGCAATCTGCTGGTCGGTCGTCAGCTTTTCGAGCAGTGCGTGTGCCGGCGCCTTGTTGATGATGCCGGGCGCGGAGAATTTTTCCTCCTTCGGCAGCTCGACATAGCCCAGCACAAAGTTGAAACGCTTCTCCTCGCCGGGCTCAAGATGCACGTGCAGCTGATGCGCGGCGATAGGCTGCCAGCCGGACGCGACAGAATTTTGCATCTTGCCGGAGAAAACCGCCTGCGGATGGTCGAAACCGTTGTAAAGTCCGAGGAAGGTCTCCATGTCCGTCTCGAAGCCGTCAACCGGCTGATTCACGGCGTAGAAGGCATAGTGGTTGCGGCGCTCACGATACTCAGTCTTGTGATAGATGACGCTGCCCTCAATCTCGACCTCGCCGGTGGAGAAGTTGCGCTGGAAGTTTGTCGAGTCGTCCTGCGCGTTCCACAGGCAGAATTCAACAAATGATGTCAGCACGACATCCTTTGCCGCAGCGGAATCATTGCGCAGGGTGATCTGATGTACCTCGGCATTCACGCCCATCGGCACAAAGGACAGTTGGCTAGCGGTCAGTCCGTTCTTGCTGCCTGTGATGACGGTATAGCCCATGCCGTGGCGGCAGGAATAGCTGTCCAGTTCCGTCTTGACAGGCTTCCAGCCGGGATTCCACACGGTGTCGCCGTCCTTCACGTAGAAGTAGCGGCCGCCGTCATCCACGGGCACATTGTTGTAGCGGTAACGGGTGATGCGGCGCAGGCGCGCGTCGCGGTAGAAGCAGTATCCGCCGGCGGTGTTGCTGATGATGCCGAAGAACTGCTCGCACCCGAGGTAGTTAATCCACGGATAGGGCGTCCGCGGCGTGTCGATGACATATTCGCGGGCCTTGTCGTCAAAATGACCGTATTTCATTCGTTGACTCCTCCTGTACCTTACCGCGATGGTATTCTCTATCATATTGTATCACACGAAAACGATTTTCGCAAACGTTTTCGTAAGAATTTCGGAAATTTTATTGTGCTATATGGCATTGAAAAGGATGAAAACAGACAAAAAAAGGGAGCCCACCTCCGCAGTGCGCTTCCCTTGCAGCAATCGGAATCAATTCCTTCATTTTAGCACAGATACAGGCACAGCACCGTCAGCACAACAAGGAAAAACAGGTTGAATGCACCGAAGCGTACGAGATAGCCCTTCGTGTCCTCCGGATAATGATGCGTATATTCGCGGAAGGTAATCAGGCTCGCGAGCGATGCAATCAGCGTACCCGTACCGCCGATGTTCACACCGAGCAGCAGTGCGCGGTAGTTGTCCGTGAACTGGCTGAGCAGAATCGCCGTTGGCACATTGCTGATGACCTGGCAGGACAGCACGCTCGTCAGCAGCGTATTCTTCTGCAGCAGTGCCGAGAAGAAGCTGCGGACAGGCGTCAGCCGTGCCATGTTGCCTGCGAAGATGAAGAAACACACGAACGTCAGCAGCAGCGCATAGTCCACCGACAAAAGCGCCTTGCGGTCAGCAAACAGCAGCGCAATAATAACAACCGCCAACACAAGAATCACCGGCAGCACGCGGAACACCATCAGAATCGTCATTGCGAACAGCGTCAGATAGATCGCCGTCCGACCGGCAGGCAGACGTTCCTCCTGCTCGTCCGGCATCGTCAGGCGCTGCTTGGGAATCAGCAGGCAACACAGCGTAATCAGCGCGATGGACACGAGGAACGGAATCAGCATGATGGACATGAATTCATCCGTTGGAATCTCGAAATGCGCGTACAGGTACAGATTCTGCGGATTGCCAAAAGGCGTCAGCATGCCGCCGAGATTCGCGGCGATGTTCTGCAGGATGAACACGGTCGCAACATCCTGCCTGCGCCCTGCATGCGAGAACACGAGGTAGCCCAGCGGCAGGAACGTAATCAGCGCCATGTCGTTGGCAATGAGCATCGAGCCGATGAATGTGATATATACCAGCGCAACCGCTGCCGTGCGTGCGTTGCCCGTCAGCAGAATAATCCGCTTGGCGAGGATGGAGAAGAAGCGAATGTTCTTGAGCGCGCATACGACCGCCAGCGTCCCGAACAGGCACGCGATGGTCTTGCCGTCAATATAGTCCACGTACGCCGAATCCGGCGGCACCAGGACAACCGACACCGCCGCCAGCACCATTGCAATCGCTAGCACCGTATTCTTCCGAAGCCACGCGATGACGCGCTGCCAATCAAGCCCGTGATGGTGAACCGCTGCCACATGACTCATTACCCAATCCGCCTCCCAATTCAAAACGACACTCATAATAGCCTTGAAATCATGCAATGTCAAGCTTTTTCCGTTGATTTTGCCATAAAAAAACAAGCCTGACTTCTTTAGGGAAATCAGGCTTGAATTTCGTGCGGCCGACGGGACTTGAACCCGTACCCATTGCTGGACACGCCCCTCAAACGTGCGCGTATGCCAATTCCGCCACGGCCGCAAGCGCATATAGTATTATAGCAAAGCTGCAGCCATTTGTCAAGAGGTGTCCGTCAAAAAACACAGATGTCCGGCAAAAACATTTGAAGGCATTCCCATCAGAAAGGGTCGCCGCAGATGTTTCCATCCGCAGCGACCCCATGGGAGTTCCGTTAGCTTGTCTTACTTCACGGTCAGCGTGCCGGTCAGACCGCCAACTTCGATTTCGTACTCGCCGGCATCCAGCGTCACTTCGATTTCCACAACGCGCCAGGAACCGCCCTGCACGGTGTAGAGCTTCTCAGCAACGACTTCGCCGTTCGCCTTGACCTGAACAGTGGTGATGTCGTCAGCGCCATTGTTGTTCAGCAGGCAGTACACGCTGAAGGGCTCGCCAGCCACCGTTTCTTCCTTGACGACAGTGGACATGGAGGTGCTGCCCCAGCTGCTGGTAACTTCTTCCTCGGTCACAGCCTGCGGCAGAATCAGGCAGCTGTAAGCGAAGTCGCCATGCTCGCCGTAATGCATGCTGTACTCGTAGATGACCAGCGGATCGCCGTAGTTGTTCGGGGAGGAATGATTCTCGGTGTCAGCCATCATCAGAGCCTGAACGATCAGGCGGACGTAGGAGGAAGCACCCTGATCACCGGCCAGATCCTTCCACTGGAGAGCATCCTCGGTGTCGTTGCGGGCCTGTTCCTTCTGGATGATACCAGCGGGCTCACGCTCGCCGAACAGCAGGTCAGCATACACCCAGGGCTCCGTGCCGTAGATGAAGCCAGCCTCGCCGGAGCCGTGGTCAGGCTGCTGGCTGAAAGGCATGTAGATGACCGCGTCGCCGTTCACCAGCGCATATTCGGTCGCCTTGCTCGTGAGGGTCAGAACGACGGGCTTGCCGGCTTCCTGAGCGTCTTCGATCAGGACTTCAGCAGCGTCGTTGATGGAGCTGTAGTAGCCGATGACAACGTCTGCATCCGCGATTGCGTCAACAACCGTGCCATAGTTCGCAAGGTACTGCTTGTAGTGATCAAGCGTATCGTTGCTGGAGGACTCGATGTAGATCTTGGTGCCCTTGGCCAGCGGCAGGACATCGTTGTCGTTCTTCATCAGAACAGCGGATTCAGCCTGCAGCTTTTCGGTCAGCTCAACTTCGTAGGGGTTACGGGCAGCACGCAGATCCTCGTTGGTGTGGATCTCGGTGGGATTCGCGGCCCACTCGGCAGAAGCGGTCAGCGCGACAGCCTCGTCGGTGTTGCAGTACGGATCTTCGAACAGATCCTTCTTCATGGAGAACTTGTAGATGCGGGTCAGTGCACGATCGACGTATTCTTCCTTGATGGTGCCGTCTTCCAGACCAGCGACCATGACGTCAGGATGATGCGTCATCTTGTTTTCCTGCCAGTCAGCCTCGTCGCCGTGGGAAACGTTCGGGGTGCCGAACATGTCGGTGCCGAGTTCCAGCGCGCGGTTCACGAGCCATGCATAGGACTGCTCGCTCAGGACGACGCCCTCAGGGGTAACGCCGGTCTTCGCATCAACAGAGGAGAAGGGCCACCAGTCGGACACGACAACGCCCTCAAAGCCGAGCGTCTCGCGGAGGTAGTTCATGGTGACGGAGTCGAACTTAACGTCAACGGTGTTGGTGATGCCGCTGCCGCCGCAGTTGGTCATAACCCATTCAGCGCCAGCAGACAGAGCGGCCTTCCAGCCGACCATCCAGTTGTCGAAGTTCTGAGCCACAGAGCGGGCATTACCGAAGTTGCTGTCGCCGCCGCGGCCGATCCAGTGCTTAATGCAGGATGCGAAGCCGGAGTCTTCCAGACCCTTGACTTCCTGATACACGATGTTCGCGATGTGCTCGGGGTTCTCGCCGTACTGCGCGCCGATTTCGTTCGCGTAGGGCTCGAAGGTCACGTGCACGCCGACTGCCTGCATCGCCTGGCCGTAGTAGTACGCCAGATCGTATGCCAGCTGCGGGTCATTCGCGGTACCGAAGGCGATGTGAGCCTTGTCGATGTAGCCGCCGAACGCGTTGTACTCACGGTCGGAGGTGAAGATCATCGGGATGCCCAGGCGCTGCTCTTCAGCCTTCGCCTGCAGGTTGTTCAGGGTGTTGGTGATGGTGATCGGCGTGCCGTTCAGGTTGAACAGCAGGCAGGTCATCTTGAACTCTTCGATGACGTAGCGAGCGTCTTCCAGATCAGCGTTGATGCACAGCAGGCCGCCGATCTTTTCCACGTAGGTCATCTGGGAGATCAGGTCGGCAACGCGCTCGTCATCCGTCAGACGCCAGTCTTCGTAGATGTCCAGTTCGCCGTCCTTATCCAGATCCTTGAACTTCAGGCCGTCAATCTCCAGAATAGGAGTGACGCCCTCGATATAAGACAGGCGAGCCTGTCCGGTCGTTTCGTCCGCTTCGATCAGCGTGTAATTGCACGCCTCAGCAAGCAGTTCGGTTTCCGTCGGGCCCTCTGCGACTGCGGTCTCTTCCTCAGCGAAGGAAGTTGCGACCATGGTCAGCATCATGAGGATCGCCAGAACCAGGGACAGCTTTTTCTTCATACAAGATACCCCTTTCCCTATAACGCTGGTCACGTCTGTGACCATATACATTTTGAGATGCACCAACATTCACGTGAGCACCTCATCTGGTGTTATTGTAACATGTCCTTTCTGTCGAAAATTAGGATAGTTTCGTACAAAAAATAGGAATATTGTGAACAAAGTCGGAACAAAACATGAAATTTTCAAACATTTCATTCCTGCTTTTCCCATTCAAGGGTAGTTACACGCATCGAAAATCAAACCGTTCCTTCATTGACATCAGCGCCGCGCATATGGTAGAATACAGCAGGTAAATTCAAGGTTTCCGTCAGGACAGCGAGGTGCTCGTCCTGCGTCTATAAGAGGAGGAAATTATTGATGAATCACGAAGCTATCGCCGCATTGATTGAGGGAGGACGCGCCGTGCTCGGCATTGAGTTCGGCTCGACGCGCATCAAGGCGGTGCTCATCGGCGAGGATTACGCGCCGATCGCATCCGGTGACCATACGTGGGAAAACCGGCTCGAGGACGGCATCTGGACGTATCATCTCGAGGACGTCTGGGCAGGCGTACAGGATGCGTTCGCGAATCTGCAGAAGGACGTCCAGCAGACATACGGCGTCACGCTGCGTAAGCTCGCCGCGTTCGGCGTGTCCGGCATGATGCACGGCTTTCTGGCATTTGACGAGAACGATCATCAGCTCGGGCAGTTCCGCACATGGCGCAATACCATGACCGGTCAGGCTGCCGAGGAGCTGACGAAGCTGCTGGGTTTCAACATTCCGCAGCGCTGGTCGATTGCACATCTGTATCAGGCGATGCTGCGCCGTGAGCCGTTCGTGCCTGCCATCCGCCATCTGACGACACTGGCCGGCTATGTCCACTGGCAGCTGTGCGGCGAAAAGTGCCTGGGCATCGGCGAAGCGAGCGGCATGTTCCCCATTGACAGCAATGCCCTCGACTACGACCAGACGATGCTGGACAAGGTCGATGCGCTGGCAAAGGAGCAGGGCTATCCGTGGCAGCTACGCGAGATTCTGCCGCGCGTGCTGTGCGCCGGCGAGGATGCAGGCGTGATGACGGAGAAGGGTGCGAAGCTCCTTGACCCCACCGGCACGCTCCAACCCGGTGCACTCATGGCGCCGCCGGAAGGCGATGCCGGCACCGGCATGGCTGCAACCAACTCCGTTGCCGTCCGCACGGGCAACGTTTCCGCCGGCACATCGACGTTCGCAATGGTCGTGCTGGAAAAGCCGCTTTCGCGCGTGTATCCTGAAATCGACATGGTCACCACCCCTGCCGGCAAGCCGACCGCGATGGTGCACTGCAACAACTGCACGTCCGACATCAACGCATGGGCAGGCATGCTCAAGGGGTTTGCCGATGCCGCCGGCGTCAGCGTTTCCATGGGCGACATCTACACCGCGCTGTTCACGTCCGCGCTCAAGGGGGACAAGGACTGCGGCGGCGTGGTCAATCTGCCGCTGTTCTCCGGCGAACCCGTCATCGGACTGGATGAAGGCCGCCCGATGTTCCTGCGCACGCCCGATGCCAAGCTCACGTTCGCCAATTTTGCGCGTTCGCTTGTTGCCGGTGCGATGACGAGCCTGAAAATCGGCATGGATATTCTGAACGCCGAACACGTGCAGATTGACATGCTGTACGGTCACGGCGGCTACTTCAAGACACCCGATGCCGGTCAGACGATTCTGTCCGCCGCGCTGAAGGCTCCGATTTCCGTCATGGAAACAGCTGGCGAGGGCGGTCCGTGGGGCATGGCACTTCTGGCGGCGTACCGCGTAAACAAGCAAGGCAGCGAGACGCTCGGGGACTTCCTGAGCAGCCGTGTCTTTGCCGAAGCCGCCGGCAGCACCATCAGCGCCGAAGCCGCCGATGCCAAGGGGCTGGATGACTACACTGCACGCTTCAAGCAGTCCCTCGCGGCGGAAAAGGAAGCCATCAGCAATCTTCACTAATTCTAATGCACTGAAAAAGAGGTCTATATTATGCTGAAATCCCTGAAGGAAGCTGTTTATGAAGCCAATATGGAACTGCCCAAGCGCGGACTCGTCACCTTCACATGGGGCAACGTGTCCGGCATCAACCGCGAGAAGGGGCTTGTCGTCATCAAACCGTCCGGCGTGAATTATGAGGATTTGTCACCCGACAAGCTGGTCGTGCTCGATTTGGACGGCAACATTGTCGAGGGGAAATTGAACCCGTCCAGCGACACGAAGACGCATCTGGAACTGTACAAGCAGTATCCGGACATTGGCGGCATCGTCCACACTCACAGCCCCTATGCGGTCGGCTGGGCGCAGGCGTGCGAGGATATCCCCTGCTACGGCACGACCCATGCGGACTATTTCTATGGTTCGATTCCCTGCGCGCGCCATCTGACGCCCGAGGAGATTGACGAGGACTACGAGCGCAACACCGGCAAAGTCATCATCGAGGAACTGACGAAGCGCAACATCAACCCGATGCACGTCCCCGGCATCATCTGCGCATCCCATGGTCCCTTCACGTGGGGCAAGGATCCGGCGCAGGCTGTCTATCACGCGGTCGTGCTGGAAGAGGTCGCAAAGATGGCCGTCTACACGCGCATCATCCGTCCGGACGCTGCACCTGCACCGCAGCACATTCAGGATAAACATTTCATGCGCAAGCATGGTCCGAACGCATATTACGGTCAGGCAGGTCAGGAGCACTAAACCATGAGCCGGTATGCCGAACCGCTGATTCAGGCGCTGATTTTCTTTCCGATTGTCGCCGGCGTGTTCACGCTGCCGTATGTTATCTACTGCTACCGCAAATACGGCTCCGTGCTGGTTATGCGCGTCATCTGCGTGTATGCCTTCATCTATTATCTGATGAGCGTGTACTGCCTGGCGATTCTGCCGTTTCCCTCTGCGGATTCCGAGCCGACCCAGCAAGTGGGCATCAACCTCATTCCCTTCAGCTATGTGCCGGAGATTCTGACGAAAGAGGTTGAATTTTCCATCAGCGACCCGTCGACGTGGATGTCCGCGTTCTTCTCCTCCGGCCTTTACGAGCCGCTGCTGAATATCCTGATGTTCCTGCCGCTGGGCGTATTTCTGCGCTATTACTTCGGCTGGAGCTTTAAGCGAACGGTGCTGTGCGCGTTCCTGCTGTCGTTCTTTCTGGAATTCACGCAGTACACCGCGACCTATGGGCTGGCACCGTACCGCTATCGCCTGGCAGATGTCAACGACCTGATTGACAACACGCTCGGCAGCATCATCGGCTATGCAGTCACGCCCCTGCTGACATTCATGCTGCCGACCCGTGAGCGGCTGAATCAGGTGAGCTATCAGCGCGGCGCACGCGTCAGCTATGTCCGGCGTGCATTCGCCCTCATTGCAGATTCGCTGCTGCTGTTCGTGCTCGTTTTGCCCCTGTATATTCTGTTTTCGGGGCATTATACGCTGCTTCACACGGTCTGCACATTCGCTTACTTCACGCTTCTGCCGTATTATTGGGGCGGCAGGACGCTCGGCAAATCGCTGGTGCGCATCCGCATCGTTGATGAAGCATCCCATGAGCGGGCAAGCCTCCGTCAGTACGCAGCCCGCGCAGCGCTGCTGCACCTGCTGCCCGATTCGCTTGCGCTGCTCAGCGAGTTGTTTTCAAGCAGCCTCGTACTGTTCGCCCTGCCGTCTCTGATGCTGCTCGTGCTGCTCATCGCGGCGGTCTCCTGCGGTCGGCGCAATAAGCCGCAGATGTTCTACGAGCATTGGACGCACACGATTCAGATTGCGGATTCCCAATCATCCCGCGTCAAGGGACGCAAATCATCCAAGCAACAATAACCGGCAAAGGAGGGTTTCATCATGGAAGACAAGGAGCTGTCAATCGACCTGAGCTGTCACGTACTGTATTCCAAGCCGTGCAAGGCTGCCATTCAGCAGTACATCGCCCTGCACTACCCGGAGGACAAGCGCGAGGAAGTCTTCACTGCCGTTCAGCAGCAGTATGCGGACTGGCTGAAGGATTTCCGCACCGACCTCGGCGGCAGGAAGAATTTTCACAACGGCATCGGCGGCACATACGACAACATCATGGTCATGGCGTACTACGTCGTCTGCCGAGATGTCACCTCCTTCGCCGAGGTTGAAAAGCTCTACGGCGACTTATTCCTCGCGACCTTCCGCAAGCTGAAGTTCGTCAACTGCAACAAAAAGCTGTTCAAGAAGCTGATGTACAAGTCGTTTCAGGCGGCAAAGGGGCGCTGCGACAAGTGGCATGACTACGAGATGGAAGTCGAACCGTATAAGGACGGCGAACCCATCCGTTACCGCTTTACTGCGTGCCCGGTCGCTGAATTTGCGCGCAAGCACGATTTGCTGGACATTCTGCCGGCGCTGTGCAATGTTGACTACGCCGCCATGGAGGTCATCCATGCACGGCTTGTCCGCACAACGACGCTCGGCCGCGGCGAATATTGTGATTACACCATCTGCGGCGATCAGGATCCGTTCCTGAAGGATCATGAGGAATACCGCGATGACCTCGGCGGACGCTGGAACAAATAACCACAGGAGGCTTTCCCATGCTTTCTTCGGATCCATGTTATACCAACTACGTAAAAATCCTCCGCGAGGAGCTTGTGCCTGCGATGGGCTGCACGGAACCGATTGCCATCGCCTACGGTGCTGCAAAGGCGCGCGAGCTGCTCGGCAAGATGCCCGATGCGGTTGACATCGAGGTCAGCGGCAACATCATCAAGAACGTCAAGAGCGTCGTTGTGCCGAACACCGGCAACCTGAAGGGCATCGAGGCGGCAGCGGCAGCAGGCATTGTCGCCGGACAGTCAAGCAAAATCCTTGAGGTCATCAGCGAAGTCACATCGGAACAGCAGACCGAAATCCGCGAATACCTTGCGAATACGCCCATGCATGTAAGGCCTGCGGAAGGCAACAAGGTGTTTGACATCATCCTGACGCTGCACAAGCGCGAAGAGTACGTCAAGCTCCGCATTTCCGACTATCACACGCACATCGTGTACATCGAGCGCAGCGGCGAAGTCCTGTTCAAGTGCGGTGAGCTGCTGTCCGAAAGCTCCGCCGACATGCTGACCGACCGCTCCTGCCTGACCGTCGAGGGTGCGCTTGATTTCGCCGAAACGTGTGATTTGGCGGACGTCCGCGAGATGGTTGAACGGCAGATTGACTATAACTACGCCATTGCCGAGGAAGGCATGCGCAACAGCTGGGGTGCGAACATCGGCTCCGTCCTCAAGGAGCACTACGGCGACAACATCCACTCCCGTGCGCGGTATATGGCGGCGGCAGGTTCCGACGCACGCATGAGCGGCTGCGAGATGCCCGTCATCATCGTCTCCGGCAGCGGCAATCAGGGCATCACGGCGTCCGTTCCGGTCATCGAGTACGCAAAGGAACTCGGTGTCAGCCGCGACCGAATGATTCGCGCAGTCCTCCTGTCCGACCTGCTGACCATCCACCTCAAGACCGGCATCGGGCGGCTGAGCGCCTACTGCGGCGCGGTCAGTGCCGGCTGCAGCGCCGGTGCCGCCATCGCCTACCTGAACGGCGGCAGATTCCGCGAAATCGCGCACACGCTCGTCAACTCGCTCGCCATCGTCTCCGGCATGATTTGCGACGGCGCGAAACCCTCGTGTGCCGCCAAAATCGCCGCGGCAGTCGACGCCGGGCTTGTCGGCTACAGCATGTTCTGCTCAAACCAGCAGTTCCGCGGCGGCGACGGCATCGTGACGAAGGGCGTCGAGGCAACTATCCGCAACATCAGCCGCCTTGGGCGCCTCGGCATGCGCGAAACCGACAAGGAAATCATCCGCATCATGACCAACCAGCCTGCGGCGGATGGGGAATAAGAAATGATATAGGAACGCCCCCTGCATGGATAAAATGCAGGGGGCTTTTAGTTTGATATTACTTTACTTACTCCACAGGAATGGCCTTTTGTGCCTTTTTAAACATATTAATTAGAGCATCAAGATCTGACACCTTTAAGTAGGTAGTTTCACCAGAACCGGATGATATAAACACTTCTTTTCCATCTGAATTGCAATATGCACCCAATTGAACACCGCTGTTAGCTGTATATATAATTTCAGAATAATCTTTTAATTCTGAAATATGATCATTTATGTATTGAAGCGTTGTGATTACGCTTGCAATCTCATCTGCATCCAAAACCCCCGTCCATGTTCCAACTTTCGAAGTATTATAGATATAATTTGCTTCAATTCTAAGTGCAGAGTATTCATTCCCACTTTCAATGTCAGTTAATTTGGCATTTTCAAAGTTGATCGTACCATAGTCAATGGAGTATAAATACAGAGTTATTTCCCCTATTTCTTTATATTCCTTCAACAACAGAGTTCCTTTTTGCAGCAAAACGCTGTCAAACTTGCTGCCCGATTCGCTTTCTTCCGCGAGTCCAACAGCCATGAACGTGCAAACCATCAAGAACGCGCATAGCAGTGCCACCAACCGTTTTTTCATGAGTAAACCCTCCTATTCATTTGCAACTTCCGTTGCTTTACTATTATAGTTCGTTTTTTTTTTAACAATCCTGCCTGTTTTCGAAATTTATTTTCAAAAATTTCATTTCCTGCTTTTATCGTTTTCATTGTTCATTGACAATTTCCAATCAGCCAGTCGAAGCATATCTGCGTCGGCTTTTTTGCTGCACGAAAAAACGCCCTCTGCAGAGCGAATCATGCAGAGGACGCGCGTTAAACGCTATGGAAATTACTTGTTGTCCTCGTTGATGGTCTGAGCCGCAGTACGGCCGGACACGTAAATCTCAACGATGGCGTTGCCGCCCAGACGGTTGCCGCCGTGGATGCCGCCGGTCACCTCACCAGCCGCATACAGGCCGGAGATGATGTTGCCGTCCGTATCCAGGACGTGACGCTGGGTATCGACCTTCAGGCCGCCCATGGTGTGGTGCGTGGAGGGCGCCAGCAGGCGAACGCGCAGCTCAACACCGTCAAGCGTGTAGGTCTCGGGGATGTAGTTGCCGTTCTCGTCCTTCTCAGCGCTGCCGATCAGAGCGTTCGGGTTCGTCTTCTTGACGTCCTCGGGCTGTTCGCCAGCCATAACGGCCTTGTCGTAGTTCTCGATGGTCGCGCGGACAGTCTCCGCATCGGTGGGCAGACCCAGGCTGGTGAACAGCTCGGCCAGCTCATCGACCGTGCGGACGTACTGACGCCATTCGACATCCTCATCGCCGTACAGGTACGGACCGGGGATCTTGCTGCCGGCGTTCGCGATTTCGATGAACACGCCCTTCGTGCCGTTGTGCTCGATGCCGTTCTTGAATTCCGCGAGGCTCAGCACGTCACGTTCAGACGTTTCGTCGACGAAGCGCTTGCCGGTGGTGGGGTTGATGTAGATCGCGTAGTTGCCGCCGCCGAATGCCAGGTTGCCGTTGTCGACCCAGCTGATCGGCATCATCTGGGTGAAGCCCATGCCGGTCACGTCAGCACCCACAGCCTGAGCCATGACAATGCCGTCGCCCTGCAGGGAGGAACGGTTGGTGGTCTTCGTATCGGTGGAAACATACTCGCTGGACCAGTAGACGTTGGTCTCGACGACCATCTCAACGTTCGCAGCATAGCCGCCGGTCGCGATGATAACGCCCTTGGTTGCATGTGCGGTCACAGGCGTGCCGTCATAGCGGGTCGCCTTGACACCGGTCACGCGGCCGTCCTCAACGATCAGCTCTTCCGCAGTGGTGCGGGTCATGATCTTGTTGGACGCAGCGGTCTCAGAGGTGTTCAGGATGGTGTTCATGGGCGCCACGAAGTACGTGCCCCAACGGCCGCTGTAGTCAACGCCGTCGATGGTCGCGCCGATGAATTCGTTCTCACGATACCACAGGGCGCCGATCAGCGTGGGCTGGGTATCCTCGACGAAGGTAGAGCCCTGAGCTTCCAGCCACTGCTTGAGCTCCTGGCCGCCCTCGATGAACTGCTTCACAAGGTCATAGTCGCCGTAAATCCAGCTGGACATATCCGCCGTCGGGCGAAGTCCGCCGTAATAGGTCTGGAAGATGTGCAGGTTCACGGTGGAGAACAGGGTCAGCTCGCCGGCACCCGCCTCAACCTTGGGCTCTGCCCAGTCCAGATAAGCCTGAATCTCAGCCTTCAGTGCCTGCAGAGTGGACAGATACTCCGCATGCACGCCATGCTTGCTCAGCTCTTCAATGTCGCCCGCAACGAATTCATGATCCTTATAGTAGTCCTCGTCGAAGGGCTCCTCAGACCAGTTCAGGATGGTCTTGAGCTCGTCAAGCGTTGCAACGCTCTCAACAACCTTGTTGTAGGTATTGCCGTCATAGCCGACACCGGTGGTTGCATCCGGATCTTCCGGATCCCACACCAGGTAAGGCATAACGCTCTGATACTGACCGCCGGAAACGAGCGTGTTGCCGCCGACTTCCGCGTTCTTCTCGATGACCAGCACGGTATTGCCGTCCTGTGCCGCCTGAGCAGCCGCCGCGATACCCGCGCCGCCGCCACCGACAACGACCACATCGTAGGTCTCTTCGATCGCAGCCTCTGCCTCATGCACAACCGTGTTCGCCTTGAAAGCGTCGAGGTTGGTGCAGCCAGCCTGCTCCGCCGCATCGTTCACAGCATTGCGGATTGCGTTGCTGGTGAAGGTCGCGCCGGAAACAGCATCAACACCCGTGCCGTTTGCCGCCAGGATGTCCGCGATCACCGGCTCAAAGGCCACATCGCCGACATGCGCGGTTTCTGCATTCGTGCCGACTTCGATCGCGGTCACAGCCGTGTCGGAGAAGGTCACGCTCAGCTCAACGTTGCCGTTGTATCCGCTCGCGGTGCCGGTGTAAGTGCCGGCAGTGAAAGCCAGGTCAGCAGTATTCTCCGTCGCCTCGCCCTTCGCCTGCGCAAGCGCCTTGCCAAGAGCTTCCTTCACGGCATTGCTGGTGATGGTTGCGCCGGTCACCACATCCACTGCGTCTGCGTCGCTGACGCCGACCAGGGAGGTGTTGTACTGCTCAATCGCCTTGCCGCCAAGTGCAGTGGTCTCCTTGTCGCCGGTCACTTCAACCGCGGTGATTGCGTTTTCGTCAACCGTAATCTTCACGGTCACGTCGCCGCCGAAGCCTGCAGCCGTCGCCGTGTATTCACCGGGCGTGAACGCGGCTTCCGCGCTGCTCACAGCGAACGACACAACAACCAGCATGACAGCCAGCAGAAGAGAAACGAACTTCTTCATTGTGCTATTCCTCCTATTTTTCTATGGGCAATTTTCCTTGTCCACCCTTTATGATACTTCATTTAACAAAGAAAGTCAACAATTTATCAATATTTTTTGAATTAATTTGCAACGAAACACTCGTTATTTAATTCACGATTTCCCTGTCACGAACGGCATCAAATTGTCCTTTCGTTCCGGCGTTTCAGACCATTTGTGGACGAAATTCCGCCATTTCTCTTGTTCAAATGCATTTTGTGCCGAAATTCGTGCATTTTGCGTATATTTTAATGACAAAATCCGTTCAGCATGCTACAATTTACACGAAAAGCAAAACAGTAGCGATGCTTTTCAGTTGAATAAGCGTTACCGGCAGCGGTTCTCCCTCCTCTTTGGACCTCTGCCATTCCTTCCTCCCTTCAGCAGCCTCCTCATGCTGAAGGGTTTTTTATGTCCGTCAGAAGTTCCTTCAGCGTACGCCAGCCGAGCATCGCACACTTCACGCGTGCAGGCATATGCGCGATATCCCGCAATGCCCCTGCTTCCTCCAGCTCTCCCATCTCTTCCTCCGTTGCTTCGCCTTGAATCATCTTCCGAAACAGCTCGCACAGATGCAAGGCGTCCTCCTTCTTCCTGCCGATGACCATGCCCAGCATAATATCCGCCGACGCCTGCGAAATCGCGCAGCCGTCACCAACAAACGCGCCGTCCTCGATAACATCGCCTTTCATACGCAGCTTCAGCGTGATGTCATCGCCGCAGCTCGGGTTGATGCCGTTCAGCACCAAATCGGGGCGTTCGATGTCGTGCTTGAATTCCGGATGCAGGTTGTGTTCGGTGAGAATTTCATTGTAAAAGCGCTTATTGTCCATAACCCATCCGCTCCCTGATTGATGTCAGACTGTCCAGCAACCGATCGATCTCCGCCGGCGTGTTGTAGAATGCGCAGCTTGCCCGCACGGTCGAGGCGTACCCAAGGTAGTTGAGCAGCGGCTGAGCACAGTGATGCCCTGCTCGCACGCACACGCCGTCCGCCGCAAGAATTTCACTGACATCATGCGGATGAACGCCGTCGACCGTGAACGTCACGATCCCGCTATGTTCTTCAGGCTTCTCGCTGCCGAGCACATGAAGGTACGGCAAACGTTTCATGCCGTCCAGCATCTGCGCAACGAGTGCCGTTTCCTGCTGATGAATCGCATCGAACCCGATTCTGCTGATATAGTCAATCGCCGCATGAAGTCCGGCAGCACCGGCGGCATTGCCCGTACCCGCCTCGAATTTGTACGGCAGTTCCGCATAGACCGCACCCTCGCGCGTGACGGATTCAATCATCTCGCCGCCGGTCAGGAAAGGCGGCATGTCCTCCAGCAACGCGCGCCGTCCGTACAGCACGCCGATCCCCATCGGACCGTACACCTTATGTCCTGAAAACGCGTAGAAATCCGCACCAAGCGCCTGCACGTCCACCATCCTATGCGGGGTTGACTGCGCACCGTCCACCACGATGACCGCACCGACACGATGCGCGGCGTCCGCAAGCTCCCGGATGGGATTGACGCGCCCAATGACGTTCGACACATGCGTCACAGCAACGATTTTCGTGTGTTCATTCATCATCGCGACCGCCTTTTCCGGCAGAATCCGTCCATCCTTCTCGCACTCGATGAACCGCAGCTTCGCGCCCGTCTGACTGCAAACCATCTGCCACGGCAGCAAATTGCTGTGATGTACCAGAATCGACACGAGCACCTCATCGCCTGCATGCACGTGCGTCAGCCCGTAGCTGTACGCGACAAGATTCAACGCTTCGGTCGTGTTGCGCGTAAAGATGATTTCCTGACTGCTTGCCGCATGCAGGAAGGTGCGCACGGCTTCTCTCGCGCTTTCAACGGTCTCTGTTGCGGCTATGCTCAGCGGATACAACCCACGCAGCGGATTCGCGTTCTGCTCTTCGTAGAACGTTCGCTCCGCATCGAGCACGCACCGCGGCCGCTGCGCCGTCGCCGCATTGTCCAGATACGCGATGTTCTGCCGCTGCAGCAACGGAAAATCAGCCCTGTAATCCGTCATACGCCTCCGTCACCTCATCCAGTTCATTCAGGATTGCTGTTTTCGCCTCGTCCATGGTGACCAGCCGTGCCACGCGTTCAACCAACGCACGGGACATCAGCCGTTCCGCCGTCTGACGGTCAATGCCGCGGCTTTCAAAGTAAAAGCGCGTTTCATCGTCCATTTCGCCGATGGTCGCACCGTGCGTGCCTTCAACATTTTCCTCGGCACAAAGGATGACCGGCACCGTCTTGTTGACGGCGTCCTCACCAAGCATGAGCACCGTTTCCTGCTCGCTGCCGACTGCGCCGGATGCGCCGCGTTTCAAGTCAATCGTGCCGCGGAAGATTTTCTTCGCCGCGTCATCCAGTGCACCGGACACGTTGATTTCGCTTTTCGTCTTTTGCCCGCGATGCTCGACAACCAGATTCATGTCCAGCATCTGATTTTTCTTCGCCAGATAGCCGATCTCCGCCTGAAAGGACGATTGCGCCCCGTCCAGCGCGATGGTTGTGCCGGCATACACATCGCCGTGCCCCAGCATCACCTGACGCAGGACAATGCGGCCGCTGCCGATGCACTGCCCGTTGATTTCGCTGTAGACGCATGCGTTTTCGTCCGGCATCAGCAGCTGAATCAATTCGATTTGCGCGCCGTCCGATGCGGTCAGTTCCGTCACTGCGTGCATGGTACCCGATGCGCGCACCGTTTCCAGCAGCGTCATCTTCTCCCCTGCCGATGCAGCAACATGCACCGTCCTGCGGCTGAATTGACTGCCGCTTGTAAGCACCAATGTGTTTTCCTGCGCCGTCACCGGCGGAACCTCCTGCACATCGGCCGATGCTTCATCCCATGCGATGCTTGCCTCATTCACGCCGAGAAAGTTCCACGTCCGGCTCGGCAGCCGGTTGATGATTTTCTCTTTCATGTGCATTCACCCGATGCTGCCCTTCATCTCGAGGCGGATGAGGTTGTTCATCTCCACCGCGTATTCCACCGGCAGCTCCTTTGACACGTTATCCGCAAAGCCGCTGACAATCAGCGCCCGCGCGTCCTCCTCACTCATGCCGCGGCTCATCAGGTAGAACACCGCCTCATTGCTGATGCTGCCGATTTTCGCCTCATGCCCGATGGCGGCATCGCGCGTGCGGATGTCCATCGCCGGAATCGTATCCGAGCGGCTCTCGCTGTCGAGCATCAACGACTGGCATGACACTGCGCTTTTCGCCTGCTTTGCCGTCTTTTCCACCACGACGCTCGAGCGGAACGTGCTGATACCGCCGCCTTTGCTGATGGAGCGCGTGTTCATGTACGAGCTTGTGTTTTTGCCGACATGGACGACCTTCGCGCCGGTATCGAGGTTCTGTCCTGCGCCTGCGAACGTCACACCGGTAAATTCCATGCGCGACCTGTCGCCCTTCAGGATGCTCATCGGGTAGAGGCAGCCCACGTGCGACCCGAACGAGCCCGAAATCCACTCAATCGTGCCGTCCTCCTCGACAAGCGCACGCTTCGTGTTCAGGTTATACATGTTCTTCGACCAGTTCTCAATGGTAGAATAGCGCAATTTTGCGCCTTTCTTGACGTACAGCTCCACACAGCCGGCATGCAGGTTCGCCACGTTGTATTTCGGCGCCGAACAGCCCTCGATGAAGTGCAGGCTTGCGCCCTCATCGACAATAATCAGCGTATGTTCGAACTGCCCGGCACCCTTTGCGTTCAGCCGGAAGTACGACTGCAGCGGAATCGACACCTGCACGCCCTTGGGCACATACACGAACGAGCCGCCCGACCAGACCGCGCCGTGCAGCGCCGCAAACTTGTGGTCGCGCGGCGTGACGAGTTTCATGAAGTACTTGCGCACCAGATCGGCATATTCGCCATGCAATGCGCTCTCCATGTCGGTGTAGACAACCCCCTGTGCCGCCACTTCCGCGCGGACATTGTGATAAACGAGCTCTGAATCGTACTGCGCACCCACGCCTGCAAGCGACTTTCGCTCCGCCTGCGGAATGCCCAGCCGTTCAAACGTGTCTTTGATGTCCTGCGGCACATTCGCCCAGTTATTCTGCATTTTCGTGTTCGGGCGGACATACGTCGCGATATGCGCCATATCCAGCCCTTCCAGCGAGGGACCCCAGTCCGGCGTTTTCATCCGCTGATAAATTTGCAGCGACTCCAGGCGGAACTGCTCCATCCACGCCGGATCATTCTTTTCGCGCGACAGCTTTTCGACAATCGCAGGCGTCAGCCCATCTTCCATGCGGTAATCATCATGCTCCGCGTCGCGAATATCGTAAATGCTGCGGTCAATGTCCGCAACCTGCGTCTTTTCTTGCATTGCCGAACCCCTTCTCGTTAATCTCCTCCACCAACTCCGCGCCGCCTTCCCGGACAATGATGCCGTTTTCCATCACATGCGTCCTGTCCACCTGCAGCGCCTCCAAAATCCGCGTGCTGTGGGTAATAATCAGCAGCGAACCGTGCGTGCGCTCGCGGAAAAGTCCGACGCCCTCGGAGACCGTCCGCACCGCATCGACATCCAGCCCCGAATCCGTTTCATCGAGAATCGCGAGCTTCGGCTCCAGCATCAGCATCTGCAGGATTTCCGCCTTCTTCTTTTCGCCGCCGGAAAAGCCCACATTCAGGTCACGCTCGGCGTAGCTTTCGTCCATGGACAGCAGCGCCATCGTTTCGCTCAGTTTCTTCTTGAAATCCCACAAGCGGAGGCGTTTGCCGGATTTCTGCTCCAGCGCCGTGCGGATGAACGCGCTCAGCGTGATGCCGGGCACCTCCAGCGGATTCTGGAACGACAGGAAGATCCCCTTCTTCGCGCGCTCGTTGACCGGCATTGCCGTGATGTCCTCGCCTTCAAACCGGATAGCGCCTTGCGTCACCGTGTATGCCGGATTGCCGGTGATTGCATAGCCCAGCGTTGATTTGCCCGTACCGTTCGGGCCAAGCAGCACGTGCGTTTCGTCCGCGCCGATGCTCAGGTTAATGCCGTGCAGGATTTCCTTCTCTCCCGCGCTGACATGCAGGTTTTCAATCTTCAGCAGTTCCGTTTGTTTCATATTCTTGATGTCCTTTCGCTCAAGGCGGTTTCTTTCATCATCCTGCGGCAAGCCGTAAAACCTACCACATTGATAGGATTATACACCTGATTGCCGGATTTGTCAAGGCAGCACCGCACAAATGAGGTGGTACGATGAACAATGAATTTTGTGTCAGATGCGATTGCAGAAATCGAAGGTTTACTGGATGTAAATCGAGATTTCTGCAAGAAGCAGGCAGATGGCGCAAAAGGCATGTTCAGCGACGCCGCCGAATTGTGCGGTGTTGCCTCAATCCATATTGCCGGCAGATTGCCCCTATGGCGTCCTGACCATTGCACACGTTCCTCCCCTTGCATCCATCGGCAAAATGTTATATAATAGAAGGTGTATTTCATTTTCGCGAAAGGAAGGGATCTATATGACACGACTGGAAACTCAGGTGCTTGACCTGCTCCGTGAAGACTGCCGTCTGCCGCTGGAAAAGTTGGCGGTCATGCTGGGCGTGTCCGCAGAGGAGGTCGCGCAGACCATCGATGATCTGGAGCGCCGCCGCGTCATTCTGCATTATGCTCCGACCATTAACTGGGATCTGACCGACCGCGAGCGTGTCGAAGCAATGATTCAGGTTAGCGTCACGCCGCAGCGCGATATGGGTTTTGATGCCGTGGCACGGCGCATTTACCGCTTTGAGGAGGTCAAGAGCGTCTATCTGATGAGCGGCGGCTATGACCTGCTGGTGCTGGTCGAGGCGCGCAGCCTCAAGGATCTGGCGCTGTTCGTTTCCAGCAAGCTGTCCACGCTGGAGATGGTCACCGGGACGCAGACTTCCTTCGTCCTCAAGCGCTATAAGGAAGAGGGCGTCGTATTTGACGGCGACCAATCTGATAACAGGCTGGTGGTTTCGCCATGAATTATGATCGATATATCAATCCTGCCATCGCGGCTGTTCCGCCGAGCGGCATCCGCCGTTTCTTCGACATTGCCGCCACGATGAAGGATGCCATTTCGCTGGGCGTCGGCGAACCGGATTTCGTCACACCCTATCATATCCGCAACGCCGCCATTAACTCCATCATCGACGGCGGCACGCAGTACACGGGCAACCGCGGTCTGCCGGAACTGTGCAAGGAAATCAGCGGCTATCTCTCCAACCGCTTCCACACCGATTACGACCCGTCATCGGAGATTCTCGTCACCGTCGGCGCGTCCGAGGCGATTGACTTGGCGCTGCGTGCGCTCGTTGGCCCCGGCGATGAGGTGCTTGTACCCCTGCCGAGCTACGTTTCCTACAGCCCTTCCGTCATTTTCGCCGGCGGCACGCCGGTCGGCGTTGTCACGACGGCTGAAACAGAATTCCGCCTGACCCCTGAAGCGCTCCGCGCGGCTATCACGCCGAGGACGAAGTGCCTGATTCTGCCGTACCCGAATAACCCCACCGGCGGCATCATGGAAAAGACCGATTTGGAGAAAATCGCGCAGGTTGTCCGCGAAACGGGCATTCTGGTCATCAGCGACGAAATCTACGGCGAGCTGACCTACGGCGACCGCACGCATGTGTCGTTTGCATCCCTGCCGGATATGTGGCAGTACACCATCACGCTCAACGGCTTCTCCAAGGCGTTTGCCATGACCGGCTGGCGTGTCGGCTACGCCTGCGGTCCGAAGGAAATTCTGAAGGTCATGCTGAAGATTCATCAGTACTCCATGCTCTGCGCACCCCGCATGGGTCAGGTTGCAGCGCTCGAAGCATTGCAGGCAGGCCGTCAGAATGATTATGAGGACGTCCGCAAGATGCGCGAGAGCTACGACCGCCGCCGCCGTCTGATGCTGGATGCCTTCCACAAGATGGGGCTTGAATGCTTCGAGCCGCTCGGCGCGTTCTATGTCTTCCCGAATATCACCAAGACCGGTCTGGACAGCGAAACCTTCTGCACGCGCCTGCTGAATGAATATAAGATTGCGACCGTGCCCGGCACAGCATTCGGCGAGTGCGGCGAAGGACACATCCGTTGCTCGTACGCAACCGGCGTGGAGAAGCTGAACATCGCCCTTGCGCGCATGAGCGAGTTTGTCGAAAAGTGCGCAGCGAAGGGCGCCGACTGACCAACCATGGAGGTACCCAAATGCGCAGAATAACAGCCCTGCTGCTGGCGCTGCTGCTGTCCGGACTGACGGCTTTCGCCGAGGAGGATGACTTCGAGCTGGATGACATCCTGTCCGATGCGGATCAGGATATTGTCGAAAGCACCTACGTCACCCCGGACGAGGATCCGGATGCCATCATCCTCGATGAAGACAACGAGGTTGTTTCGATCTACGAGGCGGATGGCTCCATCCTCATCACGCTGACGGCTGCAGGCGACTTCACCGTCGGCGGCGACAGCCGGAAGTCCACCAGCCTGTGGGATACAGAGCTGAAGAAGCACGACGGCGATACCGATTTCGCGCTGGCGAACGTTCGCGATATTTTTCTGGAGGATGACCTGACCATTGTCAATTTCGAGGGCACCCTGACGAACAGCACCTATGTGCCGTCGGAAAAGAAGAACAACGAGTTTCTGTTCTCCGCCTCGCCTGACCATGTCACGATGCTGACCAACAACGGCATTGAGGCGGTTTCGCTGGAGAACAACCACGTCCTCGACCATGGCGAAGCGGTCTACGAGGAAACGCAGCAGCATCTCGACGATGCCGGCGTTGTCTGGTCAAACAGCACGCATGTCGGCGTCATCGAGGTCAAGGGCATTCAGATTGCCATGCTCAGTTACCTGTGCATCGACCGCTATTCCTCCCTGTGGGACAAGGTGCCCGCTGACATCGCCGCCGCAAAGGAGCAGTACCCCATCGTTATCGTCAGTTTCCACTGGGGCAACGAAAAGGACTACTCCCCCACGGAGAATCAGATCAAAATGGGGCGGCTGGCGGTTGATTCCGGCGCTGACCTCGTGCTCGGTCACCACAGCCACCGCATCAATCCCATCGAGTACTACAACGGCGTTTACATCTGCTATTCGCTCGGCAATTTCTGTTTCGCAGGCAACAGCAAGCCCAGCGATATGTCCAGTTTCCTGTTCCAGCTGCGTTGGCGCATCAAGGACGATGAAATCACGACAGACGGCTTCCGCATCATCCCGATTCGTATTTCCAGCCGTTCTGACCGCAACGATTTCACACCAACCGTCTTCGGCGACGGCGCTGCGCGCGATGCTGTCATCACGACACTCAAAACAAACGGCAAGAATCTGAAATACGCAGTTTCAGAATATCCTTTGGAATGGTAATACGCTGAACCTGTATGCAGATGAGTTCAACTTTTCCCCACGCAAAAAGCGCGGAAGCAGTCACAAGCTGCTTCCGCGCTTTGTTTGATTTAGTCAACCGTGGTATACAGGATGGCTGCGCTCCACGACCAGTTGCCGTTCGGCTGATAGCCGTGCACGCGATTGCTGCAGAAATCGTAATACGTGTTCGAATACAGCGGAATCGCGGGGAGCTTTTCGCTGAAGAGCTGCATCAGCTCGAGCCAGCGGTTCAGGTACGTTGCCGTGTCGCCGGCAGACGTTGCACGCAGGGCACGCGCCGCAGTGTACAGGTCGTTGTCGCACAGACCGGTCGTGTTTGCGGAACCCTGATATTCGTCACCCTCGCGCCACGTGTTCGTGGGGTCGAAGACGTAGGTGAAGTTCGTCGCCAGCGCGTACATGTTGCAAGTGCGCGGCGTTTCGCGGTAGTACTGAGAGAGCATATCCGCGTAGGACATTTCCTCCACCGCCACATCGAAGCCAACTGCCTGCAGCTGCGGCAGGAGAATCTCCTCCACCAGCGCACACATGCGGTTGTTGTTCACCTTTGCGAAGCGAATCTGCAGCGGGAGCAACGTGCTGTCGCCCACCTTGATTGCCTTGACCACAGGGTTTTCAGTCGCCTCGTACGCCGTCAGACTGTCGCCTTCAAGCTTGCAGTAACGCACCGTGTCGTTTTCCGCGTCGAACGCTTCACCCTTCTCGTTATAGGTGTAGCCGGCGCTTTCGAGGTACGCAGCTGCCGCTTCGAGGTCGATGCGGTACGTTGTAACCTGCTGATCCATCTCGTTCAGGTAGCTGCTCACCATCCACTGACCGATGCCATACCAGCTGTAGACCGCACGTCCGTATACGCCGCAGAATTCGTTGACGAAGGTTTCCTGGTCAAGGCAGCTGCTGACCGCCTTGCGGACGTCCGCCGAGGAGGTCGGACCCTGCTCGCAGGCAAAGGACAGGAAGCCGAGACCCGTGCGCAGATAATCCGCCGCCTGAAGCTCACCGGCCTCCGCTTTCGCAGTGCCTTCGGTGAGGACATTGCCGTCCGACAGCTTGTTGGCGATGTCAATCGTGCCGTCAGCAAGCTGAGCGAGCACTGTATCGTTGGTGGTTTCCACCAGCGTCACGTTCTCAATTTGCGGCTTCTGACCCTCGTAGTTGCCCTGATAGTTGGGGTTAGCCTTCATGACGACCGTGCCTGTCGCCGCATCAAAGCTCACGAGCTGATACGGACCGGAGGTCACGCTCGGATGGCTGCTGTATCCCGTTTCAGGATCGAGCATGGTTTTTTCGAGCAGTTCAGCGGTAAAGTCGCCGGAGATGTACGCGCCTTCGCCGTCATCCGCCACATCGCATCCGGGTGCAAGCACGCTCATGGGATACGGCGTCACGTTGACAAGCGCCAGTTCATAGTAATCCGGCAGCGCCTCTGCACGGATGGTGAGGGAAAACGTCATCTCATCCAGCAGGCGGACGCCGGACAGTACCTTGCTGCTGCCCGCATTGTATTCATCGTAGCCCTTCAACTGCCAGTACACATCGGTTTGACCGCCGATGGCCTTCATCTGGCTGCTGGCCTGCATCAGAACGCTGAATACGTAGTCCTTCGCGGTAATGGCGGAGCCGTCATTGTACAGGAGACCGTCATTCAAGCGGAATTGGTAAGTCTTGCTGCCGTCCTCGCCCTCGTCCGTGCTTTCAATCGTCACGACGGTGGTATCGACGGCGTAGGTTGCGTTGCTTGTAATCGCCATCGTGCTGTAGCCGTGAAGCATCGCGCGGATGTCGATATCAGAGGTATTGTTGGAGAAGAGATCGGTGGAGAAGTATCCGGTCGGCTTGGACAGCGTACCAACGGTCACGCTGCTTCCGGCGGATTCTTCTGCGAACGCCGCGGTGCAGCTCAGTGCGAGCATCAGCGCCAGCATCAGCGCAAAGATTTTTTTCATCATGATCGTCACCTCTTCGTGATATCAGGTCGGTGTGCCCGGCAGGAGCAGGTTTCCCCGTCCCTGCCGGGTCGTGCGTCCATTAGTCGAAGCAGTCGCCCACGTTCTGCACCATGCCGCCTGCCATCGAGCCGTTCGTCTGGTCGTCAGTACCATTCTCGTTCTCGTAGGTTGCGCGGATAATCTGGTCGCGGGTCACGTTCGTCCATTCGCCGCCGGTCCAGCCGGTGAAGGTGTAGCCCTCACGCGTCGGGTCTTCTTCCGGCAGTGTCGCGGAGTCTCCGATGAGGATGCGTTCACTCTTGATGACTGCACCGTTCCAATCCACAAAGGTTACGACGACGTATGCAGTGTTGGTTACCACGAGGCCGTCATACGTGACATTGTAGCGGCCGCGGCCGGGTTCGACAGGCTCAAGCACCGTATAGGTGATCGGCGTGCCGTTCTTGTCCACCACCGGCATACCCTCGAAGGTGTAGGTGGCTTCGCTGCCCATCGTGCGCGGTGCGGTGGAGATTTCACCCATGACCTCGCCGTCGTTGCCGATCAGTTGCAGCGGCATGGATGTCGACGGACGATAGAACATGTCATCGTCCACCCAACGCACGGTGACCGTGACGTTGATGCCCACCTTGTTGACGCACTCTGCGTAGCCTTCCGGCGTCTTGGGCTCGCCGGTTGCCGGATCGTTGATCGAATCAGCCTGTGCGGTGACGATGTTGAAGAGCTTTTCCTGCTTCAGGTCGTCCGCAGTCACGGTGTATTCGCCGACGATGGTGATGGTCTGCTTCACGCCCAGCGTGTCGATGATGGCGGTGTCTCTGTTGCCGGCGACCGTGTAGAGGAGGCTCGGACGGAGCTCAATGCCCGTCAGCACATCCTCGACAACCACGTTCGTGTACGGCACATTGCCGTCATTCGTAACCGTGATGATGTAGGTGATGGTGTCGCCCTCGGTGACGTACTTGCCGCTGTAGTTCGACGTCTTCACGACGGTCAGCGTGGTGTCGAGACCCTCGGTTTCGTTCTCGGTCTCGTCCTCGTCCTCAGGCGTCTTGGGATTCTCGGGATCCTTGGGATCCGGAATCTCGTCGCCCTTGGCGCTTGCCGTGTTGCGGATGGTCGTCTCCATGATGTCATCGCTGTCCACGACGTAGGTAGCAGTCACAACCACAACCTCGTCCTTGTCCAGGCGTGCAATCACTGCGGTGTGTCCATCCTCGGACACGGTGTACTTGCCGTTCGCGCTCGGCTGGATGGTCAGACCCTCCAGCTCATCCTTCACTTCCACGTTCTCGTAGTAGGTGTTGCCCGTGTTGGTCACGGTGATGCTGTAGGTAATCGTTTCGCCCCATGCGACCTTCTGACCTTCTTTGTTGGAGGTCTTTTCGACCGTCATCGAGGCATCAAGGTCTTCGGTCTCGTTGGTGTGGTCATCCGTGCCTTCCGGCGTCTTGGGCTGATCCGGATGCTTCGGGTCGGGGATTTCATCGCCCTTCGCCGTCGCGCTGTTGCTGATCTTGCCCACGCGGATGTCGTCCGTGGTGACCGTGTAGGTTGCCGTGATGGTCACGGTCTGGTTCACCTTCAGGCTGGTGATGGTGACCATCGTGCCATCGATGGTGTACTCGTCCGCGCCCGCCACGTTCGTGATGGTCACTGCACGTTCAACGCCGTCCGTCATGTCCAGCGCGTCAATGATCGTCGTTCCCGGGTAAGGCACGTTGCCTTCGTTCGTCACGGTGATGGTGTAGGTGATCATGTCGCCCACAGCCACTTCCTTGCCGTCCGCGTCAGATTCCTTAACGATGGTCAGCGTCGTGTCAAGATCCTCGGTCTCGGTTTCGACCTGGTCCGTCCCTTCGGGCGTCTTGGGCTTTTCCGGATTCTTCGGGTCAATGACCTCGCTGCCCTTCGCGGTGACGGTGTTGAGCACCTTGCCGTTCAGGATATCGTCGCTCGTGACGGTGTAAGTCGTGGTGTAGGTCTTGCTCTCAGAGACCTTCAGCACTTCAATCGTGTCCTGCAGGCCGGTCAGTGCATCTTCCACAGCCACATTGTAGTAAGGCACGTTGCCGTTGTTGACAACCCTGATGGTGTACGTGATGGTTTCGCCCAGTTCAGCCACGCCGGTCTTGCTGGTGCTCTTGATGACCAGCAGCGAGGTGTCGACATCATCGGTTTCATCCGTGACTTCGTCGCCGCCTTCGGGCGTCTTGGGCGTGTCGGGGTTCTTCGGATCAATCACGTCGTCAGCCGTCGCGGTGACGGTGTTGAGCACCTTGCCGTTCAGGATGTCGTCGCTGGTGACCCTGTGGCTTGTCGTGAAGGTTTCCGTCGCGCCGACTGCCAGCTCATCGATGGTCGCTGTGAAGCCGGTCATCGGGTCATTGACCTTCACATGGGTGTACGGCACATTGCCTTCGTTCTTCACCGTGATGGTGTAGTTGATGATTTCGCCCAGCGCGACCATGCCGGTCTTATCGGACGTCTTGGTCACCGTCAGCGTCGTGTCGACATCATCGGTTTCATCCGTGATTTCGTCGCCGCCTTCAGGTGTCTTCGGGTTGTCCGGATCGTCCGGGTCAGTGACTTCGTCACCTTTTGCGGTGACACTATTCAGCACCTTGCCGTTCAGGATATCGTCGCTGGTGACCGTGTAGCTTGTCGTGAAGGTTTCCGTTGCGCCGACTGCCAGCGTGTCAATCGTCCAGGTGGCCTTGGTCAGATCATCCGTCACATTCACGTTGGTGTACGGCACGTTGCCTTCGTTCTTCACCGTGATGGTGTAGTTGATGATATCGCCCAGCTTGACCTTTGTGCCGTCCTTGTCGGAGGTCTTGGTCACCGTCAGCTTCGTGCTGACCTTGGACGTTTCATCGGTCGCCGTTGCGCTGCCTTCCGGCGTCTGAGAGGAGTAGCGCGTGTAAATCGGATCGCCCTTCGCGGTCACGGTATTCACAATCTCGCCTGCGAGAATGTCGTTTTCGGTGACCGTGTAGGTCGTTGTGAAGGACTTTTCTTCGCCGACTGCCAGCTTGTCGATGCTCTCGCTCATGCTGGTCATTGCGTCGTCGACCTTCACGTTCGTGTAGCTGTGGTTACCGTCATTCTTCACGGTGATCGTGTAGGTAATGACGTCGCCCAGTGCTACTTCCGCAGTCTTGTCGGACACCTTCGTCACAGTAAGCGTGGTGTTCAGCGGCTCGGTGATGACCGTAGACGCACCAGAGGCTTCCGGCGTCTGCGATTCGCCGGTCTTGGGATCGGTCACCGGGTCTGCCTCGGCAGTAACCACGTTCGTCACCTGACCCAGCGGCGCGATGTTTTCTTCAACAATCACATAGCTCGTGTTGAAGGTCTTTTCCGCGCCGACTGCCAGCTCGTCAATCGTCCAGGTTGCCGTGGTCAGCTGATCCGTCACAACCACGTTGTAGTACGGGACGTTACCGTCATTCTTCACCGTGATGGTGTAGTTGACCGTTTCGCCCAGCTTGACCTTGACATTCTGCTTGTCGTTGGTCTTCGTCACCGTCAGCGTCGTGTCGATGTCATCGGTTTCATCCGTGACTTCGTCGCCGCCTTCGGGCGTCTTGGGCGTGTCAGGATCCTTCGGGTCAGTGACTTCGTCACCTTTTGCGGTGACACTGTTCAGCACCTTGCCGTTCAGGATGTCATCGCTGGTGACGGTGTACTCGGTCTCGAAGGTTTCCGTCGCGCCGACTGCCAGCGTGTCAATCGTCCAGGTCGCCTTGGTCAGATCGTCCGTCACAACCACGTTCTTGTAAGGCACGTTGCCTTCGTTCTTGACCGTGATGGTGTAGTTGATGGTTTCGCCCAGCTTGACCTCGCCGGTCTTGTCGGACGTCTTGGTCACCGTCAGCGCGGTGTTGACATCATCCGTCACATCGGTGACTTCCGCCGTGCCTTCAGGCGTCTTGGGCGTGTCGGGGTTCTTCGGGTCGATCACATCATCGCCCTTTGCGGTGACCGTGTTCAGCACTTTACCGTTCAGAATGTCATCGCTCGTGACAACGTAGGTCGCCGTGTAGATCTTCGTCTCGCCAACCTTCAATTCGTCAATAACGATCTGAAGGTCAACCAGTTTGTCCTCCACCTTCACATGGTAGAAGGGGACGTTGCCGTTGTTGGTCACGCTGATGGAGTAGGTAATCATCTGGCCGAGACCGACATTATTACCATACGTGTCGGTGTACTTCTCAACCTTCAGCGTGGTGTCAACATCAGCCGTTTCATCGGTAACCTCATTGCCGCCTTCAGGCGTCTTAGGCGTGTCGGGGTTCTTCGGGTCGATGACTTCGTCACCCTTCGCGGTGACACTATTCAGCACCTTGCCGTTCAGGATGTCATCGCTGGTCACGGTGTACTCGGTCTCGAAGGTTTCCGTCGCGCCGACTGCCAGCTCTGCAATCGTCCAGTTGGCCTTGGTCAGATCGTCCGTCACAACCACGTTGGTGTACGGCACATTGCCGTCATTCTTCACCGTGATGGTGTAGGTGATCTTGTCGTTCAGCTTGACCTGCTGACCGTCCTTGTTGGAGGTCTTGGTCACCGTCAGCGTCGTGTTGACGTCATCGGTTTCATCGGTGATTTCGTCGCTGCCTTCAGGGGTCTTCGGGTTGGACGGGTCATCCGGATTCTCGATCGGATCCGCGGAAGCCGTCACGCTGTTCAGCACAGAGCCCTTCAGGATGTCGCTGCTCTTCACCGTGTAGCTCGTCGTGAACGTCTCGGTCGCGCCGACTGCCAGCTCTGCGATGTTCTTGCTCATGCCGGTCAGTGCGTCTTCGACCTTCACATTGGTGTAGGGCACGTTGCCTTCGTTGGTTACCGTGATGGTGTAGTTGATGGTTTCGCCCAGCTTGACCATTTCGCCGGTCTTGTCGGAGGTCTTTTCAACCTTCAATGCTGCGCTGACTGTGCTGGTCTTGTCCGTCACAGAAGCGCCGCCGTTCGGCGTCTTGGGCGTTCCGGGGTTCTTCGGGTCGGTGATCGGATCAGCCTTCGCCGTCGCGCCGTTGACAACCGCACCTGCCTTGATGTCATCGCTGGTCACGGTGTAGCTCGTGGTGAAGGTCTTCGTCTCGTCGACTGCAAGCGTATCAATCGTCCAGCTGCCCTTGGTCAGCGGGTCTTCCACAACCACGTTGTAGTACGGCACGTTGCCGTCGTTCTTCACCGTGATGGTGTAGTTGATGGTTTCACCCAGACCGGTTTCCTTGCCGGAGCGGTCGGAGAGCTTCGTCACCGTCAGCGTCGTATCGACGTCTTCGGTTTCGTCCGTAATCTTGCTCTCGTCTTCAGGCGTCTTGGGCGTGTCAGGGTTCTTCGGGTCAGTGACTTCATCGCCCTTCGCGGTCGCAATGTTTTCGATTTCACCGTTCAGGATGTCACTGCTCTTGACCGTGTAGGTGGTGGTGAATTCCTTGCTTTCGCCGACCTTGAGTTCTTCGATGTTTTCCTTCAAGCCGGTCAGCGCGTCTTCCACAGCCACGTTGTAGAACGGGACATTGCCCTCATTCCGCACAAGGATGGTGTAGGTGATGGTGTCGCCCAGCTTGACCTCTTCGGTCTTATCGGACTTCTTCGTCACGGACAACGTTGTATCCACATCGTCGGTTTCGTTTTCGACCTCATCTTCACCCTCGGGCGTCTTGGGCGTGTCGGGGTTCTTCGGGTCAGTGACTTCGTCGCCCTTCGCGGTGACGCTGTTCATCACCTTGCCGTTCAGGATGTCAGCGCTGGTGACGGTGTACTTGGTCGTGAAGGACTGCTCTTCGCCGACTGCCAGCTCTGCAATCGTCCAGGTGGCCTTGGTCAGATCGTCCGTCACAACCACGTTGGTATACGGCACGTTGCCTTCGTTCTTGACCGTGATGGTGTAGGTGATCTCCTCGTCCAGCTTGACCTCGCCGGTCTTGTCGGACGTCTTGGTCACCGTCAGCGTCGTGTCAACATCTTCGGTCTCATCCGTTGCCGGCGTGATGTCAGCATCCGGATTTTCGTTTGCCGTCACAGTGACGGTGTTTTCAACCTTGCCGTTCAGAATGTCATCGCTGGTTACAACGTAGGTCGCGTTCACAGCCACGGTCTTGTCCGGCGCAATAGCCGCAATGACCGCCTTGTTGTCGCTTACGGTGTAGCCCTCGCCTTCGCCGATCACTGCATTCGCGAGCGAATCGGTGATGACCACATTCGTCAGGGTCTGGTTGCCGGTGTTGGCCACGGTGATGGTGTACGTGATGGTGTCGCCCAGCTTGTACTCCTTCGCCTCGGCGCTCTCCTTGATGATTGTCAGCAGCCGTTCAGTCGCAACGGTGTAATCGGTCGTGGTTGCGTTCTTGGTGACCGTTTCCGTAGACTTGGTAACCGGCTCGCCGTCCACGTATTCCGTGTACTCGATCGGGTCAACGGTCGCCGTGATGGTGTTGGTGATACTGCCAGCCTGCAGATCCGCTTCCGTTACCGTGTATGCGTACTCCTGCGGCAGCGCAGCAGACGTGGTCTGACCGGGCTGCAAATCAAAGTCTTTGCTCCAGCCGACCAGTTCATCCTCAGCGTGCACCGTATACGGCACATTGCCGGTGTTCATGATCCAGTAAGCATAGTAAATCGTGTCGCCCAGTCCGACTGTCGTGCCCAGCTCCACATCGGAGTACTTGACAACATCGATTGCAACGCGCGGCGTTTCAATCTTGTCCGTTTCCGTGCTCTTGTCGCGGGAAACGGTCTCCTCGCCGTCCTTCCAAGTGACGGTGGCGGTGTTGCCGACCGTGCCAGCCAGGATGTCATCGCTGGTGACCGTGTGTTCCGCACTGACGGTGATGGTCGCGTTGGATGCGATCGTGGCGATGGTCGCGGTGTGACCGTCCGCAGACACGGTGTAGCCCGTGCCGGCAATGATGGTCGCGTTGTTGTCAACCACGGTGACATTCGTCACTTCCACATCACTGACGTTTTCGACCGTGATGGTGAACGGAATCTTGTCGCCCAGCGCGTAGTTGCTCGTCACGTCCGGCGTGGTCTTGTTGGGGATGACCTTGTCGCCGGTAACCTTCAGCGTGCCGAACACAGTCTTGATCACGTAGTTCCCTGCCAGCGTATTCTCCAGCAGCGTGTAGGTGAACGCGTTCTCGCTCTCGCCGACGTTCGTCTGCGTGCCGGTGAAGACGTACTCAGCACCCTCGCCCGTCACGAAACCGTCCTCAGAGGCGGTTACATCGTGGTCGGTCAGCGCCGTGCCATCGTACACCTTTTCAGCGTCATCGCTGGTAATCGTCACATGGCGCGGGTTGATGGTCAGCGCCTGATCGACTTTCAGGTAGCCCTCGTAGTTGTCGGCAGACGCACGGACATGAACCGTCACGCTGTCCGCAACATTCTTCGCTTTGATGGTGCTCGGGTCAGTGGTCCAGTTCACGCCGTCGACGCTGTACTCAACCTTGATGATGTTTTCCAGCTTGTCGATCGTCTTCGCCGTGCCAGCCGTGTAGGTGTTTGCATCGTAGAGTTGCACAACATCCGTCTTGATCAGCTGGACATATTCCTCGATCTTCGCCGGGTTGATGACCAGCGTGCCGTCCGCGATGAAAAACTCAACATTCGTGAAGTTGCCGTTCGTGTTCGCAAAGTCGCCAGCCTTGATGCCGACATCGTAGGTGCCTGCATTGATTCTGGTAACCGTCCATGCAGCGGTTTCGGTTTCCGTGACGCTCGTTGTCACATCGTAAAGCGTGTTATCGGAGACCATGCTCTTATAGCCGCTCACGGTGTGTTCCGTGCCGTCATAGGTGTATTCGCCGCTGTTCTCGGTGATGGTGACGGTGACCTTGTCCGAAACGGGGTTGATGGTCAGTGTGCCGTCAACGATCACGAAGGTGACCTTGGAGAAGTTGTCGTTCGTGTTCTTGAAGTCATCTGCCGTCAGCTGCATGTCATAGGTGCCGGCGTTCGTACCCTTGACAGTGGCATCGCCGCTGAAGGTGAAGTCGTCCGCCGTGTACAGCTTGTTGCTGATGTTCGTGACCGTGTAGCCGGTGACGGTCTTTTCCGTGCCGTCGTAGGTGTAAGTCGCGCTGTTTTCGGTGATGGTCACGGTGACTTCATCGGTTGCCTCGATGGTCAGCGTGCCATCGACGATGACGAATTCGACGTTCGTGAAGTTCTTGTTGGTGTTCTCGAAGTCGCCAGCCACGATGCCGACATCGTAGGTGCCTGCATCCGTGCCATTCGCCGTCCATGCAGCGGTTTCGGTTTCCGTGACGCTCGTCGTCACATCGTAGAGGTCATTATTGGAGACCATGCTCTTGTAACCGCTCACGGTGTGCTCTTCGCCGTCATAGGTGTAAGTCGCGCTGTTCTCGGTGATGGTCACGGTGACCTTGTCCGAAACGGGGTTGATGGTCAGTGCGCCGTCAACGATGACGAATTCAACATTCGTGAAGTTCTTGTTGGTGTTCGCAAAGTCGCCAGCCACGATGCCGACATCGTAGGTGCCTGCATCCGTGCCCTTCGCCGTCCATGCAGCGGTTTCGGTTTCCGTGACGCTTGTCGTCACATCGTA
>CAVANO010000028.1:0-5535 GCA_963590165.1 Anaerovoracaceae bacterium
AAAAGATTTCAGATCAGAAGATACCAGATTCCAGATTGACCCACAAAGCGGGGCGAACACAAGCATCGTCGCGGAGGACACCGCCGTCGAGGAGGGAGCCGGCGGGGTCCACGAGCGCCGCATAGTTCTGATAGTTGCCGGGCGAGCGGAGCCACCACCACCCATCGTAATCACCATCTGCCGTCTTGTAACTGTATGTATAGGCTCCCTGCTCATCTGCGTACGCTGTTGGCGCCACTCGTGACTTGGTGTTCTTATCTGCTCCGCTGTTACTCCAGTATTCCACACCGAAGTACTTATTTGCTTCCGCATAGCTCAGAATGAAGACCTTGTCCTGCGTGTTGTTGCCGCCGTTGGTACTCCATCCACTGTAGCCCTGGCTGTTGCTGTTGTCTACCGTAGTGGTCAGGATGGCTTTCTGTTCTTCTGCGGTAAAAGCCTTGTTCATGAAAGTACTGTTCAGCCATGTGCGCAATGTGCAGGTTTCCCATGTGACACTCGTGTAGCTTGTGTTGTAGGGCTTTGCATCCAGTCCGTATCGGCTGATGAGCAGGGCTTTGCTGCCATCTCTGGCAATCACCAGCCACTCTATGGGTGTGCTGTCCGTGCCTGACGATGTTTGCGGGTAGGTGCCGAACTCCACATAGTTTCCGACGGTAAACTTCGCTTCGAGCGCTGCTGCTGCTGCTGCTGCTGCTGCTGAAAGATTATCATCATTCGCAATCAGGCTGTCAACATCTTTGTAACCCTTGATATTGATCAAGATTGCTGCTGCACCAGCATAATCGTTCGATGTGTATAGGGAAACGGCGTGCTGGTAGCGCGTTTCCGTGATTTGCGTTGTTGCATCACTGTAATCACCTGCATTAGTAAACGCTGTCACAGCATCGTCCCAATCGTGCGCGTCACGTTTTGCTTCGCCTTCTGCGTAGTATGTTGCTTTGACTTGCGTTGCTGCATCGCTGTAATTCCCCAAATCCACGAAAGCCTCAATTGCCTCTTCATACTGTCCAGCCTCACGCAGTGCGACGGCATTATTATACTTGTTATTATGGATTACCTCCGTTACAACAAAGATCACCTCAATTGCGACCACAACGAGGGCAGCAATGATAATCGCATTCCAGATTAACCTTTTCTTTTTTGCTTTCTCCTGCCAAATTATGCTCTCGTCATAGCGCTTTTGTGCCTGTTTCTTTAATTCGTCTACATCGCGGTAACCTTTGAGTTCATCCTTTTCCAGTGATTTTATGATATCATGCCATCTAAAGCTGCTGTCTCCGGCTTTCTGCATGGCTTCGACTGCTTCAGCATATGCTTTTGACTGAATCGATTCAATTCCCTGCCGGCTTTTTTCGGCACATTCCTTCGCATCCTTGTAGTTCGGAATGCTTTCAAACATTGCCAGCGCTTTCCGAAACTGAGTGATCGTGTTTGCATTCATTTTCGAGTTTGCATCTTGATAAAGCGCCTTCTGCCGTGCCTGTTCAGCCAGATTGCGGCACTGCTTGGCGCATTCCTTCGCCTCGTCATCGCCGATGGCATCGAAACGTTTTGCTGCAAGGAGGTAGCTCTGTTCGCTGCCAGTCGGCTCGTTCTGTTTAACAGCCTGCTTAAAAGCAGCTTCGTTCTGTTGCCAATCTTTGCGCCGGTTGCCGTCAGGATGCTGTCCATGGGACGTATGGCACATCTGCTGATATTCAGCCAACTCAGCCGTCAATGGCTTGTCGAAACTATCGGCATTGCCTTCGCAAAACGTCATCGCAACGGCGCAATCGTAGGCATAGTCGCGGATTTGCTTCTGCACGCGCGTCTTGACTGCATCCATATAGCCCTGATACGTCTGCTTCTGCGCGGCATCGGCAAAACGGAGCGCCTTCTGCCAGTCGGCATTGTCCTCATAGAGGAAGGTCGCGTCCGCCAAATTCGCTTCCTTGTTGAACTCGAACGTCACACAGGCTTTCGCGACGTAGGCAGGGGCGAACTTCGGGTCGATGTCCAGCACGCGGTCGAGGTATTCCGCCGCACTGTTGAAATCGCCGTCCTCCATGAAGAGGTACGCGCGCTCAAGCAAACTCGTCACGCCGGGCGAAACCGCCGTTGATGCAGCCGCTGTCTGCACGACCTGCCTGACCGGCTCGGTCTGCTTGTCGGCACTGAGCACCTTCTTCACGCCGCGCAGCAAATCCTGCATAAAGCCGATTTTGCTCATGTCCTGGCTCTGCAGGGCGGACAGTTCCTCCGGCAGGTCATAGGGATCCATGTCGCGGTAGCACGGAATCAGCAGGCGCTTGCGGTCGTTTGCCATCAGCGCAAGGTAGCGGCTCCATTCGTTCTTGACCCACACGGCGTTGAAATATTCCGGCTTGCTGCCAATCACGACCATGACCTTCGCAGAGTTCAGCGCCGCGAAGATGTACGGCTCATACTGCTGACCGAGCTTGTCCTCCAGCGTAATCCGGCTGAAGAACACCTTATAGCCTGCGTCCGTCAGACCATAATAGACATCCTGCGCCCACTGCGAATCGCGCGTGCGCTGACCGTTGTCATCCGTTTCCTTGTAGCAGATGAACACATCATAGGGCTTTTCGTTCGCGGAAATCGCAAGAATGCCCTTCTGAATCTCGGCGATTTGCGCTGCCTGTTCCTCGTAAAGGCGGCGGCTCTCGCTGTCCGGCGCGTGTTCAACCGCAGCAAGATAATCCGCGTCCGCCAGAATCGATGTCACCTGCAGGCGATGGCAGGTCGGGATGCGCTTCCCTGTTGCCGGATCCTCGACATACTCGATGCCGTATCGGCTGATGGCGGCGCCCCAGTGGGCTTCAGCGTCGGTGTCGTCCTTTTCGAGCAGCTTCTCGTACGCAGCGAGCGCCTTGTCGAACTCGCACTGACGACGGAAGTGGTTCGCGCGGTTGTAGCGGTTCAGCGCCATTTCGTCATCCGCTTTCGGGATGGTTGACGTGCTGCCGCAGTATTCACAGGTTCCGTAGGTCGCGCCCGGGACGAATTCAATGTCTCCGCCGCACATTTTGCACTTGATGATCATGTTTGTTGCACTCCTTATCTCTTCATGCTCTTCCGTTGATTCAGCAACCGTTTGATTTGCTCTATCGTTTCTGGATTGACTTCGCCATCCAGAAGCGCTGCAATTTGCGCATCGATTTCCGTCGGCATCGGGTCGGCATAACGGATGTCCTCGGCAAGCTTCTTCATATCTGCATTGCCGGACGCTGCAAGCGCGTTCGCCTTGGCGCGTATTGCCTTCCATGGTGCCGTTTGGTCGGCAACCATCGTTTCGGACGTGGTGACTACCGTGCGTGAAGCATCCTTGACGGTCAGGCAGATACCCGTCGCGGCGAACACAAGCACCTCGGCAATCGCTGCCATCCACGTCGGCAGAAATGCTGCCGTGCCCATGATGATCGCACCGAGGACGAGCTGGATAATCAGCGCAACGCACCCGACCTTAAAAATCGGCCAGCCGAGCAGCTTGCTTTCGAGCCCATCGCCTTTGCGGAACGCCATGCGGAAGGTGCACGCGCACAGGATAAACATCGCAACCGTGCAGGCGGCGCCAATCCACCAAGAGATTGTGCGCACGAAAGGAATCATTGCAATCAGCACAAGAACAACCGCCAAAGAAATCCCCCAGATAATCCATGCATGTTTCGTTAATTTCATCGCTTAATCCTCCCGCTTCTTGCCGCAATTCGGGCAGAATTTGGTCGTGACGCCCTTTGTGCCGCAACTGCAGTCCCAGGTTTCGGGACGCTTGCTGCCGCAGTTGGGGCAGAACTTGCTGGTGATGCCCGTCTGACCGCAAGAGCAATCCCAAGGCTCAGGCTTCTTTGCACCGCAGTTCGGGCAGAATTTACTGGTGATGCCCGTTTGACCGCAGGAGCATGTCCAACCGTCATTGGCGGCAGTGCTCATGCTTTGCATTGCCGGCTGAATAGCGTCTTTCGTCATACCGATGACGCTGCCGACCGTGCCCAGGCCGACACCCAACTGCATGGCCTCGCCGGCAATGCCTGTACCCCCGGCGCCACCGTTCCGCATGGCTTCCACGCCCACCTGGCGGGCGGTCTCTTGCTGATAGGTGTAGCCCTTCATGCGCATTTCCTGCGCCTCAGCTTCGGCCTGCATACGGTAGATGTCTGCCTGCGCCTGTCCCGCAATGCGTGCCGCATCGGCCGCGCCTTGGGCTTCGATGACGTTCATCCTTGCCTGGGTCTGCGCTTCTACGGACTTCCGTTCAAAGGCAGCTTCTGCCTCGGCCTTCTTGATTTCCTCCTCGCGGGTCTTCAGGTAGAGATCCGCGTGTTGCTGCTTCATGCGGCGGAAGTTGGGATCATCGTCCGGGGTCACGATGTTGCTGACGTAGAACTCCGGCATTTCCAGGCCGTATTCCGCCAGTTCGGGATTGATGGCCTCCCGCAGGGCTCGGCTGATGGTATCTACATGCTCATCCAATTCCAGTACGCTGATGCGGTTCGCTTTGATGATCTTTGCCAGATTGGCTTTGACCTGCGTCATAACGATGGTGCGGAAATAGCCCGTGCCGTTCTGGCCGAAGACGTCTTCCTGGGTCAAACTGCCTGCCGTGCCCACAACACGGATCAGCAGACGGCGTGCATCTGCCACCCGCATATTAAAGGAGCCAGATGCGCCCAGTTCGACATGCAGCCCTGTCGCCGGATCGAACATCCCGACCTTGCTCGGCGTACCCCACTTGATGCCCATCTGCGTTGTCAGATTGACAAAATAAACCTCAGCATGGAACATCTGCCCATTGACCGGCAGCGGATACAGGCTGTTCATCTTCGGCAGCACGCCTGTTTCCAGCGTATGCCGCCCGGGTCCGAACGAATCAAGCGCCTCGCCGTTGCGGAAGAAGACAGCCTCCTGGCTTTCGTGCACAATGAGCTGACTGCCCGTCACGAAGTCCGTCATCGGGTGCTTCCACACGAAAGTGCGATTATCGCCCTCGTAGCTGATGATCGCAGGCACGCCGGCATCACGGACTTCCGCCTTCTTTACTTGCTGCTGAACGTTGCACACCGTGTCGCACACGGGGCAGATGATCTGCGAAGTGCTCTTGTCTGCCGTCAACTGACAGCCGCATGTTCCGCAGCGGAACGTTACAACATTGCTAAAATCAGCATCCGTCACGAGCTGCGCATTGCACACAGGGCACTTTGCATTCGTGCCTTCCGCCTGGTCGTACACGACCTCGTTGCCGCATCCGGCGCACTTTCTCGTGGCCATGCGGTCGATTTTCACGTTAATCACATTGCCGCAGGAGCACCGAATATGCTTGCTGGCGAAAAATCCCGTAGATGCCTGGGCGTAGCTGTGGCAGACCGGGCAGGCGATGATGAACTTGCTCATAGTACGTGACTCCTTTTCCTGATCGGTATGACTAGATATGACAAAGAAGGCGGACGTTCTGTTCCACCATGAAACGCACCGAACCACATGCCGATTTGCGGGCACAAGCTCTGCTTTGCCAAAGGATGTGTCTACAAAAGTACA
>CAVANO010000029.1:0-45522 GCA_963590165.1 Anaerovoracaceae bacterium
CCATCTGCTTCTTGCAGAAATCTCGATTTACATCCAGTAAACCTTCGATTTCTGCAATCGCATCTGACACAAAATTCATTGTTCATCGTACCACCTCATTTGTGCGGTGTTGCCTTAACCTTCCGTGAAGCCCTGCTCGCGAGCCTGCGCGGTGTAGAGCTCGTAGTAGGCGCCGTGCTTGGCCATCAGCTCATCGTGCGAGCCTTCTTCCATGATGCCCTGATTGCCGATGTAGAGGATGCGGTCGCAGTTCTTGATGGTGGACAGGCGGTGCGCGATGATGAAGGACGTGCGTCCCTTCAGCAATGCCTGAATGCCGTCCTGCAGCAGCTTTTCGGTCTTGGTGTCGATGGAGGATGTCGCTTCGTCCAAGATGAGGATGCGCGGGTCGCTCAGCAGCGTGCGCGCGAAGGCAATCAACTGCTTCTGTCCCTGCGAGAGGCTGCCGCCGCGCTCGTTCACGGTCGTCTGGTACTTCTGCGGCATCTCCTGGATGAATTCATCCGCACGGACGACGGCAGCGGCACGGCGTACCTCGTCATCCGTTGCATCCAATCGCCCGTAGCGGATGTTGTCCATCAGCGTGCCGGAGAAGATGAAGGAATCCTGCAGCATGATGCCCAGCTGAGAGCGCAGGGAATGGAGCGTCACATCGGTGATGTCATGCTTGACGCCGTTTTCGTCCGTCAGGGTGATGGAGCCGCTGCGCAGGTCATAGAAGCGGCAGAGCAGGTTGACGATGGTCGACTTGCCTGCGCCTGTCGGACCGACCAGCGCAATGCTTTCGCCGGCTTTGACATGCAGCGATACGTCCTTGAGCACGGTTTGCCCTTCCTCGTAGCCGAAGGTGATGCTGTTGTAGTCTACTTCGCCGGTGATGGGCGGAAGCTCTTCGGCATCGGGCTTGTCGTCGATGACAACCGGCTCATCCATTGTTTCGAAGATGCGCTCCAGATATGCCAGATTGTTGACGAAGCTGTTGTAGATGTTCGCCAGGTTCGTGATGGGCTGCCAGAAGCGGCTGACGTACTGTCCCATGGCGAGGATGACACCGAAGGACACGACCGTGCCGCCGAGCCAGTACACGCCGGCATAGTACATGATGGTGAAGACAATCTGCGTGATGATTTCCGACGACAGCCAGACGCTGTTGGAGATGTAAATTGCCTTCATCCAGGCGTCATGGCAGGCGTTGGCGAGACGCTGCATGATGGAGCAGTTGACTTCCTGCCGCGCGAAGAGCTGGCTGACACGCACACCGTCAATCGATTCGGCAAGATAGGCATTGTAGTTGCTGTTCTTGTTCGACTGATTCTGCCATGCGCGACGCTGACGGGGCTTGAGCGTCACGATGATGGCGACGAACACTGGCAGTCCGGCAACGACGATGGTTGCGAGTGTCGGCTCGGTCGTGTACATGTAGATGATAATGAAGATGATGTTGATGATTTCAAGGATGGAGTTGATGATGCCGTTGGAGAGAATATCGGAAACGGAGTTCACGTAATTGATGACGCGCACGAGGATTTTTCCGGCAGGGCGGCTGTCATAGTAGGAGAAAGGCAGCTTCTGCAGGTGCGCAAACAAATCCTTGCGGATGTCGTAGATGATTTCCTGGCTGACATACGCCATCATGCGCGAGCGGATGACCGTGAACACGATGCCGACAAGGATGATGCCGACAAAGGCAAGCGCCATCTTCAGCAGGAGCTGTACATCGCCGGCAGGCACGGCAACGTCCATGACCGTCTGCGTGATTTTCGGAACGGCGAGGCTGCTGACGGACGCAAGCGAGGAAAGCAGCAGCGCAAGCAGCATCTTCCACTTGTGTTTGCCGATGTAGTGACCGACGCGCTTCAGGTGTTTCATGTCAAACGGGGTTTCAAGGCGTTCGTCCACGTCAAACTTGTTGCGTGCCATGTCACATCACCTCCTTGTTTGCCACGCCCGGCTCGATGCCGTTCTGGAGGCAGTATGTCTCGTAATAGTATCCCTTCTGGCGGAGCAGCTCCTCATGCGTGCCCCGCTCGGTGATGACGCCGTCCTTGAGAATCAGGATGAGGTCAGCATCCTTGACGGACGAGATGCGCTGCGCGATGATGATTTTCGTGCAGGCGTAGGGGAGCTCACGGAGCTGTGCCTGAATGTACTTTTCGGTTTCCATGTCGACGGCAGAAGTTGTGTCGTCCATAACGAGAATGCCGGGCTTGACGGCAAGCGCACGGGCAAGCGCGATGCGCTGCTTCTGTCCGCCGGAAAGACCGACGCCGCGTTCGCCGATGATGGTGTCGTAGCCTTCCGAAAGCGTGCGGATGAATTCCTCTGCATCGGCACGGCGCGCGAAATCGTGCACCTCATCCTCCGTCAGGGACTGGTCGCCGAAGGCAATGTTCCCCTCGACCGTGTCGGAAAAGAGGAAAACATCCTGCGTGGCAGTGCCGATGCCGTCGCGAAGCTGCTGGAGCTTCCAGCGGCGGACATCGCAGCCGTCCACCGAGATGCTGCCGCTGGTGACGTCATAGCACCGTGCAAGCAGCTGAATCAGCGTTGTTTTGCCGGAGCCGGTCGGACCCATGATGGCGATGGTCTGTCCGGGTTTGGCGGAGAAGGTGATGTCCGTCAGCACGTTCTGCTTGCCATAGGAGAAGGACACGTGGTCAAACGCAATGGCACCCTCCACGCGCTCATGGTCAACAGCGCAGGAGCTGTCTATAATCTGCGGCTTGGAGATTTCAATCTCCATGACCTTGTTCGAGCAGGTGATGAAGCGTTGCCAGTCGTTGAGCAGGTTGCCGAGCTGGCGCATGGGCACGCTCAGCGTCCATGCAAGCGAGGTGAAGATGGTCAGGTCGCCGGCAGTCATGCCGTCCGTTATCATCAGATAGCCGCCGAAGAAGACGGTCAGCAGCGTCATGGCGTTGGCGAGAATCTCAATGAACGGATAAAAAGAAAGCCAGCGCTTGTTGATGTCAAGGTTCGCATCGCGGAAAGCGCAGGAACGCTGGTCAAAGCGATCCTTCTCGTAATCTTCGCGGGCAAACGCCTTGACAACGCGGTTCGCGGCGATATTTTCCTGCGCGTTGGCGTTCATGTCGCTCATCTTGTCGCGCATGTCCACGAACATTCGCCTTGCGCCCTTCGAATAGACCTTTGTGATGATCATCAGCATCGGCGTGACGCAGACCATCGCGAGCGCGAGCTTCCAATTGACCGTGAAAAGGTAGATGGAAGAGCCGATGAACATGACAACACTGTCAATCGCCATGTAATCGATGTAGGAGAGAAAATGACGGCACCAGTCCGTATCGGAAGACAGGCGCGTCATCAGATCGCCGCTGCGGTGGAGATCGAAAAAACGCTGATCCTGGTATTGCAGGCGTGTGAACAGCCGTGTGCGCAGGTTCATCAGCACGTTTTGTGATGTGTGTTCCAATGTGATGACCATCAGGTAACGCAGTCCTTCGCGGACGAGCTTGACAACAAGCATCGTCAGCAGCAGCGGCACGAGCGGTTCAGGGTTCTGCGCCGTGATGACATCATCCATCAGCAGTTTTGTCAGGTACGGGTTGATCAGCAGCATCAGCGAGGTCACGGCACTGATGATCAGCGCCATGATGTGCCACTTGTGGTAGCGCCTGTCCATCAGGCTCCACAGCCATTTGATATTCTGCATGCGTTACTCCTTGCCTAAGGCGCGGATGATCTCCGCAGTCACAAAGTCAGCAATGCGTTCCTTCCATTCGTCATCGGGGTGCACCTCGCCGTGCAGGCGCGCCGTTTCACGGTCGAAGCCGCTTTTGTAGAAGCTGTCGATGCAGTGTACGCCCGTCTTTTCGGCAACCCGGCGGATGATGCGCCGCTTGAGCAGCCCGTGTGCTTCATCCATCCACGGCTGATCGGTGTACGTTTGCAGCGGCGTCGCAAGGAAAATTGCGGCATTCGGGCAGGCAGACTGCAGCGTCCCAACCGCCCAAAGCAGCGACGAGGCGAGCGAACAGCGCGTCTGCTGACTGCAGGGAATGTCCGCTACATCATCGAAGTCGTCAACGGTTGCGTTTTGCGGCTGATTGCCGTCGTTGGTCGAGATAGCGATGTAGATGATCTGCGGCGCGCGCAGCAGCCCCGTGCCTTTGCCGAGCGATTCCGGCAGGCGGTGCGTCTGACCGTCCACGATCCAGCAGATGGGCGCGTCCGCCGCTGTCATTGCCTGCAGGACGCGGTACACCTGATTGGACAGGACGTTGTCGGGCGTGTTGGTGTTCGGCGGCACAAGGAGCGTCAGCGGCGTGATGTTGGTGCTCCCGTTATGCCAGTCCGAACCGGTGGCATAGCCGCAGGCAGCGTTGAAGAGGTGTTGCGCGTTCAGCCGCTGACCGATCAGCGTGCCGATGCCGCTGACCTGATCGCTTGTGATGCTGTCTCCAAGGCAGCAGAAACTGCTGACCTCCATGGGCGGTTTCCTCCCTTTTCCCGGTCGAACCATGGTTGAAAGACTGTCTGCAAGCCCCTTGCAGACGGCATGATGATATCATGTTTTGAGAGCGCTTTCAATGCTCCTGAAGGAAATATTTTTGCTTTTTTTCTTTCGTCCTGGTTAAGAAAAAAACGCAGGAGCAGCGGAAATGTGCTCCTGCGGAAATGGTTATTTTGCCTGTTGCCTGGCGATATCTGCCAGCATCTGAAACGCGGGCTTCGGATTGCCGTTGCCGTCAAACAGCAACGGATATTTGTCGGCATGCCAGCTCAGATTGTCCACCGTGCCCCAAACCTGCACGGCCGGAATGCGGTCGGCATAGCGAAGAAAAACACGCATCAGCCGACCATAGTATGCAGCCTGTTTGGCAAAGCTCTCCTCGCTGTTGTCATCAACATTGACATCCAGTTCGGATACGCGAATCAGCAGATTTCGGTCGGCCATCTGCCGGAATGCGTAATCGACGCGCTCGGCAGTCGGGTGATCAACCGAATAGTGGCACTGGAAGCCGTGACCGTCAATGGTGCCGTCTGCAATCAGGCTGTCCAGCAGCTTGCAGATGGTGTTCAGCTTAGGGTCACCGGTGGTGTTGTAGTCGTTATAGAACAGTTTGATGCCCTTGGCGGCGTATTTGCGGGCGTATTCAAACGCGCGGTTGACGAAATCCTCGCCGACAACCTTCGTCCAGTTGGATTCGCGCAGCTTGGTGCCGTCTTCGGCAACGGCTTCATTCACCACGTCCCACGATACAATCAGCCCGGGATAATTTTCGCCCGTCCATGTCAGCACCTGACGGATATAGCTCTCCATGCGCGCGAGCATGGTTTCACGGCTGCATAGCGGCTTGTCAGCATCGTATCCCACATGGAAGAATGCTTCTGGCGTTTGCGAGTGCCAGACGAGGACGTGCCCATGCACCTTGATGCCATTGTCGCGGCACCAGTTCAGAAACGGCGTGCACCAGTCGAACTTCACGGCGACAGCGGTGTCATCAGCCTTGGCAAGCTCGCCACACGCAGGCAAATCCAGCAGCGCTTCGGGCTTCATTTCGTTGCCGGCGGTCATGATGGAAAACTGATGCTTGCAGAACGCCATGCGGTTGCTGTCGAGCAACTCAGGATAAACAACGGCAGTGCCGAAATCAAACGGATTGGCATAAAGCGCCTTGAGGGAAGGCAACGCTTTGGCATCGGCATGAAATTCGGGTAAACGGAATCGAGCGGCAGAATCAGGCAAGAGGAAACCTTCTTTCTTTGCGGATGAGAACCGCAGGGATGATGCATGAGTATACCCGATTGCCTGTCACCTGTCAAGACTTGACACACGGAATTTGTCTGCGGAGGTGTACCATCTGCTTACAAGTGCCGAATGTTAGGCTTTGCGCTTTTTTGCCTCGGCTGTGATGGCAATTACTGTCAGGATGAATCCTGTGCCGCCGACAACGAAACTTACTGTCTGCAGCACGAGAATCAGCAGCTGCCACCATGGCATAACGGAAACAATCTCGCTTGCGGCGGAAAACCCATTCATGGCGGCAGAATAGTTGACAACCGTGTACAAATACCGGTGAATTGCCTGCCGAACCGCTTGACGGAAAACAGTGCTTGAAGCGTAGCTGTCAAACTGCGTCTTGGCACCGCTCGGGTCAAGGAAAAGGTCAGTGCCGTAAACAAAGGAGTCATAGGACATGTATGCATTCTGACCAAGCGCCATGTCGGTCAGAACAACGCCGTCAAAGCCGAATTCATCGCGGAGAATCGTCTCCATCAGCGCACTGCTCGCGCTTGTCCAGATGCAGCCGGCGCGGTTGAAGGAGCTCATTACGCCGTGCGCATTGCCTTTCGAGGGGGCAACAGCGTATTCAAACGGCAGCAGATACAGCTCCCGGGCGCTCTGCTCGTTCAGCCAGATGCCGATGCCGATGCGGCTGTCCTCCTGGTCGTTGAAGACGTAATGCTTCACGTAGGGGATGACGCCTTTCGCCTGCAAGCCTTGAATCTCGCTTGACACCGCAATGCCGGACAAATAAGGGTCTTCAGAGAAGTACTCGTGTGCACGTCCGCCGAAGGGGGTGCGGTGGATATTCACGCCGGGCAGGTACATGCCGGTTACGCCTGCGTTCAGCGCATCCTCCGCCAGCGCATCACCGACCTTTTCAATCAGGCTGGTGTTGAAGGAGGCCGCCCAGATGCCTTCAGACGGGAAGGACACATCCTCGGCGCTGTCAACCACGCCGGTCGGACCGTCTTGCGCCTTGATTTCCGGCAGCGCGATGCTCGAAATGCCCTTGGAGCCGTAACCTGCCAACATGACGAGTTCCGCCTGCTCATCCCACGTCATTTGGTCGAGCAAATCGTCCCAGAGCGTGTCATCATCGTCTGTGCCGCGCAGCATGATGAGCGACAGCCCATTTGACGCGCCATAAGTAGGCATATCCGCCGAATCCCCATCCGGAATGGCTTTGACGCTCTCCAAATCGGCAATCATCTGCTCGGTGACGGTCAATGCGACGGCGGCAGTCGGGAAGGTGCCTGTCCAGTCGCTGCGGCTGACATAGGTGACGGCATTGTCGCCGCGTCCCTCGTACTTGTTGATGTCGGCGAAGTCAAGCTGATTCGTGATTTCAGTGCCCGTCTCGGATGAAACGGCGTATGTTGTTGGATCCAGCACGATGTCCTTGCCGATTTGCATGGCGAAGGCGGCGTTGCCGTCCGTGTCCATGCCGTCCGCAACGGTCTTGCCCTTGAGCGCAAGGATGTTGTTGAGCGCGTCATGGGCGGTCGTGCCAACGGCAAGGTAGTATTCGCCCGGTTCGAGGATGTATGTCTTGTAGCCGTTCGCGTCATACGTCTTGAGCTGTTCGCGGCTGACGGATAGAGTGACGGTCTGCGATTCGCCGGGGGAAAGCAAATCAGTCTTGCCGAATGCTGCCAGCTCAACGGATGCTTTTTCGATGCCGACCGATTCGTCATATTCCGTGTACGGCTTCTGCAGATAGATTTGCACGACCTCTTTGCCGGCAACGTCACCGGTGTTTTCGACCGTGACGGAAATCTGCCAGCCGTCTTCTGACTCTGTGACAGCATAGTCGCGATAGGCAAACGTCGTATAGCTCAGCCCATAGCCAAAGGGACGCGATACAACGGCATTGTAATCGAAGTCGCCCGTATTGGCGCGTCCGAGTACCATATCTTCATAGCGCGTCTCATAGTAGCGGTAGCCGACATAGATGCCCTCGACATACACGCCGTAACGCTTCTGCGCATCAGAGGACAGCAGGTCGCTGTTCCCGTACTTTGCGGAGAAGGTGCCTGCGGAATTCGTCAGCACCCATGATGCCATCGCAGGGGAAGAAAAATAGTCCTTGACGTATGTGTCCGTCAGGCGGCCGGACGGAACGACATCACCGACGAGTGCCTTTGCTACGGCATCGATGCCGCCTATGCCGACATTGCCGACCCACAGGCATGCGTCGACATCGACCGTAAAGACGCTGCCGTCCACATCGACCGTCCAGTTTTCATCGAGGAAAGCCGTCTCGAAAATCAGCGCCGTATTGATGAGCACAACGATCGAATCAATCTGCCCGGCAAGTTTCATCTGCGTCAGCTCAGCGAGAATTTCGATTTCTTCCGTCGTCAGCGACAGATAGCTGCCATCGTAACCATCGCTCTTTGCGGCAGACACGTCCGCACCTTCGCCGCCCAAACGCCCGATGACGACAATTGCCGTTCCGCCGGTTGCGGTGATGGACGACTTCGCTTCCTCGGAGTAGCTGTCCCATGCAAGCGCGTTGACCTTGTAGACCGGGTCGCCCTTGCGGCTGTAGGTGACGGCTTGCTGGGATGGATTTGCGGCGTAGAAGTCCCACAGCGTGCCGTTGACCGTCAACCCGGCGTTTTCCAGTGCAGCCTTGAGGTCGCTGTACTTCGAGGCATCAATCGCGCCGGAGCCGGAAGAGCCGTAGCTGAAGTTATATGCTGTCTGCAGGACAGCCGAAACCGCCGTGCCCTTGTTCAGCGGCAGCACGTTATTCTGGTTCTTGAGCAGCACAAGCCCTTCCGCTTCGGCTTCCTCGCTGACGGACTTGCCATAGGCGGTGACATCCTCCTCTGTCAGGTAATCGCGCGTGAAATACGCAGCGCTTTCCTGCTCATCGTCGCTTTCGACAAGCTTGTAGGAACTTGTCTTCAGGGCGTAGTTGAGCGCGGGTGCGTAGGCGCTTGCAAGCTGCCCGACCATGGTGAAAATGATGGCAAGCGTCAGAAAAGTCACCATCAGCGTGCGCCAAAGCTTCTTTTTGCAAATCAGCGTATTCATGCGTGCGCCTCCGTTCCTGCTGCCTTGTGATGAAACGGTGAGATCCATTCCATTGGCTGTCTGATGGCGGCGATGAGCGATGTCACCGTGCCGAGCAGAGAAAATCCTGCCGATAGCAGGAAACCAATGCTGAACAGATTGCCGTCAATGCCGACGAGCACGTTCGAGATATACGAGGACTGATAGAAGAGAAGCTCCAGCCACGTCAGCAGGCTGAGCAGATAGAGCGCGTATTTGCCCATCTTCAGCTGAAAAACAGACAGCAGCGCGCCAAAGAGGATGCAACTGCCCATGAGTGCAATGACCTTCGCGGACAGCTGAGGCGTGAATGTGTTTTTGCCTGTCAGTGCATAGGCAATGAGCGCAGCGGCAGTCAGGAACGCCGAAATAATCGTCAGCGTGCGGGAAACTTTGGGCAGTTGCCTCTTGCAGGCAGATGCTTGAGTCATGGCAGTTTCAACCTCTCTTACAGGATCATCGGATATGAATTACTTGAACTGCGGATTGTAGGAAATCGGGGTGAGTTCACCGGCAGTGCGCAGATAGAGGCAGTCCACCAGCGGTGCTGCCGCCTTCATCGTTCCGCCGACACCCTTGATGTCGTTGTTGATGAGCAGCTCGATGGTGTTGAACCCCTTCTTGACGGACACGTTTTCGACAACGATGTAATCCTGGAAGTCCTTGACAAGGCTGCTGAATTCTGAGTACGACTCAATCTGCATCGGGAAGTCAAACATCTGCTCGTAGCCTTCAGTGTCCTCGTTGTAGTTGATGCCGACGACAATCTGACTGCCTTTAACATCCACGGAATTATACTGCGCGGAAAGCCGGAAGATGATGTCGAGGTCATCGATGTCTTCGGCAGCCTCAAATTCAAAGCTCAGGTAGGCGCCGGAGTAATACAGCCAGCTGACATAGTAGCCGTTCGATGCGGAATGGCTGTCGGTGTCATCGCCGGACACCATGCCGACGCCTGTGGTGGAGCCGGAGTAGCCGCTGCCGTACTTGTCCTCGAGATTGGTGTGCTCGGCCTCGAGCGTATAGACATTTTTGACGGGCGCTTCTTCGGCAGGCGCAGTGTCCTCAGCCATGCAGATGCCTGTGCCGAGAAGAAGCGCACACAGCAGCGCCAAAGGGGATTTGATTTTCATGGAGATTCCGCCTTTCTACAATGTTGCCGTTGGACGCTGCGATTCGCGAAAACCGCAGCGCCCAACGGTGATGAAGGTTTAGTTGCCCCAGTTCAGGGAAATCTGACCGTCAGCAGCTGTCCACGTGCCCATGGTTTCGGACGCGGTGATGGGACCGGCTTCACCCACAACAAGCTTTGTTGTGCCGTCTGCCAACAGGTGGAGCGTCATCGGAACGGTGAAGGGTGCACCCGGGTCGCCCTGCGCGAGGGAGAAGGTGTACTGGTCGCCTTCTGCTGTGTCTGCCTTGGTTGCGGTCGTGCTGAAGAGCTGATGCGAGCCAATCTTGAAGGAAAAGGATGCTGCATCCTCAGCAAAGGAGATATTCTCGGGCTTCACGGTGTAGTCACCGCCGCCGCCTCCACCGCCGCCCATCTGATTGTTCTCAGTGACGACGATTTCCTGGTTCTCTTCCAACTCGTCATTCATGTCCGCCGCCGGAACGCCGTCGTCGTTGACCAGCAGCTTGTATGTCCAGGTCAGGTAGCGGTTGAAGGGCTGCTTGTCGTCATTGACCAGGTCAGCGCTGACCCAGCCGTCGATGAGCACATGCACGGTCACCTTGTATTCGCCGTTTTCAGTCGGGATGCCGGAAAGTGTGCCGGTCGCGGTATCGAAGGTGAGCCCTGCAGGCAGGTCGCCGTCGATGGTGTATTCAACGGTGTACAGGGGTGTCTTCACGCCGTTTTCATCGATGGTGTAGGTGCTGGAATGCTCGCCGGAAAGCGTGAAGGTCAGGTTGACCTCGCTGCCGTTGACGAACGTGCGCTCCTCAGCGGAGAGCTCAGGCAGCTTCGTCAGGGAATGACCGTTCAGGTTCGTCAGGGCATTCGCTTCCGCATACAGGATACGTGCTGCGAGCATGCGCAGATAGTACCACTGCGTCGGGCTTTCGACCTCAACGCCGCGGTAGCCGCCGGTGACGTTTTCATCCGCGACGGTGCCGCGGTCGTTATACATCATGGTAGTGGTGGCAAAGTTGTCGTTGTAGAAGTCGTACTCAGTATCCCACGCGCCGGTGTAGGCGTAGAACTTGCCGGTCTCGGCATCATAGCGGCCGGAGATGGCAGGAATGCGCCCCTTGAGCGGCAGCGGCACGACGAAGGAACGCATCATGCTCGCCATCGTGGTGCAGCGGGAGAAGCCGGAGTAGCCGTCCGTGATGAAGAAGCCGTCCCAGCCCCACTGGTCAACGACCATGCCTTCCATCAGGCGGTTATTGGAGGAAGTAGGCACGCCGCAGAAGCGCGCGAAGCCGGTCATCGAGGACGCGGAACCGCCTTCCTGCATGCAAATCTGGAAGACCTTCAGGTAAATCTGACGGGCCGCCTGTTCAGAGACCCAGACCATGTTTTCCATGCCGTCGCGGCAGGTTTCCTGGTCGTTGAAGGCGAAGTGCTTGATGTAGCAGGTAACGCCCATGGATTCCATGCCAGCGGTCAGACCGGCTGCCATGTAGCCGCCAACCAGACCGTCCTGGGACATGTATTCGTAGTTACGGCCGGAGAAGGGACTGCGATGCGTGTCCATTTCGGGACCGCCCCATGCGGACCAACCGTTGTACAGGCTCAGGTTGCCGCGGACAACGCCGATTTCGTATGCGAGATCGGTGTTCCAGGTTGCGGTAATCGTCGGCGCATCGACCCACAGGAAGGTGTCGCCGTTGTTGTTGTAGCTGTCCTTCTGCTGGTTGGCTGCCTTGCCGATGTTCGGCAGACCGGTCGAACGCCACATGTTGGTGTTCTTGCGGATGAGGGTGGTCATTTCGTCGACGGTGAGCTGATTCATGAATTCGTTCCATTCAGCCGTCAGCGTGCCGTCCTCATCGAAGAGTTCCTTGCCGGACATGTCTGCCAGCACGATGGCGTAGGTGCCGGTCGTCTCGTCAACAACGCCTGTGCCCTGTGCCCAGCCCTCAGCGATGGCTTCCTCAGCCGTCTGATACGTCTCGTCGCCTTCAATGTCGGCAGCAGAGAACTGGTTCCAGTAGTCCAGATGCGCCACATAGCTTTCGGAGAAGACCAGGTCGCCCTGAGCAGGCGTCGCCGGGAAGTACGTCAGGAATGTGTCGCGGGTGAGCAGCACTTCCTCGCTCTCGCCGTCAGCCATCAGGTTGGACGTGCGCAGGGAGTTGAAAATCTGATAGTGATCTTCGTCGGTGTCGGTCGCCCAGACGTTGCCGTTGATGTTCTCGTTTTCATCAAAGGATTCGGAGAAGATGGCTTCGCTGTTCTTGCCGCTGAAGTCATCCAGCACCAGACGCGCGGCGCCCTTGGAACCGGATTCGGTCGTTTCAGCCAGTGTGAAGCGGATCTCGGCGTATTCGTCGGTCGTGTCATCGAGGTCTGTTGCCATGTCGTAGTGGGACGTGTTCATCGCGCGGATAATCCACTCGCCGGTCTCCATGGTGTAGCCGGTCACGCCCTCGTTGTAGATGTCGGTGTAGTCAAAGGGAACCATGTCCTGCACGTTGACGGATACGAGCACGGTCTCGCTCTCGCCGGGCTGCAGGAGAGAGGACTTTGCGAAGGCGGACAGCGTCACGAAGGACTTCTGCAGCTTCGCGGTATCGGTGTTGTAAGGAGCAGTGACATAGAGCTCGACAACTTCCTTGCCGGCCTTGTCGCCGGTGTTCGTCACGGTGACGGGGATGACGAGCGTCTTGACCTTGGCAGGCTGTCCGTCAGAGGACGACAGATTTTCAGCTGTCATGTCGGTCGCAAAGTTGAAACCTTCCACCAGCGTGTCGTCATCGGATTCCAGAGCGCCGCCGTATGCGGTGATGGCGCTTGCATCGATGTTCAGGCTGAAGGTGGTGTAGCTCAAGCCGGAGCCGAAAGCGAAGGTGACGTTCTTCGACCACCACTCGTTCGCGGCGTAGGCAGCCTTTTCTTCAACCGTTTCGCCGGGAGCGTCCGCACGGGTGACGGTGTGGGTGACGCCGTTGCCCTGATAGGTCACGGTCTCGTTTTCCAACAGCGCCTCGTACAGGGACGCATAGAGGGTCTCCCAGTAGGCATAGCCGAGGTAGATGTCCTCTTCGTAGTCCGTGCCGTAGTAGGCGTTCTGGTTATGGCTGCCGTAGGTGACCATGGAGCCGTCACGCTCGAGATAGTCATCGTAGTTGCCGTTGCCGCTATAGGACAGCACGCCCGTGCCCCATTCGCCGACATAGTACATGTTCTGACTGCCGGTCTGGGCATTATAGGAGTAGTTGTTCCATGTGGGGTCAGCAGTGAAGTCAGTGTTCCACTCATCGACCAAACGGCCGGAAGGATTCACCAGACCTGCGAGAATTTCGCCCACAGCGTAGTGGCCGGTCTCGCCGCCGCGACCCATCAGCAGGATGCCGTTCACGCGGTCGTCCTCGCGCAGGTCGTAGCACTCCATCGCATTGGAGGTATTCAGCACGACGATGACCTTCTTGCAGTTCGCCGCAACGTAGTCAATCAGCGCTTCCTCGGCATCGGTGAGCATGAGGTAGTGCTTGTATTCCGTGCCTTCTTTGTTGTAGTTGGCGCTCGTTTCAGCCACTTCGTAGGTGGAGGAGCTGCCCATGCCGCCGCCGCGGCTGCCGGTCTGCGCGGGCTCAGCAACCTCGCCCGTGTAGAGCGCGTCGTGGCTGTATTTCGATTCCTGCTCGCCGTACATGCCGTCGTTGACTTCAGTGGTGATCATGTCCAGATCAGCACCCTCGCCGCCGTAGCGCGCCAGCACGATCACGCCGACATCATTGTATTCCGCAACAGAGGCGGCTGCCTCGTCGCTGAAGTCAAGCGTTTCCTTGCCGCAGTTGCCGGTGGAGAAGCCCATTGCCGCGTAGAAATCCGCCATGGTGGGGTTGACGTCAAAGCCGGCCGCGGTCAGACCATCGTAGATGGGACCACGTTCGCTGACGGAGAAGTCCGTGTACTGCTTGTAGGCGCTGTTGTTGCTCGGACCTGCGACCGTGGTCGAGGACGCGATGCCGAATACGCTGACTTTTTCCGTGCCAAGCAGCGGCAGCGTGCCGTCGTTCTTGAGCAGCACCTGACCTTCTTCGGCGGTCTGTGTGTTGACCTCGCCGACGTGCTCCAGCAGTTCAGCGTAGCTGGCAAACTTGGAGTAGTACTTGCCGTTTGCTTCCACATCACTGGCGAAGGCAGGCGCGATGGTGGTGACGCCCATCAGGGCTGCCATGGCGATTGCCGCAGTGGACTTCAGAAGCTTTCTTCCGATGTTCCGCATAGTTACCTCCTATTTTCCCTCATCTTGTAAACAGTGTCAGCAGGCAGCGACGGCAGCAGATTAATCTTATTCTCCTTTCATGTCGGATTGTTGCCGGAAACCTGCCAAATCTGACTTTCTGGCACCATGATAGCAAGCTGTCTGCCGACAAACAACAAAAACGGCGCAAACTGCACCCTAGAAGGCGCAAAATCACTCGTGAAAAGAACAAACGGCGTTCGTTTTGGCTTAAATGGCAAAAAACAAACACAAACGGCACAAAGCAACCGCTTTTTATTCAAACGGCATTCACAACGACTTTCCTGCCTGTTGAATTTGGGACAGGTCAATCGGAAAAGCGAAAAAGAGTTTTTTCGGAATCGTTTCATTTTAAGGGACAGCATGGTACGATAAACCTACAGATGCTCTCTGATTTGAGCGCGTCTGTCTTTGATGTACCAAATTCGCAATGTGCGAGAGGATGAAGGGATACACGAAGGGTCATGAGTGAACGCATTGTCAAACTGCTGATTGAGTCCTTTCCGAAAATTCTGCTGCCTGGGCTGAAGATGACGATTCCGCTGACGATCATTGCCTTTTCCATCGCGATGGTCATTGCTGTCATCGCCGCGATGATTCAGTATGCGCGTGTGCCTGTGCTGCGGCAGGTGATGCGGTTTTATGTATGGGTCGTGCGCGGAACGCCGCTGCTCGTGCAGCTGTTTGTTGTGTTTTACGGGCTGCCGTCGCTGGGTGTCATCATCGACCCGTTTCCGGCTGCGGTGATTGTCTTTTCCATCAATGAGGGTGCATATTGTGCCGAAACGATGCGTGCGGCGCTCGAATCCGTGCCAGTCGGCCAACTCGAAGCGGGCTACTGCGTTGGTATGAGCTATCTGCAGGTTATGTTCCGTATCGTGCTGCCGCAGGCATTCCGCACGGCATTTCCGCCGCTGTCGAACAGCTTGATTGCGATGGTGAAGGATACGTCGCTCGCGGCGAATATCACAGTGACGGAGATGTTCATGGCGACGCAGAAACTGGTGGCATACTACTATGAGCCGATGGCACTGTATATTGAGGTGGGTCTGATTTACCTGCTGTTCTCTACGGTTCTGACATGGCTTCAGCGCGTGGGCGAGAAGAAACTGAGCACCTACGGCGCGCAGAAGGAGTGACCAACATGGCGATGCTTGAAATTAGCAACCTGAGCAAGTCGTTCGGGAAGACGCAGGTGCTTGATCATGTGAGTTTATCGGTCAGCAAGGGCGATGTTGTCGCGATTCTGGGACCGAGCGGCTCTGGCAAGACGACGCTGCTGCGCTGCCTGAACTTTCTTGAACGCGCGGATGCCGGAACGCTTGTCTTCGACGATGAACAGTTCGACCTGAAGGGGGCATCTCACCGCGATGTGGCGCGGATTCGCCGGAAAACGGCGTTTGTGTTCCAGAATTATAACCTGTTCCGCAACAAGACGGCCCTGCAGAACGTCACGGAAGGACTGATTGTTGCACGCGGCATGAAGAAGGCGGATGCGGAGGCAATCGGACGCCGACTGCTGGAAAAGGTCGGCTTGTCTGACCGGTGCGACCACTATCCGTCGCAGCTTTCCGGCGGACAGCAGCAGCGCGTCGCGATTGCACGTGCCTTGGCGACTGACCCGGAAATCATCTACTTTGATGAACCAACCTCGGCGCTTGACCCGGAGCTGATCGGCGAGGTGCTGAACGTCATGCGGCAGCTTGCAGAGGAAGGCATGACGATGCTGGTCGTAACGCATGAGATGAGCTTCGCACGGCACGTGTCGAACCGCGTCATCTTCATGGAAGGCGGACACATCATCGAGCAGAACCGCGCGGAGGATTTTTTCGCCTCCCCGAAGGAAGCAAGAACGAGGCAGTTCCTGCAGAAAATCAACGAAAGAACCTGACAGGCAGGCTTTTCCTGATTTGGGGTTTCACTTCCAATCATCAAAAACGGCGCCGCTGCAGACCATCGAGTCCGCAGCGGCGCCGCTTTTTTGCGTAAAAGGAATGGAATCAGAAGAGTCCCTTCACCAGAATGACAATGATGAGAATCGGCAGCACAAACTGGAAGATTGGCTTCAGGAAGCGCGGCAGATGGATGCCATCGCCGGTGTTGGCTTCCGCCAGATACTTGTCGAAGCCCCAGCCCCAGCGGCTGACGCAGAAGAGCAGGTAAATCAGGCTGCCGATGGGCAGAAGCAGATTGGAGACGAGGAAATCTTCGCCGTCAAGGATGGTGCTGCCGTCGCCCAGCGGCTGCAGACCGCTCCATACGTTGTAGCCCAGCACGCAGGGGATGCTTGTAATCAGCAGGAAGATGCCGCACACAATGCAGGACTTCTTGCGATCCATATGGAACAGCTCCATGACGCTTGCGATGATATTCTCAAACACGGCAAGCACCGTCGTGAAGCTCGCAAAGGTCATGAACAGGAAGAACAGCGTGCCCCAGATGCGTCCGCCGGCCATGTTGGCGAAGACGTTGGGAAGGGTCTTGAAAATCAGGCTCGGTCCTGCGTCCGGGCTAACGCCGTAAGAGAAGCAGGCAGGGAAGATGATCAGACCGGCGCTGATGGCGACAAGCGTGTCCAGCGCGCAGATGCGGATGGATTCGCTGTACAGCGTGTTTTTTCGGGAAATGTAGCTGCCGAAAATTTCCATAGCACCGATGCCGAGACTCAGCGTGAAGAACGACTGGTTCATCGCCGCGACAATCACCTCATCAATGCCCTGCTCGGCGGCACGCTCCCAGTCGGGCAGGAGGAAGAACGAAAGACCTTCCTTTGCGCCGGAAAGCGTAAAGCTATGCACTGCAAGCACAGCAATCAGGATAATCAGCGCGCACATCATCCACTTCGAGATGCGCTCAACGCCGTTCTGCAGGCCGATGCTGCAGATGAGAATGCCCAGCACGACCGTGATTGCCATGAAAATGCCCATTTCCGTTGGGCTGGTAAGCATTTCGCTGAACACATTCGATACCGCGTCCATGGTGTTGATGCTGTCAAACGTGCCCGTGAGGAACTTCACAAAGTATGCCAGCATCCAGCCGCTGACGGTGGTGTAATACATCATCAGCACGACGCAGCCCAGCAGGCAGACATAGCCGTGCAGATGCCATTTCTGCCCCTTCTTTTCCAGCGCCTGGTATGCCTGCGTTGCGGTGCCGCGACCTGCACGTCCGACGGCCAGCTCCATGGTCAGCACGGGGACGCCCAGAATCAGCAGGAAGAGCAGATAGAACAGCACGAAAACGCCGCCGCCGTTCTGACCTGCCACCGTGGGGAAACGCCACACGTTGCCGATGCCGATGGCGCAGCCCGCACTCACAAGAAGAAAGCCCAACCGGGAAGCGAAGCTCTCCCGCTTGGGTGCAGAGGACGCTGTGTTTTGACTCATAAGATCCCTCTTTTTCTTTCGGGAGGATGGGAGACGAATCCGCCTCGCCATTGAGGCCGGAAAAGCAGGCTCCTCCTGTCTGATGTAGAGTATGGCATAATTTCGGACAAATGTCAAACGATGCAGAGGGTTCCTGCATGCAGAAACACAAAAAGTACAAACAACTCCCGTATGACTGGCTGAAAAAATAATTGATGCAGTGGAAAAAGAGCATCTTTCCTTCGTATAATAAGGTGCAGCAGTGTTATTTTCTGCGCAGGGATGAAACCATGCTGCTGATTCGTTAAATATTAGGTCTATTATTTTGTCGGCAATCAGATTATCAAATTTCAGGGAGATATGGGCATGAAACGAAGCATCCTTGCGGCAATCCTGCTGCTTCTTCTGCTGCTGACGGCGGCATTCGGCGAAGAAACGCTGACAGTGACGGTATCATCAGACATTGCCGGCTTCAGCGAAAATACCATCACGGTGGAAACAACGCAGGCAGGGACGCTGACATTGAAGCTTGCCGATTCGTATGGGGTGTACCGTACGCTTACGAAGGAAATCGGGACGGGCACGACTCAAATCATCTGGGACGGGCTTGCTGAAAACGAGGAAAAGCTCCCGACAGGGGATTACACCTTCTATGCATCGCTGCAGACGAAAACAGGCGAAATCACGAGCGAAACGAAGGTGACGGCGGTGCGCCCGAAGCAGGCGCTGCTGTTTGCACTCCGAAGCAGCGACACGCTGTATCTCGATGACACGGACTGGTTCTGCGAGGTGCGGCTTGTCCGTGACGGTCGCGTCATCATGGACATCTATGCCGCGGATGAGCCGGACAAGAAGCTTGATACGGTTAAGAAGAGCATCAGCGGCGTGACGAAAATCAGCTGGAATGGCTATGTCAACAAGAAAGCACTGCCGGCAGGGGACTACATTCTGAAACTGTACGCGCAGGATAATCCGGATTACGTCCGTGAAGTCAGGGTAACCATCGCGGAAGGCTCAAGACCGGAAGTGCCGGTCGCGGTGACAGGCAGCATCATGCCGTCCTGGGACATGGATGATGAAGAACTGTGGGAACTGATGATGCAGCCGTCCGTGGTGGTGGATATCACGTGCACAAGCCATCAAAAGGTATACGAGAAACCGTCCACATCCTCGACTTCCCTGGGGACGCTGCACGGACAGAGCCAGTGCCTGGAAGTGCTCAAAATCGAAGGGGACTGGGCGAAAATCGGCGCGTGGCAGCATGAATCGGGCGGCTACATCGAAGGCTGGGTGCCGCTCAAAAAGCTTAAGACGGTTACGCCTAACAGCGATTATGCACTGCTGGTAGATAAAGAGACGCAGCAGATGCGCGTGCTCTATCAGGGAAAGACCATTGCGCAGTTCGACATTTCGAGCGGTCTGGCAGGCAAAAACCGCCTCATCCGCGAAACACCGGCAGGTTCGTTCGTGACGCTGGAGCACATGGACGCGTTCGAGGACAGCGGCTACCATTACGAATATCCCATCCGCTATGACGGCGGCAACCTCATCCATCAGCTGGGTTACAAGGCAAAACGCACAAAAAAGGACTTTTCCGCGCAGGAGCCTGTGCTCGGTCAGAAGGCATCACATGGCTGCATCCGGATTCCACGCACGGCGGACGAAGGCGGCATCAATGCGTACTACTTCTGGACGCACCTGCCGTACAACACGCGGCTGATTATCCTTGATGACGAGGAGAACAGGACCCTGCAGGCAGCAGCAGTCAGCAGCACGGTGATTGTCGAAGCGCAGGAGCCGGAGGAAGTGCCGGAGCTCGCGGAGGACGAAACGGAGCTTGTGCTGACGCTCGGCGGCGATGCGGTGCTCGGCACGCGCGAATACTGGTGGGACGATGAGGAAAGTCTGCCGAGCTATCTGGAAAAGTACGGCATGAGCTACCCGTTCAGCGGTCTGTACGACATTTTCTCGTCTGACGACATGACGTTCATCAATCTCGAATGTGTGCTGAAGGAAACATCTGAAGGTGAGAACAAGAGCAAGGAATGGCGCTTCCGCGGACTGCCGAGTTACACAGAGGCACTGTGGGCAGGCTCGATTGAGCAGGTCAACATTGCCAACAATCATTACATCGACTACGGCACGAAGGGACAGGACGAAACGCGTCAGGCGCTGATTGATGCCGGTATGCCCTTCAGCGGCGCTGGATATACATACGTCTGGGAGCAGGACGGGCACAAAATCGGCTTTGCAGGCTGCCGCGAAACAACCTACAAGGAGGATGAAACGGTTATTGCACGCGATATCCTTTCTCTGCGGGAACAGGGCTGCGATGTCATTATCTACAGCTGCCACTGGGGGACGGAGTACGCCGAAACCCACAATGACCTGCAGGAAGAAATGGCGTACCGCGCGGTCGCTGCCGGTGCGGATCTTGTCGTGGGCAATCATCCGCATGTCGCGCAGGGCATGACGTGCGTCAACGGCTCGGTCATCTTCTACAGTTTCGGCAACCTGATGTTCGGCGGCACGCATGACATGACGACGTTCGATGCGATGATTGCGCAGGTGCGTCTGCGCTTCAAGGGCGACAGTTACGTCGGCTGCACGGTGGAAATTATTCCGATTTTGACCAGCAGTCAGGCGGATCAGAAAATCAATGATTTCTGCCCTGTTGTTGCCGAGGGGGACGACTATACGCGCATCTGGGAAAAGATTCAGAAGGACACGCCCTTCACGCTGACGGAGAGCATGTACTTCAAGCAACATTAAGGCAACGCTGCCTATCATTCTGCTTTGAGAATGATAAAAAATAGATGGGAATTAAGGGAGGAGAAAAAATGAAGAGGCTCTTTTGCAAAATCACGGCTCTGATGCTGCTCTGCTGCTTTGCCCTGTCGGCGGCGCGCGCGGAAAACACGGTGCTTCCCAACATCGTGCTTCACCTGAACGGCGTTAGCTTGAGCGATGCCGGCGATTACTTCACCCTGCATCCCAACGTGAACGTTGCGGATGAAGAGTACAAATATTACTCGTCTACCGGCGAAATCATCACCGACCTCCTGCTGGATTCATTTCCCTATGATATCTTTGGGATGAACAACTTGGATATCGATTACAGCGTGATTATTGACAAAGGCTACTGCCTTGATTTGTCGAGCAGCGAGATCATCCGTGATGCCATTGAACGTATGTATCCTGCGTACACGGAGGCATGCGTGAAGGACGGCAAGATTTACGCCGTGCCGACCCATGCACAGCTGAATTATACTTCGTTTTCGACGGAAACATTGGCGGATACGGACTTCGGCGAGGTCACTGTGCCGACAACTTTTCCGGCGTTCCTAGATTTCGTTGAGCAGTGGGTCGAATACCTGAAGGATTATCCGGAAAGCAACGTGGCGCTGGCTGGCAAGCGTATGTGGGGCGATGCGAGCTTTTATCATGATTACTCGTACACGCAGCTGCTCGTGGAGTATCTGCTGGATTGCTACATCATGCAGAAGGAATATGCGGGCGAGTCGCTTGACTTTAACAATGATGAGCTGATTGCCCTGCTGAAGCGCTGCAGCAAGCTGGGTGCGGACCTGTATCAGTACGACCAGGGCGAAAATTGCGTCGGATCCATCCTTGACGGCGTGCAATCGACCGTCATTGATCTCAAGTACCACGTGATGCCGATGCGCATCAACGAGTCGCAGCCTGCGCTGATTACCGCAACGCTCGGCTTGTATGCTGTCAGCGCAAAGACGGCCAATCCGGATACGTGCATTGAGCTGATGGAAGCGCTCGTGCAGAATGAGAATCTGTATTTTGCCAACTATCTGTATCAGGACGGCGAAGCAATCCTCTACGACGGGCATGATAATGACATTGCCTTGCAGGAATCGTGGATTCAGTACGACGAGCAGATGCTTGCAAGCGGCACGCTCGATGAAGTTGACCGAAAGGAAATTGAGGATGACCTCGAGAAGCGTCAGCAGATACTGAAGGAACTGACAGAGGATGAGGACGCGAAGTACCTCGTCACGCCCTCGGAAATGGCACGGTACAAGGAAACGGTGCAGTACGCCTACGTGCCGATGCCGGGCGTGTTCTCCAACAGTGAAGACCGCAGCACCTACTACACGCTCCGCAAGCGTTACGCGCAGGGTCAGATGACCGCCGAGGAACTCGTGCATGAGCTGACGCGCATCGCGCAGATGATTGAAATGGAAAACGCCGAGTAAGAAAAAAGACCGGCTCGCACCGCCTGAAAAGGTTGATGCGAGCCGGTTTTGTTATTTGACGACAAGCCTTGCAGTATTCACTTCCTTGCCCTCGCAGGAAGCGCTTGCAATGCCCTCAGTGATATTCATCTGAATGCACTTCAGTCTATCGTCCAGCGAAATATCCGTGGTGACGCCGTCATCCTCATAGAATTCTTCCTTGCATGAAGTATCAATCCAGCCCAGCAACGTCAGATGCGCGGTGTCAATCGCATCGGTGTACTCTGCGCTGTGGCACAGCGGAATGAAATGTCCGCGGCGGACGAACAGCAGGACCGTGTCCATCGGCACGTCCAGCCAGTGGTGACCGGCGTGCATCGGTTCGACCGTGTAATCCTCGCCTGAATGGAAGCGGATGAGCAGCATGTCTTCCGGCAGATAAACGGATCGGCCGCGTGCATTCTGCTCGTACACGGGTGCAATCATGCATTCCGCACCGAGCATCAGTTGATCCTCGATGCGGATGGCCGTCTTGTCCTGCGGATAATCAAAGGCAAGCGGCCGGAACATCATGTCGTTGCGGCAGGCACACTTCACCAGCGTGCTGTAGAGATAAGGCAGGAGTGCATAGCGGACGGAAACAATGTCGCGCATGGTTTGCCAGTGCGGAAAGCGGAAGATTTCCTGATCACGCGTATGCTGTGCGGAATGGTTGCGCATCAGTGGTGTGAATACGCCGAACGCGAGCCAACGCATCAGCAAATCCTCTGTCGTGTTGCAGGAGAAGCCACCCAAATCAGCGCCGGTATAGAGGAAACCGCACATGTTCAGCGACGGCATCATCTTGAGGTTGAGGAGCAGATGCGACCACCAGCTGCTGTTGTCGCCCTGCCATACACCGCCGTCGCGGTGTGCTCCGATGAAGGAGGAACGGCTGAAGAGCAGATAACGGCGGCTTGGGTTGTAGCAGCGGAAACTATCTGCGGCGGATTTTGTCATCATTGCGCCGTAGAGATTGTGGACACGGTCGTGGCGGACGCGATGCCCGTCAACCGTGTGATAGAAGCGTCGGTAGTCCTCTGCGTTATTGGAGATGCCCTCAAAAGCGCCTTTAAGCGTGAACACGTTCTGGATGCCGAGATTCTCGTGACGCAGCGAATCGGCAAGGCGGAAGGCGTCATGGAGGCTGTCCGTGCTGTAGAATAATGCCGGTTCGTTCATGTCGTTCCAGAAGCCCTCGATGCCCTCATCCATCAGCGCGTGGTAGCGGTTGCCGAACCACGTGCGGACATCCTCGCGCAGGAAATCCGGCAGACACGAGCGTCCTGGCCAGACTGCGCCGACAAACAGGCTGCCGTCTTCCTTTTTGACGAAATAATCGCCCTTGATGCCTTCCTCGTAGACCTCGTCGCCGTCTTCCTGCTTGATGCCTGCATCAATAATCGGCACAAGGCGGAGATGCTGACTGCGCATCTCATCGCAGGTGCCCTTCAAATCTGGAAATTGCTCGCGGTTCCATGTGAAGTCCTTGAAATCCTGCATGTAGTCGATGTCCATGCAGATGGCATCCAACGGAATATGGCGGCTGCGGTGCTCGTTCGCGATGAATCGCAATTCCTCGGCGCTCGAATAGCCCCAACGACTCTGGATGTAGCCCATGCCCCAGCGCGGCGGAATGTAGCTTCTGCCGATAAGTTGGCGAAATTCGCGCACAATCCCGATGAGCGATGTTCCTTCAATCAGGTAGACGGACAGCGCACCGTTCTCCGAGGTGATGACGGCCTGATTGCTGTCGGAATAGCCTAAATCAAACGTGACGGCACCGGGGTCATCAAAGTATGCGCCGAACAGACCGCATTCGCCGCTGAACAGCAGCAGATTATGGCTGGCGTACAGGCTGGATTTGTTCTCCGTATGGCTGAAGTCATCCGAATTCCACGCGCGATAGAGATGCCCGCGCTTGTTGATGCCGCGGACAGCCTCACCCAGCCCGAAAATCTGGTCATCCTCGCCGAGCGTGACGGTGAATGACAGCGTATCGCCGCTTTCTGACACGGTGAAATGCGGCATTGTGCCTTGACTCGGTGTAATGTCCTGCACAACGGCCATGGTCGGAATCGGTGCGCCGTAAAGATAGCGTGAAATCATGGGCAAGACAGTCCTTTCGTTTAGTCTTTCCGCAATTTCTCCGTCAGCATCAGGAATGTCAGTCCCTGCCCGTAGGCGGTGGGCTGAATCGGGATATTCCGATAGAAATCAAGCGTATCGCCCATGGGCGTGCCGTATGATACGCCCATCACGGTGCCGTCGGGCGCAATTTGCTTCAACACGCCGGCAAGCGCCTTTTCGCCTGCTACGCGGTACTGGTCGCTCAGCATGCCGAGCCGCGCCCCCTTGAGCATGCCGTAGGCGATGGCGGCAGATGCGGATGTCTCCAGGTAGCTGTCAGGATGGTCGAGAAGCGTGTGCCACAGACCGGACTCATCCTGCAGGGCAAGGAGCGCCTTGCACTGCTCGTGCCACGTCCGGCGAATCATGTCGCGCAGCGCACCTTCCGGCAGCCATTCCAGGAAATCAGCCGCACCGGCGGTAAACCAGCTGTTGCCGCGAGCCCAGAACGCCTTGCCGAAATGATGATGTCCGATGAAGCAGAAACCGTGATACCACAGTCCGGTGCGGCGGGAATGCAGATACTTGATGTGCAGCAGGAACTGGTACTCCGCCTCCGTGCACATCTCCGCATTGTTAAGCACAATGCCGGCCTGATAAAGGAACAGGCACGTCATGTACAGCGTGTCATCCCAGAGCTGCTGCAGATTTTCGTCGTCGGACGTGATGTGCTGCAATCCGTGCTCCTTCGTGCGCGGCATGTCGTTCATGATCCAGTTGGCCCAGTCGCGGATGATCGGCAGATATGCGGGATTGCCCGTTTCCTGATACAGAAACGCCATGGTCAGCATGGGCGCGGTCGTGTTGACATTGCGCGGCGGCAGTCCCTTGGCGATGTTGCGGTCATACCATGCGATGATGTCATCGAGCACCTGCTGATTGCCGGTTGCCTTGTACAGCTTGTACATGGCATAGACGGCGACGCCCTGCGGCCATTCCCATGTGTCGAGCGTCATGTGGTCATGAATGTCGCCGGAACCGTGAGTTCCTTGCAGGCGGCTGAGAACGCGTGCGGCGATTTCCTGATAATTGGGTTCCAAGTGAATAACCTCCTTGCAAAATGGATATTTAAACGTACAATCGGCAGTCAGCGGCGGCATACGCTTTCGCGGCTACACTCTGCGATTAGTATAACAGAAGTTGAATGAAAAATCAATCGATGTCAGAAAAATATCACAAAATCACTCAAAAGTTACTCATTTTACTCTTTACTTTTACTCAAAGGTGTGATAAAATGAAACCAGTAAGCCAAGTTTGGAGATGATATAGTGAGAAATGCAAGGCTGAATGAAATGGAAAAGATGATCGCGAGAAACGGAACCATATCCATGACCGAGCTTTGCGAGCATTTTCAGGTATCGATGAACACCGTCCGCCGCGATATTGCGGAGCTGAAGCGCCGCGGCGAAATTGAGAAGGTGTACGGCGGCGTGACCTCTGTGAAGAGCGTGCAGGAGCATCTGAGCTCCTACGATGAGCGTATGCAAGTCGGCGAGGCGTCAAAGCAGGCGATTTGCCGCAAGGCTGCCGAACTGATTCAGGACGGTGATATTATTTTTGTGGATTCCGGCACGACGACGGCACATCTGCCGGAGTATCTGGCGGATTGCAGCGAGGTGACCATCGTCACGAACAATCTGGCGCTGGTGCAGAAGGCGATTCCGTACGAGAATCTGCGCGTGATTGTGCTGCCGGGGCAACTGCGCAGAAAGACAAATTCGCTCACCGGCATGGATACGATCAGCAAACTGCGGCAGTACAACGTGCAGAAGGCGTTCCTCGCGACAACCGGCACGACACAGGACGGCGTGACGAATTCCTCGCCGCAGGAGCTGGAAATCAAACGCATTGCCATTGAGTGCAGTCAGAAGAGAATTCTGTTGGTCGGCGAGGAAAAATTCGGACATGCCGGGTTGATGACATACGGCAAATTTACCGATTTTGATTATATTGTGACCGACCGCGTGCCGCAGCAGCCGTATCTTGATGCGATCAGGAAGGCAGGCGCGGTACTGCTGACAGCGGAGAAAAAATAAGCGAAAAACAGCAGGAGGTGTTGAAGACTCATGCCACTTGCCAACATGAGGGATTTAATTGCGCATGCCGGACGGCAGCAGCGCGCGGTAGGAGCGTTCAGCGTCTCCGGCATTGAGATGGTTTGCGGCGCTGTTCGGGCGGCCGAGGAGATGCATACGCCCATCATCATTCAGGTCGCGCAGGTGCGTTTGCCGACCACGCCGCTGACGGTGTACGGACCGGCGATGCGTGCGGCAGCGGAGCAGGCAAAGGTGCCCGTGGCGCTGCATCTTGACCATGCAACGACTTTTGATTGCATCGCGCAGGCACTTGACCTTGGCTTTACGTCGGTCATGTATGACGGGTCTGCATTGCCGCTCAGGGAGAATATCGCGAATACGCAGCGCGTGGTCAGCATGGCGAAAAAGTACGGCGCAGCGGTGGAGGCGGAGGTTGGCAGCCTTGGGCGCACGGAGTCGGGCGAAGCGATGAAGGCTTGCTACACGAACCCGGACGATGCGGTTCATTTTGCGGCGGAAACCGATGTGGACGCGCTGGCAGTCGCGATCGGCAATGCACACGGCGTCTACTCAGGCACGCCGGTGTTTCACTTCGAGGTGCTCGATGCCATCCGGCAAAGATGCTCGACACCGCTGGTGCTGCACGGCGGTACCGGTTCGAGTGAAGCGAACTTCCGGCGCTGCATTGCATGCGGCGTTCGGAAAATCAACATTGCCACGGCGATTTTTATGGCGTCAGCCGGTGCGGCGCAGGCGGCAGCATCGGGCGGATGGTTCGCCATGTCAGGTGCCATCACTGAGGCGGTCAAAAAGACCGTAAAGGAGCATATTGCCATATTTGGCGTTGCAACCAACGGATGAATAATCAGCCAATCGAGAAAGGAGCGCTTTCCTATGCTGTTTACAGAGGAATCTCGTCCGCTTGATATCATTCCGGTCGGGCGGATTGCGATTGACTTCAACCCGACGGACATGAACCGTCCGCTCTCTCAGAGCGAGCATTTCAACAAGTACCTCGGCGGAAGTCCGGCGAACATTGCGGTCGGCATGGCACGTCTGGGACGGAAGGTCGGCTTTCTGGCACGCATCAGCGATGACGCGTTCGGCGACTTTGTCGAGCAGTTCTTCGTTCGCGAAGGCATCGATGTCAGCCATGTGCGGCGCTGTGAGCACGGCGAAAAGCTCGGCTTGACCTTCACGGAGATTCTGTCCCCGACGCAGTCGAGCATCCTCATGTACCGTGAGGGCGTGGCGGATTTGATGCTGCATCCGGATGATGTTGATGAAGCGTACATCGCGTCAAGCAAGGCACTGCTCATCAGCGGCACAAGCCTGTGCTGCAGTCCGACGCGCGAGGCTGCGTTCAAGGCACTGACATTTGCCAAACGATGCGGAACAACGGTCATCTTCGATGCGGACTACCGCGCCTATACCTGGAAGAACAAGGACGAAATTTCGCTTTACACGGCGATGACGGCGGAGAAGAGCGATATCATTCTCGGCTCGCGCGAGGAATTTGACCTGATGGAGCGCCTGCTCGGGCTGGACGGCACCGACCGCAGCAGTGCCGACTACTGGCTGAACAGGGGCGCGAAGCTGCTGATTATCAAGCACGGCAAGGAAGGCTCAAAGGCGTATACGGCAGACAGCGCATGGAACGTCAAGCCGTTCCCGGTAGCGGCACTCAAGGGCTTCGGCGGCGGCGACGGCTATGCTTCGGCGTGCTTGCATGCGCTGATGACCGGAAAATCGCTTCCTGAGGCGCTCGAAATGGGCAGCGCGTCTGCTGCAATGCTGGTTGCCAGCCATGCCTGTTCGCGTGATATGCCTGACGAGGAGGCGCTGACAGCGTTCATCAGGGAGAAAAAGGCACAGTACGGCGATATGGTTACAAAAATATAAAATGCCACCGGCAAAGGAGCGTTGGGACAATGCAGACACTAAAACCCTTCATCAATGGGCAGTTTGTGGACTCTGAATCCGAAAAGTACCATGACATTTTCGACCCGTCGACCGGCAATGTGATTGCACGTGTGCCGAACTGCACGAAGGCGGAGATGGAAGCGGCGATTGCGGCGGCAAAGGCGGCGTTCCCGGCATGGAGCGCGACGCCGGTGCGCAAACGTGCGCAGCTCATGCTGAAGCTGCGTGAACTGATTGTCCGCGACATGGATTCGCTGACGCTTTTGTGCGCGACGGAAAACGGCAAGACGCTTGCGGAAGCGGCAGGCGACGTCGGCAAGGCGCTGGAAATGACCGAACTGGCGGCGAATGCTCCGATGCAGCTTATGGGCGACAGCCTCATGAACACGTCTACCGGCTATGACACGACAACGTACCGCGAACCAATCGGCGTATTCGGCGGCATTGCACCATGGAATTTCCCGGCGATGATTCCGGTTGGCTGGATGGCGCCGCTGTGCATCGTCTGCGGCAACACATTCGTTCTCAAGCCTGCAAGCACAACGCCTATGACAAGCCTGAAGTTTGCCGAGCTGTACAAGGAAGCCGGATTCCCGGACGGCGTGCTGAACATCGTGCCGTGCTCCCGCAATGAGGCGGAGCTGCTGCTCACGCATCCGGATGTCAAGGGCATCACGTTTGTCGGCAGTACATCGGTCGGCAAGCATGTCTATGAAACTGCTGCGGCAAATGGCAAGCGCGTTCAGGCACTGTGCGAGGCGAAGAATCATGCGCTTGTGCTGCGCGATGCGCCGATTACACGCACGGCGGCAGGCATCATGAACTCCGCGTTCGGCTGTGCGGGTGAACGCTGCATGGCGCTGCCGGCAGTCGTAGTGGAGGAGGCTATCGCTGACAAGTTGGTTGCGGAGCTGGTTCGCCTGTGCAAGCTGCAAAAGGTCGGCCCGGCGTATGACAAGACCTCGAAGCTGGGACCTGTCGGTTCGGCAGGGCACATGAAGTTCGTTACGGACTGGATTGCTAAAGGCGTGGAGGAAGGCGCGGAGCTCGTGCTGGACGGACGACAGGTGAAGGTGCCCGGCTACGAGAACGGCTATTACATCGGCCATACGATTTTTGACCACGTGACGCCTGACATGACGATTGGTCAGCGCGAGGTGTTCGGACCGGTGCTGTGTATCAAGCGCGTCAAGGACTTTGAGGAGGGTCTGGCGCTGATGAATGCCAATCCCTTCGCAAACGGCAGCGTTATTTTCACGCAGAACGGCTATTACGCGCGTGAATTTGCCCGCCGGACGGACGGCGGCATGGTTGGCGTGAACGTCGGTATTCCGGTGCCGATCGGCGTATTCTCGTTCACAGGGCATAAGCAGAGCTTCTTCGGCGACCTGCACTGCCACGGCAAGGATGCGTTCCGCTTCTACACGGAAACAAAGACCGTCACGACACGCTGGTTCGATGAAGAGGAAATGAAGAAGGAACACGTTGATTCTTGGGACGGCTCGCTGTAAATCATCGGATAGGAAAAGAGGAGGATAATTGTCATGAAAAAGCTTCGCATCGGTATTGTGGGCGCCGGCCGTATCGGCAATGTCCACGCACAGTCCATCACGTACCATATTCCTGAGGCAGATGTCGTCTGCGTGACGGACGTCAACGAAGAAGCAGCGAAGAAGCTCGCCGAGCGCTTCAGCGTGCCGAAGTACGGCAAGGATTACCGGATGATTATCGATGATCCGGACATTGATGCGGTGCTGGTATGCTCGCCGACGCCGACTCATGCAGATATTGCCATTGCCGCGATGCAGGCAGGCAAGGACGTTTTTTGCGAAAAGCCCGTCGACCTGACGATTGAGAAGATTAAGAAGACGGCAGAAGTTGCCAAGGAAACCGGCAGAAAGCTGCAAATCGGCTTCAACCGGCGCTTTGACCACAACCATGCACAGGTGCAGAAGCTTGCACAGGACGGCAGCCTCGGCAATATCGAACTGATTAAAATCACCTCGCGCGACCCGGAACCGCCGTCTCCCGAATATGCCGCATCTTCCGGCGGTCTGTACATCGACATGATGATTCACGATTTCGACATGGCGATGTTCCTTTCCGGCTGCGACGTGACGGAAGTGTATGCGATGGGTACAAGCCTTGTCGACCCGCGCATTGGTGAAGCAGGCGATGTTGACACCGCCATCGTGACGCTGACGTTCGCCAACGGTGCTCTGGGCGTCATCGACAACAGCCGCCGCGCTGCTTACGGCTATGACCAGCGCGTCGAAGTGTTCGGCAGCCTCGGCATGGCGGCAGATGAGAATGATGGCGATACGACCGTACGCGTGTCTACCGCGGCAGGCGTCATGAGCGATAAGCCGCAGTTCTTCTTCCTGGAGCGGTACATGGGTTCCTTCATCGCGGAAATGAAGCAGTTCATTCATGCGGTTGAAACGAATACCGATGTGCCGGTCGGCATCCATGCAGGGCTTATGAGCGTCGTGCTGGCAAAGGCAGCGAAGAAGTCGTTGGATGAACATCGTCCGGTGAAAATCTCTGAAGTGCTGGAGGGATGAGCATGGATTTGATTACGCGCGCCCATGGACAGTTGCCGATGGGCTATACAGCGCTGGCGGAGATGAACGGCATCCATGCGGAAATGCTGATGGACTTTGGTGTGCTTCGGCTGAAGAAGGGTGAATGCTGGACGGAAACGCAGGCGCTGGAGAAGGCGTATCTGCTGGTCAGCGGACATGTGCGCTTTACGTGGGAGAATCAGCAGCACGAGGAGAACCGTGCAAACTGTTTCGATGTGCCGCCGACGGCGCTGCATGTATGCCGTGAGGTGCCGGTGACGCTGGAGTGCCTGTCGGATACGTGCGAAATTGACATTCTCCGCACGGACAACGAGAAAGTGTTCCCGTCCAAACTGTATCTGCCGAGCGATACGCCGGATGAATACCGCGGCGCAGGCACGATGCATGAAGCAAGCACGCGCATCGTCCGGACGATTTTCGATGACCGCAATGCACCGTACGCGAATCTCGTGCTGGGCGAGGTCATCGGTTTCCCCGGCAAGTGGTCGAGTTTCCCGCCGCATCATCATCCACAGCCGGAAATCTACTATTATAAGCTGAATCCTGCGAACGGCTTTGCGTATGCCGAAGTCGGCGAGGATGTGCTCAAGGTGCATGACAGCGATACCGTGTTTATTCAGCCGGGGCTGACGCATCCGCAGAGCACGCCGCCGGGCTATGCGCTGTGGTACCTGTGGGGCATCCGCCATCTGGACGGCGACCGCTACGGCACGCCGACCTTTGTGCCGGAGCACCTGTGGGTGCAGAAGCCTGGACAGGCATATTGGGGAGATGACAAGCATGGCTGAGCGCGTTGCAGAGCGGGTTCGCCTGACCATGGCGCAGGCGCTTGTCCGCTTTCTGGATGAACAATATGTGGAAATGGACGGCACGGAAAACAAGTTTGTCCGCAATATCTTCGGTGTGTTCGGGCATGGGTGCGTCGTGGGCATTGGTCAGGCGCTGAATCAGGGCGGTCATCATATCCGTTTCCTGCAGGGTAAGAACGAGCAGAACATGGCGCTCGCGGCAACGGCATTCGCCAAGCAGAAGAACCGCCGCGAAATCATTCCCTGCGTGTCTTCCATCGGGCCGGGCGCAATGAACATGGTGACGGCGGCAGGCTGCGCGACGGCGAACCGCATTCCGCTGCTCCTGCTGCCCGGTGATACCTTTGCGTGCCGTCAGCCTGACCCTGTATTGCAGCAGGCGGAATTTTTTCAGAGCTACGGGCAGACGGTTACGGACGCGTTCCGCGGCGTGTGCCATTACTTTGACCGCATCGAACGTCCGGAACAGCTGATGTCAGCAGCAATGCATGCGATGCGTGTGCTGACCGATCCGGCGGATACGGGTGCCGTTTGCCTCGCGATGCCGCAGGATGTCGAAGGCGAGGCGTACGACTATCCGCTGAGCTTCTTTGAGAAACGCGTGTGGCACCTTGACCGCCGTCCGATGACGCCATCGCAGGCAGAACGCGCGATGGCGGTGCTGCGCAGGGCAAAGCACCCGTTTGCCATTCTCGGCGGCGGCGTACGCTATAGCGAGGCAGGTCAAGCATTTATCGAATTGTGCGAAAAGGCGAATATCCCCTTTGGCGAGACGCAGGCAGGAAAGGGCACCGTATCGTGGCAGCATCCGCTGAATATGGGCGGTGTCGGCGTGACAGGCGGCAAGGCGGCAAACGTCATCGCACGGGATGCGGATGTGATTCTGGCAGTCGGAACAAGGCTAAGCGACTTCACGACTTCTTCCAAGTGGCTTTTCCGGCAGGATGCGAAGGTGCTCGGACTGAATATCTGCCCGTTTGATGCGATCAAGATGGATGCAGAGCCGCTGATCTGCGATGCGCGTGAGGGATTGACGGCACTGACCGCTTCGCTTGACGGCTACCGCTCTGCATGGACGAATGAGCCGGAAAAGGCAAGGCGCGAATGGGATGAAATGGTTGATGCGTACTATGCGCAGGAACTGCCGGATGGGCTGAGCCAGACGCGCGCGTTGGGCGAAATCAACCGCTTCATGTCCAAACGTGATATCGCGGTCGGTGCGGCAGGCAGCCTGCCGGGCGATATGCAGCGGCTGTGGCGCGCCGGCGAAGCAGGCACGTATCACATGGAGTACGGTTTCAGCAACATGGGCTATGAGCCGAACGGCGCACTCGGCGTAAAACTGGCGGCGCCGGACAGAGAGGTATACACCTTCTTCGGTGACGGCTCGTACCTGATGGCACACAGCGAATTGCTGACGTGCGTGCAGGAGGGGCTGCGCGTCCACTTCTGCCTGTTTGACAACAGCGGCTGGGGCTGCATCGAGAATCTGCAGAACAATCAGGGCAACGACACATTCGGCACGGTTTTCCGTTGCCGGAATCAGGCGACTGGCGAACTGGACGGCAATGTGCTTGCAGTGGATTTCGCGATGAATGCGCGGGCGTATGGGTTGAAGACGTACACCATCCGGACAGTTGATGAACTTCGTGCGGCGCTTTCGGACGCATTGACGCAGGATGCGCCGGTACTCTACGACATCAAGGTAAAGCCGAAGACCATGACGGACGGTTTTGAAAGCTGGTGGCGTGTGGGCGTGGCGGAGGTGTCAACGCAGGAACGCGTGCAAAAGGCGTATGAAGACTTGACGGCGCATATCCGCGAAACGAGAGATTATTGACGGATCAGAGGAGGAGATTCCCATGAAGCTTGATCCCGCAAAGGTACAATTGGCAATTGCACCGATTGGCTGGACGAACGACGATATGCCGGAGCTCGGCGCGGAGAACACGTTCGAGCAGTGCGTGAGTGAAATGGCACTGGCAGGTTTTACCGGCAGCGAAATCGGCAACAAGTATCCGCAGGACGTCGATGTGCTTAAGCATAAGCTTGATGTTCGCGGCATGCGCATCTGCAATGCGTGGTTCTCGACGCTGTTCACTTCTGAACCCTATAAGGTGACAGAAGCGGCGTTCATCCGTCATCGCGACCGCCTGCATGCACTGGGTGCGAAGGTAATCGGTGCGAGCGAACAGGGCAACTCCATTCAGGGCAAGCCGCTGAACATCTTCGGCGGCGACAAGCCGGTCTATACCGAGGAAGAATGGAAGAAGGTCACCGAGGGTTTCAACCGCCTCGGCAAGCTGGCTGCGGAAAAAGGCATGCGCCTGACGTGCCACCACCACATGGGCACGGGCGTGCAGACGGTTGCCGAAATCGACCGCTTCATGGCGGAAACGGATCCGGCACTTGTCGGGCTGCTCTTCGACAGCGGTCACCTGACATTCGCCGGCATTGACCCCGTGCCGGTGCTGAAGAAGTATGTTGACCGCGTGTGGCACGTGCACCTGAAGGATGTCCGCATGGCGATCCGTGACCAGGCGCAGCGCGAAGGATGGAGCTTCCTGACGGCAGTGCGCAACGGTGTGTTCACGGTGCCGGGCGACGGCAATGTGGACTTTGCACCTATTTTCGATACGCTGGCGGAAAATAACTATGCCGGCTGGGTTGTTGTCGAGGCGGAACAGGATCCTGCCAAGGCGAATCCGTTCGAGTACGCCGTGAAGGCACGGAAGTACATCGCAGAAAAGACCGGACTGTAAAGCCATATCATGGAGGGACGCCGCGCTTGTGACGTCCCTCTTTCCTGACGGAGGATTGTATGACGAATCAGCAGCTTGCGGAACGCTATGCGCCGCGCGTGTTCTTTGATGATGCCGAAACGATTCCGCTGCGTGCGGTCGGTTATACCGTGGCAAGAGAGAAACAGCGGAGCGATTCCTTCCCGAAGCGGATGCTTATTCCGCCGAAGGACGGCATCATGATTGAATATGCCTTCTACTGGGATTATGACATTCAGCACATGTACGATTTGGAGCATGTCTGGGTGATGGCGGACAGCGCCGGACAGGTCATTGATGCGGAAGGGAGCTTTCATGGCAAATACCTGAAACTGCTGCCGGAGCTGCCGAACGTCCGCAAGGTCGAAAATGATCATGTCAGCGCCTTCTGTCAGCCGGGCAAGCATGCGTTTCTGCCGGATGGACAGCTGTTTCGCCTTGTGCCGGACTGGCGCGAAGCGTGCAGTACGCAGTCGGGCGGCGGCGTACTGGTCGGCGGACCGTTTGCAGGAATCTATCAGCCGTCAAAAGAGGACGATGCGCTGTCGGATGCATATCTGCGCGAAAAGCTGTCCTTCGTGCCGACGCTGTCGTTTAACAAAGTGATGGCGCCGGAGGAGATTGCGCGGCAGCTGATGCCGTGGGAAAAACTGAAACAGTTGATTCCCGGTTGGATTCATGCGGAATGTGACCGCCTGCGGACGCTGGCGGAACGGAGGTGAGCATCATGATGGGGCGGCAGTATAAGCAACAGCAATGGACATGGCTCGAAGAGATGAAGCAGCAGGTCTATACGCCGGTCGCGGAGGTGGCATTCGAGGGTTTTACGACGACGAAACGCCTGACAACCGCAGAGGCAGAGCAGGGGCAATTCATGCCTTATCCAGAAGGAACGGCATGGGGTGCATGCTGGGAATATGGCTGGTTCCGCGCGGATGTCCGTCTGCCGAAGGAATGCGCCGGACGCCGCGTGATCCTGCTGGGCGGACTCGGCGGTGAACAGCTGTACTATCGGGATGGAAAAGCCATCGGTTCGGTGGATAAGGGTCATCCGTATGTAACGCTGACGCGGTGCGCCGTGGCAGGGGAGCAGGCACATTTACTGGTCGAGTCATACGCAGGACACGGCGCACGGCTGGAGAGCCTCGGATTGTGCCCACCGGAAAGAGCTGCGATTCCGCCGGTGCCGGATAAGCAATGCACCGTGGGCAAATGCATCCTCGCTGTGTGGAATGAGGAGGCATATCAGCTGCTGCTGGATGTGTACACGCTCCAGCAGTTAATGAAAGTGCTGCCGGAAAAGAGCTTGCGTCTGCAGCGCGTTGCGGCGGCGCTTGACCGCTTCACTCATATCGCTGACCCGGAACTGCCGATGATGGAACGGACGGAGAGCTTCCGTCAGGCACGGCTGGCTTTGCGCGAGGTGCTCGGCTGCCATAACGGGTCGACTGCGCCGCTGATGTGGCTGATTGGTCAGTCGCATATCGATTTGGCGTGGCTCTGGCCGATGGAGGACACGTTCCGCAAGGCGGTTCGCACGTATTCCAATCAGATGACGCTGCTGGATGAGTATCCGGAATACCGCTATCTGCTGTGCGAGCCGGCGCTGCTGGACATGCTGAAAAGTCAGGATGCTTCGCTGTATCAGCGCGTGAAGGAAAAGTGCAAAGAAGGTCAAATTCTGCCCGAGGGTGCGTTCTATGTGGAATGCGACACGAATCTGCCGTCCGGCGAAAGCCTGATTCGTCAGCTCCAATGGGGCAAGAAGTGGTTCAGGGAGGAACTGGACACGGATACACAGGTCGGCTGGCTGCCGGATTGCTTCGGATTCACCGCTGCATTGCCGCAGATTCTGAAAGAGCTGGGTGTGCCGTATTTCGCGACGCAGAAGCTCCAGCGCGCCGATCCGGAATGCGAACGTTTCCCGTATCACCATTTTATCTGGGAGGGCATTGACGGCTCGGAGGTGCTGGGGCTGTCGTTCATGAAGGACAATGGTCCGATTGACCCGGTCACTTTCAAGGAACGATGGGAAGATAACCGCGTGCAGGAGTCGAATATCGATACGCTGCTGCATCCGTTCGGGTACGGCGACGGCGGCGGCGGTCCGACGCGCGACATGGTTGAAATCAGCCTGCGCCTGAAGGATTTGGAAGGCGTGCCGCGTTCGAAATACGGTGGACTTCGCGAATACTTTGAGCATATTGCGGCTGAGGGCGTCAGCAACCGCTGGGTTGGCGAGATGTACCTGAGCTGGCATCGCGGTGTGTTCACTTCGCAGCGCCGGGCAAAGGCACTGATGCGGCGTGCAGAATTCGCACTGCATGACGCGGAAGCCATGATGGCACGTGCATCGGAATACTGCACGCAGGCGGATTATGATACGATGCATGAGGCGTGGCGGATGCTGCTGCTCAATCAGTTCCATGATGTGGCAGGCGGCGTTGGCATCCGGCGCGTGAATGCGGAAAACGAACAGCAGCTGCACCGGGTGATTGCAGCGGCAAATGCACTGACAGAGAAGCTCCGCAAGGCTTTTTACGGCATTGAACCGGCAGAAAAGGAATGGACGGTATGCAATCCGCTGCCGTGGGCGCGTTCGGAATGGGTACAGCTCGACGGTGCATGGCGGTATATTCACGCACCGGCGGACGGCGCATCACAGGTTGTCCTTGACAATCAGCCGGATGACGCGCATTTGATGCGCACTGAGTACGGCTATGTGCTGGAAAATCGCTATTTGCATGTCGAAGTGAACGAGCAGGGTGTGATCACGGCACTCGTTGATTTGGAAAATCATCTGCCGCTGATGTCACAAGGTCAGCGGATGAACGACTGGCGGCTGTTCAAGAATGTGCAGGCGGTCTACGATGCATGGGAGCTTGACCGTGATTGGGAAACACGCCTTATGCCGGATGCAGTGACCGCAAACGTTGAAATTGCGGAGGACACGCCGAACTGCTGCGCCCTGCGGATTACACGGACGTTCGGCAGCAGCAGCGCTGTCCAGATCATGCGCCTGTATGCGTCCTCGAGGCGGATTGACTTCTGCACGCATATCGACTGGCACGAGCGTCATCGGATGCTCAAGGCGTTCTTTGAAAGCAACATCCTGACAGACAACGCCGTGCATGAGATTCAGTTCGGCTATGTGACGCGTCCAGCACATAATTCAACGAAATTCTCGTCCGATCGCTACGAAGTGTGCAATCACCGGTATTCGGCATTGTGCGAGGACAACCGCGGCTTTGCAGTGCTCAATGACGGCAGTTACGGCATCAGCAGTCAGCGCGGTACGCTGGCACTGACGCTTCTGCGTGCGCCGCTTGTGCCGGATGACACGAACAACCTCGGTGCGCACGACCTGACGTATGCGCTGTATCCCTTTGCTGCACCCTTGACGGACAGTGGCGCTGTGCAGCAGGGTTATGCACTGAATCAGCCGCTTGCGGTTGTGCAGGGGCACTGCGGACATCCGATGGAAGGCTTCTATACGGATGATCAGCAAGTGCTGCTCGAAACCATCAAGCCGGCGGAGGATGGCAACGGGATTGCTCTGCGGCTCTATAACAGTCAGCATACGCATGCGAAAACGACGCTTTATCTGCCGTACACGGCGAAAATGACGGAATGCGGCATGGCAGAAGAAAAACAAATTCCAGTTGGCGAAGGCAGCGCGTTTAAGCTGACGTTTGCGCCGTTCCGCGTGCGGACGTTCAGGATTGAGTGATGGCTTTGTCCCAAACGCTGGCATAGGTGTTACATTTGAACCCTGCAAGGGAATTTTATGTGAACGGAGTGAAATGATGAAGAAATTGATTCTGTGTTTCGATTGCGGCGATACGCTCGTTGACGAAGGTACGCAGGTATTCGCAGACAACGGCGATGTTCTGTCCGCTGAGCCGATTCCCGGAGCATTGGAGGCGCTGCGTGCATTCCATGAACAGGGGTATCGCCTGGCACTCGTTGCAGACGGACGAACGGCATCCTTCTGCAACATTCTGGGAAAGCTGAATGTGTGGGAGCTCTTCGAGACGCACACGATCTCCGAGGAAGTCGGCGAACTGAAGCCGAGTCCGAAAATGTTCCATGATGCGCGGCAAAAGCTCGGCCTGACGGAAGATGATTTCGGGCACATGGTCATGTTCGGCAATAACCGTCTGCGCGACATCAAGGGCGCGAACGGCGTCGGGATGATTTCCGTGCTGCTCGACTACAGCCCGCGGTACGTTAAAACGGCGAGCATGCCGGATGAAGAGCCGACATATCTGACGAAGACGCCGCAGGAGTGGATTCCGCTGATTGATCAACTGGAAAACGAGGTGAAATAAAAAAGCAGGCTGTCCTGACAATTCGGGACAGCCTGTTTTTATGCAGTGAATTTTACGCTTCAAACGTCTGGATGCTCTGCAGATCCTCGTTTTTGATCAGCAGGCCGGGGAAAATAATGCTTGAGATGACGCCAATCACGGCTGCAATGAGGAACATCGGTCGGATACCGACAAGATCAGCGAAGATGCCGCCGAGGAAGGAAGAAATCACGATGGATACGGCAGATTCAAACGTGTAGAGCAGCGTCTGGATGGTCGTCTTGAACTGCGGTGCGACCATACGGCTGAGCGTCAGCGAGATGGCAACGCTGTTGAGCATGTTCAGGCAGTTGAGCATCTGAATGGCGAACTGAATTTCCGGCGAGGAAATCAGGTACGTCAGCAGCCAGCGGACAGCGCCGATCATGCCGAGAATGAACAAAATCCGCTTCGTGCCGACCTTGCGGACAAGGCGGTCGGCGAGGAAAAGGAACGGAATTTCGCACAGCGCACCGGCAGCGAGCATCGTGCCGTACAATTCATTTGAACCGTGAAGCGTTTCGGTAAAGTACAGCGAGTAATAGGAGAAGTAGATACCTTGCACGAGCGTGTACAGCATCATGTAGACCATGAGCAGGAGAATCGGGCGGTTTTTAAGGATGGTACGGACGGGAAGATGTTTGCCGCCCTGCCGGCTGTTGTGCCCCTTGAACGGCGGCAGCAGGAAGATGAGCAGGATGTTGAGCAGACAGAAGGCAGAGAAAACGTAGAACGTCGATGTGGTGCCGGACGCGGAAATCTGTCCGACAATGTACATGGCGATGGAGTAGCCGACCGCACCCATCATGCGGATGGGTCCGTAATCGTGATGGGACAGCTCGGAATATTCGACGCTCATCGACGTGTTCAGCGACGGCTCGACACGTCGGCAGATATAGTAGAGCGAATAGAGAATCAAAATGTAGATGAATGACTGGTTCAGCAGAATCAGCGGATAAATAACAGCGGTGATCAGGATAAGCAGCTGCAGCAGGCGGTTCTTGCTGCGCGAGCTGTCCGCCATGACGCCCAGGAACGGCTGCGCGAGCATGGCGACGGCTGCCGCAACGCCGGTAATGAGGCCGATCATGGACTTGCTCAGCCCGATTTCATTCAGGTAGATGCTGAAGTAGCTGCTCGTCGTGTCCATCATGAAGAAGGCGAAGTTGAACAGCAGGAACGAGTAATAGGAACGCTTGGAAAAGGATTCTGACTGCACGAACGGTTCCTCCTTTAATTATCGGTGAACTCTTGGAATGATTATAAATCAAAAATCGAACTTTTTCAAGAGATAAAACAAAATTACTCAAAATATAATCAAAATTCAATCCGCTAAAGCAGCAAAAATGGAACCGGAAAAATCGGCACATTCCGATAAAATTATGACAATACAGGAAAATCAATAAAAAATAAGCACTTTACATAGGAAAAGTGCATAACGAACGGCAAAAATCGAGAACAGAAAATTTACAAAAACCTGTTGACGAAATGGATAAGTTGTGGTATAGTGTTGTTAGGTTCATGGAGCGCAACGCATCCATTCCGAAAAATGTGATGCGATGGATGAAAGAAAAGTTACATACCTCCGGCATATGGAAGGACGGTGCAAACCAGCTTATGCTTCATTTATCCGAGATGATGGCAAGCCACGATGCCCTGATTGATCGGCTGATTGCAGCCCAGGAAACGGACGAACAGAATCCCGATTTCGGTGGATTTATTTACCCTAAGGCAATGATCGTCGAGCCGAGAGAAAGCGGCTTCCGCCTGTCTGATTTGATAATCGGCTATATCTGCAAGGAAAGCCGCCATTATCATGAGGAACGCACGGCCGAGGCAATTCGGCGCACACTCGTGTATATGGAACGTCATCAGCGCCCGGACGGCTGCTTCGACCTGTCCGGCTGCAACTTCGCCTCGCCGCCCGACACGGCATTTATGACGAACGCGATTTTCAACGCGTGGTGGCTGATGGAAAAGCGCTGCGACGAAACGACCGAATGGCTCAAGGCACCGGTAAAACATTTCATCGAGACGTGCGCAGAAGGCATCGCGGCAGGCGGCTTCCACACGCCGAACCACCGCTGGGCGATTTCCGCGTGCCTCAAGTGCGCATGGAAGGCGACAGGACGCAAGGAATTTTCCGACCGCGCAGACCAGTATCTGGCGGAAGGACTCGATATCAACGAGGACGGCGAGTTCGCCGAGCGCAGTGCCGGCAACTACAATCAGGTTAACGATGATCAGATGATCCGGCTGTACATCGGCACAGGTGAAAAGCGCTTCCTCGAAGCGAGCAAGGCGAATCTGGAGATGATGTTCGCCTACATCGATCCCGATGATTCCGTGTTTACGAACAACTCCACCCGTCAGGACAACGGACGCAAGGTTTATCTGGACACATATTATATTCTCTTCCTGCTGACCGGCTATTTCCTTAAGGATAAGAAACTGGCGAGTGCGGCGGAAGTTATGTACGCAACGGCGAAGCGCCACGGCATTGTATCCAACGGCATTGAATGGTTGCTGCTCTATGACGATCTGGACGGCTACGGCGATGACGAAACGTTCGACACCGCCTGCATGACGAAGTACAGCCGCGTGTTCCCGGCATCGCGCATTGCCCGGACGAGAAACGGTAAATACTCGTGGACGATCATGGAAAACCGCCCGAACTTCCTGTATTTCCAGAGCGGCGCACTGACGATGTATCTGGTGATCTACGCCAACATCTGCGACCGGCGTCATTTCCTCGGCGAAAAGATTGAAGCGATTTCCGGCGGCTATCAGATGAAGGCGCACGCTGCAGGCTGGTACTACAAGCCGTTCTGGCCGAATCTGCCGGCCACGTCGGACTGGTGGGCGATGGATAATCCCAACACCCGCGAGAAGGTGCAGGGGCTGCCGCTGGATATCACCGTGAACGTCACAGATACCGGCGACGGTATCGATGTCGCCATCCATACGGAGGGCATTGACCGGCTGCCGTTCCGCCTCGAGGCAGGCGTACTGCCCTGCACGGTGCGCGGTGAGCAGTTCCTGATGGACGGCAAGGCAGGGGAGAGCATCATCCTGATGAATGGCGCAGTTGAACTGAGCAATCAGGCTGGCGATGTGATCACGCTGTCACCCGGCTTCTGCGAGCATGCGATGCTGGGACGTTCCACAAACGCTTATCCGCAGAGCCCTGATCACTTCACGCTGTACATGACGGACTTTACGCCCGTTGACCGCGTGATTCATCTCGGCACAAAGCCCTTTGATCCGCGGTCGCTGAGAGGAAGCAGCAAACGCGGATAAGACCGATGGAAGGAATGTGAATGCAAGTGAGCAAGATTGCACGTGCAAGCAAGCCGACGCTCGGCGATCGGTTCTCAAGGACGATGCGCAGCTATTGGCGTTACCGCTACCTGATGTTGCTGTTGATTCCGAGCATCGTCGTGCTGCTGATCTTCAAGTATGAGCCGATGTACGGCGTGATCATTGCATTCAAGAATTTCAAGATCAAGCTGGGTATTACCGGTTCACCGTGGTACGATCCCTTCTGGGGCGTGTTCGCCAAGGCATTCGGCAAGCCGGCGTTCTGGCAGGCATTCCAGAACACCGTCATCCTCGGCATCATGAATTTCGTGATCGGCTTCCCGATGCCCATCATTCTGGCGCTCCTGCTCAATGAGCTGCGCAATGAGCGCTACAAGAAGGTCGTCCAAACCTTCTCCTATCTGCCGCACTTCATTTCGTGGGTTACGCTCTCTGGCCTGTTCATTCAGCTGTTATCACCGTCCACTGGTCCGCTTGCGGCGCTTGCAAGGGCGTGCGGCCTGACACCGTATTACTTCATGGGCGAGGTCAGCACCTTCCGCTGGGTACTGGTCGTCACGAACATCTGGAAGAGCGTTGGCTGGGGTTCCATTATCTATCTGGCGGCACTCTCCGCGGTAGACCAGGAAATGTATGAAGCAGCGCTGATTGACGGCGCATCGCGATTCCAGCGCGTCTGGTATATCACGTTGCCGTCCATCCTGCCGACCGTCACGGTCATGCTGATTCTCCGCTCCGGCTCCATCCTGAGCGATAACTTCGATCAGGTGTACAACATGATGAACAGCGCTGTGTACCGTGTTTCGAACGTGCTGGGCGTCTACACCTACGATCTGGGTCTCAAGAACATGACGAACAGCTCCCTGGCAGAGGCAACTGCTGTCGGACTGTTCCGCAATGTGATTTCGCTTGCACTGGTGCTGATTACAAACGGCATCTCCAAGAAGATCAGCGACAACGGCATCTGGTAAGGAAGGAGGAGACATGCAATGGTTACAGCCGTGAAGAAGACGCATCGGAGTCGCCGCATCAAGCGCAGCGTCGGCGAGCACATCTTTGATGCGTTCAACGTCATCATCCTCGGTTTCCTGGCGCTGACGATGCTCTATCCCTTCTGGTACGAGCTGGCGCTGTCGCTGGCAGACGCGGAAAAGGTTGCTATTTCGAAAGTCTATATCTGGCCGGAATACATGAGCTTGGAGAGCTACGTCAACGTGCTTTCCTCCAAGTACATCTATTATGGCTACTTCTGGACGATTGTCCGTACGGTGCTCGGTACTTTGGTAGCGCTGATTCTCGGTGTCCATTATGCCTACGCGCTGAGCAAGAAGGACTTCCCGAACCGCAATTTCTGGACGACGCTGCTCGTCATCACCATGTTCTTCTCCGGCGGCATGGTGCCGGAGTACCTGCTCATCCGCAACCTGAAGCTGATTGACAGCATCTGGTCGCTGATTTTGCCCGGTGCCATCAGCGCATACAATATCACCATCATGCGCAATTACCTGATGTCACTGCCGGATTCGCTGGAGGAAAGTGCCCGAATCGACGGCGCGAACGACATCCTGATTCTCTACCGCATCATTCTGCCGCTTTCCAAACCGATTCTCGCCACGATCGCCCTGTGGACAGCAGTCGGTCACTGGAACGCTTGGTTCGATGCCATGCTCTACGTTCATGACACGAACAAGCAGGTGCTCGCCATCACGCTTCGCCGCATTGTGCTGCAAGGCTCGAACAGCGTCGTGAGCATGTCCGGCGAGGAAGTCAACACGAACATGACGAGCGACACCATCAAGGCTGCGACCATCATGGTAGCAACGGTGCCGATCCTGTGCGTGTATCCCTTCGTACAGAAGTACTTCGTCAAGGGCGTTATGGTCGGTTCTCTGAAGGGCTGAGGCTGCGGCATGCTGAGCTGCACTACCCTTCTTGAGCATAAACAACAAAGGAGGAGATCCCATGCGTAAACTCGTCTCTCTGGCTGCCATCCTGTGCCTGCTGCTCACGATCGTTGTGATCCCGACGGCATCCGCCGAAACGACGGAAATCGACTGGAGCACCCGGGAAAAGGTGACCATCACATGGACGACCTACTACACCGCGCCGCCGTCTGAAGACGCCGTCATCATCAAGATGATCGAAGAGCGCTTCAACTGCGACATCGAAATGCTGCCGATCGACGATGCCAACTTCAATGAGGTGCTCAACACCTACATCATTGGCGGCAACGTTCCGGACGTCATCCGTCTGAAGGATCCCAGCCAGTTCTCCGGCTATGTGGATCAGGAAGCACTGGGCGCCATCGATATGGACACCCTGCGCAAGCTTGCTCCGAACATCTGCGCCGCCATTGACAACTATCAGGACGGCTCCTTCTGGGCATACGGCGCTGTGGACGGCGTGCAGTACGGCATTCCGGCCATCGCTTCCGGCAACATGTTCCATCTGCCGGTCGTCTACAACGAGACCTGGCTGAAGAACCTGAACGCGGAAATCCCGACCACGCTGGATGAGTTCCACGACCTGATGGTTCGTTTCACCAAGGAAGACCCTGACGGCAACGGCGTGGACGACACCTACGGTCTGTCTTCCGATGGTCTGCGCGTGCTCTGGGGCGCCTACGGCGTGAACCCCGGTGCTTGCGACGGCCGCACCGACCACTCCTATTTCCAGCTGCTGGACGGCGAAGTGCAGTATGCTGCAGCGTCCAACCAGTACAAGGAAGCTCTGAAGGTTGCTCATGAATGGTATCTCGAAGGCATCATCGATCCGGAATTCGTCACCGGCGAGAACACCGGCGGCTACTGGGCAATCTCTCACAGCCTTGTCAATCACCGCATCGGCATGACCGTCCGCGGCAACTACTATCACTGGGTGATGCCTGGTCAGTACCAGGTGTACGACACCGAAGGCAACCTGACCGACTGCGAAGCCGGCAACGTCGCCAAGGAATTCCTCGCGGTCAATCCTGACGAGTCCGTCGTGCTGGGTCAGCCTGTTGAAGGCCCCTACGGCGCGGGCGTGAAGAGCTGGAACATGCTGGCTCAGTTCTACTGCTTCTCCGAGAGCGCAACGTCGAACCCCGACAAGTGGGAACGCATCTGCGCAATCATGGAATTCATGGATCGTCAGTATTCTGCCGACGTTGACACCTACACCAGCTGGTGGGAAGATGTCTACGGCGAAGTCGGCAACTACTGGTATTGGCAGGATCCGGAAAACCACATCGCGGCTGTGACCGATTCCTTCCGCGAAAAGTATCCGGAATTCGCCTCTGTTGACGAGTACGGCCCGACCCAGTGGGGCCCGCAGCTTGCAGTCCTGCTGCCGACCCGCGGCAATCAGTGGGCGGAAAGCATCCACTACGACGAGAAGGGCATCGTGAATCTGGTACAGTTCTCCCTGCCGCTGATGGCTGAGTATCAGAGCAACCTGACGCACCTGAAGGACACGTGGATGATCGACTTCATCACCGGCGCAAAGGACGTTGACGCTGATTGGGACGCTTACATTGCTGAAATGAACGCTTCCGGTCTGCAGGAAATGGTCGACGAAGTCCGCGAATGGTACGCATCCGCCACGAAGTAAGGACGTTTTGCAGATTGCGATTCGCAGATTGCGATTCGCTAATCCCAGCTAAGTGAATGGGAGCACCGCATGGTCAGCAATGGCTGTGCGGTGCTTTTGACTCTTGAATTGTCAAGTCAAGTGCAACACCGTATCATAAAAGACTTCCTCTGGTGAT
>CAVANO010000030.1:0-12403 GCA_963590165.1 Anaerovoracaceae bacterium
AATGTTCGCTTTGATGCCACTTCTTTTTGTGTTGCACTTAGATTATAAATTCAAGCTGCAAAAAAGCGGAAACGTCGATTGTAAGACAGAAGGCAATAAGCGACTTGAATCTGAATGGAACTGTCGGGAAAAAATCTTCCCTGATTATACGGATAAAGTTGACATGATCCTTCACTATGTGATATAATTAACTATCGCAAGCTCGTAAGATGCAGAAGACTGCGAGCAATTGCAAAACATATATGGAGGGAATCATTCTATGGATATGAGCACGAGTCGCCGCGACTTTTTGCGCACGACCGGCAAGGGTCTGCTGGGCGTTGCTGTCGCTTCTGTGCTGCCTGTCGGTCTGAGCACCGGTGTTGCAGAGGAAGAAATCGAAGCACCTGCTTGGCCTTGGAAGTGGGAAAAGCTGGATCCGCAGGAAGTCATGGAAGCCGGCTATAAGGCGTTCTATTCTCACGGCGGCTGCTGCGCCGGCGCGTTCGCTGCAATCATCGAAACGCTGGCGGCTAAGTATGGCTATCCGTACAACCAGTTCAATGCCCGCATGTTCGCAAACGGTGCCGGCGGCTATGGCCAGCAGTCCCTGTGCGGCTCTCTGGGCGGCTGCTGCGCAATCTTCGGTCTGTTCTGCGAAGGCACCGAGGCGGCTCAGCTGCGCAATGAGCTGTATGCATGGTATAAGGAAAAGCCGTTCCCGGAATATCAGCCTGAGTTCAAGGCTCCCACGACGACCGTGGCAGGCTCTGTGGAATGCCGCGATTCCGTGAACAAGTACATGGATGCTACCGGCTTCACCATGGCGGACGATGGCCGCAAGGCTCGCTGCGCTGCTGTGACCGGCGAAACTGCCGCGAAGGCCGTTGAAATTCTGAATGTGCACTTCGGCTACAGCGAGGCTGTTGTGGAGACTGAAACCGAGGAAGAGACCACGGCGGACAACGAGTTCATCGGCGAAGCAACGAGCGAAATCGGCGGTCCGATTAAGGTGAAGGTCACCATGGATGGCGACAAGATTGCCAAGATCGAAGTGCTGAGCCACAACGAGACCGCAGGTATCTCTGATCCTGCCTTTGCGCTGGTGGACAAGATGGTCGAGAACAACTCGACGGATGTCGATACTGTGACCGGCGCGACCAAGACGAGCGAAGCGCTGATCGCTGCTGTCAACGATGCTCTTGCCAAGGCTGGCAGATAATTTCATACGTACACCAAAAGCCCTCAGGAGGTTTGCACCGCCTGAGGGTATTTTATGTGCTTATTCCGGCAGAAGCTTCAATTGGATGATCTCGCAGGAGCAACGGAAACGCGGCACGAAGGTTGAATTGGTTGCGCCGCGGCTGACAAACAGGCGATTGCCGCAATAGAAACCGCTTGTCAGCTTCGGGAGCAGTCCTTGACCAGGCGAATACAGTCCTTGCGAGCCGATGCGCATCTGTCCGCCGTGCGCATGACCGGATAACGTCAGGTCGATGTCATAGGGGCGAATCAGCGAAGGAAACAGCTCCGGGTGATGGCACAGCAATAGCTTGAAGCCGCCCTGTGAAGCCATGTCCGCAAGGAAGGGACGCTTTGCCTGCAATTGGCTGGTGCGCTCCGGTGCATCTTTGTCGCGGAGCACGCTGCTCAATCCGCCCAGCACGATGCCGCGGAAAGCAACAAACGAATCATCGAGGATCACGGCGCCGCTTTGCTCGGCGAGCGGCCAATAGGCATTGATGTCCTTCAATCGGCGCTCGTGATTGCCGATATTATAGAATGTCGGTGCGATTTTGACGGCCTCATGCAGGAAGGTCAGCGCATTGTGCCATCCGTGACGGCGGTGCCGGTGGACAAGGTCGCCGCCGATGAGGATGGCATCGCAGCCATGCAGCAGCGGAAGCACTTCATCAACCTTGCCGTCATGGAAGTCCGCAGCGAAGGCAAACGTTAGCGGTTGGGCGATTTTCGGGGAGCGAACGATGATTTCGGTGCGCTCAATCATGACGTTTCCTCCGCATCAGCAGGACGCCGAGCACAATCAGCACAAGCGATACGCCGTACCATGGGATGCCGAGCAGCAGAAGCATCTGCTGTCCCTGCACGAGTGCAATGGTGGACAGCTGCGAAAGCATGCCGGGCAGATTGAGCAGCAATACAGGTATGCCCAGCAGAATTGCGCCGGTGCCGGATGCAAGCAGAATCGGGGAGAGATGCTGGCGGACGCGGCGGACAAGCATCAGCAAGGCGGTAAGCAGCAGGCTGATGATGCCGGTCAGTGCGACTGCATGAAAAATCGCCGGCAAATCAAGCATATTCCCTGCAATGCCGGTGACAAGCTCGGAAATGCTGGTACGCAGAGGAAACACGGACAGGCGAATCAGCTGGTTGAATTCGTAGACGACCTGATCGCGGGCAGTGGAACGGCGAAGCGCCTTTTCGACCGTGCTCTGGAAGCCGGTGTCCTCCATGACGAGTGTCAGCGTCTCCTGGCTGTCGAGCGGGTCGGGTGCGCTTTCAGCTAGGGTGCCGCTGATGCGCCAGCAGCCATGCCAGTACGCGGCAAGCGTCTTGGCATAGGAGGATGCGGCATTGTCCAGCAGGCTCATCGTATCGTCTGTCAAGGCATATTCGGTTTGAATGGCGGCGGCAGACGTGTCAATCCGCTGCTGACTCTGCTTGCTGGCGGCGGACAGGACGGATTCAGCAAATGGCTCGGTCGTTGTGAGCACGAACAATCCGCAGAGCATGGCGATCAGCAGGGCAAGCACGGTCAGCAGCGACAGCAGGAACCCCGTCAACAAATGGAAGGTGCGGTTTTCTGTGCTCATGCGATCACCGCCAGCTTCAGCACTGCGAAAACAAGGTCGCGTCCGCCGAGAAGGAGCGCAGCAGACAGCGCCGCCGCCAGCAGAAACGCCGGAATCAGCAGCAATGCAGCGTATTTCAGATTTGACATGGGAGATCCTCCTGTTCGTTTAATGATGGCGCGTGCTCTCTCTTGTACGGCGGCGCTTCTTCTGCACCTGTTCCGTCTTGGGTGCCTCGCCCCTGAGCGACAAAAGCTGGTCGCGCAGTTTGGCGGCACGCTCGAAATCAAGCTCTTTCGCGGCGGACAGCATCTGATCTTCGACCTGCTTCATCAGCGCGGCACGTTCCTCTTCGCTCATGCCGGCAGGGGCACTTTCCTCCGCCTTCTTGGTGATTTCCAGCACCTGATGTACGGCGTTGCGCACGGATTCCGGCGTGATGCCGTGGATGCGGTTGTATTCCTCCTGAATGGCACGGCGGCGATTCGTTTCGCTGACGGCGCGCATCAGGCTGTCCGTCATGACGTCGGCGTACATGATAACGCGACCATCAACATTGCGCGCGGCGCGGCCGATGGTCTGCACGAGCGATGTTTCCGAACGCAGGAAGCCTTCTTTGTCCGCATCGAGAATTGCAACGAGCGACACTTCCGGCAAATCGAGCCCTTCGCGCAGCAGGTTGATGCCCACGAGCACATCGTATTCGCCGAGCCGCAGTCCGCGGATGAGCGCCATGCGGTCCATCGTTGTGACGTCGTTGTGCAAGTAGCGGACGCGGATGTCCATGCCCTGCAGGTATTCCGTCAGGCTCTCCGCCATGCGTTTCGTCAGCGTTGTCACCAGCACGCGCTGCTTCTTTTCGACTGTGCGGTGGATTTCGCCGACGAGGTCATCTACCTGACCGGTTGCCTTGCGGAGGATGATTTTCGGGTCGAGCAGCCCTGTCGGGCGGATAATTTGCTCAACAATCTGTCCGGCCTGTGCAAGTTCATAGGGTCCCGGCGTGGCGCTGACGTAAATTGTCTGTCCGATGCGCTGCTCGAATTCCGAAAACAGCAACGGCCGGTTATCGAATGCTGACGGCAGCCGAAAGCCGTATTCAACCAGCTGCTCTTTGCGGGCGCGGTCGCCGTTGTACATGGCGCGAATCTGCGGCACGGTCACATGGCTTTCGTCAATGAAGCACAGGAAGCCCTTTGGAAAGTAGTCCAGCAGCGAATAAGGCGCGTCGCCGGGCTTTCTGCCGTCAAAGTAGCGCGAGTAGTTCTCGATGCCGCTGCAATAGCCGATTTCGCGCATCATCTCGATGTCGTAATTCGTGCGCTGGGTGATACGCTCCGCCTCAAGCAGCTTGCCTTCCGCGGTGAACTTGTCCGCCTGCTCCTTCAGGTCATGTTCAATGGCAGCAATTTTCTCAGGCAGATTCGTCTGATTGGTGGCGTAGTGCGTTGCGGGATACACGCTGGCGTGCTCCAGAGAAGCGAGCGTGTGACCGGAAACGACATCAAACTCCTGCACGCTTTCGATTTCATCACCGAAGAATTCGATGTGCAACCCGTGTTCTTTGTCACCGGCAGGGATGATTTCAAGCACATCGCCGCGGACGCGGAAGGTGCCGCGTTCAAACTCGATATCGTTGCGGACATACTGAATGGCGATGAGCTGGCGAATTAAATCATCTCGGCTGACTGCCATGCCCGGTCGCAACGATACCATCTGCCCTTCGTACTCGCTGGGGTCGCCCATGGAGTAGATACAGCTGACGGATGCAACGATGATGACGTCCTTCCGCTCGCGCAATGCGGCGGTGGCGCTGTGGCGCAGCCGGTCGATTTCCTCGTTGACGGCGGCATCCTTCTCGATGTAGGTATCCGAAGAGGCGATATATGCCTCTGGCTGATAATAATCATAATAAGAAACGAAATATTCCACAGCACTGTCCGGAAAAAATGCGCGGAATTCCGAACAGAGCTGCGCCGCAAGCGTTTTGTTGTGGGCAATGACGAGCGTCGGGCGCTGGATGCGTTCGATGACGCTTGCCATGGTGAAAGTCTTGCCGGAGCCGGTGACGCCCAGCAGCACCTGACCTTTCATGCCGTCCTGCACGCCGCGCGTGAGCGCCTCGATGGCCTGCGGCTGGTCGCCGCTGGGCTGATAGGGCGCCTTGAGCACGAATCTGCCGGACAGCTCCTTGTCTGCCATAAATGCGCCTCCTTACTGCTCGCGAATCAGACCGTTGGCATACGCCTCCGCAAGTGCCTGCAAATCCTCGATGACGGCGCGCTGCTCCTGCCCCTCGTCCGTGTCACCGATGAGGATGCGGCGCGGCGCGGTGTAGATGCGTTCACTGGAACTGGCGATGTCCTCATCCTCGTGAATCGCCTTGTCGACGCTTTCGAACGGCTGATGCGTCCGCAGCGTCATGCCATGGCTGTTGAACACGAGCGTGTAGCCGGCAATGCCCGTCCGCTGGTGATATGCACTGCAGAATCCGCCGTCGATGACAATCAGCTTGCCGCCGCCTTTGACCGGATTTTCGCCTTCGATGGCGCGGACAGGCACATGACCGTTGACAATGTGGCAGCCCTCATGGTTCAGCCCGAATTCGGACAGGATGCGGTCGACAACAGCGGCATCGTTGATGAAGCGGTAGTAGGGGTTTTTGATTTCCGCGTGAGTGGCAGGGTCGGCGATGTACAGCCGTTCGAAGGTCGTCATGGCACTGCGGCCGTATATGGGGGACATGGCGCCGCACCACAGATACCATAGGAAGTCCTGACCGACCTGACGCTGCCACGAGCCTTCCGGCGCGAAGTAGCCCATGCGTGCGCAGCGGTCACAGCAGTCAAACCAGCGCTTGCCGCTGTAATCCGCATCCCAGAAGCGTACGGACGCAAAACTGCCGTCCTCGTTCATCGGCACGGCGCCGTGATAGAGCAGGTTGCCGTTCACGCAGCGGTAGACGGAACCCTGTGAATACAGGAATTGCACGTGCTTTTGCAGTTTCTCGCTGTTCTTAAAGTCACGCACGAGTGCTGAAATAATGTCCTCTTCACGCGGCAGCAGCTTTTCCGGCGCTTCGGGCTGCACGGTCGGGAAGTCGCAGTCCAGCAGGGGATACCCGTTTTCGCCACAGCGCACCGCGCCGCGGGAAAAATCAATTTTGTGCAGATAGTCGCGATCCTGCATATTGAAGTCCGGATTGCGTGCGATGACGGCAGATTCCAGCTTGAGCATCAGCACCGTGACCGCCTTGTGCATGCGGGCAACACGGGTCAGGTTGACAGGCCGCGTGTCGGTTGCATTCGGGTCGGCATGCGGCATCCAGCGCGTCAAATCGCTTTCGCTGTAGTACTCGTCCGCGTAGTGTTCCAGGCAGCGAAGCGGAATGCCGTAGCCGCGTTCGAGCGTATCGACGTTGTTGTATGCAAGCGTTGTCTTCAGCACCGTCAGGATGCACAGCGGACTGCCTGCCGCTGCACCCATCCACACAACGTCGTGGTTGCCCCACTGGAAATCCACGTCATGATAGGCGTAAAGCGTCTCCAGAATCATGTCCGGACGAGGTCCGCGGTCAAACAGGTCGCCGACGATGTGCAGCCGGTCAACCGCAAGGCGCTTGATGACGCCGCACAGCGCCGCGATGTACTGGTCTGCCATGCCGCAGCGAATCATGCCGGCGATGATTTCACCATAATACAAATCTTTGTTGTGATCCTCGAAATGCGCATGCAGCAACTCATCGAGGATGTGTCCGCATTCCTTAGGCAGCACGGCGCGAACGTGACGCCGTGTATGCTTACTGGATACAAGGCGGCAAAGGTCAATCAGCTGCAGCAGCACGCGCTTATACCAGGCATCGAGGTCATCATGGCGGCTCTTGAGCTCCGGCAGCTTTTCCGCAGGATAGTAAATCAGTGTCGCGAGGTCGGCACGCTCCTGTGCAGATACCGTGTCGCCAAGCAACAGGTCGATTTTTTCGCGGATGACGCCGGATGCGCTGTTGAGAATATGGATGAACGCTTCATGCTCGCCGTGGAGGTCGCTCATGAAATGTTCCGTGCCCTTCGGCAGCCGCAGCAACGCCTCGAGGCGGATGATTTCGCTGTATGCAGCGAGGGCAGAAGGATATTTTTCTGCCAGCAGCTCGAGATGGCGCAGACGCTCCGGCGTGAATTCCCGCATGGATGATGACCTCCTTAGGTGCATACAATATCAAGTAAATCATAGCATGTTTGAGGGGATTTGTAAAGCAATGAGCAATTGACACGATGAAGGAATCATCTTGACAAAAGTGATAAATTGTGCTACTTTTTTAAGTAGAAATTCGATAAAAAAGGGGGCGGCGGGCGATGCTGGCTTATTTTCAAGGTGTCTTCATCAACCTTCAGTACGGCGTCGGCTATATCATCACAAAAGTCCTGTTTGTGATCGGTACGGTACTGCTGCTGAGCGAGCTAAAAAAAGATGGCAAGTCACTCCTGCTCAAGGTTGCGGAAATCATCATCAGTATCTGCCTGTATTTTCTGCTGTCTGCAGCTTCCTATGTCATCATGGCAAGCTTTTCGGATCTTTCCTGGCATGTTGATATGGCATTGTTCCTGGTTATCTACTGTCTGCTTTGCAGCCCTTATGACGCGCGTGCATGCATCGTCCGAGGCTCGACTTTCTTTGCAGGGCTGGTGGTCATGCTGCCTATTTCCGAACCCATCGGCGAATGGCTTCAGGGCATCAATGAATCATGGTTTGCGTGGGGACAATACCTGACGCCTGCTATCATGGCGGTCATGATTGCCACGGAGGTTTGGTATCTTCGCCACTTTGCCTTTGACACGAACAGCATGGTCGGCATGCCGTGCGTGCTGGCGCAGCTCGCCATTTCCGGTATTACGGTTGTCGTTGAAGTTGCTGCAGGTTATTTCATGGTCGGCAAAGCGTTTAAGGTGATCAGCAGCATCGGGCTGTGGTTCATTGGTTTGCTGACATACTACATGTTCCACACCATTGTGATCGGCACGGAGGAAAATCAGCGGCTGTTGGCGATGAAACAGAAGGATGAGATGGAGCGCGAAAAGTACCAGACGAACCTCATTAACTACGAGGAGCTGCGTACCATCCGCCATGAAATCAAGAACCACAATTTCTACATGAAGGCGCTGCTTGATGAAGGCAAATTCGATGAAATGCGCCAGTATCTGGATAAGGTGACAGCGCAGGGCACGAAGTTCCTCAAGACATATGACAGCGGCAACTACGCCATCGATGTTGTCATGACGCATGAGCTTGCAGCGGCGAAGAACCATGGCGTCACCATCCAGTCGGTCATCATCGTGCCCAGACGGTTGCCGTTCTCGGATAATGATATTTGCTCGCTCCTGTCCAATCTGCTGGAAAACGCCATCGAGTCCGCCGCAAAATCCGGCAAGGAACAGCCTGTCGTGCGCATCACCGCGATGCCCAAGCAGGAAGTGCTGCTCATTCGCGTTGAAAATCCGGTTGACCCGTCCATCTCGGCGCTGCGGCGTCTTTCGCTGGAGACAACGAAGGAGAGCAACCGGAATATGCACGGCTTCGGGACGAAAATCATCCGCAGGATTGCGGAAAAGTACAACGGCTCGGTCAAGTACAGCCTGAAGGATGGGCAGTTCGTGGCAGACGTGATGCTGGAATTGCCTGAAGAAACGGAAAAGAAGAGCTTCGCGCTGGAGGAACATGCATGAATCGCTGGAATATCGCCATCTGTGATGATGAGGAGGCGGCGCTGAGCATCCTGTCGTCCTCGCTGCAGGGCGCGTTTCGTTCGCATAATGTCGAGGTCAATATCGACACGTACACCCGCCCACGCGTCATGCTCGCGCAGATGAAGAGCACGAATTACGACCTGCTCTTCCTTGATATTGAAATGCCCGGACTGTCCGGCATCGATGTTGCGCAGCAGCTTCGCCATGACGGCAATCTGGTGGACATCATCTTCATTTCGAACCGTGAGGATCTCGTCTTCGATGCGCTGCGCGTCAATCCACGCGGCTTTATCCGCAAGACGCGCTTTATTCAGGACGTTGCCGGCGTCATCGACACCTATTTCGCCTACCGCAACGACAAGACACAGGAAAAGGTGCTTGTTGTCCGCCAGCGCGACCAGGTACTGCACATCTCCATCGAGAAGCTCAAGTACATCGAGGGCAGCGGCAAGAAGCAGCTTGCCGTTACGGTCGACCGCGAAGAGCCGATTGAGATGAGCAAAAGCATGCAGGAGTTGGAGGAGGAATTATCCGGTTTCGGCTTCCTACGCATCCACAAGGGCTATCTGGTGAATTATCGCTTCATCCGCCGCATCGGGGAGGATGAGGTGGTTCTTACGGACGACCAGCGATTGCCGGTCAGCCGCCGTAAGCATCAGGAGGTTCGCGACCAGTATATGGAATGGATGCAGCAGGAAGGGTCGGTTATGCTGTGATATAGGAAAGGCAGGAACACAGAAATCCGTGCTCCTGCCTTTGTTTTATGCATCGCCGTTGAGCCAGAACGCAGGCTTCACCGCGAGCGTCTCGTGTTCGGCATCGATATCCATCACCATCAGTGACTTTTCACCCGACACGCGCTTCTTCAGCGGTTTCGCAGTCGACATCACGAATGTCATGCCGATGACCTCAACGTTGAACTCGTGCATCAGGTCAATCATGCCCTTTGCTGTGCCGCCGCCCTTCAGGAAGTCGTCGACAATCAGGCATTTCGTCCCTTCCTTGACTGCGCGGCGAGAAAGACTCATCGTTTCGATATGCCCAGCCGTGCCGGATACATAGTTGATATTCACCGCACTGCCCTCATAGACCTTCGAGGAGTGACGCGCGATGACCAGCGGAACGCCCAGCGCGTGTGCTGTTGCATAGGCAACAGGAATGCCTTTTGTTTCCATCGTCAGCACGAAATCCGGTGCGGCGGCGTAATATTCGGTTGCCATGATTTCACCCATGCGGGTGACGATGTCCGGCGTTGACAGAATGTCGCTGTAATATAAGAAGCCGCCGGGAAGAATACGTCCATCCTCGCTCAGCCGCTGACAAAGCTCGCCAATGAACTTGCGAGCCTCCGGACGGCGCACTTTCGTGCGGTAGCGAACGCCGCCTGCCGCACCGGTTACCGTCTCCAGCTCGCCCAGCCCGAATTCGGCCACCACATCGCGCAGAATGTCGATGTCCTCGCTCATCGTGGATTTGGCTGCGCCGAACAGGTCGCAAAAGTAAGACAGCGTGAAAATCTGATTGGGGCTTGCCGCGAGAATCTTCATCATGGCGCTCATGCGCTCGTTGCGGCGGATCTTGTCCACTGGCTGATCGCTCCTTTACTGGCATTCGGATGACATTATTCCTCCGGATTTCCTCACGAAAACCCGACCAGCCTGCATTATATCACAAATCTACGAATGATGGAAGAGCTTCACATGAAAAAAGTTCGGTTTTTTTGAGAAGCGAAAATACGAAAATATCCGAAAATTTACAAAGCGATTGAAAAACGTGTGTTACGCTATTGCTTTTTCTAAAAAATATAGTATAATATTTGATGGACATGAATCAAGGAGGTGGTTCACATGAAGTCCGTAAACATCAAGCTGAACCTGATGACAGACGGTGCCAAGTTTGTCCAGATCGTCGGTGCGTATCCGTACGATATGGATCTGCGCAGCGGTCGTCACGTGGTTGACGCGAAGTCCATCCTGGGCATCTTCTCCCTTGACTGGAGCAAGCCTGTCACGATGGAAATTTACTCCGACGATTGCGACGATCTTCTGGCTGAAATCAAGCCGTTCATGGCGTAAGTCAGGACTGCTCAGCTGGAACTGCAGCCTCAGGCGGAAGCGTCTGGGGCTGTATGCCTGTCGATATAGATCTTTGGGGGCTGTTGCAGAAAGCTGCGGCAGCCCTGTTATTTTGCGGAAAAGGAGGGGGGAGCCTATGCAGCGCAGGAGCATACCGGATGCGGAAAATCGCCTGCTGATTCTCTACGCGCTTAAAGCAATCGGGCCGATGACGGATCATCAGTTGCTCGTTGTCATGACAGACACCGATCTGATGAACTACTTCACGCTGCAGCTGACGCTCTCTGACCTCGAAACCGATGGAAAGGTCTGCCGGTGTGCACAAGGGATTGATGCGCCGCTCAAGCTGACGGATGCCGGACGTTATCTGCTGTCGAGCTTCGAAACGCGCATTCCGCAAAGCCGCAGGGCGCAAATCGATACGGGAGCCGCAAAATGGCAGGAACGTTTCCTGACCGAGCAGATGGCATCCGCCGAGTTCTACACCCTGCCGACAGGGGAAATGGGATTGCATCTGCGGATTGTAGACTATCAGAAAATCATCCTCGATCTTTCGTTTCAATTGCCGGAGGGACGGACAATTGACCGGCTGTCGCAGCGTTGGCAGACGTGTATGAATCAGGCGTATTTGCTGCTGCTTTCGGCGCTGAGCACGGTGCAGGCGGAGCAGCATCAGCCGCTGCCGGAAGGCTGCAGCACAACGCAGGTCGGCGAGGCGGAATGGCTGATGACCGCGTGCGACAATGTGTTGCAGCCGGGCATCACGCTGATGCTGAGTCTGCCCGGCGAAGAGCTGGCAAAAACGTGCGTTGCATCGTTTCAGCTGCTTAGCAATGCCATTCGCGACATGATGCTGGCGCTGCTGGACGGTGCAATTTCGGAATAGAACCTGTTCATTCTGAGTACATATTCATTCGGTAGAATAGAATCACTCAATTCGAATGAGGGGAAGGATTCGGAATGATGAAAGTGCTTGTCTGTTTGCTGGCAGGCATCGGCGCAGGACTTGGTACAGGTTTTGCCGGCATGAGTGCCGCTGCGGTGATTTCACCGATGCTGATTACGTTTCTGCAGATGGATGCGTATCAGGCAGTCGGCATCGCGCTGGCGAGCGATGTGCTGGCGAGCGCCGTGAGTGCATGGACATATGCGAAGAACAAGAATATCGACATCCGCAACGGCTTGCTGATGATGGCAGCTGTCCTGCTGTGTACGGTACTGGGCAGCTATCTTGCAAGCCTTGTGCCGAATCAGACGATGGGCAGCTTCAGCGTGTTTATGACAATGCTCTTGGGCATCAAGTTTATCGTCCGCCCGGTTATGACGACGCGCGAGGCGATGGCAAGCGTGTCGCAGAAGAAACGCGCGGTTCAGTCGCTGCTGTGCGGCAGCCTGATCGGGCTGATTTGCGGCTTTGTCGGTGCTGGCGGTGGCATGATGATGCTGCTGATTCTCACGACCGTCATGGGCTACGAGCTGAAAACCGCCGTCGGCACGAGTGTATTTATCATGGCGTTCACTGCGCTGACGGGCGCTGTCAGCCACTTTGCCATCGGCGGCGCACCGGATCTTGCCACCTTGGTGCTCTGCATCGCTTTCACGCTGATTTTTGCGCAGATTGCCGCGAAAATTGCCAACAAAGCAAAACCTGCGACGCTCAATCGCGTTGTCGGCATCATCCTGACGGTGCTGGGGGTTGTGATTCTGGCAGTACAGCAGTTCGAATAATCAATTTATGCACTTGAATTTATAATCTAAGTGCAACACAAAAAGAAGTGGCATCAAAGCGAACATT
>CAVANO010000031.1:0-74591 GCA_963590165.1 Anaerovoracaceae bacterium
GAAACGATCACCCTCAAAGACATCGAAGCCGCCTACGGTTCGGATTTGAAAGCAGAGTCTCCACTTTAGAGAGTAACTGCAATAGTTACTCTCTTTTTTTATTTGCTTTGATTCTCCTGTTACTTGGTGGCATTGGTTATGTTTGCCTACTATCGCTCGTCTTTGCGTAACCGCCTCATACCGCCACGGTAACAACGCAAAATGCTTGCTCCGGCGATGAAGCAAGCATTTCAGTATGTAAACACAGTTGGTACGAGCGTTTTCGCTCCAGGGCATCAGACTTGAGCCTTTCCGCTGCCCTGATTGATTGCCGGTGCTGACGATGTCAAAGACGTCCGGCCAATTATGCTTTTTTCTGCTCCGGTGCGCCCTCGGGGAAAATGATCTTGTTGACGAAGAAGAAGATGACCATGCTTACGCCGCCGTTGAGGACGGTCGTGCCGATGTTGTACAGCCAGCCGGGAACGAACATGCCTGCCACAGCGACCCAGATGCAGTTAATGGAGTTGACGATGCAGGTCACCACGCAGAATGCCAGCAGATACCACAGCGCCTGATACGCCATGTTGCCCTTGCTGCGGAAGACGAAGCTGCGCTGAATGAAGAAGTTGATGACCTCGCCGATGACCATCGCGATCATGTAAGCCGTGAAATAAGGCAGACCGCCATGCGCCGCGTCATAGCCGATGATGTTCCACTTGAAGGTCTCGCCGAAAAGCGTCACGTCAATGCCCGGGAAACCGAAATCAACATTGGGCAGGAACGCGAAAACCGCCGGCAGAAAGGTCAGCAGCAGATACTTGAATACCGTAATTACATTGCTGACGATGACGAACAGACCGCCTTCACGCACCCATTTTGCCGCGGCAGGGTGCTTTTCCGCAAAACGTTTCCATAGGTTAGCCATGTTATGTTTCCTCCAACTGTTTTTATGATCCGCTTAAACAGCAACTGGTAAAATTTCAGCGTTTATTGCTGATTTTATATCTATTCTTTCTTTAAGCTAAAATTCCTGCTGGATATTCACAATTTTGCGATTTTTTCAAAAAAGACTGCAGGGGTTGATTCTCCTGCAGCCGTTTTTTGTGTCATTCGCAGATGCGAATCTGCTCTGTTTCCTTTTTGTGTGCCTTAGCCTTACGAATGACGTTCCATCCACAATAAGCAAAGACAAGCACAAGGAGGATATCGAAGCCGATCAGGAAATACTGCCAGGTGGGAAGGCTGTAACCTACAATCTCTCCGTTAACTGCGTTTGTATTCGCCAGTGTGTACATAACGTTGTGCATCGCGTTGCGAATTACCGTTACGTCTGCCGCACTGCTGGCATTAAAGCTGTTCCAGAATCTGTTTTCCGCCAGATTCAGGTCACCACCGGCATAGGCTTCCTGACGCGTGTTCATGTAGGAGTTCGTGTTGAAGTCACAGATGACCAACCCTTCAAAGCCCCATTCCTCACGGAGCAGCTGCGTCAGCAGGCGGTAATCGCCGCCGGTCCAATGCGTGCCGATGCGGTTGAAAGAGGACATGACTGCGTGATTGTCAGCAATCTTCACAGCCAGTTCAAAGGGCTTCAGGTAAATCTCACGCATGCTCTGCTCAGTGACCCAAGAGCAGCTGGCATAGCCGGTGGAACGGTGAGTTTCCTGCTCATTGAGCGCGAAGTGCTTCATCGTCATGAAGATTCCTTCGGACTGACCACCCTTGATTTCGTGCGCAGCCATCATGCCGGTCAGGAAGCTGTCCTCGGAGAAATACTCAAAGTTGCGTCCGCCGAAAGCGCTCCTGTGGATGTTGGCGCCCGGACCGTACAGGCCGGAATACGGCATGCCGGACACGCGGCCTTCGCTGTCGCCCCACTTGCCTTCCTCGGCGATGCTCTTGCCCATTGCTTCTGCCAGCTCGACATTCCAGGTTTGACCGAGCATAACCTCGCAAGTGTATGCGTTGGTGCCATAGATGTTCTTGTCACTCATGAAGTTGCAGAAGCCGACAGGACCGTCCGATTCCTTGGTATAGGGGATGCCCAGGCGCTGCACATCATAGGTCTGGAAAGCTGCTTCATTGTAGATTTTGATCATTTCATCAGGCGTCAGCTGATCGAGGAACTGATCCCACAGCGCATCGTCATAGGCAACGCCGTTCATATTCCGAAGCGTCAGCACGGTGTCGTAGGTAGCACCGGTCGTCGGCATTTCGGTATATTCATTGGGATTATTCGTCGTCGTGTTTTCGATCAGAGCCCGCGTGTTATCATCAATGATGTGATCCTCTGCTGTGGGCGACTGCGGCCATGTGCCTTCCCAGTCGCTGCGGGAAAGCGTGCCGTTGACCAGGTGGTCATCCGAATCCTCAAAGAGGTTTGTCACCGTTGCGCCGGTTGTGGGATCCGTTTCATAACGGATGCCGCTGTCTGCAACCGTGAAGGTGGTTTCATGGACGCTTTCGTGGGCATTGCGGCTCACATAGAGGCTATATTCGCCGCCTTCAAGCTCATAGCCCATGAAGCCATTGCCGTTGGCATCCGAATAGTCGTAGCTTGCAAAGCTATACGGGGAAACCTCCAGCGTATAGGCTGCGGATTCACCCGGCTGAAGCAAATCTGTCTTCACGAAGCCAACAAGCACCTTGTGTGCCTTTTCAATGCCGCCCTCGTAATAGGGAGAACGCGCATACAGCTGCACAACGTCCTTGCCAGCCACATCGCCGGTATTCGTCACGGTCACGGTCACCTGATAGGTGCCATCCGCTTCAATTTCCTTGCCGAGCAATGCGCTGTCATCGACCGTCCAGTCAAACGTCGTATAACTCAGACCATAACCGAAGGGATACACAACATTCTCCTGATACCAGTCCTCGCCGTCCGTATAGCCGCGAGTTTCATAGTACCGATAGCCGACATAAATGCCCTCTTCGTAGTCGACAAAGTATGCATCGAAGTCAGTGTACTTATCGCCATTGGTTTCGTTGTTGTCGCCGAAATTGTTCCAGACCGGATCCTTCTTGAGGTCCGCAGGATACGTATCCACGGTATGACCGGAAGGATTCACCGTACCCTTGAGGATGTCGCCCAGTGCCAGCGCACCGGTGCTGCCGGGACCCGGCAGATTCAGGCAGGCATCGATATGCCCCAGCGAATCGTCCTCAACAAAACCAAGCTCCATGACGTTCGCACTGTTAATCAGCACGATGACCTTATCAAAGCCTGCATTGCAGACCTGACGCACGAGCTCCTGTTCATCGGGGGACAATTCAAGGTAGTGCCTGTCTGCATCATCCGCAGAGGTGCGCGGCAGATCGAAGCCTTCTCCACCGATACGGGAAAACACGATCAGTGCAGCATCGCTGTATGCGCTGTAGCTATCCGGAATGTTGTTTGAGACAAGGCTGTCGTAAGGCGTTTCCGTGGCAACGATGCCGGCATTGCCGTCGTTTTCAATCTTGGGATTCGCATCACGTGCCGCGCCGGACTTGGTGTCATCCTCATAGAACGCTTTCAGTGTGGGATTGCAGTCAAAGCCCGCCAGTTCGAGGCTGTCATACAGTGTTTTCGACTCGGAGCTGTCGCCGCCGCCGGAGCCGGAACCGCCGAAAACAATGTTCACCGAGTTTTTACCGAAGACGCTGATTTTTGCGCCTTCAGCCAGAGGAAGTGCCTGATTGTCGTTCTTGAGCAGCGTAATGCCTTCTTCCGCGATGTCGTGGGTCAAATCAGCCGCCTTCTCACGGGCATCTTCCTTGCTGTTCGTCGTGGTCGCATACACCGGTTCCTGACCATCCGCATATACCGCCTGCTTTGAGCCAAGAACCAGGCAGACAAAGCTGTAATACGGACCGGCGGTCACCAGATAGTTGACCACAACCGCGAGAATCAGAACGATGCTGGTCACAATCAGCCATACGCGTGATTTTTTATACTGCCAGATTGTCTTCATCCGAGTACCCTCATCAATCCATGGAGAACTTATTCATGTTTTCCTGATGCTCGACCATTGCAATATTCGAGGAACTGACGATCTTCACGCAGTCGATAATCGGCGCGGTTGCATACATGGTGCCAGCCATCGCCTTATTGTTAGTCGTGGTTAGCGTAATCGTGTTTGTGCCCTCATTGAGTTTGCAGTTCGTGCCGACTTCAAAGTCCTCGAAGTTCTGTCCGTCCTTCAGAGAAATATCAGAATAGCTCAGTGCCTTGCCGTTGAGTGCAACAGTAAAGTCGCTGCTGGAGAACTGGATGTCCATGATTTCGGCAGACAGGCGAAGAATCACCGTTGCATCCGAAACTGCGGCATCCGAGGTGAATTCAAATGTAATGCTGAGGCCCTGGTTATACATATAGGTGAGATACACGCCGTTGCTTGCGCCCAGGTTTGCCTTGTCCTGGCTGATTGCCTGCGCACCGTCGCAGCCGCCGGAGAAGCCCTGACCGTGGAATGCAGAGAGATCGACGTATTCCGCTTCCAGCGTGTAGCACTTGCCCCACTTCGCATAGAGATTCAGATCTTCGCTGACCTTCGTACCAGAGGAAAAGGATTGCGTCAATGCTTCGTCGGTATACCAGCCCAGAAGAGAATAGCCGTCCCGTTCAGGGGTTTCCGTCGTCAGACGGCTATCCTTGGTATGCGTGACCTTCTGATCCGCCATTCCATCCGCATTGTAATGATACGTTACAGTACAGGAATTGCTGTTGGCACTGCTGCCGCTGTCACCGCATCCTGTCAAAACGCCCAGCATCAGCAATACCGTCATGATCAGGCAAATGACTTTTACAGACTTTTTCATAGATAGCCTCCTGATTCTGCGGCTCCGACATTCGATAAAATGCCGGAGCCGCGTTTGTTGACCGGTTAATTACTTAGACTTCTTCTTGCTTGCAACAGCAATTGCGATGATTGCCACAATGATCGCCAAAGCGCTCAACGCAATCGTCACAATGCTCATCACGTCGACTTCCTGCGTCTCTTCGACTTTCTCGGTCACGACTGCTTCATCGACCGTGATCTGGAATTCTTCGCTGTAGGTCGTGCTTGCCGGACCACTCTGGCCGCCGAAGCTGCCACTACTCTCGTTGTCGTCCTCAGACTCAGCCTCGGTTGCCTTCATCTCAGCCTTCACCGTGTAGGTGCCAGCCGCATCCGGCGTGCCGTAGAGGATGCCGTCAGCCGTCACATTCAGCCAAGCAGGTGCATCCGTCAGCGTGTAGGTAATCGATGCAATGGTGTCATCAATCTTCACAACATCGGAGACAATCTTCGCTTCGCCTTCAGTGCCAACGTTCCACTGTGCTGTTTCCAGCGTGAACGCAGGAGCAACTTGCAGCGTGAAGATTGCGTCGGTGCTGTAGGTGCCGGTAGAAGCATCGCTTCTGGTGTTCACGCGCTTGACCGTGGTCACATAGCGGTCTGCCACCAGGTTCAGGGTCATCTGGAAAGTGCCGCTTTCCGTGGGCGTGCCGGACAGGACGCCTTCTTCATTGATGCTCACGCCTGCAGGCAGAGAGCCTTCAACCACCTGATAGTACTGCTCATAAGCGTTCAGCTCTTCGAGAGTAGCGCCCAGGTTAGCCTCCACCGACTGACCCTTGACTGCATTGATGACCGTGCCGGACTTGTCCGTGAACGCTTCTGTGTTCACCATGTTGCGGTTCGCAGCAGCGTTGACTGCCGTCTTCATCCACTGCATGGCGGTCAGACGGATCGCTGCATACTGGGTATCGCTTCTGACAGAATCCACCTCAACATAGCCGTCCGCATTCCAGGTGCCGCTGATTGCAGAATTGTAGCTGTTGATACCATGGGTACCGCCGGTGCGGAAATGATAGTCCGCATTGTCTGCACCGCCCATGTCGGAATAGAACATGCCTTCCATGCCCCATTCGTCGCGGACGACCACATTCTGGAACATGTAGTTGTTATCAGCACCGACCGTGCCGTAACGGGTATAGGAGCTCATGAATGCAACGCCGTTGCCATCGGTAACAGACATTTCAAAGGGCTTGAAATAGATCTCACGCATCGCCTGTTCGTTGCACCAGACAACCAGACCCTGATTATCCTGACGATGGGTCTCCTGGTCGTTCAGCGCGCAGTGCTTGACCGTCGGGATGATGCCCATATCCGTGGCGCCCTTGATGACAGCCGCGCAGATGATGCCCGCCTGAACACCGTCGGAAGAATAATACTCGAAGTTACGGCCGCCGAAGGGGCTGCGGTGAATGTTCGCGCCAGGACCATACCAGCCAAGGCAGTTCTGGAACAGACCCTCGTTGCCGACCATGCGACCCTGCTGATAAGCAAGATCCTCATTCCAAGTGGAAGCGATCATCGTGCAGCAAGGCCAATAGGTACCATTGAGCAGCTTGGCAGGACCGTCGTTCGCCTGAACCTTGTCGATGCCAGCACGGTTGATGGACGCAAGCTCCCAGTCAAGAGACAGGTAGGTCTTCAATTCATCCAGCGTGAACTGATTCATGAACGCTTCCCAAGCCTTGGTGCCCTCGTCATCCCCCTGAACGACCTGACCGTTTTCGATCTTCACATCGTAATCGACACCAATCAGCGTCTGCACCTGAATCGTGTTTGCTTCATCAGCTGCTTCAGTTGCCTGCGTCCAGGTTGACGGAATGTTACCGTTTGCCACGTACCAGGGATCCGTTTCCTTGTCATCCGCAGGGGTGAAGGTTTCCTGATAAGTGATGTTGTCAATGTCTTCCTGCGTCAGAATGCTGGTTTCAACCGTCGGTGCGGTAGGCAGATGCCAATCGCTGCGGGAAACATACTGCACGTTCGAGGCAGAATCGCCCTTGGGATTGGCAGAGTAGTAGTAGCTGTCAGGATCGGAGAACACAGCTTCAGCGTTCGCCTTGCCGGTGCTTTCCTCCCCTTCTTCGTTCCAGTTGTACTTTGCGGAGCTGCCGTCATAGAGGATGCCGGTCGCGCCCTTCACCGTGCCGTCTGCAGCTTCCGCAGCCAGATTGCTGTCGGATGCTTCGACCGTGTAGGTCAGGACACAGCCGCTCTTCACCGTGTGGGAGTCCGTGCGCAGAGAAATCTCATATTCGCCGGCCTCCAGCTCATATCCGGTAAAGCCGTTGGCATTGGCATCGTTGTAGTCAAAGGAAGCCATGTCCTTCGCGTTGAAGGTAAGGGTCAGAACCTGGCTTTCACCCGGCTGCAGCAGGTCAGTCTTTGCATAGGTGATCAGGTTGACGCTTGCCTTCTCAATGCCGCCGTTGTAGTATTCAGGGGTGTAGTAAACTTCAACAACGTCCTTGCCGGCGTAGCTGCCCGTGTTGGTCACGCGCACCTGAATTTCAACCGTGGTCTTGGCATCCAGCACCTTGGATGCATTGCTGCTCACGATTTCCCAGTCAAACTGAGTGTAGGACAGGCCGAAACCGAAGGGATACACAACGCCGTTCGTGCGGTTGTAATATGCATCCTTGCTCGCAGTCGTGCGGTCAGTACCGGGCGCGTAGGAGTTCTTGTCAACCTTGTAGTAGCCGTCTACGGTTGCAGCGGTTTCATACCACTTGTAGCCAACGTAGATACCCTCTTCGTACTCAATCTGCTGTCTGGGAGAAGAGCCCCAAGAGCTTGCAGCTCCAGCCAGCTCCTGCACTTCGCCGTTCTCGTCCGTGTAGTAGATGCTGCCCTCGCCGCTGTTGTCGCCGGTCTGGGTCAGGTCGCCGAAGTTGTACCAGGTCGGATCCTGCGTGTGATCCGCATCGTACACATCGACCATCTTACCGGAGGGGTTCACGTCGCCGCGCAGGATGTCGCCCAGGTATTCCAGACCGCCTGCACCAGGGTTGCCGATCCAGAGGATGCCGTCGATATCCGGGTCATCTTCCAGCGCTGCCACTTCCAGCGCGTTGGACGTGTTCAGCATGACGATAATCTTGCCGAAGTTCTGCGCCTTCACATGCTTGATCAGTTCCAGTTCTTCCGGGAACAGCTCAAGGCTGTGGGAATCAACGCCTTCATACTCGGTGCCGGCGTAATCAGCGCCCGTGCGGCCGTTGTCGAAGGTCGTGGTGGACTTGTCGTTGCCCTCACTGCCTTCACGGGAGATGACAATGATCGCCGCGTCGTTGTAGTAGCAGTAGGAGCCGCTCACGGAATCCATCGCGTTCGGATTGTTCACCAGGTCGGCATAACGAACAGAGGATGCGGAAGACCACATGCTGTCGCCGCCTACGTTCAGGTTTTCCAGATTTTCATAGTATTCGCGAACCGTCGGGTTGATCTCGAAACCAGCCTTCTCCAGAGAGCCGATGATCGTCTTCTGCGTCTGGTATTTGCTGACCGAGCCCGCGCCGGAGCCGCCGCCGCCATAGACCGTGTCATATGCGCCGCCGCCAAACAGCGTCACATTCTTCACGGACTCGTTCAGAGGCAGCGCGTTGTTGCTGTTCTTCAGCAGAACGATGCCTTCGCTGCCGATCTCCGCAGCCAGCTTTTCCGCCGCTGCCTGCTCTTCTTGGAACGTTGCGAAGTCCGTGTAGTACTTTCCTTCGCTTCCATCCGCGACAGCACTTGTGAGCATAACGCTTGCCGCAAGGGCAAGAGAAAGCGTCATTGCTGCCGCCCGTTGAAACAGGTGTTTCTTCATGTCGATGGTCTCCTCCAATGATGATTTTCAGAATGCTCGTAGGGGAGCATTCTTTTCGCGCTTATTATAAGCGGGCAAAAATGCGAACTCAAGCGATTATAGACAACCAGTCTGTTCAGGTCGTAATCTGGTCATTTTAGACAGTATCCGGCATCGGTCATCTCAACAAACGGTGTTTTTTTGTCGACATCCGTTTTGCTGAAAGAACATCATTCCGCACGTCTGACGCCATCTGCGCAGATATTCCGTTTCACGCACTCTTTTCCGTCTTCCTTGAATGGAAATGCATTGCAGTCTATTTCGTCTCGAATGAACATGCGCACCGCTTGCAGCAAAATTTACGACGAATTTCGACATTCGCTTGAAAATGCTGAGAAAAATGGTACAATTATAGTGAAAGAAAGAGGATTCGATGATTGGGGGATCATCATGACCGAATTTTTAAGCATGCTCTGGCAGACCATAACGGTGAATAACTTTCTATTTCGTTCCGGCGTCATATCCTTTGCAATCGTGTATGCGCTTACGCCGCCGATGAAAGGGCCGCATGAATGGCTGAAGCTGGTTCTGCGGTTTCTGCTGCTGGACTGCGTTGAAATTTTTCTCTCCACTGCCGCAATATTTTTGATCAATGCTACCGGTCTGCCGGGCTATTGCATGATCATCGCCGAATACCTGCGCCATGTGCTCACCGGGAGCATCTACGCGCTTTTGTTCTGCAATTATCCGCACAAAATCAAAATTGTCATGTCCGGAACGATTCTGGCAGCGATTGTTACATGTGCGAATTTGAGCTATTCGCTGGGCGGTTTGCTGCGCAACACGAACACGGCTTCGGGCTTTACGCTTCCGGTGCTGGTGCTGGTCTACGGGCTGATTCTCGGCATGGCGTTCTTTCAAATCAAATATTCCATTGTCGACGTGCCGGACTTTCCGATATTCGGCAGAATCCTGACCATCACGTCCAACTCGCTGGCGCTGCTGACAGTTTTGGCGATCCAGTTGCTGGATACGGTATTCATGATTACGAATCTTTACAGTGCGGTCGTCTATGCCGTCCTGCTGATCTTTGTCTTTGTCTGCTATCTGTCCGTCTATTTCCTGTGCTTGGAGCGGATTGAAAGCTGTCGTCTGAAGGCGGAAAACAAGATGATCAGCGCCGCGTCAGAGCAGATTGCACTGAGCAAATCCAATCTGGAGGAGCTACGCAAAATCCGCCATGATCTGAAAAACAAGTATACCTACATGTGGATGTTGCTGCAGGAAAAACGTTACGATGAGCTGAATTCCGTCCTCGAATCCTTTTCGCCGCACAACCTCACCCCTTCATTCTATGTGGACTGCGGAAATCGGGATATCAGCGCCATCATGACAGCCGCCTCCTCAAAAGCACATGATGCAGGCATCCGCATTCAGCATACGCTGCTTGTTCCGCCTGTGCTGCCGTTTGACAGCGTAGAATTGTTCTCTTTGATTTCCAACCTGATCGACAACGCCATTGAATCCAATATCCGCTACGGCATCATGGACGATATCACAGTGCAGATGAATCTGCGCGAGACTTATCTGTACATCTGCGTAACAAACCGTCTGCCGGATAACATGCCTGCGGACGGTCTGCTCTCTTTCCACTCGAAAAAGGAGAATCCGGAGGATCACGGTTTAGGCACGCAGATTGTACGCAAATTGACGCAGAAATATAACGGACATTTCCTCGCGGATGTGCAGGACGGCAGATTCATCGCCGAAGTTATGCTGGATATGTTCTACAAGAAGGACGGTGCGATTGCATGAAAACCTGTTTTGCTGCCATCTGCGATGATGAAGAAATGGCAATGAACATGATTGCGTCTTCCCTAAAGGTCTGCTTTCAGAAGCACGAGGTACAGCTGGTGCTGGATCAGTATCTTTCCCCTGTAGACCTCTTAAACGCAGTTCAGCAAGGCAAAAAATATCAGGCGCTGTTTCTGGATATTGACATGCCGCAGATGGATGGCATTAGTCTGGGTGTCAGGCTGAAAAAGATTCAGGATAAGATGGCCATCATCTATATTTCCAATTGCACGGAGAAGGTGTTTGAATCCTTCCAGGCAAGACCGTTTGGTTTTGTGCGCAAGAGCAGCTATCTGAAGGACATTCAGGCAGTTGTCAATCTGTATGTCGGTTCGCTGAAGGAGGAAAACAGCCGGCGTCTGGAAATCAAAACGGATCAGGGACGAATGCAGCTTCCGATCGCTGAAATCATGTACATCGAATGCTGCAGGGATTACCAGTATTTCTATCTGAATCAGGAGAAAGAGCCTCTGAAATGTCGTCTGGGCATGAATCAGCTGGAAACCGTCCTTGCTGAGGAAGGGTTCATCCGGATTCATCAGGGTTATATCGTCAATTACATCTTCATTAAGCGAATCGATAACGAATATATTGAGCTGACCGACGGGCACAAGTTGCCGATCAGCCGGAGAAAAAAACAGAGCGTGCTGACACAATACATGCGTCTGAGCCGAAGCGACCAGTCGATTATATTCGCAAAGCAGGAATAAAAGGCTCATGCAACGATTAAACGATAAGAATTCGAGAAATTAAAATATCATTTGAAGCCATCTTGAATCCTTTCTTGTAGGTAGATGCTTGGACGTTGATACTTTAAAAGGGTCAAGGTGGTTTTTTCAATATGAATTTGTAATCAGAGGCAGGGGTTTTGCCCGCAATCACGCTCGAATCCTCTTGAAAGCACTGAATATTTATGATAAAATAAACAGAGGAGGAGCGTTGCTTTTGTGAACAATTTCTGTTTTCACGCAGAAAACACCAAGCAATGAAGCACGATTTCTCTGCGGAAAGCTTATGTCAGCACCGTGCAATACGGCGTTGCCCAACGTTTGCTTTCTGCTTGATGACAATGTTAAGCTCTTAGGAGTGAATTGTTGAATGAAAAAAGTGCTTCTGGTAACATTCTCTGATAATCCGGATCATCAGGACATATGCTTTAGCATGTTTGAAAGTGTGTATACACAAAAGAGGAACGAATGCGATATTTGGCTTCTGGGAATCAATCATCCCAAGGTGCCGGTGATCGATACACCTCATACACATTTAGTTGACTGCCCTAAGCGGCCTGGTGTTGAAAAGAAAACTTTTGATTTTAAGGAATTACGCGAGATCATTACGTGGATAAACGCAAAGGATTTCGACGTAATTTTCTTTGAGACGCTGCATGTTTGGAATCTTGCAATTATGATGCTCTGCCATAAGAACACGGTCATTTTCCAAATGATTCATGATCTTATTCCGCATCAGGGTGATAAACAGGCGAAAAGTGTTCACCTGATGAACAAAGCGGTTTGTAAAATGGCTGATTACATCGTTTTGTGCAATCAGAAGTATGTTTTGAAGGCAACGGAAATATATGGCGTGCCGCAGGAACGAATTCGTTCTGTTGACATGTGGCGTCGGTTTCCAAAGTATACAGAACCGCGCTATTCAAAGAGAGTATTATTTTTCGGACGGATGAATCCGTATAAAGGCGTAAATAACCTGCTTGAAATTGCCCGGAAATGTCCTGAAATCAAGTTTGATGTTGTAGGTCGTGTTGATCCGCAGTTGCAAGATTCGGCAGCTGAATTAGCAGAATTGCCCAATGTTACAATGAATAATGCATATGTCACGGATAATGAAATGGCAGAGGCGTTCATTCAGGCTGATTTGATTGTACTTCCCTATAATTCCGCCACGCAATCGGGTGTAATCATTGATGGCTATCGGTATGGGCGTCCATGCATTGCTTTTAACGTGGGTGCAATTGCTGAACAGATTAGCGAAGGTGTCAGCGGTTATCTGATACCAGCAGGTAACAATGCCCTATTTGCGGAAAAACTTAAAGAAGCAATGTGCATGACTGAAGCGGAGTACAGGGAAATGTCGCGGAAAGCCTATGAATATGGATTGAAGAAGTATTTGACAGACGGCGCAATTGATCGCTTCATGAAGCTGATTTCTTGATGGCTGAGAAAGGTTATGCCTATGAACATTATTCTTTTATCCGGCGGATCAGGCAAGCGTCTCTGGCCGTTGTCTAATGATATCCGTTCGAAGCAATTTATCAAAATCTTCAAAAAAGAAGATGGCAGCTGCGAATCGATGGTACAGCGCGTCTATCGCCAGATTAAGAAGGCAGATGCCGATGCGAACGTAACGATCGCAACCAGCAAAGCGCAGGTTTCGGCAATTCATAGCCAATTAGGTGAGAATGTTTGCATCTGTGTGGAGCCTTGCCGTCGCGATACCTTTCCTGCCATTGCGCTGGCAACGTCCTATTTGATGGATGTTATGCATTTTGATGCGCATGAAACGGTTATTGTCTGTCCGGTAGATCCTTATGTGGATGAGAGCTACTTTGATGCGCTGAAAGAACTGGCGGAACTAGTTGATCAGGGCGAAGCGAACCTTGTGCTGATGGGCATCGAACCGACGTACCCCAGCGAAAAATATGGTTACATTATCCCTGAAAGCGCTGAACAGGTGGCTGTAGTCAAAACCTTCAAGGAAAAGCCGACAAAGGCTGTGGCAGAGCAGTATATTGCGCAAGGTGCGCTCTGGAATAGCGGCGTGTTTGCTTTTAAATTGGACTATATGATGGGCAAAGCACATGAACTGATGGATTTTACCGATTATCAGGATTTGTTTAAAAAGTATGATACCCTCAAGAAAATCTCGTTTGACTATGCCGTTGCAGAACATGAGAAAAGGATTCAGGTTGTCCGGTTTTCCGGAATGTGGAAGGACTTGGGCACTTGGAATACACTAACCGAGGCAATGAATGAACCGATTGTCGGGCGAGGCGTGATGGATGAAACATGCACGGACGTTCACATTGTGAATGAACTGGACGTTCCCATTTTAGCGTTAGGCTTGCATGATGTCGTTATTTCTGCATCACCTGATGGGATTCTTGTTAGCGATCAAGAGTCAAGCAGCAGAATGAAACCGTTTGTAGATTCTTTTGAGAATCAGGTGATGTTTGCTGAAAAATCCTGGGGAAATTTAAAAGTTGTGGATGTAGAGAAATCCTCTATGACAATCAAGGTTACTTTGAATCCAGGGAAAAGTATGAGCTATCATAGTCACAGCCATCGTGATGAGGTTTGGATTGTGGTTTCCGGCGAAGGAAAAGCTATTGTTGATGATATGGAACGAAAAGTCAAAGCAGGTGATGTGATTACCATGCCTGCAGGTTGCCGTCATACTGTCCTGGCTGACACAGAATTGAAACTGATCAAAGTACAGTTGGGCAATAACATAAATGTCCATGACAAGCATGAATTTAAAGCTGCAAATTGAAAAGAGTTCAGGAAGCCTGTAAACGGAACGACTCCTGATAAAAATATCGCCTGGCAACCATACAATGACAGAACAGTCTTCAAAATTGCACACCATTGGAAAAACGTTGCAAATATCCGCTGCGTATGGTATAATGAGCCCCGTTATGGTATTGGAAATGTACTTTCACCTGCAATGTTCCTTTTCCTGTACCGCAAAGTAATAAAGTGAGGTTTCACCATGGCAGAAGAAAACGCGGCGACAAGCGTACAGACGATGAAACGCTTTGCGCTCATCGGGCTTGGTGTATTGGTTATTCTGTTCGGTCTGATTTATTTCATCGTTGCGCAAAGTTGGTCCATTGTCACTACGACAACGAGCAACACATCCCTGCAGTGTGTTCTCACGAATCTAACCGACGGCACCGTTGTGGAGCAGCAAATCAGCAAAAATGGCACTCAGCTTTCCGAAATAACGCTGTATCCCAGTATTCCGCAAGCAGTGCAGGGTACGCTGACGCTGGATGTGCTTGACAGCGATCAGGTTGTCGCCTCGGCATCCTTCACGCTTGACTCGCTGAAAAACATGAATGGCTTCTCTGCCTCTTTCGGCAATATCGATGTCGGTGGCACAGGCGATCTTCTCCTGCGCATTACTGTTTCGCGAACGGAGAACGACAGCTTCTTCTCGCTGTATTACTGGAATACCATTGACACCGGACGCTATCAGATTGCGGCATCCGGACTTGATCAGCTAACCGTAAACGGCGAAAGCGTGGAAGGACGCCTATCCTGCACACTGTCTATGATGCGTCCAACAAACGCCCTGACGATCTACCTGATTGTGGCGGTGGCGGTGATCATCCTCTACATTGCGCTGATGGCATGGACGCTGCGCTGCTGCAAGGTTGGCAGGCACAACATCGTACTGGTGCTCTACGAGGAATGCAAACGCTATCGGTATCTGATCGAGCGTCTTGTCTCCCGCGACTTCAACACGAAGTACCGCCAGTCGATTCTTGGCGTGCTGTGGAGTTTCCTCAATCCCCTGCTGACCATGTTAGTGTACTACATCGTCTTCTCGACCATCTTCAAGAGCGATATACCGAATTTTCCTGTTTATCTGCTGACCGGCATCGTGATGTTCAACTTTTTCAGTGAAGCATCCAGCATGTGCCTGGAATCCATCACCTGCAATGCATCTTTAATCACAAAGGTGTACGTGCCAAAGTACATCTATCCGCTCAGCCGCGTCATGTCCTCGCTGGTCAATCTGGTCATCTCCCTGATTCCCCTGCTGATTGTAACGCTGATTACCGGTGTGCAGTTGAACTGGTCGCTCCTGCTGCTGCCGATTCCGATCATCTGCGAGGCGGTCTTCTCTCTGGGCATGGGCATGATTCTCGCCACGAGCAACGTGTTCTTCCGCGACACCAAATTCCTGTGGAGCGTCCTCATCATGATGTGGAACTTCCTCACCCCCGTCTTTTATCCGGAATCGATCATTCCTTCGCAGCTGACGACGCTCTACCACATGAATCCACTGTACCAGTTCGTCTACTTCGTCCGCTGCATTCTGCTTGATAGCGTCACGCCGCAGCCCATCACTTACATCTACTGCATCGCGTGTGCCGTGATTCCGCTGATGCTGGGACTGTATGTGTTCCGCAAATATCAGAACCGCTTCGTGCTGTACCTGTGAGGTAAAATAAAGATGAGTGACATCATGATTTCCGTCAAAGACGTAGGCGTTTGCTTCCGCATGGATGCAAACCGCACAACGAACCTGAAGGAATGGGCCGTCCGCGCGCTGAAGCGGCAGAATAAGGTCGAGGATTTCTGGGCGCTGCGCAATGTGAGCTTCGACGTCTGCAAGGGCGAGGTACTTGGGCTGATTGGCCGCAACGGTGCCGGCAAAAGCACGCTGCTCAAGGTGATTTCCGGCATCATCAAGCCGCAGGAAGGCAGTGTCATGCGCGGCGCGCGCGTTGTTCCCATGCTGGAGCTCGGCAGCGGCTTTGATATGGAGCTGACAGGCACGGAAAACATCTTCCTCAACGGCGCAATTCTCGGCTACACCAAGCATTTTCTCGAGGAGAAATATGACAGCATCCTCGAATACTCTGAGCTGGGCGAATTCATCAACATGCCGCTGAAAACGTATTCCTCCGGTATGTTGGCGCGTCTGGCATTCTCTGTGGCAACGATGGTGAAGCCCGATGTGCTGATTGTAGACGAAATTCTCGCCGTCGGCGATGAGCACTTCCAGAAAAAAAGCCACGAGCGCATGATGGAGCTGATGAGCGGCGGTACAACGGTGCTGTTCGTCAGCCACAACATTTCGCAAATCCGCAGCATGTGCCAGCACGTCGTGTGGCTCGACCACGGTCAGGTGAAAATGATGGGCGAGGCTGCGGACATCTGCGATCAATACGCAAGAGAATAATTAGCAAGGTGGCTGCTGTGCAAATACAGCAGTCTTTTTTTGTTCAACCCCTTGCAAATGCAGGCAAAACGTATTATAATCATCCACGGGCAGTTAGTTGTATCTAATCATATTGATTCAACACTGCAAGGAGGACAACACGCATGAGCATCATGGCACATCTCCTGCGCACAGGTTATCGGCTTTCCGGCGCAAAGAAGGTTTTTGCACTGCCGGAGGACGCTTTGCGCAAGGAAATAGACAGACAAAACCGCAGTCGCGGCGTATTTGCGCCAACCGACCGCAAGGCGTATTACGAAACCATTACGGTGAACGGCTTTCCTTGCCTGATTGTGCGGAAGAATCCGAAGCCGTCCAAACTGGCTGTCCTGTACCTGTACGGCGGCGGCATGATGCTCGGTCCCGACAGAGGTGATTTGCCTGTTCTGCGCAAACTCTGCCTTGAATCCGGCTGTGATGTGTGGTTCCCCTTCTATCCGCTGTGTACCGACCATTGCATCATCGACACGTATGAAATGGTCTATGAATGCTATCAGCAGATGGTCCGTCTTTACGGCGGTGGAAACGTCAGCACATGCGGCTTCTCCTCTGGTGGCGCACTTGCACTTGGTGTCGCGGCGCACAACAGCGCACAACCGGCTCCCCTGCCGCAGCCGCGCCATATCGTTGCTGTGTCCCCCGGCGAGGTGCCGTGGAATGACGCAGAAAAGGCACGCATGCAGGCACTGAATGACCAAGACGTGTCCGTTGACTATCAATTCATGATCACGGTTGAGAAGTTCATGCGCAACGGTCACAGCGATGTACCTGCCTATATGCTTTCCGGTTCGCGCGGCGACTTTACTGGTGTGGGCGATATTCACTTCTTCTACAGCGCAGACGAAGTGCTCTATGGTGCATTGCCGGACTTTGAGGACGCTTGCCGCCGTGCGAATGTCCCCTATACTGCATTCGCGCGCCCGAAAATGGTGCACTGTTACTGCATGCTGCCTATCTTCAAGGAAGCTAAGGAGGACTTTCAGAAGATTGTGGAGATTCTGAAGAAATAAACAACACAGGGATACAAAGGCAGGAAAACAGCCTTCCGATGGAGAAATAGAATATGCACTTGTGTGCGCGATTAAACAGCATAACGAGGTTCATGTTCCAATGCGCAATGACTCCACCCTGATGACGGAGGGCTCCATCAGCCAAAAAATCATCCGTTTTGCTCTGCCTGTTTTCTGGGGTAATCTCTTTCAGCAACTCTACAACGTGGTCGACTCTTTGGTGGTCGGCAATTTCATTGGTAGCGAAGCACTGGCGGCGGTCGGCTCGTCAGGCAGCCTGACATTTTTGCTGGTTGGTCTTGTCAACGGCATCTTCCTTGGCGCAGGCGTAGTCGTTTCACGCTTCGTAGGCGCGAGAGATAATGAGAACGTCAGCAAAGCTGTACACACCACCGTCGCTTTCGGCGTGATTTGCGGTCTGCTGCTGACGCTGATCGGCGTGACGCTGACACCGACAATTCTTCGTCTGATGGACACGCCCGATGACGTGCTGCCTACATCAATTACCTACCTGCGGATTTACTTCATCGGCGTCCTCGCGAGCGTAATGTACAACGTATCGAACGGCATCTTCAACGCCGTCGGTGACAGCAAGCATCCGCTGTATTTTCTGATTCTCTCATCTGCAATCAACGTCGTACTTGATCTGCTCTTTGTCGCTGTTTTCAATATGGGCATTGCCGGTGCGGCCTGGGCGACAGTGATTTCACAGGCGGTCAGCGCCGTACTGGGGCTTCGCCTGCTATGCAAGGTGGATGCGCCGTGGCGGCTGTATCCACGCAAAATCCGCCTTCACGGTCGGACACTCAAGCAGATTCTGGAACTCGGCATCCCTTCCGGATTGCAGAATTCCATCATTTCGCTGGCCAACATGGTCGTGCAGAGCAACATCAATTCTTTCGGCTCGATTGCTATGGCCGGATGCAGCGCCTACTCGAAGATTGAGGGTTTCGCGTTCCTGCCGATTACAAGCTTCGCAATGGCGATGTCCACCTTCATCAGCCAGAACCTTGGCGCAAAACAACATGACCGTGCAAGAAAAGGTGCACGATTCGGCATTGTCTGCTGTGTCTCCCTGGCAGAGTTGATTGGCATTGCATTCTATCTGTTCGCTCCGGTTCTCATTGGCGCATTCAACAGCAATCCGGACGTCATCAGTGTCGGCGTCAATCAGGCGCGCACCATCACGCTGTTCTATTGTTTGCTGGCTTTCTCACACGGCATCGCAGGCATTCTGCGCGGCGCGGGCAAATCCATCGTCCCGATGCTGGTAATGCTCGGTTGCTGGTGCATCATCCGCATCACCTACCTGACCATCATGGTACCTCTGTTCCACGAAATGCGAACCATTTTCTGGGTGTATCCATTCACTTGGAGCTGCTCATCCGTCTGCTTCCTGATTTACTACCTAAAGGCGGATTGGATTCACGCCTACGACCGGAAAATAGACAAATAATCGCTTCTGCAGATTCGGCACAGGTCGAATCTGCTTTTTGTTTGCCTGAAATGTGCCAATATCTGCCTGAAATTCCGTGGACTTATGCTTTTGCATTAATATTTCCTTCCAATGCTTGACAATGTTCGAAGAATATCGTATACTGGAATTAGTTCCAGAAGCAATGGAAGGATGTCGTTATCATGAAGCAGATTCACGACAAGGAAGCCGTCCGAAAGCGCATCTTGTCCGTCTGCGTGCGTCTTTTCCTCGAACAGGGCTACGATGAAACGACGCCGAAGCAGATTCTTGAGGAGGCGAAGGTCAGCGCAAGCAGTTTCTACAACATCTTCCCTGCTAAGAGCGCGGTGCTTTCAGTGCTGTGCGAGTTCATGTTTGAGAACCAGTTCGCCATTGCAAGCGCGATTGTCGGGAAGGAGGCAAGCGGTCCGCTTCTCTACGGCGCGGAGACGGCCATTCAGCTCGTGCTGGCAGAAATGAACGAGAAATTGCGTGAAATCTACGCGCTCGTCTACACTGAGCCTACCCTGCTGGATTTGGTGCAGCGAAAGACGGCATCGGAGCTGCCGCGGCTTTTCCGCGCATACCTGCCGGAACACGGCGAGCGGGAATTCCTCGAGCTGGAAATCGGCACGTCCGGCATCATGCGCAGCTACATGGTCAGTGCGTGCAGCGAATCATTTCCGCTCGAACGCAAGCTGACCTGTTTCCTGCAGATGACCCTTCGGGCGTTCGCCGTGCCGGAGGATGAAATCAGCTGCGTAATCAAAACCGTCCTGACGCTTGATATCCGCATGATTGCATTTCAAGTGATGCAAAGGCTCTTCTCCGAGTTGGAGATGCGTTTTGATTTTAAGTTGGTCAATTAATAACGTTTGTTATTTCTTGAAAATGAAAGGAGTGCCACCATGTTGAAGAAAACACTTTCCCTGCTGCTGACGCTCTGTCTGCTGCTCGCTGTCATCCCGATGGCGAACGCCGAGCATGTGCACACCTATGTGGAACGGGTCTATGAGGCTACGTGCAAAGAGCCTGAGTATCACATCATGGAATGCACCACATGCTTTTACAGTGATGAGTCAACTGGCTACTATGTCGGCGAAAAGCTGGCGCATAACTATGTAGAAAAATACCGTGAAGATGCGACCTGCACCACGGCAGGTACAATTCTTTACATGTGCTTCGGTTGCGAAGATTCTTATGAAGAGTCAATCGGCGAACCGCTCGGGCACGACTATGAGGAAGTCGATCGCACCGATGCCACCTGCACAACGGACGGTAGCGTAACATACACATGCAAACGCGAAGGTTGCGGCTACAGCGAAACGAAAACGCTTCCCGCTACAGGCCATGATCAGACGGGCGCGCTGGCTTTTGTCGAACCCACCTGCACCGAGCCTGAGACCAAGTATGTTGCCTGTTCCAAATGCGGCACGCTGCAACTTCTTGAAACCATCGGCGAACCGCTCGGGCATAACTATGTAGAAACCGCACGCACCAATGCCACCTGTACGGCAGAAGGCAGCGTGACCTATGTTTGTGACCGCACAGACTGCGGTGCCACATACACCGAGACGCTGGCCGCACTCGGGCACAGCTACGTTGAATCCGCACGCACAGATGCCACCTGTACGGCAGAAGGCAGCGTGACGTATACGTGCACCCGCGAAGGCTGCGGCGCTTCGTACACCGAGCCGTTAGCAGCAATCGGGCACAGTTACGCCGAGTCTTCACGTACGCCTGCCTACTGCGCGATGAACGGCAGCATTGTCTACACATGCGCCAACTGCGGCGAATCCTACACGGAAACGCTAAGTGCATTCGGGCACAACTGGACAACGACCGATGGTTATACCTACAAGTGCACGCGTTGCGGCATGACCGAGGTTGATGAAGAAGCCAAAGCCGAAGCCGAAGCGATGGCAACGCCGATTCCCAACGCATACGGTAATATCAACGAAAATGATCAGATTACCGACCTGACGCTCACCAGCGCCATTAAGGAGGTCGGCGGCGGCTATTCCCTCAGGCGTGAGGAAGCCACGTTGAACAGCATTTCGCTGGCAGCTGAGCGTGACCCTGAAAATTCCTGGATGCGCCTGACCGCGTCCGAGCCTGCCAAGCAGTTGGGCATGCGTTCCAGCTTCATTGGCAATAACATGACCCTGACGCTGACCGAGAATGACGAAGAACTGATAATCACAGGTGTCAGCATCAAAGAAGATGTGCTGACCATCACCACTTCCTCCGGCGCAACCTTTGAGCTGAGCTCGCCTGGCGTTTCGCTGGGCTATACGGAGCTGGACACCATTACCGAGAAGAAACTTGACCGAATCGTCTTCAAGCGCATGGGCAACGTACTGATGATTGACTTTGCCTGTGCCGCGACGCTGAAGGCCGAAGTGGAAGCTGCGCTCGCCACGCCTACACCCGAGGTAACACCGTCGCCTACACCGTCACCGACACCCATATACAAGGTTGATATCACATTCTCGAAGAGAACCATCACTTCGCCGACACCTGCGCCGACGCCTACGCCGACGCCCAGACCCACCTACCAGGTTACGATCACATTCTCCAAGCGAACCATCAGAAGAGAAGAAACACCCACGCCTGTGCCGGTGATCATCGAGCCGGAAGAAGAGTGCCAGATTGTCATCATCGCCTATGATGATGAGGAGGAAGTGGAGACCTACGAGCGCTCCAACTGCACGCACCGCTGGGTATATGCCGAAGAAGGCACTTGCCAGTCTGCCAGAACCTGCGAACTTTGCGGCAAGCATGAGGATACCCCGTCGGAGCATTGCTGGTACTGCTGGAAAAAGGTTGTAGACGGCAAATCGTATGACATGGACACACAAATCACTGGTTCGACCGGTGAAATTCTCTATGACTATGTGGTGTCCACTTACATCCTGAAGTGCCGCTACTGCGATGCCACGATGGAGGAAAGCTCGCTCAACCAGGTCGTCGGTAAATGTACGCATCCCAGGCTGAAAGAGAGATACAATATGCTTAATACTAACGGTCAGGGTGATGAATATTATACTTGGTGTACACAATCGATGAAGTGTCCGGATTGCCAGTCGCAAATCGCGGCTGTCGGCCACAACTGGAAAATCACCGGCGAGGACGGGGATTATTACACGGCCGTTTGCCAGCGCTGCAAAAAAACCGTCAAAGCCAACAAGAAATACTACAACAGCTCAAAAGACAAGCTGGACACGAGCGAAATGTCCTGCGTGGATGACCCCAACAACCATGCTTGGGTGACTGTTGACTCCAACGGCTGCAAAAAGACGCTTGTGTGCAGCAACTGCGGCACGCAGACAACAACGGACCACGACTGGAAGGTCACAAGGCAGAATGCGTGCAGCTTTACAGCCGTATGCCAGAAGTGCGGGAAAACGGAAAAGGCAACCATCCACCGCAAAATCGATGCAACATCGGTGAGCAAAGGAATAGTAACACATGCGAAGGAACCCGGAAATAAATATGAAAGAATCCAGACATATGCATATTGTACTGTCTGCGGAAAGACATTAGCCAGCGAAACAATTGACCTCTTATGTAAATCAAATACTTCGATAGATGGCGGAAAGATTACGGGAAAGGACAACGAGCAGCTCTCAGAGTATAAGCATAGTGATTTGGAGACGGAGAAAATGGAGAAGCTCATGAAGAAACTCGGTGTCGATCAGTTCCCCACCACCTTTACCCTGCCCGTGTACTTCACGGATGGCTACATCAACTCGCAATCACAATAACTCCGCCACACGGGGCGGCACTCATCATCGGGTGCCGCCCTCTTTTGCACATGGCATTGTCTGCTTGAAAATCATGGCCGTTCGTGCTATGCTAAAGATGCCAAAGGCATTCGTATACATTCGTATATTGAAATCCGCATTTCAGGCAGAAAATGAGGTATGTATGAATATTCTCGTCATTAACGGCAGTCCGAAGGGCAAGCATTCCATCACCTTGCAGACGGTCAATTATCTGGAAATTCTGCATCCGGAGCATCACTTTTCCGTGCTGCACGCAGGACAGACCATCAAGCTGCTGGAGAAGGATTTCTCCCCTGCTTTGACCGCCTTGCAAGCAGCAGATGTGCTGCTCTTTTCCTATCCCGTCTACACCTTCATCGCGCCGAGCCAGCTTCATCGGTTCATCGAACTGGTGAAGGAGAGCGGCATCAGCCTGTCCGGCAAGTACGCCTCGCAGATTACCACTTCCAAGCATTTTTACGACACCACCGCGCACCGCTATATTCAGGACAACTGCGCTGATTTGGGGTTGCGCTATATCAGCGGTCTGTCTGCTGACATGGAAGATTTGACGCACGAAAAGGGGCAGAAGGAAGCGGAAGCTTTCTTTGATTTTCTGATTTGGAATGTGGAGCACGGGTTTTGCGAGCGTCCCAGCGTCACCCGAACGGATTACACGCCCGTACCCGTCACTGTGCCTTTCTGCCCGAACGAAAGCAAGACCGGCAATGTGGTGATCGTCGCCGATGTGCGTGAAAGTGATGCACATCTGCAGCGCATGATCGACCGTTTCCGCGCGGTTAGTCCGCAGAAAACAACCGTCGTAAATATTCGGGAATACCCGTTCAAGGGCGGCTGCCTCGGCTGCTTCCATTGTGCCGTCTCCGGCAAATGCATCTACACAGACGGCTTCGATGCCTATCTGCGCGGTCAGATTCAGACAGCGGATGCCATCGTCTACGCCTTCGCCATTCAGGATCATTCGATGGGCTCTCGCTTCAAGATGTACGATGACCGCCAATTCTGCAACGGACATCGCACTGTAACCACCGGCATGAGCATCGGCTATCTCATCAGCGGCGCATTGAAGCAGGAGGAGAACCTGCGCACCATCATCGAGGCGCGCGCACAGGTCGGCTCCAATTTCCTTGCAGGCATTGCAACGGACGAGGAAAATCCGAATGCAGAAATCGACCAACTCAGTCAGCGTTTGACCTATGCAATGAAAAAGAAATATCTTCCGCCGCAGAATTTCTACGGTGTCGGCGGCATGAAGATTTTCCGCGATTTGATCTGGCAGATGCAGGGGATGATGAAGGCCGACCACAAATTCTACAAAGAGCACGGTCTGTATGACTTTGCACAGAAACAGCGCGGCAGAATGCTCGCCATGTACCTTGTCGGCGCGATGCTGTCCAGTCAGAAACTCCAGAAGAAGATGGGCAGTGCCATGACCGATGGCATGCTGATGCCGTACAACAAAGTGCTCGAAAAGGCGCGCAAGCAGATGGAAAATCAATAAATGCGGGCTTTTATTCCGTTGACTTGTATGCCGTTTCATTTCACATCAATCATCGCAGACTGTCATTCCTGTTCAGGAAGGAGTGCTTCCATGATGATAAGAACGTTTTCTCTGCTGCTGACGCTCTGTCTCTTGCTCGCATCGATTCCGATGGTGCAGGCCGGTGAATGCTCCAACGGCGGCGTTCACGAAATCACGGCAGACGGCACCTACACCGTTGCCTTCTCTGAACCGACCTGTACAGAAGCCGGCATGGCAGAATACACCTGCACGGCATGCGGTGATGTATTCTCCAAAGTGGAAACAAAGCCTGCTGCAGGGCACGATCAGTTAGGATCGCTGAGCGTGTTTGCGGCCACCTGTACCGAGCCAGAGACCGAATATATCACGTGCTCCAAGTGCGGCACGCTGCAAATCCATGACACATACGGCGAACCGCTCGGCCATCACTATCTCGTAACTGCCCGAACGGCTGCCTCCTGCACGGCAGACGGCAGTATCACCTATACTTGCGACCGTGAAGGCTGCAGTGCCAGTTACACCGAAACACTAACATCAATTGGTCATGACTACCAGGAAACTGCCAGAACAAATGCCACCTGCACGGCGGACGGCAGCGTAACCTATATGTGTACGCGTGAAGGCTGCGGCGCCAGCTATACCATTGCAATCTACGCGAAAGGGCACAACATAACAACGTCCGATGGCTACACCTATACCTGCACGCGGTGCGGTCTGACCGAGGTCGATGAGGATGAAAAGACCAAAGCAGAAGCCACGCCGGTTCCTGAAGCTTACGGCACGGTCAATGAAGCCGGCGACCTCACCGACTTGACGCTCACCAGCGCGATTAAGCAGGCTGGCGGCGGCTATTCCCTCAGGCGCAAGGAAGCCACGCTGGGCAGCATCACGCTGGCATCGGAAAAGGATCCCGAAAACGCATGGATGCGTCTGACCGCCTCCGAACCTGCCAAACAACTGGGCATGCAAGCGAGCTACATCAGCAATCAAATCACCCTGACGCTGACCGAAAACGATCAAGAGCTGACCATTACAGGAGCAAGCCTGGATGGGCACGTGCTGACCATCACCACCTCTTCCGGCGCAGTATTCGAGCTGAGCACGCTGAATGTTTCGCTGGGCTATACAGATTTGACATCCATCGCCGAAAAGAACCTCGACCGCATCATCTTCAGCCGCTCCGGCAGTGTGCTGATGATCGACTTCGGTTCCGCCGAGACGATGAAAGCCGAGGAAGCCGCCACGCTCACACTGCCGGACGAAACTTCCCTGCCGACCGCCACGCCGGCACCGACATCCGCTTCGAAAATCACTATCACGTTTTCCCGAAGAACCATCACAACTGCTACGCCCGCACCTGAACTGGTCATCATTGCCACGCCGGAACCTGTGGTGATGCAGGAAGAGGAAACCATCATCGAAATTCAGACCGATGCGCCTATTATCATCATCTATCCCTGTGAGAGCGAAGAGACCGTTGTGGAATATCAGCGCTCCAACTGTTCGCACAAATGGGTCTATGAGGAGGGAAACGGGATAGAAAACCGATGCCAGTTCCCCAGAACCTGCGAGCTGTGCGGCATGCACGAGGAAATTCCGTCATCGCACTGCTGGTATGTTAAAAACGGAAATAAATACGCAGATGATGGAAATGGTTATTTGCTGGCGTGCCTCTATTGCGGTGAAGAGATGGAAGAGTCATCCCTCAATCAGGCACAAGGCTTTTGCATGCATCCGCACCTGTCTGAAAGCTATTTTTCAATGCCTTCTTTTGTAGGCCAACAATTAGAAACAAAGACGAGTTGGTGGTGCGACACCGCAATGACTTGCCCAGATTGCCAAAAAGCAGCACCACCTATTGGGCACAATTGGAAGATCACGGAGCAGGACGGAGACTATTACAAGGTTCAATGCACACGATGCGGAAAGACAGCCAGCGCCCACAAAAAATTTTATAATGATGCTACCGGAAAGCTGGATATATCTGCTGTTTCCTGTGCAGATGACCCCAGTGCGCATCAGTGGACGGTGCTTCAGTCCAACGACTGCAAGCGGACGCTACTATGCGCCAACTGCGGCAAGCAGGTGGAAATGGATCACGACTGGCAATCCACAAAGGATGGTTGCCACTATACCGCCGTGTGTTCTGTCTGCGGCAAAACCGAAAAAGCAACGATTCACGCATGTATTATGGACGGTTATGATTTTACAGGCAAACACATTTTCTACAAATGGTGGCAGATGAAAATTTACCTCAAATGTACAAGTTGCAATGAAATCATCAAAAGCAGCAAATTCTACGTCGATAAAAGTGATTACTTAGCGACAGAAACAAAAAAATACACCGATAAATTACGAGAATTGTGCGGTGGTCAGGAAACCCCGATTTACCCATCCAATGTCCCCTTCTATTTCTCTGAAGAGTACATTCAAGGTGAATAAACGTACACGGGCGGCGTTCTATCGTGGGCGCCGCCCGAATTCCATTGCAGAACAGTTTCCATCATGATGATGTCCGCGATATTCAAGACAGATGGTGTCAAGAAATCCGCACTTTAGTTCCATCCCTGCAGACAGAGGCAGTTGCAGCTGAACGCAAGCCAAATGAAGCCAACCATAAAAAAGAGGCAGCAGCCATACATGACTGCCGCCTCTTCTGTTTGATTGATTACTTCTTGGTGAAGCTTGCCACGATCGCGGTAATCACGGAGATGAGACCGATTCCCGCCAGCTGATAGTTCATACCAGCCAGTTCAGGAAGACCAACCATCTTGATGCCGCTGATGGACTCAGCAATGTTCCAGATGCCATCGGAAAACACCGTCATCACAACGAATGCCAGCGCAACGCAGGCAATGATGCATGCGAAATCCGTCCAGACCTTTTCGCCGAACAGGCAGATTGCCTCGCAGACAAGCGCAACAGCCAACGCAGCGTATACCATCGTCTGCACAATGCCGCCCTTGGAGGCATACACGCCCAGCATAATGAAGGTGACAACAGCCAGAATGCAGGTGATTGCGGAAAAGCACTTGCCAACAGTCATTTTTTTCATGGTATTCTCTCCTTCCTCAGTGATTACTGCTTCTGCTTTGCCTTGCTCGCCTTCGACACGATCAGCATGACGAAGCAAGCTGCCGCAAGGATCGCAGAGGCAATTTCCGTAACCTGAATTGCCGTCTGCCACCACGGCGTGGTATGCACAATCACAGCCGTAGAGCTGTAACCATTCGTAATCACGGAGCGGCTGATGGCGTATTCCCAGCTGATAGCCGCATCCTTTAACAGCTCAACCAAGTAGCCGTCGTTGGTTTCCTTGGCCTTGTTCAGCACCCAAGTGCCGTGGCCACCAACGCCGTCCAGGCACCATTCCTGCGTACCGGCAGTCAGTACCTCGATGGCATGGTTCTTATAGCCGCCGTCCGCATATTCGCCGAAGCAGGGCGCAGCGTCGGTATCGATTGCGCCGTTCCAACCCCATTCGTTTCGCAGCACCTGCGTGTTAAGCGCATAGTTGGAGGAATTCCACTTCAGACCCAGACGGGAGAAGGACTGCATCAGGCCGCCGGAGTTTGCCACACGGACAGAGCCTTCGAATGCACGGAGGCTGCCTTCACGGAAGGCCTGCTCGTTGAAGAAGCAGCAGACGCCTTCACGGTAGAATTCCTGATCGTTGCCGACGAAGTGCTTCGGAGCAGCATGAGAACCGGTCTTCTCCATGGCTTCGACCTCAACGGCACCGGCCAGGTAGTTCATCGTCGGGCACTCGGACATGTACTCGAAGTTGCGTCCGCCGAAAGGCGTTCTATGCAGGTCGTTGCCGAGGTTGTAGTTAATCATGAAGTTGGACCACAGACCGTCTTCACCCATCATGGTGCCGCGGTTTGCAATCAGCTCGTTGTTAAACGTGCCGGTCAGGATGACGTTGGAGCAGTAACGCGTCGTGGGAACGGTTACTTCTTCGCCGTTCACAGTGACAGGAATCGGGTAGCTGCCGCCGACCGAGTCGCAGCCGTCGCCGACCGAGAAGGACGGGGACAGTTCGCCGACTGCCGGGCAAGTGAAGCTTTCAGCAGTGGCGTTAGGCAGATCCTCAACGTTCAGCTGATAAATGAACTTCTCCCACGTTTCGGTATCGGAAAGCGGAACATCCTTCATGGTTGCGAGGTTCAATCCGCTGTCCACGCCGAACTTGGACGCAATCTCGTCATAGGTTGGAGCATCGTCTGCCTTAACGTACCATTCGCCGTCAAGAACATCCATCATTTCAGCCGTTGCACTCACAGTGGTCTGGCTGACAGGGAAAGTGCCTGCCCAGTCGCTGCGGGTCAGGTAGGTGCCTGCGCCCTCAATCCAGTAATTCAGGTCACAGTCTTCAAACTGGTTGGTAACAGCAACGCCGTTTTCGCCGTAGTGATACTTCTCTTCGTCGAACTTTTCAGTCCACTTGTAGCTCTTGGCGCTGTCGCCGCTGGCCGTCATACCCTTGTCGGTCGTATAGCCCTGCGCGGCAAGGACGTTGTTCAGCGCGTCGTGCGCATCGTCGCCGATGGCCACATAATAGTCGCCTTCAGAGAGGATGTAGCCGCCTTCGCCCTGATAAGCCGTCATGTCATAGCTGGCGAGGAGGTACTTGTCAGCAGTGATGGTGATGGTTTCGGAAGCACCAGGCTGCAGAAGCTGCGTCTTGCCGTAACCGATAATGGCAATGGCGGACTTCTCCACGCCGTGTTCCTTTTCATACGTGCCGTAAGGCGTCTGCGCGTACAGCTGCACAACGCTCTTGCCGGCCACATCGCCGGTATTGGTGACAGTTACCTTTGCGGTGATTTCGTCATCGCCGACCGTTACGTTGTCCAGCTTCTGGGAGAAGGTCGTGTAGCTCAGGCCGTAGCCGAAGGGATACTGCACTTCATCCGCATAGCACCATTCCGAAGCGCCGTCCAGCGCGCCGACTGCGGAGGAAGCATTGCCCTGACCCATCACGCAGTCCGCATAGCGGGTTTCGTAATAGCGGTAGCCGATGTAGATGCTCTCTGCCTGGAAGGAAATATACTCGGCACACTCGTCAGAACCGATGGTGCTGTTGATTTCGTCCACATTCGCATACAGAGGAGTATCCGTGCCGGAGTTCACGACAGACGGTGCGGACAGGGAGCTCGTCGCATAAGTGTCAGCCAGCTTACCGGAAGGATTCACGGTGCCCTTCAGAATTTCGGCAACGCCGGTAAAGCCCTGATGTCCCGGATAGCCGATAAACAGAATCGCATCGGCATATTCCTTGATTTCGTGCACTTCCATCTGGTACGGGCTGTTGAGCAGCACGATGACCTTCTTGAAGTTCGCACGGACAAGCTCCAGCAGGTCGCGTTCGTTCTTATGAAGCGCAAGGCTGCTGATGTTGCCTTCTTTGCCGCCCTCGTCATCAACGTCCTTCATCAGCATGTCGGTGCCTTCAGCACCTTCGCGGGTGAACACAACGATTGCTGCATCGTTATAATCCGCGAAGCTGTCGACATACTGCTCATAGAACGCGCGATTTTCCTCAGAGCCTGCTGCAGAGCCGGTGACGGAAATGCTCAGGCCGCCCCAGCTTTCCTTCAGCACGCCGCGTGCCGCAGTGCCGCCCTGCAGACCTTCCCACAGCGTTTCGTTGACGCGGAAGCCTGCATTTTCCAGCGCAGTCTTCAGGTCAATCGTGTTCGTCGAGCCGTTCTTCGCCTTCGTACCGGCGGAAGATGCCTGATACGCAGGATCAACTGCGCCGTGACCGAACACGGAGATGTTGACTTCGCTGCTCAGCGGCAGGGCGTTGTCGTTGTTCATCAGCAGCGCAGCGCCCTCGCGCATTTCGTTCACATTCTGCTCAAGAGCAGCGGCGATGGCCTTTGCCTGCGCTTCAGGGTCATCGAAATCGCCGAACTGGCTCTTGTAATAGGTGGTGTCAGCAGTAGCTTCTCCGGTCTCCACCACCTGAGCGGTGCTGACGCCAAGCGCGCTGTTGATGTAGCCCGCATTGGCCGTTGCGAGGGTGTTGCCAATCAATGCAATCACAAGAATGACTGCAAAGATGGATGTCAGACCCGACCACAGTTTTGAGTTTTTCAAGGGATCTCCTCCTTTTCCGTTGAAAATGGATTCAGCAGTCTATTCAACGGATTTTTTCATCAGTATTGTAAACGTTTTATGAACGTTTTGGAAGATTTACTTCGTAGATGGTTCCTTTTTTGCCGCAATTGGTCGTACTATTGCCCAATTACACATTATGCTGTGTTATATTTTGCTTCAACGGGAAAATCATATCCAAGCTGAAAATTCCGTCCTCCCATCCTGTGGAAAGGGCACCACTGTACTTTTCGCACAGGTAGCGCATGCTCCGCATACCATAGCCATGGCAGTCGGTATCAGGCTTGCTGGTCATCGGGATACCGTCCATAAACACAGGCTGATCCTTGCACGGATTTTCGATATGGATGGAATAAAGCTGATCCTTCGCCGCAGCATAGAACGAAACAATCCGCCTTGCCTCATTTTCCTCCTTGGCCGTTGCTTCGATAGCATTATCAAGCGCGTTGCCAATCAGGCAGTATACATCCTCCAGCGCCATATACGACAGCTTCTCGCCGTCCGCGATGCATCGCACGGAAACATGCTGTTCCTCGGCGAGCAAACACTTTTCGGCGAGAATTACATCCAAATCGGCATTTCCGGTCTTCGGGAAACAGTCGTAAATCATAACTGCTTTTTCCAGTTCACGGATGCTCTTCTCCTTTTCCGTGTCATTCATATGGCGCAGTGCAGCAATCTGATGGCGCAAATCGTGGCACTTTCGGTTAATGACGTCTGCTGTGGCACGGCTGACCATGTGCTGTCCCTGTTCCTGATGCAGCAGACGCAGCATAATCATCTGGTCGCGCTCTGCCTTTCGGATTTTAAACACATCCAGCAAAAGCACCAGCAACATAAAGCAAGAGAAGAAGTCAAAGATATACAGACCGATTGTCCGTGCTTCGCGGCTAGTGGACCAGTAACTCACCACATAGATAATCAGCGTAGAGACAAGTGCGAACATCATCAGATAGTTATCTTGGACATCTGCCGTTTCGCTGCCGCGGAACCGTTTGCAGAGCAGAAAATAGGTGACCACGCATGCCAGAAGCATCACCGCAAGCTGCAGCAGCTGCGAACCAGCAGCAGAAAGCGGAAACGCCATGGCACAGATTTGATACAGGCAATGCACCATGTGCTGCAGCGTATGCCCGACGCAGCAATAGAAAATCACCTGCCGGACACTCATTCGGAAGCAGAACGCAATCAATAAGCCGGACAGCAGGAACATGACGATAAAGCCGAACGTAAACCAATCCAGCACGAGAAAGCTTGCAAAAAATCCGCCGGGAACAACAGCCGGCAATGCCAGATACAAGAGCGTACTCGGAATGAAGCGCGCCCAAAACAGTCTTCTGCGCGGCAAGCGCATGCAAAACAGCAGTTCAAACACCAAAAGCTGAATATGAAAATAGTTTACATACCACATCAGTGACACACCCCTCCTAAAATCGCCGCCATCTTTTCGAGACATTCCTTCCTTCGCCGTCTTGAAATCGGTAGCCGTACGCCGCGCACCGTCACGGTATCCTCCTGCACCGAGGAAATCATACTGCAATTGACCAGATGGCTCGCCGAACAGCGGATGAAATTGCGGAAGTGTTCATCCTCCTCCAGTGCGGAAAGCTTGCCATACACCTCGATATCACCGCCTGTGGTGTGATAAATCAGGCTGTGATTATATACCTCCACATACACAAGGTCGCGCAGATCAATCCGGCGTACCTCGTTGCGACTGCTAACTAGAATGGTCGCCGTCGCCTGACGCCGGTAGATGCGTACAATCCGACTCATTTTCATCGAAAACTCGTCATAATTAATCGGCTTGATGATAAAATCGATCGCGCCGACTTCGTATCCCTGCACCGCATATTTTGCCATGCTCGTCACAAAGCAAAGGATGACATTTTCATCCTGCTGACGCAGCCGTCTCGCGCAGTCCATGCCGTTCATCTGCGGCATGAGGATATCCATGAAAATTACATCCGCATCCGCCTTGTATTTTTCCAGGAAATCAATTGGATTATCATAAATGGTGACGTTGATCTCCTCGCTGCACTCTTTTTGGTAGCTGCTGCAAAAATGCGCTAAGGTCTGCGAAAAGCTCGCCTCATCGTCCACAATCGCCACCCGCATGATGGTTTCCTCCTCTATGCCCATTTCCTGCAGATATTATAACATATTCATCGCCGAAATGGTAGCATCGCGAGGATTTTCAGTCTGCACAGGAATCGCTGCCAAATTTCACAGTTGTGAAATTGCACCGGCTATGCTATAATAACTTTCTGCCGTCAAAAGTGGCGGAAACCAAGCTGCCCGAGCGGATGCTCCTGCGCATTCTGCTCACCGGCTAATCCGCAGCTGCCGCGCAGGACTCCTCCACTGACTACAAGCCCGGCAGAGCTTTCCCATCTGTCCCTGTCTTATTATGAAGCAATCAACTGTCCGGAAGCTGTTTTCCACCAAGTCCCTTTGTGTATCCGCCGTCATCGCCGCGCTCTATGCTGCGCTGACACTGCTGCTTGCGCCGATTTCTTACGGCAATCTGCAATGCCGCGTGTCGGAGGCGCTGACGCTGTTGCCTGCTGTCCTGCCGCAGGCGGTTCCCGGGCTGTTTGTCGGCTGCCTGATTGCAAATCTTTTCTCCCCTGCCGTCAACGTGTTCGACATCGTGTTCGGTTCGCTGGCGACGCTCCTCGCTGCATACGGGACATACAAGCTGCGAGCAAAGCCTGTGCTGGCATACGCCTGCCCGATCGTCTCGAACGGCATCATCGTCGGTCTGGAACTTGCACTGACAAGCGGTCTGCCGATTGCGCTCACAATGGCAGAAGTCGCGCTGGGTGAAATCGGTGCGGTGCTGATCGGTGTCGTGATGCTCTATGCTCTCAAGAAGGTCAACTTCGATTTCAGGCAGTTTGATAAGTGATTTTCATCCTCGTATTCTCAGGCAGAAGCATGTGATCCCGCTTTTGATCGCGTGTTTCTGCCTTTTTCATGCATCGTTCACACGAATATGAAAAGCAGATGAAAATTGGCGAAATCCTTTGATAAACGTGTGAAATGTGGTATAATGCAGGATGGAGTGTTTTATTTTCAGGAGGAAGTCTGTCATGCGCGATGCTGTTCTCTATCTTGCGTCCGGTTCGCCGCGCCGCAAAGAGCTGCTTTCCTTAACCGGTTTTCCGTTTGTGGTGGATGTTCCGCAGGTTGACGAAAGCTGTTCCCTGCCGCCCAAGGAGGCTGTCGCGGTTATCAGCCGCCGAAAGTGCCTCGCTGGCTATGAGAATCATCCGGACAGCATCGTACTTGCCGCCGATACGCTCGTTTCCGTGGACGGCAAATCGCTCGGCAAGCCCCATTCCGAGCAGGAGGCATTCGACATGATCGCCCTGCTCTCCAACCGCTGGCATCAGGTGTATACCGGCGTGTGCGTCGCCGATGCGCAGGGCATGTTGCATCAGCGCGTCGCCGAAACAGAGGTTCATTTTACCAGCATTTCTGATGAGGAAATCCGCCGCTATATCGCAACCGGCGAGCCGATGGACAAAGCAGGTGCCTATGCCGTTCAGGGCATTGCCGGATTGTGGATTGACCAGATCAGCGGTTCCTACAGCAACGTCATCGGACTGCCGATGCACATCGTCCGTGAACTGCTCGATGAATGCGGTCTCCACTGCTGGCGCAGCTGATAAATATCAATCAATGAAGTTAAGGGATGGGAAACACTATGCATTTTAAAGCGCCGGATATTGGTCTTGATCTCGGCACGTCCAATACAGTTGTTTACGTGAAGAAGGAAGGCATCGTCATCAGCGAACCTACGCTGGTGATTGCACGCCGCGGCGACAAGAAGCCGCTTGCCGTCGGTGAGGATGCGCAACGGATGTACGGCCGCACAAGCGATGCCGAAATTGCCATTCATCCGATCCGCAACGGCATGATCGCCAACTATGACGCAACGGTGCTGCTCATCCGCGCCTTCATCAACAAAGCCATCGGTGAAAGCAACCTCACCAAGCCGCGCCTTGTCATGTCCATTCCTTCCGAAATTGACGAAGTCAACCGGAAAGCACTGATGGCGGCTGTCCGCTCGTGCGGGCTCAAGAAGGTGTACCTGATTGAGAAACCGCTTGCCGCCGCAATCGGTGCCGGTCTGTCCGTGTTTGAACCGGAAGGGTGCATGGTGGTCGATGTCGGCGGCGGCACGACCGAAATCGCGGTCATTTCGCTCGGCGGCATGGTCGTCAGCCAGTCGATTCCAGTCGGCGGCATCAAGATGGACGAGGCCATTGTCAACCACATCAAGCATGAATTTAAGCTGCTCATCAGCACAAAGACGGCAGAAGAGGTCAAACTCGACCTTGCCGGTGCCCTGCCGTCAGAGAGCAACGCCAGCGTGCGCATCCGCGGGCGCGACCTGCTCTCCCCCAGTGCGCTGGAAATCGAGTACACCGCGCAGCAGGCCTACGGTGCCGTCCGCGAGCCCTGCAAGGCCATCCTCACCGCCATCAAGTGGGTGCTGGAGCGCACGCCGCCGGAGCTTGCCTCTGACATTATGCGCAACGGCATTTACCTGACCGGTCGTGCCGCGCAGCTCGAATCCCTCGACCAGTATATTTCCGACGAGCTGAACATCAAGGTCATTCTTGCCAAGGAGCCCGGCGATTGCGGTGTGCTCGGTCTCGGTTACATTGTTGAGAACCTTGCACTGCTTGCCCAGCAAGGACGCATGCCGCAGCTCAATTAATCTATGGAAGCAGAGGTGAAATGAATCGTCATGGCAAATCAGAACGACGGCAGCAACCGCAGGCAGACGCCCGACAGTCAGGATGCGTTTTATTTCGAGGATGATCTCGATGCTGTGACTGCAGGGCTTCCTACCGGCGATGAGCCTGAGGAGGAAGCATCCGAACCGCTTACCGAGCCTGAGGACGCGCCGCTGACAGAAGGCATTAACTCTACCGGCATCCGCATGGTTGGCCTGAACGCAAACCGTGCGTCCGCCGATGATGAAGGCGTTGTCCGCGGGAGGAAGCCTGCCCATCCCTCAATGGATTTCTACATGGAGGACGAGCTTGAGCCGGAGCGTGTGCCGCAGAAGAATCAGCAGGAAACGGATGCCGACCTCGACAGCAGTGATTCGCAGATTGACCGCGGTTACGGCAAGCAAAAAAACCGCGTTGACGACGCAGAGAACGGCAAGGGCAAGAAGAAGCAAAAGAAGAGCCACCCCATTCTCCGCACCATCCTTATCTGGACAATCAGCGTCATTCTGCTGGGCATCATCGGCATCATGGCACTTGCCAGAACCATGTATCAGGATTCATCACTCCTGACGATCCCTGAAAACACGGTTTCCTCGCTCGTCACGCCCGTGCAGACGTGGTTCTCCGGCATCGTGCAGTCCATCTCCGATTATTTCTATATGGTTCGCCTCCGCTCAAACTGGGAGGAGGAATACAACCGCGTTGTATCCGAAAATATGGAATATGCGCAGCTCGTTGCCCGCAACACTGAACTTGAAAAGCAGATTTCCCAGTTCACGAACATGCAGGAGGAAATCGCCACCAACGCCAACATGAATCCGCTTGCCGCGCAGGTTATTGCCCGCGAGCAAGGCACCTATTTTTCTGTCTTTACGGTCAACAAAGGCAGCAGAGACGGCGTTGAAGAATACATGGCGGTCACGATTTCCGGTGCACTTGTCGGCTACACGGAAACCGTCTACGAATCCTCCTGTACCGTCCGCACTATCATCGACTCTGATGCATCCATCGCCGCGCTCATCCAGTCCAGCCGCGATCAGGGCATCGTCAGCGGCACGCTCGGCGTTGACGGCACAGCGCTTTGCCGCATGTACTATCTGCCGGATGATTCCCTCCCCCGCCCGGGCGACCAGGTTGTTACCTCCGGCGTCGGCTTCTCCTTCCCGAAAGGCATCCCGATTGGCACCGTCCGCGAATCCACGCGCGGCATGGACGGCAACAAGCAGTATGTCGTTATCGAGCCGCAGGCAGACTTCGAGCACCTCGAATATGTCATCATCCTCCGCTATAAGCCCGAGGCTGAGGCAATTGAGGGACGCGAGGCAAACTCCGTGCTGACGGAATATGTGCCGCTCGTGACGGCACGCCCGTATCCGACGCTGAAAATCGGCTCAACGACCATGTTCGGCGCGACCGCGACTCCGACTGAAGTACCGTCCGTCACACCCAGCCCGACACCGAGTCCCACGCCAACCGCATCGCCGACGCCTTCGCCTGAACCGACACCGCGCGGAACAGTCTATGAGTACAATTCGACCCTGCTCAGTCCGACCGCCACGCCGAGTCCTTCGCCCACGCCGTCGCCCACGCCCATCCGGACGATCAATCCGGGTGATCTCGATTGGGAGGAGTAAAAAGTGCGTCATACCCTTTGGCGGCAGATCCGCTTTCTGTTCATCGTTTTCCTCGGCTATCTGCTGCACGTCACCGTCATGACGGAGCTTGGCATCAGCAACTGCATTCATCTGCCGATGATCATCCTCTCCGTCATCATTGTCGGCTACAAGCGGCACAAGTCGCTGTGGGCAGGCTGCATTTACGGCATTCTGCTGGAAACGATGGTGCCGGGCGTCAAGCTGCTCAACCTCGTGTTCTATCCGGTCTGCACGATGCTGCTCACGATTTTTTTCACCGACAAGAGCGCAGCACGCTTGCAGTATGAACTATCCAACCACCGTCTCGGTCGCAACCGAAGCGTCTATCTGCGCACACCGCTGTGCACATTCTCCGGCATGATCATCTACGAAATTGTGCAGGTGATTTATCTCTACATCAGCAGCGCCGAGTTGAGCATGTCCTTCCTGACGAAAGCGACAGGCGATGTGCTGCTGACAACGCTCGTGTGCATCGTGTTGATGTGGCCGATTCGGCGTCTGCTTGGTTTTTCCGCGCCGTTGTCGAAAGCAATGGCTGCGTAAAAGCATAGATTGCGTTATTGAAAGGAGGCTGACCATTGAGCCAGTATCAGCAGGACCATACCAATGCTCCTGAGCAGGTTCGCGGACGTTTTATCGTGTTTGTCATTATTCTGTTTCTGATGTTCGCTTATCTGCTTTCCGGTCTTGTCAATCTTCAGCTCTTGAACAGTGACACCTATTCCACTCAGGCGGAATCCACCAAAACGAAAACCATCGCGCTCACAGGCAAGCGCGGCAATATCACCGACGTCAACTCCGTCATTCTCGCCACGGACGAAATGGTCTATAACGTCACTTTCTACAAGGATGCGAGCGAAAGTTCCTCCACCGAGTACAAGACGTACACGCAGTCCATTATCGATACGCTGGAAATTATCGAACGCAACGGCGGCTCTCTCGCCTTCAGCTACAACATCCAGCGCAACGAGGAAACAGGCGAATGGGAATTCAACTTCGGCTCAGGCGTATCTGAAGCGACGCTGCAGACCCGTGAAAGCCAGTGGCGCTCCAACAACTACGTTACCGCTAAGAGCTATCCGACGGCAGAGGACTGCCTTGTGACACTCAAGCACCGCTACCGCATGGTCAACAGTGAAGAGGAGGACGACGAACTACGCGCTGCATACATCGAGAAATACGGCAGCGATGATAGCTACGTCTCCTGCATCGTGGTGGACGAAGAGACCATGCTCAAAGTCATGGCAGTCTTCTCCGAGATGCAGATGAACCTCTACAATTCTCTCCCTATCACCATCGCCAAGAACGTTTCGTTTGAGACCGTAACGGAAATCGAAACGAAGTCGATGATGCTCAGCGGCATGGACATTTCCGAGAGCACCCAGCGCGTTTATCCCAAGCAAACGCTGGCTGCACAGGTCATTGGCTATATCGGCAAAATTCCTTCGCGCAGCACGTGGCTGACCCTGCAGGCAAAAGGCTACAGCTACAACGATACCATCGGCCGCGACGGCATCGAATCCTCCATGGAGGACTGGCTGACGCAGAATTCCTCTGCCCGTAAGGGAAGCCGCGTCGTTGAACGCAACAACTGGTCAAAAATCGTCCGCGAAATCTCCTACACCGAGCCGTCTGACGGCAACAACGTCAAGCTGACGCTGAACGTCAACTACCAGACCGTTGCAGAACGCGCCATCGCCTCCAACGTGGAGAAAATCCGCGACAAGCAGGAAAGCCTGATGGTCTCCAACAAGTGGCTGGAGGAGAACCGCAGCCTGATTGCCACCTACGACTGGGAACACTATCCGCTGGAACTTGCCGAGCATGGCGTCATGATTGTGCTGGACATGGAATGCCGCGTGCTCGCCATGGCAAACTTCCCTACCTACGACCTGAACTCGCTCGTTGCCGGCGGCGACGAGGCGCGCGCCATCCTGTCTGACGACCGCAACCTGATGCTAAACTACGCCATCGGCTCCCGCGCCACGCCCGGCTCAATTTTCAAGATGGTCACAGGCTTCGGCGCACTGGATTCCGGCGTACTCAAGACCGATGAGAAGATCTCCGACATGGGCTATTTCACGGAGTACAACTCCGACCTTTCCACCGCGCCAAAATGCTGGATTTCCGAGGGATACCGCAGCAATCACTACTATCAGACGATTGTCGAAGGGCTTTCGAACTCCTGCAACTACTTCTTCTATGAGTGCGGCAGCCGTCTGGGCGAAACGCGCCTGTACCAGTACGCCGCGGCATTCGGTCTGACAAGCAAGACCGGCATCGATCTGCCCGGCGAGGTTCGCAGTGTCGTCGGCAGCCAGAACACGCTGTACGACCCGACCAAATCCGTCGATGAAGCATCGCAGGACACTTCGCGCCCCATCATCGTCTACAACTCCATTAAATCGCACCTCAAAAAATGCGGTGAGTCGCGCGGTATGGAGTACGATGACGAGCGATTGTCAAAGTGCGCCAAGAGGTTGATGGACATGGCAGTCGCCTATCCGGAATCCTCGTGGGTTTCCAACATGCGCACCATCCTGATGGAGGAGCTGAACATGCCGCGCTCGATGGTATATTCCAACTCCGTCATCACGGATACATACAACTACATGAACGATATTAAGTGGGGCGGTTCGCAGACAATTCTGACTGCCATCGGGCAGTCTGTCACGACCGTCACGCCCATCGCCGTTGCAAGGTATGTCGCGGCTGTCGCAAACGGCGGTAAGGTCTATAATGTCTCGATTGTCGACTCCATCATATCGCCTGAGGGCGAGGTGCTCTCGACACGCGACCCCGTGCTTGTCAATGACCTGAACGATACCAACAATTATATGGCATTGATCCGCAAAGGGATGAAGGGCGTTACGGACGACACCGGTACCGCTAAGAACTACTGGAAGGACTTCAAGTGGGAAGACCAAATTGCCGCAAAAACAGGAACGGCGCAGGTTAACCAGATCGACCTGGAAAACAACGCATGGTTCGTCTGCTTCGCGCCGTATGAGGATCCTGAAATCGCTATTGTCGTCTTCGTGCCACACGGCTATTCAGGCGCCATGTGTTCCTATGCAGCAAAGGATTTTCTGAACTGGTACTTCCCGGAGAGAGAGAAGAGTACCGTCGATTACGATCTGCCGATTGGCAACACGCTTGCGCCCTAAGGAGGAAGCAGCATACACATGGGAAAGGCTTGGATTATCGCATCGGGCAAGGGAGGCGTGGGCAAAAGCACGCTCAGCGCCTCCCTCGGGCTTGAGATAGCACGCAGCGGCAAGCGTGTCTGCATCATTGACGCGGATATCGGTCTGCGCGATCAGGATGTGCTGCTGGGCGTGCAGAACAGCATCGTGTTTGACGTGCTGGACGTGGCAAATGGGCTTTGCACGCCGGAGCAGGCGCTGATTACGCCGTATCCTGAAAATGTTCCGACGCTCTTTCTGCTGCCGGCCAGCCAGTTTGCGCGTGCGAAGGAACTGGATACCAAGGCGTTCAAGAAGATGCTTCATCAGCTCAAGAGCCGCTTCGATCATGTGCTGATTGACGCGCCTGCCGGCATCGAGCGCAGCTTGCGTGGACTGCTCAGCGACGAAATTAATGAGTGTATCCTCGTCTGTACGCCGGATGACGTCTGCATCCGCAACGCAGAGCGCACAGCAGGTGTGCTCCGCAAGAAGGGGTTGACTTCACAGCAAGTCATCGTCAACCGGCTGAATCCGGACTACATCCGTCAAGGCATCATGTATTCTGCAGAAACCATCGCAGCAACGCTTGATCTGCCCCTGCTCGGCGAAATTCCGGATGACCCTGCCATCTATCGTGCGCTACTGGAGCACAGTCCGCTAATGTCAGGCGACAGCGAGGGCATTTGTGCCCTGTCGCGTACCGCACAGCGCATGACAGGCGATGAATCCGTGCCTTTCCCGAATTACGGCAAAAAAAAGACGCTGCTGGAGCGTCTCTTCCCTCGCCGTCAAAAAGGAGGAAACAAGCTTGCTCGGTAATGCATCGCGCCGTTCAAGGGCGCATGTGGATGTTCCGCTGATTGCGCTTGTCTTCGGCATGTGCATCGTCGGCATCTATGCCGTTTGCGTTGCGACCTATTCCATCGATTCCACCGCCACCACCCTGCTCGGGCATATTCTGGAGTCCTCCTCGACGCTCAAACAGTGCTTTTTCGTGCTGGTTGTCGCGCCGATTGTGCTGGTGCTCATCCTGATGTGCCCCTACCACCTGATTCGCCGCGCCACCCGTGCCATGTACGTCGGCACAACCGTCCTCGTTCTGGTCGTGTGGGTGTTCAACCGCGCTTCAGGCGTAAAGGCATGGCTGGACGTCATCTGGAACATGACCATTCAACCATCGGAATTCCTGAAGCTCGCCATGATTTTGATGCTTGCGCAGCGGCTCAGCCAGTCGGAGCACCCAATGAGTACCTTCCGCGAGTTTGCGGAAATCATGCTGATGGTTCTGATTCCCTGTTTCATCGTTATTTTGTCCGGCGAAACAGGTTCTGCCATCGTTGTCGTGTTCGCCTGCGCGTGCATGATGCTGTTTGCAAATGTCCGCTGGCGGCTGCTGATTACGCTGACACTCATTGTCATTCTGCTCGTCCTGTCACTGTACGGCTTTATGGTCGCGACAGGCAGCGACGACTACCGCCTCGCGCGCATCGTTGCCTTCCTGAACCCTGACCTTTCGCCGCAGGATGACGCATATCAGATGCGGCAGTCGAAGATGACCATCGGTTCCGGCGGACTGACCGGCATCGGCACATTCGTGACCGGCTCAATGAGTCAGCTGAATTACGTGCCAGCCGACTGGACAGACTTCATCTATGCAACCATCGGCGAAGCAACCGGCTTCATCGGCTGCACGACCATCCTTGTATGGTATTTCATCATCATCCTGCGAATGCTGTATCTGGCGCGCTACACCTACGACCGGCAAGGCATGCTCATCATCATCGGTGTCATCGGCATGATGCTCTTCCACGTATTCGAGAATATCGGCATGACGCTGGGGCTTTTGCCGATCACCGGCATTCCCCTCCCCTTCCTGTCCTATGGCGGCTCGAACATGGTCACAAACATCGGCGGTATCGCACTGGTGCTCAACGTAACAAAGAACCGCTCGCTGACGCAGATTGACGCAAGCCGCAAGTTCTACAGCAGCTACTCCAAGTACATCACCCAATAGAAGGGAGAATCAGTTCATGCCGCCCTCTGTTCGATTTCCTAAGGAAGCCGTACTTGATGCCGCCTGTCAACTGGTGCGCAAGAGCGGCGCAGATGCACTCAACGCACGTGCCATCGCCAGGGAGCTTGGCGGCTCAACCCAGCCGATTTTCCGCATTTTCATGGGCATGGACGACCTGCGCACCGAACTGATTGATTACGTTGCAGATCAATTCCATCGTCAGGCAAAGCAAGCCATGGCAGGTGCTGACGCGCCATATGTGCAGTTCTGCGTTGCCTATCTGAAATTCGGTCGCGATGAGCCGGAGCTGTTCAAGCTGCTGTTCATGCGCAGCCGCGAAGGCGAGGCAGATTTCACCAATCAGACGGTGTATGCGCCGCTTTTTGACATCATCCGTGAGGAAATGCCACTTGATGCCGACACGCTGAACCGATTCTTTGAGCGCACGTGGCTTTTCGTGCACGGGCTGGCTGTCTGCATGGCGACGCACTACATTCCCTATCAGGACGATGCATATCTGACAAGCATGGCAAGCGAGGCGTACCGTGCCGCACTCCGAATGATGAATCTCCCCGAAAGAAATGCGGAGGCAAGCCATGACGAGTGAAACCATTCGGGCGAAGCTCGCATCTGTCCGCTGCTTCCTGCTCGACATGGACGGTACGTTCTACCTCGGCAATCAACTGATTCCCGGTGGTCTGGATTTTCTGGATAAACTGCAGCGCACAGGGCGGACGGCACGTTTCCTCACCAATAATTCGAGCCGTTCCGGCGCCTTTTACGCCGAAAAGCTCACGCGCATGGGCGTTCCGGCAACGTATCTTGATGTCATCACATCCGGTCAGGCTGCCGCGCATTACTGCCTTGAGCACTTCCCGAATCAGCGGTGCTACCTGCTCGGCAACGATGTTCTCCGCGCTGAGCTGCTTTCGCTTGGACTGACGATCGCAGAAGATGATGCAGATTACGTGCTTGCCGCCTTCGACACGACACTCAATTACAGCAAACTCTGCCGCGTCTGCGACCTGATTCGCGCCGGAAAACCGTACATTGCGACCCATCCCGACTTCAACTGCCCGACAGAGAACGGCTTCATTCCCGATTTAGGTGCCTTTATGGCGCTGATTGAGGCCAGCACAGGCCGCAAGCCGGACGTGGTCATCGGCAAGCCGAATTACGGCATTATTGCTGAGGCGCTCCGAAGAACCGGCTATTCCTGCCAGCAGATGGCGATGGTCGGCGACAGGCTGTACACCGACATTGCTGCCGGTGTCCGCCACGGCATGACATCCGTGCTCGTCCTGTCCGGCGAAGCCAAACGCGAAAATCTTGAAAAATCGGATGTCGAGCCCGATTTGGTGTTTGATCGTCTGTCCGATCTGATTCCATACCTATAACGTAACCGCGAGAGGTGCTTTATGACCCTTTCGCGGCTTTTTTGCGAAAGTCACGATTTAACCGACGGCTGTTGACCTGCGCCGCCAAATGCGCTACAATAGACATCAAGGAACACAGGATAATTCGAGGAGAACAAACTGAAAGAGAGGTTCCTGCTATGCTGCAAACCACATTCCCCACCAACCATCTGGAAAGCTCAATGCTCGGCTTCGGCTGCATGCGTCTTCCCACACTGCCCGACGGCAAAATCGATGAGGCAGAGGCCATCCGAATGATTCGCCATGCCATTGACTCCGGCGTGCGCTACATCGACACGGCATACCCCTACCATGGCGGCGAGAGCGAGCTGATTGTCGGCAAAGCACTCAAGGACGGCTATCGTGAACGCGTCATTCTGGCAACAAAGCTGCCCATCTGGCTCGTCAAGACGCATGAGGACATGATGCGCTTGCTCGATGAGCAACTCATGAAACTCGACGTCCCCTATGTTGATTTTTATCTTCTTCACGCGATGAACGGTGACGAACTCGATCGCATGAGCAGCCTTGACTACAAGCGTTTCTACCGCGACGCCATCGCGCAGGGCAAGGTTCGATTCCCCGGCTTCTCTTTCCATGACAACGCGCAGGCGTTCCTGCGGATTCTCGATGATTGGGATCAGTGGGGTATGTGCCAGGTGCAGATGAACGTACTTGATGACAAGAATCAGGCGACGCTTGAAGGAATCCGCGAAGCTGGCAAGCGCGGCATCGGCGTCGTGATCATGGAGCCCCTGCGCGGCGGTCTGCTGGCAAATCCCCCTGCAGATGTGCAAACGGTCTATGACGCATACCCTGAGAAGCGCAGCGCCGTTGAGTGGAGCTTCCGCTACCTGTATGCCATGCCGGAAATCATCACGATTCTCAGCGGCATGAGCACGTGGGAGCAGGTCAACGACAATCTGCGCATCTTCGACCTTGCCGAGCGCCCCGTACTGACGGCAGATGACCTCGCGCTGTACGCCAAGGTTAAGGAGACGTACCTTGCGCGCACAAAGACGCGCTGCACCGGCTGCAAGTACTGCCAGCCATGCCCGATGGGCGTACAGATTCCACGCATTTTCCAGGGCTATGACGGCGCGATGCTGCGTGAAAGCGGCTCCTTCAAGCAGGGATACGCACGGATTACGGCGGACAATGCGGACGCTTCCCGCTGTGTCAAGTGCCGCAAATGCGAGCGCGCATGTCCGCAGCATCTGCCGATCACCAAATATCTCGCAGAAATCCACGCAGAATGCACTGCTGACTAATCCGCGATTGTACTTTAGGAGGAGAATATCATGGAAGAAACTGTAACGCTCACTTACGGCGGCTGCAAGGCCGTTGTGCGCCGTCTCGGTGCGCAGATCATTTCCTTTCAGGACAGCAACGGACGCGAGGTCATCTGGCAGGGTGATCCGGCTGTCTGGCCGCAGCATGCGCCGCTCGTATTCCCCGTGTGCGGCTCCGTGAAGGACAATCAGGTCAAAATCGGCGGCATGTCTTACCCGATGCCCAAGCACGGCTTCACGCGCAATGTCAAGTTCGACATCACGAAGGTCGGCGATGACTTTGTTGAACTGACGCTCGGTCCGAACGATGAAAACTGCACCATGTACCCGTTTAACTTCCGATTCCATGTCACCTACACCATGGTGCCCAACGGCTTCACAACGAGTTTCCTGATCGAGAATCTCGACAGCAAGCCCATGCCGTTCTGCGTCGGCGGACATCCCGGCTTCATCTGCCCGATGGAAAACGGCGCTTCCTTCACGGATTACGAGCTGATTTTCGATGAAATCGAGGACGGCAAGAACTACCTCGCGCCCGGCGGCGGCCTGATTGACGGCTACGAATACCTGCCAGGCTTCCACAACGCAAAAGTCCTGCCGCTGAGCCATGATTTGTTCGATCCGCGCGATGCGCTGCTGTTCTGCGGTCTGAAGAGCCGCGGCGTAAAGCTGGTACATAAGCAGTCCGGTCACGGCATCCGCTTCACCTTCCCCAAGTTTGAGGTGCTGGCGGTCTGGAGCAAGCCCGGTGCGAATGCAGATTACGTCTGCCTGGAGCCGTGGCATGGCATGCCCGAAGCCGTCGGCGAAAGCGGCAACCTCGAAGACAAGCCTTACGCGACCATCCTCGCGCCTAACCGTGCTTATCAGGCATCCTTCACCGCCGTCTGCATCTAATGGATATTTCCGTTTTTTCGCCTGATTGCCGGTGCGTTTTCGTGCAATCTGGTGAAAAAAACGCGAATCACCTCTTGACAAATCAGGAAAAAGTGATATAATAGTTTCTGCTGATTGGAAAACAGTCAGCAGATATGCACCATTAGCTCAGTTGGTAGAGCACCTGACTCTTAATCAGGGTGTCTAGGGTTCGAGTCCCTAATGGTGTACTTCTTCGCCGAACGTGATGAACGTTCGGTATTTTTTATACCGTTTTTTCTGTAGCAGAAAAGCGCCCGGAACACATTGCTGTGCGCCGGGTGCTGCTGTTTTTAGAAGGTTGTTCGATTAGAAACCAGGGCCGCCCATGCTGCCGCCGCCGCTGCCGCTCGCCTCAGTGCCGTCGCCGGCCGTTGTGCAGGTGAACGCAACGGGATCGCTGGCAGTCGCGCCGGTGTAGACATCCGGATCGAACGCCATCACTGCGTAGTATTCCGTGCCGACAACCAGGTCGCCCTCTGCTGCGTCAGCCGCGTCCTTCACTTCGAGGGACACGTTGCAATTGTGGGTGACGGTGCCAAAGGATTCGCTCGTGGTGTATGTCATTTCTTCCTGCTTGAGGATCGTCGTGCAATCCTTATCCGCATAGATGCTGACGGTCAGGGTAATGCCCGCATTGTAATCCTCGTAGTTCTCCAGGGAAACCTTGATGCCGCCGTTTTCCGGCTCAGTCGCAGTGACTTTGGGCTGAATCGCTTCGACACCAGTCCACGCGATGAACGTTTCCAGCGCCTCGCCATTGGCATAGTTGCTGTTGTTGCTGTACGCCGTCACAGCGACCACATAGTAGCCGGGGACGAGCGCCGCGTAGTTCGTGGAATCCATCATGTATCCGGAAGCCTGCGCTGCAGGAACAGTCAAGCGCGTGGTGTATCCAAGGCTCGTGAGCTGCTTTTCGCCATTGGCGTTCGCCTTGTAGATATCCACCAGATAACGGCCTGCGTTCTCAACGCCAGTGAAGGAAATGGTCGGGTAAACCGCATTTTCCTCGTCAATATTGGAGAAGTCCATCGTTACGTTGGACACCTGTCCGAGGACTTCTTTCTTCTCCTCTTCGACAACGTAGTCAACCTTGTCGGATGCCGCGGAGATTTCATTGTTTGTATCAACCGCCACGACGAACACGTGATACGTGCCTGCGTCCAGCGGGTCAGCCAGCGGCAGCGTCGTCTCGGTGCCTGCGGTTACCTTAGCGGTCGTATCGCCGTCCTGATAGACGTACACCTTGTAGGACACGGCGTTTTCCACCGCGCTGAAGGTAATGGTGTCATCCGCGCTGCTGGAGGCGTTATCGCCGTAGTTGATGACGATATCTTGCGGTGCGGCGATTTTCGCGGTTTCCGCCATTGCGGCGCCGGTCATCGTCAGACCCATCATGCCTGCGGTGAACAGAGCCATCCACCGTTTCTGAATCCTTTTCATATTGTCCTCCTGTTAAATATTCTTAAGAACAATGAGTGCCACTGCAAGCAGCGAATAAATCCAGCTGCCTGCATGAATTTCCTTTGCCTTGCCGGAGAGAAGCTTGGTAAGCGTATCCAGTACGATGCCCAGCAGCACCGCGATGCCAAGATCCTGCGTCAATGCAGCCGCACCGACCGTCAGGAGAAAGGGCATTGCATCTGCCGCGCTCGTGAAGTCGCAGTTTTTGAAGCTCATCAGCAGCGTCAGCGCCACGAACGCCAGCAGGCCGTACACAACCGCGCCGTTCATGAAGATGCCGCAGAAGGCAACCGTGAAGATGGACGCGATACAGAGCAGACCGGCAACAATTGCCGCCAAACCCGTCTTACCGCCTTCTTTACCGCCGACCGCGCTTTCGCCGCGAACCATGACAGGACCGCCACCGATGACGCAGCCAATCACAGAGGACAGCGCGTTCACCGTGTAGACATTCAGGTATTTGCCGACCTTGCCGAGATGCGGATTGCTCTTATAAACAATCTCGCCGTCTTCATCGTAGGCATTGCCTGCGAAGGCACTGGCATGGATACCTGCCGCCGTTTCCGATACGCCCAGCGCGAGGAAGGACAGCACAGAAGTCACAGTCGCGAGAATCAGCTCCGGCGTGACATTGAGCGTGATATCGCTCATGGAGACGCCCGTTGCCTTCGATTCGAGGTACTTCTGATAGCTCTCGTAGCGGGTGAAGTCAAACCCTTCCAAGAACTTGAAGAGCATGGAGGAGTTGAATTCGCCGGAGATGCGCGGGATGCTGTCGTAGAAGTACATGCCGCCGTAGGCAGGGGTTATGAATGCGTAGTAGTAGTAATCCATGAAGTTGCCGCGGTACACCCACAGTGCGACGTAAACCAGCGCTGCGAAGAGCAGTGCGAGGCTAACGGCATGCTTGCGCTTGCGTGCTTGGAAAATCGCAAGGAAGATGAATGCAGCCAGGCAGGTAATCACGGCAAAGGAGGCGTACCAGCCAAGAGAAGAGATGTTGTCCAGCGAAAGCGTTGTGGTGTTCAGACCCCACCACGGCAACGCATCGCCTGCCGCCGCCAGCTTTTCCAGCACAGAGGCGTAGTTGTGGCTCTCAACACCGAACACGCCGAGCTGAGAGAGCACATACACCAGCAGATACGCGCCCATAGCTGCCGGAAGCGCCTTTTTCACCTGAGCAGGAACTGCACCTGCGAAGAAGCGGCGAAGCGGCGGTACCAGCATAACCAGCAGATAGATGGCGTTGCTGATGAGTGCAATCATCAGCACATTCGCCAGCGTCAGCCCCATGTAGCCGGACAGAGTGGAGACAATCAGCGACACGCCCGCCATGCTCAGCGACTGAATCAGCGGCGCGTTGCACACGAGTCCCATCAGAACCGTCGTGATGGCGCTGACGAGCATGATACCGAAGTAAACCGTGGTGTAGCTGGAAATATACGCGTTACTGGCAATCAGCTGTGCGCTGACGGCTGCCATGCAGATGATCTCAAGAAACATCAGCAGTCCGGCGTAAATTTCCGTCTTGATGTTGGTGCCTCGCTGGCTCATGCAGAACCAATTGTCCACCGCGCGGTAGACGACGTTATGCTCCGAGGGCAATTTTTTCCTGCTCATATTCCGCTCCTTCCCTCACCCCCGGGCGCGGTGCCCGAGGGCGAAGGGATTCCTTTAGAGATTCGGTCAGATCAGACCTTCCAGAGATTCAACCGTGTAGTTGGTGTCGACGATTGCTTCCCAGTAGCTCATGTCGAAGATGTCGCCGTCGCACAGGATATGCGTATCGTACCACAGGCGGTTCTTCCACGTTTCACGCAGCTGGTAAACAGCGTAGTAGTCATTGATGGTGTCAAGCGAGACAACGTTGTCGGTGAAGACGTAGCCGTCCTGTTCAACAGAGGTAGATGCGGTCACAGGCTTGGACCACAGCAGGCAGGCAATCTGAGAGAACGCTGCCTTCACAGCGCCGGTCGCAGACTCAACGTCCATGCCGTCAGAAATCAGCAGACCATGGAAGCCGAATTCCTCACGCAGGATGCCGATATACACGCCACGGTGTGCCCAGGACAGACCAATACGGTTCAGGGAGGCCATCATGCCGCTCATGGGTGCATCTTCGCTCTTGATGGAGTATTCCCAAGCACGGATGTAGATTTCACGCAGTGCCTGCTCGTTGCACCAGTCAATCTGACCGGAGCGGCCGCCGTCAAGGTCATTCAGCATGAAGTGCTTGTTGAAGGTGCCGACGCCTTCGGACTGGATGCCCGCAGTTTCAGCGACGCACATCACACCAGCCAGCAGACCGTCTTCAGAATAGTACTCAAAGTTACGACCGCCGAAGGGAGAACGATGGGTGTCCATAGCCGGACCATAGCAAGAGGTGATGCCAGTACGCACGCACTGCTTGCCGTAAGCCTGACCAACGCGCTCGATGAGTTCCGGATTCCAGGTAGAAGCCATAACAACTTCGGAAGCAAACCAGGTGTTGCCTTCCTTGCCGCCCGTGCCAGCTTCACCAGGACCGTCGGAGGAGCTGATGCTGTTCGTGCCCGCGAAAGCACCGTTCCAGCTGCGTCCCTGGAAGGTCACCAGATCCTCGATGGAAATCTGATCGGTGAAGTCATCCCAGCGGCTGTCTTCCCACGGCACCTCGTCCCAGCCGTAAGAGGTCGTCGGGTCGGTATCCTCGGTCACCGCGTCGGTCGCGCTGATGACACCATCGGCGCTGCGCACGAAACGGGTAGAAACGGTGTAATTCGTGGTGCTCTTGCCGATGTTCATGACAACAGCCTTGTAGCTCTCGTCATTGTTGCTCAGACCCCAGTAGTTCGTGGTCGTGTTGCCAACATACTCGGAAGCGCCCTGATAACCATAGGACAGGCTGATGGTCGTCGTGCCGTCCTGATAGGGAACCTCCAGGGTAACCTTGGTTTCGCCCTGCTTGGCGGTATTCACGAGTGCGGACTGCGCCTCGCCCAGCGCCACATTGGACGTGACGGTCTTCTCTTCCGTCATGGTCATGATGTTATAAGTGACCTCGACCTCGCCAAGCTCATCCTGACGGCAACGGGTGCCTTCGCCCATCACATTCAGGTTGGTAATCTCATCCCAGTCCTCCGCCATCGTGGAGCGCTGCATGTAGAGCATCGTGCCAGAGCCGTCGCCTGCGTTGACGTCGTTCATCTTGTTGTAGGCTTCGGTCTCGTCGCTTGCACGGATGCCATCTTCATCCTCAGTGTAGATGATGTTTTCAGCCACATTGACCTTGATCGCATCGCACTTCTGGGTGTGTGCGTCGCTCTGGATGCGGATTTCGTAGTCGCCCTGCTCCAGAACATAGCCGCCGAACTTCGGGTTGCCGTTGTTGTCGGTGCCGCGCTCGGAAGCGATGTAACCCAGATAGTCATAGGAAGCGATGTTGTCGGTCTCGAAGGTGATGGTCACAATGCCGCTCTCGCCGGGCTGGAGATTATCGGTCTTGGCAAAGCCAGCCAGAACGACCTCGCTCTTGTCGATGCTGCCTGCGTAGTACGGTGCATGCACATACACCTGCACGGTGTCCTTGCCTGCCCAGTCACCAGTGTTGGTAACCTTCACGCGCACGGTGTTCGTGCCGTGAGCTTCAAGCTTCACATCGTACTCAACGACTTCCCAGTCGAACGTCGTGTAGCTCAGGCCGCCGCCGAAGGGCATCAGGACGATCTTGTCGTAGTCGTTATAGAAGTCATAGGTGATATAGTTGCCATTTTCGTCGGTATTCGAGCCTTCCAGAACGAGCTTGTCCGCGTAGGCGGTCTCATACCAGCGGTAGCCGACATAGATACCTTCCTCGTACTGGTTGTACTTCGGAGCACCCATGCCGCCTTCGGTCAGGTTGGTGTAGGTGGTGCCATTGCCGTTGTTGTAGTACACCGGATAGCTGTAGAAGTCATACATCCACGTATCCGCCGTACGGCCGGCAGGGCTGATCTGGTTGCCTTCGCTGTCACGGCCGAGGAGGACGTTTGCAACGCCGACCAGACCGGATTCGCCCGGGCCGCCGATCCACAGGATGGCATCGGTGTATTCCATGTACTCGCCCAGCGTCATGACGTTGGAGGAGTCAATCAGCAGGATGATGGTCTCGTATCCGGCTTCCTCGCGCAGATACTTGAGCAGCTCCAGCTCGGTTTCCGTCGGGTCAAGGTAGGTGCGATCCGCACTGCCCTTGCGCTTGTCGGTGGAGATGTTGTTGTCAGCCATGGACATGGGCAGCTCAGCGCCTTCATGTCCCTGACGGCCGACCGTCACGATGGCGACGTTGTGCTCAGGGTCAGCATACTGAATGCTCTCGCGGTACTTTTCGACCGGCACTTCCGGCAGGTCATAGGTGTTGGCGTTGACCAGCACGCCGCCGCGGTCGGCAATCCAGCTCTCCTGCGTCAGGTTCGCGCCAGAGGAGGATCCCATCCATGCCCAGAGGTCATCGTTGACATCCAGACCAGCCAGCTCGAACGCTGCCTTTTCCTGCAGGCAGTCCGCGTCCCAGCGTCCCTTGCCGGAGCCGCCGCCGCCATGGATAATGTTGTAGGAGAAATAGCCATACAGGTCCGCCGTCACGTCGGAGGAAAGCGGCAGAACGTTGTTCTTGTTCTGCATCAGAACCGCGCCTTCCTCTTCGAGCTCAATGTTGAGGTTGTAGCCTTCCTCAAAGAGCTCTGTCTGGCTGTACGTCTTGGTTTCATCCGCCAAAGCCGTACCGGTTCCCATTGTGCCGACCGCAATCAGCAGCGCCATCGCCGCCGAAGCAATCGACCGCAGGGTCTTTTTGCCGTGTTCCATCATATTTCGGAACCTCCTTCTTTTGCTGCCAAGCCGATGCATCTTGTCTGTGCGCATGGCTGTAGCTTATGGGTTTATTATAGCCAACGTCAAATTGCATTGCATCAAAATCGGCGCATAAGGCACGTCCTGTGGAATGACAAGCGTTATTTTCAGAAGAAGCGGATGCTGAAATGGAATCAATGGTCGTGCTTCGTCCGTTTATTCCATTCAAAAGTGGTGTTTATTTGACCATATGATGCATTTTTCACAGTTTGTTTTCTCTTCATTTGCAAAAAAGAAACCCTGCCTCAGCCGAAGCCAAGACAGGGTTGGTTGAACAACGGAAATTAGTTGCTGGAAGGAATGAACGGGCGAATCGAGCCTGCAACATGCGAAATGGGCATTGTCTGCAGCATAATCCGACCCGGACCATGCACGATGGTGTTGAAGAATCCTTCGCCGCCGAACAGCTTGTTCTTGATTCCCGGCACGCTCACGATTTCCATCGAGCACGTGTCATCCATCGCCGCGAGATAGCCGGTGTCGATGACCATTGATTCGCCGCTTCCGAGCTCATACTCCACCACAGAGCCGTCAATTTCGAGGAACGCAATGCCCTGACCGGACAGCTTCTGCATGATGAAGCCCTCGCCGCCGAAAAAGCCTGCACCGAGCTTCTTCTGGAAGAAGATGGACAACTGCACGCCTTCCGTCGAGGCAAGGAAACCTGTTTTCTGCACGATGACGCTGTGACCGGGCTGAATTTCCACCGCGCGGATTTCGCCCGGGAAGCTGGATGCAAACGCGATCATCCCTGCGCCATTCTGTGCGGTATAGCGATTCTGGAACATCGATTCGCCGGAGAACATGCGCCCGAACGCGCCGCCGATGCCACCGTTTGCGTTCGTCTCCATCTTCATGTTCGGGGTCATCCAGCTCATGGCACCTTTTTCGGTAATCATCGCCTCTCGATTTTCAAGCGTGCAGATGACAACCGGCATATTGCCTCCCTTGATTTCGTACCGCATACAAAAATCCTCCTGTTCCTACCCTATTTTATATTCAAGCATACGGCGCATTGCCCCGCATGCTCAAATACCTGCCTTCATGAAGCGGTCAAACGTATAATTCGCCACTTCGTTCGCCGTCAGCTGATGTGCAAAGGAGGCAAGCTCGCCGCGGCTGCCGTCACCATAGCAGCCATACTCTGCATAAAAGCCGCTTTCGTGGAACTCCGGCTTGTTCCAATCGTACCAATGTGCCGGATGAATATGTGCGCCCAGCTCACAGCCAATCAGCACCGTCTTGGCAAAGTTCCGCCATGGTCTGCCGAGGTACACGAAACCGTCTTTCACTCCCTGCGAAAGGAATCGGCAGTGCATGAACACATAGCCAAACGCCTGTCCTTCCGGTGTAGATGCAGCGGTACAGTAACCCGGTGTCGGCTCATCCTGATTTTCTCGACCGTCAATGCTGATGATATCGCATTCCTCGAACCATGCCGCTGCGCCGCCGAAGATGAAGTCAATGTCGCCGATCATACTGCAGTGGCGGTATACCTGGCGCTGCGGTGTGCGCGGCAGGTACTGCGTCGGACCAAGAAAGCCGTCCTTCTGCACCTCACGCGGCGGCAAAGGCGCGGTGAACAGCGTATCCTGCCGTGATCGCAGCACGCAATCCGTACATTCAAAACCATCGCCATCCGCAAAGAGTGCAATCGCCTGCCCAACCCGTTCGCGCGGATAAGCGCTATTTTCGACCGTCAAGCCGTGCAGAGAGCAGTTTTTGCCAAGCATCAGCAACGTTGCCGTGCGGAACGTGCCGCGTTTCCGCCCTTCCGGCAGCATCTCGAACGCACCATCGTCCCACGTGATGACGGTCGAATCTGCATTTTCGCCGACAAGCGATGTGAAATTGCGGCATACAGCAAGCTTTTCACGGTAAATGCCCGGCGCAAAATGTACGGTCACGGGCGTATCGTCCGCTGGAAGTGCATCAAGCACCGTCTGCACGGACGGCATGTCCGGCATTACGTAAACATGTTTGTCTGCCATGGCTTATTCCTCCGACTTCACGCGCGCGAATATCATCCGTCCGGCATTCGTCTGCAGAACACTGGTGACCTCAGCCTGAACGGTCTTTCCGACAAGCGTTCGTCCGCCTTCGACAACGACCATCGTACCGTCCTGCAGGTACGCTACGCCCTGATTCGCTTCACGCCCCGCCTTCACGATGTGCACCGTCATCGCATCACCCATCACGACTGTCGGACGAAGCATGCACGCGAGGTCATTGAGGTTCAACACGCATACGCCGTTCTTTTCTGCAAGTTGCGCCGATGAGGAATCACACGTCACAAGTGCCGCGTGATATTTCTTCGCTTCGCCCATCAACGCATCATTCAGCGTGGTATCGGAAGACTGGCTGATGCGTTTGAGTCGTGATGTTTCCTCCAAACTGCGAATGGTCTCCAGACCGCGTCTGCCGCGGATGCGCGATGCCTCCTCGTCCGATTCCGCCAGCCGTGCCAGTTCCCTTTCCACCTGTCCGGACAGCAGGATTGTCCCCTCGAGGAAACCTGCGCGGCAGACTTCCGCAATACGTCCGTCAATGAGCACGGTGTCATCAAGCAGTTTCGGCACAGCCGCCTTGATTTTGCGTTTCTTGAACGAGATGCTTTTTTTGCCGTGCGGCGTGAAGCGCATAAAGAAATGCTTGAAATCTGCGGCACGGCGCAAACCGAGCGTTGCACCCATCACTCCGAACACGAGAAACAGAATCGCGCACATCGCGACCGTGAACATGCTTGCACCCATCAGCATAACGAGTTGAGAGAGCAGCGCAGCAATAATCAATCCGCCAACAAAACCGCTGATACTGCCAACAAGTTGCTCCGGCGTCATCTGATCCATCCGGTGCGCGGCGGCATTCGCCAAATGCGTGATGCCGTCAATGACGCGCGGTGCAATCAGGTAGGCAACTGTGCCCAGCAGAATCGCCAGCACCGCATACATCACCAGCAGCGCATCCACCGTCATCGGCGGCTGACCAGCCATGGAGTTGACCTGCACGCAAACGTACGCCAGCACTGACCCGAGTCCTACGCCCAACACCGTCACCAGTGCACGCAGCAGTTTTTTGAGAAAATCCGATTTCATGCATTACTCCTGTTCAAAATAAAACGCTGATCGCCTGCATCACCGTATCCACGCCCAGCAGCCGGACGCCCTCCGGCGCTTTCAGCCGCTTTTGATTTTCCTTAGGCAGCAGGATGGTCGTAAATCCCAGCCGCTGACACTCCGCAATCCGCCGATCGCACTGCGGAATCGCGCGCACCTCGCCGGCCAAACCGACCTCGCCCATGACAGCAACTTCCGCGCCGATCGGTTCATCCTTGAGCGACGAAACGACCGCCATGCACAGCGCCAGATCCGCCGCCGGCTCCGACAGCTCCAAACCGCCGGCTACATTAATATATACGTCCTGATTATAGGTTTTCTGATTGGCACGTTTCTCCAGAACCGCCAGCAACAACGCCACGCGCCCGGCGTCTGCACCGCCGACCGTCCTGCGCGGCGTGCCGAAATACGACATGCTTGCCAACGCCTGCACATCGCACAGCAGCGGGCGCGAGCCTTCCAGTCCGCAGAACACGACCGAGCCGCTTGCCCCTTTCGCGCGGTGGCTCAGCAGTTGTTCGGATGGGTTCGGCACAATCTGCATGCCCTGCTCAGTCATCTGGAATACGCCCAGCTCATTCACCGAGCCGAAACGGTTCTTGACGGCGCGCAGCAGCCTGTATTCCTGCTGACGGTCGCCCTCAAAGTACAGCACAACATCTACCATGTGTTCCAGCATCCGCGGACCCGCAATCGCCCCGTCCTTCGTGACGTGTCCAACAAGGAAAATCGCCGTGCCGCTCTCCTTGCACAGCCGCATAATCTGGCTTGTACACTCGCGGATTTGGCTGACCGAGCCTGGGGCGCTCGCCATATCGGGGCGGTACATCGTCTGAATGGAGTCAATCACCGCGACATCAGGCGAAAGGCTCCGCAGTTTTTCTTCCACATTATCCAGCGCATTTTCCGGGAGAATATACAGCGTATCGGACTTCACATGCAGACGGTTCGCTCGTAGCTTCAACTGACGTGCTGATTCCTCGCCGCTGACATACAGCACACGCCTGCCGGATTTGCACAGATTTGAGCAGACCTGCAGCAGCAGCGTTGACTTGCCGATGCCTGGGTCGCCGCCGATGAGGATCAGTGCCCCCTCGACAATGCCGCCGCCCAGCACGCGGTCAAGTTCACTGATGCCGGTAGATGAGCGAACCGCCACATCCTCCGGAATTTCCTTGAGCAGCATGGCGGACGCGCCTGTGCCGGGACGCTGCTTTGCCGCCTTGACCGGTGCCGCAGCCATCACGGCAGCTGACTCCACCATCGTGTTCCACGCACCGCAGCCCGGGCAGCGCCCTACCCAGCGCGATGTTTCATAACCGCACGATGAACAGGCAAACAACGTCTTTTCCTTCGCCATAGCATCCTCCGAAATCTTCTTCACAATCATTATAACACAACTTTTCCGCACATGGAAGATTTATTTCAACAGGTCACGCCACATCATGATTTCCTTTTTATTCCGCAAAAACAATATGCAAAGTATTGACATCTATAAAAAAGACCTGTATAATTATTTCAGGTTGATGGGCGCACGTTTGCGGACGGATGTTATATCCTCCCGAAGCAATAGAAGGGAGCTTTCCAAATGAATTTGAAACATGCGGGATTTCAGGACGATAGACAGATAACAGCCGTTATTCTGCCGCTTTGGGGTGTCCACCCCAATAAGCACATAATTCAATAGGGCGTGTTTAACCTGCCATCAATTCGCAGGTTAGGCGCGCCTGTCTTTTTTTCAGCGTTTACTAATCGATATACTTATTAAAAAAGGAAATACGATGAATAAGAAGCAGCTTCTTTCGGGCATTCTCGCGGTTATGCTCGCGGTTTGCCTGCCCGTCAGTGCTCTGGCGGATGCGTATGACATTTCCATCAGTGACGTTCACATCCATGCGAAGGAATCAACCCAGGAAGTCACCTGGAACGGCGAAACAAAGACGGATGACGCGCCTGTCATCACGCAGACTGACAATGCAACGGCAACGAACAACACCGTCACCATCACGGCGGACGAAAACGCGACGGCGAATGTCACCCTTGCCGGCGTGAACATCGAGGGCATCGACGAAGCAGCCGTCCTGACCGATGGCGACGGCGATGTCAAAATCGAGCTGGATGGCGACAACACGCTCGTCGGCGGCGATGGCAGTGCAGCCCTGCAGAAGGAAAACGAGGGCACGCTGACGATTGCGGACGACAACAAGCGCGAAGGCACCCTTGATGCGACCGGCGGCGATGGCGGCGCGGGTATCGGCAGCGGTGAAGGCGAGTCCCTTTACCGTGTCACCATCACCGATACCGAAATTAAGGCAACCGGCGGCGACGGTGCGGCAGCCATCGGCAGCGGCGAAGGCGGCATCGTAGGCGAAATTATCATCGTTAACAGCGAGGTCACGGCAGTCGGCGGCGAAAATGCTTCGGCCATCGGCGGCGGTGACGGCGGTGATGCCACCCGCATTGAAATCACCAACAGTGAAGTCAACGCAGCCGGCGGTGAAAATGCTTCAGCCATCGGCGGCGGCAATGAAGGTGAAGGCAGCGGTATTTTCATCACCAACAGTGAAGTCAACGCAACCGGCGGCAAAAATGGTTCAGCCATCGGCGGCGGCTATAATGATAGTGGTGATAATATTATTATCGTGGACAGCACCGTGACGGCAGAAGGCGGCTACAGCGCATCAGCCATCGGCGGCGGCGCATCCGGCAATGCCAGCAATATCCAAATTGCCAATAGCACCGTGACAGCTGACGGTGGCGACGGTGCATCCGCCATCGGCGGCGGCGCAAGCGGAAGCCTCAACGGCTTTACGGCCACGGACAGTCAAATCACCGCACAGGGCGGCGACGGCGGCGCGGCCATTGGCAGCGGTGCAAGCAGCGATTATGCCAAGGACATCACCATCGACGGCGGTTATACCAACGCCATCGGCGGCGAGGGTGCATCGGCCATCGGCGGCGGCGAGTACAGCAAGGCTGATAACGTCGTCATCACCGGCGATGCGCAGATTGTCGTGCAGGCTGGTGAACCGGATGAAGCAAATAACGTCGGCTCCGGCGCGCCCATCGGTAACGGCGGCAACACTTCCGATGAGAACGCACCGGTCGACGGCACGCCTGTTACCCTGAAAACCGATGAAATGACCGAGGGCGGCTACATTGCCACCATCGATCCTAAAGCAGATGGCATCACCACCCCGACCGACTTGCAGGTTGTCGGCGAAGACGGCAACCTCGAATCGACCGCGGAAGAACCCGTCTATATCCCAGCTCTTGCACCGACCTGCACTGAAGCCGGTCACACCGAGGGCTATTCCATCAACGGTCAGGAATACACGACCGAGATTGCGGCGCTGGGACATGAATTTACCGACTATGTAGCGGATCAGAAGACGAATCCCACCGATCCTGCAACGAAGACAGCCAAGTGCAACCGCTGCGAAGCAACGGACACGATTGCTGATACGAGCAGCACACCTTCTGGCGGCGAAAGCGGTAAGCCGTCTGGCGGCGGCAAGCCCTCTGGTGGATTCCCCTCTGGCGGCGGTAAGCCCTCCGGCGGATTCCCGTCCGGCGGCGGATTCCCGTCCGGCGGTGGTTTCCCGTCTGGCGGCGGCAAGCCCTCCGGCGCACCTGACAGCGCATCCCTGTATCGCGTGACGACAAAGGACGATCAGGATCTCACGCACGAGAGCGAAGCAGCTGACGGCGTCCTGACCATCACGGTCGATGACGATTTTGCCATCATGACCGGCACGCTTCAAAACATCAAGATTCTCTCCAAGATGAAGGAAGTCGAAACCGTCGTTTTCATCACGAAGGGTGCAACGACTACGTTCAAGATTGCGGATCTGCTGGCACTGGGTGAAACGTCCGATACATACACTCTGACGCATGACGGTGCGACCGTCACGTTCACCGTCGGCGAAAACAACACCGATGCAAGCGCAATCATCATTGGTTCGCTGTAATCAAATAGGAACGGCTGCCCCTATGCAGGTTTGCGCCTGTGTAGGGGCATTTTTCGTGCTGCAAGAGGATTCTGCCGCCTTCCTATCGAACATCTTACCATATCCGAGTTTGGAGGAACAACCATATGAACAAATGCATCCCGACAAAGCAGCAGCTTGCCTTTCTCGACTGGGAATTCGGCGCATTTTTCCATTTCGGCATCCGCAGTTTCTTCCTCGGTCACCGCGACTGGGACAACAAGCCCATGCCTGCAGATGCGTTCAACCCGGAATCGCTGGACTGCAATCAATGGATTTCGACCGTGAAGGCAGCGGGCGCGAAATACGCCATCCTCGTGTGCAAGCATCATGATGGTTTCGCAAACTGGCCGAGCCGCTTCTCCGATTACGGTGTCGCACAATCGCCGTGGCAAAACGGTCAGGGCGATGTCGTTTGCGAATTTGTCAATGCATGCCGCCGATATGACATGAAAGTCGGCCTGTACTACTCCCCAGCCCAATGGGGCGGCACCGTGCGCTTTGAGGACGACCGTGCATATGACGATTACTTCATCAACCAAATCACTGAGCTGCTGACGAATTACGGCAAAATCGACTACCTGTGGTTCGACGGCTGCGGCTCTGAAAATCATACCTACGACCGTGCACGCATCATCACCGCCATCCGTACGCTTCAGCCGGACATCCTGCTCTTCGAGCTGTGGGATCCCGACACTCGCTGGGTCGGCAATGAAGACGGTTATGCTGACCTCGACAATCCCAATACGCGGCAATCGCTCGACTTCTCCATGAAAGCAGACGGACAGCGTGTGCTGGCGGAATCGCGTTTCCTGCCTGCAGAATGTGACTGCATGCTGCGTAACACGTGGTTCGACTGCGAGCTGAACGAAGATACCATCAAAACGACAGACGAGTTGCTCGGCATGTACGAGATGAGCGTCGGGCGCGGCGCGAATTTCTTGCTGAATATCGGTCCGAACCGCCATGGGCTGCTCAATGATGCAGACGTGCGCCGCATGACAGAATTCGGCGAGGCACTGCGTATGCGTTACGGTTACCCAATCGAGTCATTCGGTAAAATGCGGCAGGAGTCGGAGAGCGTTTGGACAATTCAGCTGTCAGACTTTCATGCAGAATGGGACATACCATGCAGCTATGTTGCCGTCAACCGCCTGATCATCGAGGAAGATCTGACCAATGGCGAATCCGTACGCGAATTCGAGGTTTGGGCAAGCCTGCCGGGTTACACTTCAAAGGAAATCTGTCTATATCGCGGACGTACCATCGGGCACAAGGCGATTTGCGTTTTCCCGACCATGCGCACAGGCCGGCTCGCTGTCCGCGTACTGCAATCGGACGGCGCCTGCCGTCTGAAAAACATACGCGCCTTTTTCAGTTAAAACTGCATCAATGGTAAAATCCGAAACATTCCAGTCAAATTGCTGATTGGGCTGTTTTTCTGCATATCGGGAAATGCCGAAATATCCGCATTTGCAGAAAATACACATAATTTTTGCCGATTTACACAACCATTCTTCCTATGGTAAACTTTCATCATGATCAATCGATCAGCTATTGAAAAAAACAACGGAGGGATCATCATGCAGCAAGCATCAAAGCAGCTCAGCGCGAAGAAGAAGCCGCGCCAGCCGCTGTCGGTTCGTTTTGCGCGTACCGTGACCCAGGAGTGGCAGCTGTGGATTCTGCTTCTGCCAGCACTGGCGTATTTTATCGTGTTCTGCTACTTCCCCATGTACGGCATTCAGATCGCCTTTAAGGATTTCAAGGTTGGCTTGGGCATTGCCGCCAGCCCTTGGGCAACCACGAAGGGCGAGCTTGACCTGTTCAAACACTTCCGCAACTTCTTCAGCATGTACTACTGCGGTCGCATGTTTGCCGACACATTCCTGCTGAACGTGTATGGACTGATCTTCTCCTTCCCGATTCCGCTCATCCTTGCCATCATGCTGAACCAGCTGAATTCCAAGCGGTTCAAGGGATTCGCACAGACGGCGATTTATGTTCCCCACTTCATTTCCACCGTCGTGCTGGCCGGCATGCTGTACCTGTTCTTCTCCCCGACCACCGGCATCGTCAACAAGCTGATTGAGGCTTGCGGCGGCAGTTCAATTTACTTCATGTTGGAAGAAAGTTGGTTCCGCCCGCTGTTCATTGGCTCGGACATCTGGCAGAACGCCGGCTGGAACACCATCCTCTATATTGCAACGCTGACGAGCATCGACCCGCAGCTGTACGAGGCCGCAACGATTGACGGTGCGACGCGCTGGCAGAAGATCAAGCACATCGACATTCCGCACCTGATTCCGATTGCCGTCATGATGCTGATTCTCTCCTGCGGATCGCTGCTGTCCTCCAACACGGACAAGGCGCTGCTGATGCAGACTTCCGGCAACATCAAGACGTCTGACATTATCGGCGTGTACGTCTACAACACTGGTCTGGGCAAGGCGCAATACTCCTACACTTCCGCCATCGGCCTGTGCCTGAACGTGATCAACTTCGTCATCATCATCTCCGTCAACGCATTCTCCCGCAAGGTCAGCGATATCAGCCTGTTCTGAGAAAGGAGGAAAGCAAAATGGCTAAGGAAAAGGAAATGCACGGTATCCGCATCAAAGAAACCGGACACGACCGTGCATTCAATGTCATCAACATCATTTTCTGGATTATTGTTCTTTTCATCACGCTTTATCCGCTCTGGCTCGTTTTGATTGCCTCCGTTTCTGACCCTGATGCGGTGCTCGCCGGCGAGGTGTACCTCTGGCCGAAGGACTTCTCCACCATGGGCTATGAGGCCGTCTTCCAGTATGACGAGTTGTGGACGAGCTATCTGAACTCCGTGTTCTACACGGTTGTCGGCTCTGCGCTGTCCGTCATCATCTCGCTTGCTGCAGCTTACGCACTCAGCCGCAAATTCAAGGGCAAGGCTTTCGTGAACTTCCTGATCACCTTCACGATGTTCTTCTCCGGCGGTCTGATTCCGATCTTCCTGAACGTCCGCGACCTCGGTCTGTACAACACGCGCACGGTCATGATTCTCATTAACCTCGTTTCCGTCTGGAACCTGATGGTTGCGCGCACCTACATCCAGTCAACCATCCCGAATGACCTCTATGAAGCGGCTGTCATGGACGGTGCGGATCACTTCACGTACTTCTTCCGTTGCGTGTTGCCGTTGTCGGGCACCATCGTTGCCGTGCTGAGCGTCTACTACGGCGTGGCACGCTGGAACGACTACTTCACCGGCCTCGTCTTCATCCGTAACCGCTCCTACCTGCCACTGCAGACGATTCTGCGTGAGATTCTGGCTTCGCTGTCCATTTCCGGCTCGAGTGACACGTTCTTCGCTGCCTATGCTGACAACCTCGGCGGGCTGCAGGAAGCCATGCGCAAGGCTGAAGTCGCCAAGTACTGCTGCATCGTGGTTTCGACGGTTCCGGCGATTGTGCTCTACATCTTCATGCAGAAGTACTTCGTCAAGGGCGTCATGATCGGCTCCCTCAAGGGCTAACGGACTTCGTCCGCTGACTTCGTCAGTATTTATTTTTCGTCGGTATTCATTTTCGTAGGTATCCTTTTCCATCGGCACTCATTCCAACTGTTTCTATTCTCTACGGATTTCACACGCCCGTCACGGCGTGATGAGTCAATATAATGAAAGGGGATTTTCTCATGAAGAAAATCATCTCTGTGCTCCTGTCGCTGGCCATGCTGCTGACTCTGGCCTGCACTGCTGTGGCTGATGACAAGGTCAACCTGACCGCCTTCCAGTATCAGCTGGAAAACCAGACCACCGATTTCAACGACATGTGGTTCTTCCAGCAGATTGAAGAGAAGACCAACACCCATGTTGAATTCACCATGGTCAAGGACGGCGACTGGGAAACGCAGCTGAACCTGATGTTTGCCAGCGGCGAGTATCTCGACATGATCCTGCGCAACACCGTCGACGTTGAGGATCTCGGCGTGAATCAGGGTCTGCTGATGCAGCTCGATGAGTACATCACCGAGGACATCATGCCCAACTACACCAGCCGCCTGAACCTGAACAACGCGGGCGACTCCATCCCCTCCTCTGACGGTCACAGCTACTACATCGGCTACCTGATCGCCCAGAACGTCAACCACAACGGCACGTGGTACATCAACACCACCCTGCTTGACGAGCTCGGTCTCGAAGTGCCCACCACGATCGAAGAGTATACCGAAGTTCTGCGCGCCTTCAAGAACGCGGGCGTGAAGTATCCGCTGTCTACCTCCACCTTCAACTACGGCCCTGAGAGCATCTGGAACCAGTTTGCTTCCTTCGGCGTGCCGGAAAACTACGCCTTCTATCACATCACGGACGATGACAAGATTGAGTTCACCGGCTTCATGCCCGGCTGGCGTGCTTGCGTCGAATGGCTGCACCAGATCTACGAGGAAGGCCTGCTGGATCCCGAATCCCTCACGCAGGACTCCAACCTGTGGGCAAACAAGGTCAACGCCGGTGAGGTCGCGTCCTTCGTTTACCTCCGCCTGATCAACACCGCCCTGCAGCAGGATGTCTACAAGGACTTCACCTCCATCCTGCCGCCGGCTGACCCGACCTACGGCGCATGCGTGTCTGCCATCCTGGAAGTTCCGGATCAGGGCGCTATGCTGACCTGCACCAACCCGAACCCCGTTGCATCCCTGAAGTGGATCGATGCTCAGCTCGAAACCGAAACCATGATGGTTGCCGCAAACGGCAAGGTCGGCGAGCAGATCATCCTGAACGACGAGGGCAAGTATGAAGTCATCAACGTGCCGGAGAACAATGGTCTGTACGAGTTCGTGCCTGTGACCATGGGTCAGTTCTTCGCGCCCGGCGAGTACTACACCCAGATCTACCAGATGGCACCTCACCGCGTGGAGCGCTATCAGGATTCCGAAATGTACGCAGAAGCTGGCGTGCTGGAGCACAAGAGCTATCAGTACGTTTCCAAGCTGAGCAAGATGGATAATGAAGACTCCGTTGAGGCCGCTAACATCTACACCGAGCTCAAGAAATTCATGGAAGAATCCATCACCGACTTCGTCAAGAACGGCGTCACCGACGAGAGCTACAACACCTTCGTCGAGACCGCGAAGTCCATCGGCGTTGAGCGCTACATCGAACTGCAGCAGAACGCCTACGACGCTTATCTCTCAAAGTAAGACAAGCGCAGGAATCCCCGACCGGAGAGGCATTGCGTCTCTCCGGTCTTTTTTTAGGCTGGCTTTTTCATCGTCTGATGTTTGTGCTTTGTTATGCTTTGTGCTATAATAGGGAGCAGGAAATCACGGTTCGCCGCCGGTCCGTCCGGCAGCGCAAGCGTGACAAGAATCGTTATTCAGAGGGGTATGTTGATGAAAAAGCTGGGTTGCTTGCTGTTCCTTATGTCTCTCCTGTTGCTCCTGAGCGGTTGCGGCACGCAAAGCACAACGGAAACGGAGAAGGTCACGCTAACTGCGCTCCAGTATGAGCTGGAAAATCAGACGCTTGACTTCGACAACATGTGGTATTTCCAGCAAATCGAAGAGCAAACAGGCGTACATGTCGAATTTGACGTGGTCAAGCATTCTGACTGGTCGAACCGCGTCAGCTTGATGTTTGCGTCCGGCAAATATCATGACATGCTCCTGCGCGGCGACCTCGACATCGAGGAGTACGGCGTATCGGAAGGCATTATCATTTCGCTGGATGACTATCTGGAGGAATACATGCCCAATTACTTCAGCCGCCTGACGATCGACAGCACCGACACGAAGCTGAAGGCATCCGACGGCAAGATGTACTATGTCGGCTTCCTGCTCTCACAGGGCATCAACACCAACGGGCATTTTTTCATCAACAAGACATGGCTGGACAAGCTCGGTCTCGAAGTGCCAACAACAACGGAAGAGCTGACCGATGTGCTACGTGCCTTCAAAAACAGCGATCCCAACGGCAACGGCGAAAATGACGAAATTCCCTACGAGGCAACCTTCGATGATGTTAACACCGGCATTTACAACGCCTTCAGCGCGTTCGGCGTGCCGATGAACGATGCCTTTGTGCATCTTTCGGACGATGGACAGGTACTCTTCGCGCCGGAGGAAGACGGCTTCCGGCAATGCGTGGAGTGGCTGCACGAGTTGTGCACCGAAGGGCTGCTGGACATCGAGTCGCTGACACAAGGCTCAAACTTATGGGCAGCGAAGGTCAATCAGCAGAAAGCAGGCTATTTCTCTTACTGGCGGCTTCAAAACACGGCGCTGAATGCCGAGATCATCGATGACTATGTTGTCATGCTGCCTATATCTGCACCGAATACGCAGGTTAAGCTTGCGCGCACGGCGGACATCGTCGAAATCGGTGCCGCGCTGACAAGCCAGAACACCAACATCGAGGCTTCCCTTCGCTGGCTCGATGCGCAGCTTGAAACGGAGAACATGCTTGTTGCGCAGAACGGCAAACTCGGCGATACGCTCATCAAGCGCGAGGACGGGCGCTATGAGGTCTCCTATGTACCCAGCGGCAACGAGCTGTACAAGACCGTGCCGGTCATCTGCGGACAGTTCTTCGCACCGGAAAGCTACTACACGTCCGTATACGTGCCTGCCGCGCATCGTCAGGAGAAATCCGCCTATTGCCAGCTCTATGATGAGGCAGGTGTGCTCGAGACGCTCTCCTACACGCTGCTGAACGACACTGCACCCAAGACGAGCGAAGAATCTGCCCGCATCCTGCAGATTCATACGCCGATGAAGTCCGCCATCAATGCGTATCTGGTGGAAGCCATCACGCGCGGCGTCACCGACGAGAACTACGAAGCCTTCCTTGAGGAGCTGAAATCCATCGGTTCCGAAGAGTACGTCACCATCTATCAGACGGTCTATGACCGCTATGTGGAGGCAAACGCACAGCCATGAAGCCTGTCAAAACTTTGCGCAGCAAGCGCCTGTCCACCTTCGCGCGCTATGTCGTTTCCTATCTGCTTGTGCTGCTGCTCACGCTGAGCGTCCTCTTCCTGTACATGTACTTCTACACCAGCCGCGAGGTTCGTGCACAGATGATTGACAGCGAAATCAACCGTCTGAGCCGCATCGCCGACCAGCACGAGGGCTATTTGAGCACGATGCTCAATTCAGCAGAACAAATCGGGCTGTCGCCGTATCTGCAGCCGTTCAGCTATCAGGAGGAGCCTTGGCGCGCTTATGACCTGATGCAGCAGTTGATTCCCTACACGGTCAGCAGCGACTTCGCCGACCAGATGTATCTGTGCTTTTCGGAGGACGAGTACCTATATTCCTCCTCCTCGATGATGCAGCTGGACATGTTCGGCGAGTTGATGCATTATGCTGATACGACGACCGACGAGTTGCTGGACATGATTCTCCACCCGAGCGGCCTGATGGTGCTGCCGTCCCAACGGGTATCCTCTTCCCTGCTCGGCAGCGGCGAATACGACATCGTCACGTTCATCCTGCCGCTTGGCATGAGTCAGAACAGCGACCGCGGCTCGATGATTTTCCTGCTTCGGCAGAATACCTATCAGCAGCTCTTTTCCGACGCCATCACGACAAACGCCATCACCTGCATCCTGCATGACGGCAAGCTTCTCGCGTCCTCCGGCGAATTGCCGGTCAGCGCTGAAGAATTGTCCGGTATGATTTCCACGGACAGCGGCACCTCGCAGCAGGAATTTACCGTCAACGGCACGACCTACACGCTGCTCTCCCTCGGCAGCCGCAGCTGGAGCATGCAGTATGCCATGGTCATGCCCTCTGCCGAGTTGACCGGCAACGTCTGGGACAGCATGGGCAGCGTACTGATGCTGATTGCAGTGCTGGCCGTGGCAGGCTCTGTATTGTCCTACATGCTGGCACGGCGCAATATCCGCCCCATACGCGAAATCAGCAGCCTACTGCCGCAGGAGGATGCGCCCGGCGATGAACTGAGCACCATTCAGACCGGCATCCGCGAGCTTTCCCGCCGCAACAGTGACCTTGCGAGCCGTTTGGAATCCTCCCTGCCCATGCAGCGCCATTATTTCGTCCTGCGCTTCATGAAGGGACGTTTCGACAGCCGCGAAATGGCTGTTGCAGCCGCCCGCAGTCTGCAGCTTGATATCGACAAGCCATATTACGGCATGGTGCTCTGTCCTGAGCAGGATGCCAGCGACCAGCCCTTCAGCATGCAGACACCGCCGCTGAACACCATTGAGGGCATCACCGTCTGCAGTGTTGAAATGGCATCGATGAATAACTTCCTCTATGTCGTATTCTGCGACAGGCCGGAAGCGCTGCATGAAGTTGCCGATGCGCTGCACACTGCCTGCAACGAGCGTTACGGTCACGCCTGCATCGCCATGAGTAACGTGCACACGAACTTCCTGCACGCGCCTGCCTGCTATCTGGAGGCAGCGACCGCATATGACAACCGTTTCGTCATGGATGAAACAAAAGTGCTGGAATACTCCTTCGTGTCGGTGAATCTGAGCGAAATTCTGCCGCAGGCGCGCAAAATCACCGATGGCATCAATCAGGCGCTGATGCTCAGCAACCGCGACATGCTTTCCGGCAAGCTCGATGAGTTGCTGGCATTCCTCAAGCATTCCGGCATTACGCCGTTCGCCTTCCGCCTGATTTACAACGATGTGATTCACACGCTGCTTCGTGCCAACGCCGACAACCTGACCGACACAAGCGACATGAAGGACATGTACGACATCTTCTCCCTGTCCGGCTGTCAGAGTGTCGATGACCTGAACGAATTGCTGCGCCGCGTCTGCGATACGCTGCTAAAGGCAGAGCGACCGCAGGAAAGCAAAGAGGAGGACGGCGAAATTGAAGAGGTCGCGGCATACATCCGCGAACACTTTGCCGACCCTGAACTGTCCATCAGTGCCATTGCGGAGGCATTCGGTGTGTCGACCGCACGGCTTTCCTTCACGTTCAAGGAGCGCAATCACGTCTCCCCGAACGAATACCTGACCATCCTGCGGCTGGAGCGCTCCAAACAGCTGCTGACACAGACGGACCTGTCCATCAAAGAAATTGCCGTCAGCGTCGGCTACTATGATGCTTCGAGCTTCATCCGCCGCTTCAAGCAAATCGCCGGCGTTACGCCTTTGCAGTACCGCCGCAGCAAGGAGAACACAGAGCATGGAAACGATACTTGACGTCCGCGGCGTGTCGAAGCGCTACGGTCGGCGCGAGGTGCTCCGGGAGATCACCTTTTCCGCCGAAAAGGGCGAAATCATCGCGCTGCTGGGCAGGAACGGCACCGGCAAATCCACGCTGATGAACATGATGACCGGCTACCTCTGCCAAACCGGCGGCGAAATCACCGTCTGCGGCGATGATACGCTCGAATCGCCCATGAAGACACGGGCGCACATCGGGTATTTGCCCGAACAGCCGCCGCTTTATCCGGACATGACAGTTCGGGAATATCTGCACTACTGTGCGCAGCTGCGCGGAATGTCCCTCAACCAGCAGAAGCAGGAGGCGGAGCGCGTCATTGAGCTGACCGGGCTGAATGAGTATGCCTCGCGCCTGTCCGGTCGGCTGTCAAAGGGTTATCGGCAGCGTCTTGGCGTGGCACAGGCACTTCTGCCTCATCCGTCGCTGCTGATTCTCGATGAACCCGGCAGCGGTCTTGACCCCTTGCAGATGGTACAGATGCGCGACGTCATCCGCAAGGCCGGCGAAGAAAGCACCGTGCTGCTCTCGTCACACCTGCTCAGCGAGGTCACGAACGTTTGTCGCCGCGCCATCGTGCTCGATCATGGACACATCTGCTTTGATGGAACGATGACATCGCTGCTGCAGGGTGCAGCACGCATCCGCCTGCGCTATCGCGGCGATGACGGTCTGATTGCGCTGCTTTCTGCAATTCCGGGTGTCACGAGCGTAACAGATGCGGAATGCAGCGAGGATGGTGCCGCTCAACTCATCATTCATCACGAGCTGCATGCTGATTTGCGTGCACAGGTATCCGCCTGCTGCCTGAACAACGGCTATGAGCTGCTGGAAATGACCAGTGAAGGTGCGCTGGAGGAAGCCTTCCTCGACGTCATCGGCCAGAAGGAGGAAAACTGATGCGTGCTGTATTTCGTCATGAGCTGAGCAGCTATTTTACAACGCCAGTCGGCTATGTATTTCTCGCCATGTACGCGCTTTTATCCGGCATCGTGTTTGTGTTCATCAACATCGGGCAGGAAATGAGCGCCAGCATGAACTTGCTGTTTTCCGGCATGCAGCTGCCCTTGCTGCTGATTGCTCCCCTGCTGACGATGCGCCTGTTCGCCGAGGAAAAGCGCATGCGCACCGACCAGCTTTTACTGACTGCGCCCGTGCCGCTGGGCAAAATCGTGATGGGCAAAGCATTTGCGTCCATGCTGATGCTGCTGCTCGCAATGTTGCTTTCTCTCCTGCATCCGCTGCTGATTTCGCCGTACGCACAGCTTTCATGGACGCAGATTGCCGTCGTGTTTCTCGGCTACTATCTGCTGGATGCCGCCATGCTGTCCGTGGGCGTGCTGCTTTCCTCGCTGTGCACGAATCAGATTACTGCCGCCATCCTGACGCTCGGCGTGAACGTGCTGATGTACCTGTCTGAGCACTACATCGTGCCGCAGGCAAGCACAAGCGCGTATCTGCATCCGCTCAGCGTCATCCTCGGCTATTTGCCGTCGTCCTCCCGCCTGGGTGATTTTGCCAATGGCATCATCAGCTTTGCGGATATCGTCTATTTTCTTGTCTTTACCTTCCTGATGCTTTTCCTGACCGACCGCGTGCTGGAAAAGCGCCGTCACGCAAAGGGGTGAGCATCGATGAAGAAAAAGAAGCAAATGCCCTATGGGCTGTATCATCTGCTGACATGCATTCTGGCGGTCGTGATGGCGGTGCTGCTCATTCTCGTCAGCGAACGCGCGGAAGACAAGTGGTACCTGAAGGCGGATGTATCCTCTGACGGTGTGACGCAGCTGAGCGACTATACGCTTTCTCACCTCGATGCACTGGAGGAGGACGTGCTGCTCTACCCCGTCTTTTCCGCCGCCTATGACAGCACGGTACGCGACCTCGTAACCGAAACGCTCGCGAAGATGTCTGCCGTCTGTGAGCACATCCACGTAGAAGAAATCGATCCTGTCACGCAGCCGCAGCGCATTACCGCCCTCAGCGGTGACGCACAGAGCGTTGAAAACGGCACGATTTTCATCACGAACGAAGATGGCACACGCATTATCCGCCTTGAGCCGGATGACCTGCTCTTCTCGCGCACTGTCATGGACGAGGAATACACCATCTACTGCGGCGAAGCACAGCTCATCGGCGCCATCAGCCGCGTCTGCACGGAAAATCCCGTCGGTGTATGGTTCATCACCGGTCACGGCGAAGCAAGCGAGGAAGATTGCTCCCTGCTGGCGCTTCAGCTTCGTTCAAACGGCTTCGATGTGCATTCGGGCGAGCTCGGACGCATCTCCCCTGCCGCAACGGACATTCTCCTCCTGATTGACCCGCAGAACGACCTGACCGGCGATGAGGCACAGACGCTTGTCTCCTTCCTCGATGACGGCGGACGTGCGCTCATTGCCTGCGGTGCCGATACGCCGCTTGACCGCCTGACGCAGTTGCGGACAGTTTGCAGCCTGTACGGGCTGGACTTCCAGTCCGGCTGGGTGGTCGAAAGCACGCAGGAAAGCACGCGCTATGTTGATTCTCCAGAGCACCTGTCGCCGGCACTTGCTGATGCCCTTGCGGAGGATGTCACCGGGCGTGTCATCCTCCCCCGTGCCTGCGCACTCGCAACGCCTGCCATTCGTCCGAGCGTCACCGTGACGAAACTGCTGGAGACTTCGACTCGCGCTGTCCTCCACCCGAATGCAGACGGCTCATCCCTCGATGCGCAGGATAACGACACTTCCGGGCAATTCCTCCTCGGTGCTGTCGCGAAGAAGAGCAGCGGCACGGCGCTGTGCCTGCTTTCCTCTGCGGACATGTTCAAGGATGCGACCGAAATCAGCGGCGCGTCCGTACTTGACGCCAGCGATGACCTTGCCCTGCTGACGTGGTGCGTGACTGATATGAGCGATCTTGACCAAACTGCCTCGCTCGATGCCGGTGTCAAGCGCCTAGCCGCGCAGCGCATCACGTTCGACAACGCCAGCAGCCGCCAACGTGTCACCATCCTGTCGATTGCGCTCGTGCCTTGCATACTGCTGATTGTCATGGCGGTCGTGCTCCTGAAAAGGAGGCGGCTCTGATGCGGCGCGGACTTCGCCTGCTGGGAATGCTGCTGTGCTGCGCAACGCTTTTCGGCGCATACATGCTCCTTGGCAGCAACCAGGCGGCTGAAAGCACACTGCCTGCCGAAGAAGAATCAGCTGCATCCTACTTTCTGCTGTATCAGGACGCACTGTCGAGCCTCAAAAGCATCACCGTATTGCCAAAAGGCTATGAGAGCTACACCGTCGTATCCGACATGGCTTTCGACGCAAACGGCAATCTGCTCGGAGTGTACAATGCGCTTTCTCAGCCGTTTCTGGTGGAAGGCAATGAACTCTTCACACTGAACAGCGATGCATGGCAGATGCTGATTATCGCCGCGCAGTACATTCCGGCAACCGCCAGTTATCCGGCACTCGACCGCGATGCATGCGGTCTGACTGACCCGGACGCGGTCATCACCATCCTGCACACGGACGGCACGAGCCGCACGCTGCGCATCGGGCATAAAACTTCAGACGGCGCAAGCTGCTATTTCGCCCTCGACGGCGATGACAACGTCTATCTTGTCCCATACGACCTGCACGACACGCTATGCAAGCCTCTGCAGGCACATCACACGCTGCCTTCCGCCATCACGGAAAGCACGTCCGACGCGTTGCAAATCGCCGTTGTGGACGCTTCAAACAGCCGACTCATTTTCTCCAAGGGTACAACGGATAATAGCCTGCTCAAGTGGCATTCGTCTACGCCGCTCGTGCATGACGGCGATACCACGCAGATTAATGCGTTCATCGAAGGCGTTTGCGCCATATACGCCGAAGCATACATCACCACCGTGTCCGACATGGAAGGGCTTGCGCTGTACGGGCTTGATGATCCACGCAGGCTGATTGTCTCCTTCTCGGACGGCACCATCCGTGATATCCACATCGGCAGCGATGCAGGTGACGGCACGGTGTACGTCCGCATGGACTCGACCGGCGATATCTACACCATTAGCCGCACACAGCTTGCATTCGCTGATGGCTGCGGCGTTGACACGCTCCTGAACCGCTATGTCGCGCTCGTGCCTGCCTACAACGTTTCGCAAACACTGATCCGCACGACAGATACCCTCTACCTGCTCAGCACCGAGTATTCCGGCGACGATGATACGCTTGGGCAGCGCTGGCTGTTCAACGGCAAGGACATCTCGCAGGAAGAGTTTTCCTCCTGCTACGCCGCTGTCATCGGGCTGATGTTCGACAAATCCGCCGAGCAGGATGTGTCAGGCGGTGCGCTGCTGGCGGAAATCACCTTCACACTCCGCAGCGGCAGTACCCAAACGGTACGCTACACAACGTACGATGACTACTACGCCCTTGCAGAAACGTCCGGCGGCGGCAGTTTCCTTGTACGGCTGAGCAGCGTCAAAGCCATGCTGTCAACGCTTTCCTCACAGTAAGCAAAAGGGACCGGCTCCATCTTGAGCCAGTCCCTTTTTTGTATGTTTTTTAATTCATCGGTACATATTCAAAGTCAATTTCAATCGTCTTGATTTCAGCAATAACTTCGTCGTTGCGGTTGATGGGCGTTGGTGTTGCACCGGCAAGGTTGCCGCCGGGCAGACGCGCCGTCTTCGGTACGCTCGTCACCCATTCGTTGTACAGGTTCACGCGCGTGCAGACGCCGTCATCGGAGGTCGTGTAGGCACGGCCCTTCAGGCGGTAAATTTCGCCGTTGATGCGAACCTCCTTGATATTGATCAGGTAGTTCGGATAGAGAATTTCGCCATTGCTGATGCCGATTGCAGCGAACGCGACAGACGCAGAATAGCCCTGCGATGTGCCGGTGAAGTCCAGCCCAACCGTATATTTGCCTTCGCCGGTAATCATGGCGTTCGTAGCAACAAGCCCAGCCGTGATGGAATCCGCATTGTAGGTATCGCCGACGCTGTGGGTAATTGCCCAGCCGCCGTCGTTCCACATAATCCACGCCATGCAGGTCTGGTCATCGATGACAACTGCATCCTCCTGGAACGTTGCAGGCGCCGCCTCAGCTGCTGCCGTCATAGCTGCCGCTGCTGTCTCCTGCACGGATGCATAATCAAGGCCTTCTTCTGTGGATTCACGCTTCGATTGGTACATCGCCAGAATTTCGTCATCTGCAAACGTCTGCGTTGTGCGCAGGTACAGACCGCTGCAGTCCCACAGGCAGTTTGCAAAATCGTACTTCGTGCAGGCGTCAAGGAAATCCGTGTGATACGCGAGGGTGTTGTCCTTCAGACCATCGCTGCACGGCAGTGCGCCATATTCGCCGATGACCACACCGAAGCCGGCTTCGGTGAACTTCGTCATTTTCGCCAGCTGCGTGTCAAGGTACTCGTAGTCGCTCTTCGTGCCCCACTTCGTTGCGCCTGCCGCCGTTGATGCGCCGCAGTACGACCACGGATCATAGTAGTGTACGGACACCATCAGCTTGTTTTCCGCCGTGTCCGTCGGCATCTGGAAGCGGTCATCGCACGTCTGGTCGATGTTCGTGCCGTAGCCTGCAATGAGCAGCAAACGCTCTGCGTTGTTGCCGCCGGTTGCGCGAACGACATCCACAAACGCCTGATTGACCTCGTTCGTCAGGGCGTAGCGCTCATCATCCGTCAGATAACTGACAACCGAGTCAGAGCAGTACAGAGCGGAATTTTCATCAAAGCGGCTGCCCAGTTCCTCGTTTGCGCTCTCGAAGATGACATAGTCAGAGTAATCGCGGAAGCGCTCGGCAATCTGCTGCCACATGCCCTTGTACGCTTCCATCGCCAGCGTACGGGTTTCCTCGCTCTCCGAGCCGAACATGCCGTACCAGCCGCCGTCCCAGTGGTCATTGATGATGACGTACATGCCGGCATTGCGGGCGTAATCAACGACTTCCGCCACACGCTCCATGTAGGCGGCATCGATGGTGTAGTCGCCCTCATAGAGATGCGTCGCATTGGTCATCCATGCCACCGGAATGCGTAACGTGTCAAAGCCGGCTTCCTTCATGCCGTTGACCATTTCCTGTGTCGTCACCGGCTGACCCCACGATGTTTCGAAGCTCAGCGGATCCGCCGTTTTCATGCCGCTGTTGCTGTCGCATGCCTCAAGCGTGTTGCCGAGGTTGATGCCGTTGCCCATCAAGCGCGTCGCTTCAAGCGCCGTCAGTCCATCGCGCATCACGCCGTCATCCGCCGCTTTTGTTTCTTCTACCAGTGCGCCCGTGCAGGAGGTCACCAGCAGTGCTGCCGCCATCAGCAGGCTGAACAGATGCTTTTTCATCTCGACCCATCCTTTCTTTTGTCCCTTCGCTTGGGAATCAACCGTATTATAGCACTTACGAAATCGTTTTGTCAACCAAATCATGTGCTTCTG